>NZ_NEHH01000009.1:0-338434 GCF_002112305.1 Pseudomonas sp. R45(2017) | reverse complement strand
GCTTCCGATCTCTCGTTAGCGGGAGGCGAATTCTACAGCGTTACACGCTGCTGTCAACACCTCTTTTTCTCCGCTTTCGACCGAGAAGATCGAACCGTTAAAAGCGCCGAACAAGTCGACATTTCCAACTCCTTCCAGGCTTCGATGAACTGAAGCGACCCGCTTTCGAAACCTACTTAACTCATTGAATCTCAAGTAGTTTTCCGTTTCGACTGCGCCGGAAGTGGGGCGAATTATAGAGACTCAGGATCTGCCGTCAACCCTTAATTTCGCTTTTCCTGAAAAACCTGCTTTTTACCCATCAAACGCGAGATCCGGCGGGTCAAAGGAGGAATACGCAACGCCAAAAGGAAAACACCTATAAAGGCATAGATTGCCCACTCCTTAAGATCAGCACGGACAATCCACAACATATGCAGCAATCCCAACCCGAGAATCACATACACCAGCCGGTGCAATTTCTTCCAGCGGGTACCTAAACGACGCTGACTGTATCGGTTGGAGGTAATCGCCAATGCCAACAACCCCAGAAAACCCAGAGCACCCACAATGATGTAAGGACGCTTGCGCAGCTCGACACCCAGTTGCGACCAGTCGAAACCGAGAATGAACGCCATATAGCTGCAAAGATGCAGAACCACATAGGCAAAACACCAGAGCCCCAACTGACGGCGCACAGCAATCCACCCGGCCCACCCCGTAAGTTTCTGCAGCGGCGTCATACTCAGGGTGATCAACAGCAATACCAATGTCCCAAGCCCCAGCCGATCAACCAGAACCTTCCCCGGATCTGGCCCAAGCAGATCCGCAAAAGCCTGATAGAACCACAACAGCGGCCAGATCGCCGCAGCCAGGAAAACGCCTACACGCCAGATCGGATATCGCATCAGTAGTTCTTCCGCAGATCCAGCCCTGTATATAAAGAAGCGACCTCATCCGAGTAGCCGTTGAACATCTGCGTATCACGCACATTCGGCTTGAACAGACTGTTAGGCAGTCGCCGCTCCCGAGCCTGAGTCCAACGTGGGTGGTCGACAGTAGGGTTCACATTCGCATAGAACCCGTACTCATCCGCCGCAATGCTCTGCCACGTCGTCTTCGGCTGCTCGCTGACCAGACTGATCCGCACGATGGATTTGACGCTCTTGAATCCGTACTTCCAAGGCACCACCAGACGCAACGGCGCACCGTTCTGGTTTGGCAATTCGCGGCCATACATACCCACCGCCAGAATCGCCAAGGGATTCATCGCCTCATCCAGACGCAAGCCTTCTACATAGGGCCAGTCGATCAGGGCAAATCCCGAACGCTGTCCCGGCATGCTCTTCGGATCCTGTAAGGTTTCGAAGCGAATGTATTTGGCATTCGAAGTAGGTTCTACCTGCTTCAACAGTGCCGAAATGGGAAAACCGATCCAGGGAATCACCATCGACCACGCCTCGACACAGCGCAGGCGATAAATACGCTCTTCCAGCTGGTAAGGCTTCATGAAGTCTTCCAGAGCATAACGCCCCGGTTTACCCACCTCCCCGTCCACGACAACACTCCACGGTTCGGTTTTCAGCGAACCGGCATTGGCTGCCGGGTCACCTTTGTCAGTACCGAACTCATAGAAGTTGTTGTAATGGGTCGCGTCCTTGAAAGGTGTGATCGCCTCATCCTTGACGTTCACCGCACCCCATTTGACAGAGGGCAACTTCTCGGCAAACCAGGCGGGCGCTTTTCCGGCTTCGACATCGGCGTAGCGGGCAGCCTCTTCGGCACTGGCCCAGCGCGGCAGACTGCTTATGGCCAAACCGGCCGCGGTCGCTCCGAGCAATTGTCGGCGAGAGAGATAAATGGATTCAGGCGTGACGTCCGACTCATGGCAGTCGGACGCTTTGGGGACTTTGATCAGCATGGCAACTCCGCAGCTTTGGAGGACAGATGCACCATAGACTGCGGAGTATGAGGGAAATTACATCACTCGGCGTGTTTGTGACGACGAAGATGCAACAGATACTGCACCGGGCCCGACGCGGCATAAGCGAGGAACACCAGCAGCAGAATGCGAGGCGGATCGCTGAACACCACGGCAAACACCAGCACCACCGCCAGAATCGCCACGAAAGGCACGCGCCCCTTCAGATCCAGCTCCTTGAAGCTGTTGTATTTGATGTTACTGACCATCAGCATGCCGGCGGCCGCTACCATCAGCGCGACCAGGAACGACATCTTCGAACCCTGGATCCCGTAATCGCTGAACGCCCAGACAATCCCCGCAACAACGCCGGCAGCAGCCGGGCTGGCAAGACCGATGAAGTAGCGCTTGTCGGCGGTCCCCACCTGAGTGTTGAAACGCGCCAGACGCAACGCCGCACCCGCCACATAGATGAAGGCAACCATCCAGCCGACCTTGCCCATGTCACCCAGTGCCCAGCCGAAAGCCAGAAGCGCCGGCGCGACACCGAAGGCAACCATGTCCGACAACGAGTCGTACTCGGCACCGAACGCACTTTGGGTATTGGTCATGCGTGCCACGCGACCATCAAGGCCGTCGAGCACCATGGCGACGAAAATCGCGATGGCGGCAAAGGCGAAATACTTGCTCGCATTCGCCGCGTCCCCGGCACTCAAGGCAGCCTGGGCACTCATCGAGTTGATGATGGAATAGAACCCTGCGAACAGGTTCGCAGTGGTGAACAGATTCGGCAGAAGATAGATACCACGATGCCGGACTTTACGACCTTCTGCGTCATGCCCTTCTTCGATGTGCTCATCGATGGGCAGCAGGCTTTCGGCGTCGGAAGCCTGGTTCGGCTCTTCGGGACGTTCGCTCATGGACAGTACCTTGCAACGGATTGGACATTTTCGACAGGTGTCTGGGACGACGGTTCGGCCACAAACGATGCAGCTTTATACCAGAACCGCCCGCCCATACGAAAAAACGCGGCCGAGGCCGCGTTTTTTTCATACAAGGTTCGACGACTTAGTTTTTGGCTTTGTCGACGATCTTGTTGGCACCGATCCACGGCATCATGGAGCGCAGTTGCTCGCCGATGATTTCGATACCGTGAGCGGCGTTGTTACGACGCTTGGCGGTCATCGAAGGGTAGCCGGTTGCGCCTTCGCTGATGAACATTTTGGCGTATTCGCCGTCCTGAATACGTTTCAGGGCGTTGCGCATGGCCTGACGGGATTCGGCGTTGATCACTTCCGGACCGGTCACGTACTCGCCGTACTCAGCGTTGTTGGAGATCGAGTAGTTCATGTTGGCGATACCGCCTTCGTACATGAGGTCAACGATCAGTTTCAGTTCGTGCAGGCACTCGAAGTAGGCCATTTCCGGCGCGTAGCCAGCTTCAACCAGGGTTTCGAAACCGGCTTTTACCAGCTCAACGGTACCGCCGCACAGAACGGCTTGTTCGCCGAACAGATCGGTTTCGGTCTCGTCCTTGAAGGTGGTTTCGATGATGCCGGTACGACCGCCACCCACGCCGGCGGCGTAGGACAGTGCAACGTTCTTGGCATTGCCCGAGGCGTCCTGGTAGATCGCGATCAGGTCAGGGATACCGCCGCCTTTCACGAACTCGGAACGTACGGTGTGGCCCGGGGCTTTCGGCGCGATCATGATCACGTCGAGGTCGGCACGCGGAACAACCTGGTTGTAGTGGATCGCGAAGCCGTGGGAGAAAGCCAGGGTGGCGCCTTTCTTGATGTTCGGCTCGATTTCGTTCTTGTACAGCTGGGACTGGAACTCGTCCGGGGTCAGGATCATGACCAGGTCGGCACCGGCAACAGCGGCAGCCACGTCTGTCACTTTCAGGCCATGGGCTTCAGCCTTGGCGACGGTAGCCGAACCTTTACGCAGACCGACGGTAACGTCGACACCGGAATCTTTCAGGTTGCACGCCTGGGCGTGGCCCTGGGAGCCGTAACCGATGATGGCAACTTTCTTGCCCTGGATGATCGACAGGTCGCAGTCTTTATCGTAGAAAACTTTCATGAATTTCCCCTTTATATCCAGGCCGTTCAGGCCATTCGCTAATTTGGTTTAGATGCTGAGTACTTTGTCGCCGCGGGCAATACCGGTGACGCCACTGCGGACGGTCTCCAGAATCGATGCGGTGCCGATGGACTGAATGAAGCTGTCGAGCTTGTCGCTGGTACCGGTCAGTTGAACGGTATACACGCTGGCGCTGACGTCGACGATCTGTCCACGGTAAATATCGGTGGTGCGTTTGATCTCGGCGCGCTGGGCGCCAGTGGCCTTGACCTTGACCAGCATCAGTTCGCGCTCGATGTGAGCGCTTTCCGACAGGTCCACCAGCTTGACCACTTCGATCAGCTTGTTCAGGTTTTTGGTGATCTGCTCGATGACTTCATCGTGGCCGACTGTGGTCAGCGTCAGACGCGACAGGGTCGGGTCTTCGGTTGGCGCCACAGTCAGGCTTTCGATGTTGTAGTTGCGCTGCGAGAACAGGCCGACTACGCGAGACAAAGCACCGGGTTCGTTTTCCAGAAGCAAGGAAATAATGTGCCGCATGATTAGGTACGCTCCGTCTTGCTCAGCCACATATCGCGCATGGAGCCGTCTTTGATCTGCATCGGATAGACGTGCTCGCTGGTGTCGACCGAAATGTCGATCACCACCAGGCGATCTTTCATGGCGAACGCCTCTTCCATCTTCGACTTCAAATCTTTCGATTCGGTGATGCGCACGCCGACGTGGCCATAGGCTTCAGCCAGCTTGACGAAATCAGGCAAGGACTCCATGTAGGAGTGCGAGTGACGGCTGCCGTAACTCATGTCCTGCCACTGACGAACCATGCCCAGAACACCGTTGTTCAGGATGACGATCTTGACCGGCAAACCGTATTGCAGGCAGGTCGACAATTCCTGGATGTTCATCTGGATACTGCCTTCACCGGTGACACACGCAACATCGGTGTCAGGGAAGCTCAGCGCGATACCCATCGCGGCCGGCAGACCGAAGCCCATCGTGCCCAGGCCACCGGAGTTGATCCAGCGGTTCGGCTTGTTGAACTTGTAGTACTGCGCAGCAAACATTTGATGCTGGCCCACGTCGGAGGTCACAAAGGCGTCGCCCTTGGTCACTTCGCACAGGGTTTCGATCACGGTCTGCGGCTTGATCTTGCTGCCGTCGCCCTTGTCGTAAGGGAACAGACCGCGATCACCGCGCCATTCATCAACCTGCTTCCACCAGCTGGCAACGGCTTCCTTGTTCGGGGTTTCGCCGATTTCCTTGAGGATCGCGACCATTTCGGTCAGGACGCTCTCCACCGGACCAACGATTGGCACATCGGCCTTGATGGTCTTGGAAATCGAAGCCGGGTCGATGTCGATGTGAATGATCTTGGCGTTCGGGCAGAACTTCGGCGCGCCGTTGATCACGCGATCGTCGAAACGCGCACCGACCGCCAGGATCACGTCGGCATGGTGCATCGCCAGGTTCGCGGTGTAGCTGCCGTGCATGCCGAGCATGCCGATGAACTGACGGTCAGTGCCAGGGTAGCCACCCAGGCCCATCAAGGTGTTGGTAACCGGCAGGTTGAGCATTTGCGCCAGCTCGGTCAGCGGCGCGGAGCCGTTGCCGAGGATTACGCCACCGCCGGAGTACAGCACGGGACGCTTGGCCGCCAGGAGCATTTCTGCCGCCTTGCGGATTTGCCCGGAGTGACCGCGAACGGCCGGGCTGTAGGAACGCAGTTTGGCTTTCTTCGGGAAGATGTATTCGAACTTCTCGGCCGGGTTGGTCATGTCTTTCGGGATATCGACCACGACCGGGCCCGGACGACCGGATTGCGCCAGGTAGAAGGCTTTCTTCATGACTTCCGGGATTTCCGAAGCGTGCTTGATCATGAAGCTGTGCTTCACGATCGGCCGGGAGATACCGATCATGTCGGTTTCCTGGAACGCGTCGGTGCCGACCATGGTGCTTGGCACCTGACCGGAAATGATCACCATTGGAATCGAGTCCATATAGGCAGTGGCGATACCGGTGATGGCGTTTGTGGCGCCTGGACCGGAAGTCACCAATACCACGCCGGCTTTACCGGTGGCACGAGCGTAGCCGTCAGCCATATGGGTAGCCGCTTGTTCGTGACGAACCAGGATGTGGGTCACTTCCGGTTCTTTGAACAGGGCATCGTAAACATGAAGGAGAGCACCACCCGGGTACCCGTAGATATATTTGACGCCTTCGTCACGCAAAAAGCGGACGAGCATCTCACCGCCAGATAAAAGCTCCACGTTGTTCACCTCTAAAACGCCAGAATACCGTCCACAAAAAAGCGAACGGGTCTTAATAGGTTTACTTCTCGGCAGAGCATGAGCGACGGTGGTCGCCGACTACGTCAGCACTGACTGAGCAAGTATTGGGATCGTCCCAAGTGTTGCGGGCCTTTCCCACCCAGCGCGAGGTAACGCGTTGCGGGTGTAACAGGTCGACGCGGATATGCGCCTCATGATCTGCCGAGAGGGTCTGCTTCTGGCAGTCCCTGTACAGCGGACTTTGGATTCTTCTGTTTCGCCCTCTCCAAGTCAAGCCGTCTATGTGCTTAATTGTGGGTAAGCACATGAGAACGCAAGAAAAAACCTGGAAACCGCTACTCTGTTAGCTTCAATTGCGCAGTTTTGCCAAGGAATCAGCATGCGAACGCTTCTCTTAACTCTGCTAATCGGCGCCAGCCCCTGGTGTATGGCCGGTCAGATCTACAAATGGGTCGATGCCCAAGGCGTCACCCATTTTGATCAACAGCCACCACAAGGGCAGTCATCCACCGCCGTGAAGACGCCCTCATCTCCCGCACCAATACCTGCCGCATTACCTGGCAGCGGCGCGCTGGGCGATCAGAAAGCCATCGATGACAAGGTCAAAAAGCAAGTGGCCGAGCAACAGAATCAGCTCAAGGCATTTTGCGAACAGGCACGCACGAATCTCGCGCAACTGCAGAACAATCCGCGCTTGAGGGAGGAAGTGGAGGGAGAATTGCGGCGGCTGAGCGACGAACAGCGACAGCAACGTACTGCGGAGGCACAAAAACAGATTGCGGAAAACTGCCAGTAACCACTGGCAGTTTTCGGTTCAGCGCGAAGCGGTGATCAGCAGGTCGAACTCTTTGAGCAAT
Organism: Pseudomonas sp. R45(2017); assembly: GCF_002112305.1. Classification (NCBI taxonomy): domain Bacteria; kingdom Pseudomonadati; phylum Pseudomonadota; class Gammaproteobacteria; order Pseudomonadales; family Pseudomonadaceae; genus Pseudomonas; species Pseudomonas sp. R45(2017). The sequence goes on along the minus strand of NZ_NEHH01000009.1, from coordinate 331,304 downwards.
ACCTGAAGCTGCCGATCCTTGCCCTGCAGATTGCGCTGGGCAAAAACCATCTCGGCCATTTCCTGAATGCCCGAGGCATTGGGCAATGGCAGATCCTGTTCGAGGATCATCTTCATCCGCGGCAGGAAGATCCATTGCAGCCACTGCTCGAAATCGAGGGTGTCGACCGAAAACGGCTCGACACTGCTCAGGGCTTCGACCGAGGGCTGGACGTCATCCCACCAGCCCTGGGCGCGCAGTTCACGCTCGATCAACAGCAGTTGATCGGCGACTTTGGAGAAACGACTGTCCATCACAGCGAAACCTTGGCCTTCTGACGGGCCAGAGTGGCGCCGGCGGAATCACCTTGCTTCTCACGTGCCTGAGCGATCAATTCCCACAGACTGGCCTGCAAGTCCGGACGACCATTGGCCATGGTCAACGCACGGCGAGCGGTCTGCTCGGCTTGCGGCGCATCGCCCTGGGCCATACGTACCTGCGCCAGACGGTAAAGCACTTGCGGCTCGCGCGGCGCTACACGCTGGGCGCGCTCCAGGCTGGAGGACGCGCCGTTGAGGTCGCCACCGGCCTGCTGCTGTTGCGCAGTGCTCAACAACGCGAGAACCGGACCGTCCAGTTGTTCATCGGCAGACAGACCGCCGCCGCTGCTGGCCGAAGGAATGCCGCTCGGCGTCGAAGGCATACTGTAGCTGCCGGAGCTGATCGGCGCCGACTCGACCGCCGACGGGTTATACGGCCCCGGCGTGATGCCGCCGGATGCCGGGCCCGGAACGATCGGCGAAGAGCTGATCGGTGCCGAAGCCGCTGCGCCGCCCGGCACCATCACTACCACACCGGTATCGCCTTGCGGGATCGCCTGAGTCTGGGCCTGTGCAGGACGTTTCACCGTCGTTTGACGGAAACCGCCATTGGCCGAAATACGCTCGCTGTTGGACACGGCGGTGCCGGAATCCACAACCGGGATCGAACCACGCTGTACGGTGGAGCAGCCGCTGAGCAAAGCCACGGCGGTCACCGCTGGAATCAACCACTTGTTCACTTGAAACCCTCTTTGCTTAATTCATCCAGCCCTTGACCCAATCCATCACCGACTCGCCCGATGCCGGGCTTTCGCCCGCGCAGGAGGCGCCGGGTGGCGGTTCGCTGCCGCGAATATACGGCATCTGCACGGCGCCCGGACAGTTGGCATCGGAGCCCTGGCCGGTACGCGAATCGACCCAGGCCTGCACCACGTTGTCCGGCTGCGGCATGTCCAGCGGCAGCGGATCGGCCTTGCGCATGAAACTGGTCCAGACCTGCAACGCACCGGTGGCCCCGGTGAACGGCGTCTTGCCGTTGTCGTCACGGCCGAGCCAGACCACCGCCAGCAGATCCTGGCTGAAACCGGCGAACCAGCTGTCGCGCGAATCGTTACTGGTACCGGTCTTGCCCGCCAGTGTCAGGGTTCTTGGCAACACGTTATAAACCGAACTGCCGGTACCTTCACGCATGACCCGCTGCATGGCGTTCTGGATCAGGTAGATAGAGGCCGGATCGAAACGCTGCTCGATCTGAAACGGATAACGCTTGAGCGGCTCGCCATCGGCAGTCAGCACGCTGCGGATCCCGCGCATCGGCGTATTGAAGCCACCGTTGGCCAGGGTCTGGTACATGGTCGCGACTTCGATCGGGGTCATGCCGCCAGCACCGAGCAGCATCGACGGGAACGCCGGAAACTCGCGGGTTACGCCCAGTCGCGCGAGCGTCTTGAGGACATTCGGAACACCGACCGCCAGACCGAGACGCGAGGTCGAGAGGTTGTAGGAATGCGCCAGCCCCTGATATAGGAACACTGTGCCGTGGGAGCGACGATCATAGTTCTGCGGTTTCCAGACCTGTCCGTCTGCGCCTTTTATCGAAAGCGGGTCGTCCGACAGCCAACTGGTCAGCGTGTACTGGCTTGGTTTCTCCAGTGCCGTCAGATAAACCGCCGGTTTGATCAGCGAGCCGATCGGCCGCACCGCATCCAGCGCCCGGTTGAACCCGGCAAAACTCGCCTGACGGCTGCCGATCATGGCCTGGACCTCACCGGTTTCCGGGTTGGTTACGACCATCGCCGCTTCCACGTCGTCGGAACCTTTACGGCCGGACAGACGCTTGAAGGTGTCGTTGACCGACGCTTCGGCTTTCATCTGCAGGATCGGATCGAAACTGGTGAAGATCCGCAGGCCTTCTTCGGTCAAGTCTTCGTCGCGATAGTCTTCACGCAACTGGCGTTTGACCAGATCGATGAAGCCCGGGAACGAGCTGTCGGCCAGCTTGCCGCGTGTGGTCACGCCCAACGGCATTTTCTTCGCAGCGGCGACTTGTTCGGCAGAAGCGACGCCCTGCTGCTCCAGCACGTCGAGCACCAGATTGCGTCGTTCCAGCGCACGCTCCGGGTTGCGACGCGGGTTGTAATAGGACGGACCTTTGACCATGCCGACCAACAGCGCGACCTGATGCAGTTTCAGCTCGGACAAAGGCTGAGCGAAGAAGAACTGGCTCGCCAGACCGAAACCGTGCACCGCCCGCTGACCATCCTGACCGACAAAGACTTCGTTGAGGTACGCCTCAAGGATTTCCTTTTTGTCGTAATGCAGCTCGAGCAGCATCGCCATCATCGCTTCGGTGAGCTTGCGGGTCAGACTGCGTTCGTTGGTGAGGTAGAAGTTTTTGACCAGTTGCTGGGTCAGCGTACTGCCGCCCTGAGTCATCTTGCCGCCCGAGGTGTTGACCCAGACTGCACGGGCGATCGATTTCGGCGACACGCCCCAGTGGCTGTAGAAATCCCGGTCTTCCACGGCGACCAAGGTTTCCAGCAGATACGGCGGCACCTGATCGAGCTTGATCAGAATCCGGTCTTCAAGGTTTTTCGGGTAGATACCGCCGATCATCAGCGGCTCCAGGCGTACCACGGAGAGCTTCGAACCGTTGGTCGCCGAGAGTTCGGCCACGTAATCGCCGGAGAAACGCACGCGCACCGGCTGCGGTTTCTCGAGGCCTTCATAGAACTGGAAGCCACGGGTATTCAGATCAACCGTATTGCCATTGACCGCCGCCGCGCCGGGACCGTTGCTCACGGCTTCGCGGCGATAGCCCAGGGCATCGAGTTCGGTGAGGAAATCGTCCTTGCTCAGCTTTTGTCCGACGAACAGCTCGAGCGGGCGCGCGTAAACCTTGGCCGGGATGGTCCAGCGCTTGCCGGAGAACTTCTCCTGCACCACGGCATCGAGGTAAACGGCGAAGCCGGCCAGCACCACAAGGCCGACCAGACTGAGTTTAAGGGCCCAGCCCAACCATGGGCGCAGGCCCCGGGAAGCTGGTTTTTTAGGGGTACGGGGGGATCGAGTACGAGTCATGGCGGCGGATTATACGCACTTTATTCATACTCAACAGGAGCGCTCCGAGGTTTGCGTCGGGCTGGCGAGCGGCCATAATGAGCGCCTTGAATTTCTCCCAGTCTCTGAAGGATCGTCCGTGAGCCAGTCCCTGATCGCTGCCCTGCAAAACCCGGCCCTCTACCCGCATCCCGTCGAAGGGTTCCAGGTCATCGAAACCCATATCTCGTGGGTACTGCTCACCGGTCCCTACGCTTATAAAGTGAAGAAGCCGGTGAATTTCGGCTTCCTCGATTTCACCGGCCTTGATTCCCGTGAACACTTCTGCGGTGAAGAGCTGCGCCTGAACCAGCGCCTGACCGAAGATTTGTATCTGGAAGTGATTCCCGTAACCGGCAGTGCGGAAGCTCCGCAACTGGGCGGCGAAGGCCCGGCCATCGAATACTTGCTGAAAATGCGCCAGTTCCCGCAGAGCGGCCTGCTCAGCACCCTGCAAGCCAACGGCGAGCTGACCACCGCGCACGTCGACGCAATGGCCGAACAGATCGCCCGCTTCCACCTCAACGCGCCGAAAGTCCCGGCGGAACACGATGCCGGCACGCCTGAAAGCGTAATGGCGCCGGTGCGCCAGAATTTCGAACAGATCCTGCCATTCCTCAGCGACAAGAACGATCTTCTGCAACTCGACGCCCTGCAAGCGTGGGCCGAAAGCAGCTTCGATCGCCTGAAACCGCTGTTCGCCCAGCGCAAGGCGGACGGCTTCACTCGCGAATGCCACGGTGACATTCACCTGGGCAACGCCACGCTGATCGACGGCAAAGTCGTGATCTTCGACTGCATCGAATTCAACGAACCGTTCCGTTTCACCGACGTCTGGGCCGACACCGGTTTCCTGGCGATGGACCTGGAAGACCGTGGCCTGAAATCCCTGGCCCGTCGCTTCATCAGCCAGTACCTGGAACTGACCGGCGACTACCAAGGCCTGGAAGTACTGAACTTCTACAAGGCTTACCGCGCCTTGGTACGTGCGAAAGTCGCACTGTTCAGCATGCCGGCCGATGCCACTCCGGTGCAGCGTGCCACCACCCTGCGCCAGTACCGCAACTACGCCAACCTGGCGGAAAGCTACAGCACCATTCCTTCGCGCTTCATGGCGATTACCCACGGCGTGTCCGCTGTAGGCAAAAGCCACGTGGCCATGCGTCTGGTCGAAGCGCTGGGCGCGATCCGCCTGCGTTCCGATGTCGAGCGCAAACGTCTGTTCGGTGAGCAAACCGTTGCCAATGATGTTCAGGCCGGGATCTACAGCGCCGAAGCCAGCACCGCGACTTATGCTCGTCTGCATGAAATCGCCGAAGTGATTCTGCACGCCGGTTTCCCGGTGGTGATCGACGCCACTTATCTCAAGCGCGAACAACGCGACAACGCCGCCAAGGTCGCCGAAGCCACTGGCGCGCCATTCCTGATCCTCGACTGCAATGCTCCGCAGGCCGTGATCGAGAGCTGGCTGGCGATTCGTCAGGCGGACAAGAAGGATCCGTCCGACGCGACCCTCGCTGTGATCGAAGCACAACAGGCCAACCGCGAAGCGCTGACGCCGGAAGAAATCCTGCGCAGCAAACGCGTGCAGACCAATGAATCCGGCACCCTGGATACCGTCGTGGCGCAGATCCGCCAGCGCCTGCCAGGTCTGTAAGAAACTATTTCGGCCGTGAAGCCCTCGCTCGCTTCACGGCCGTCAAATAGTGGCACTATACTGGCGTCATAAAACCAACAGGTGATTTGACATGAGCCAGCCGAAACTTCTCGACACCCCGCTTTATGCCTTGCTGCACAAAGACGACATCACAGGTTTCAACAATGAACGCCCGAAAGACGGTCCGATCGACATGGTTGGTGGTGATTTTCGCGGCCTGGACCTGCGTGAACTGAACGCCGATGGCGTGGATTTCCGGGACGCCTACTTCCGTTCCGCCGACCTGCGCGGCATCGACTTTCGCAACGCCTCGCTGGAAGGCGCGAGCCTGGCTCATGCGCAGATTTCCGGGGCCTACTTCCCGCCGGAGCTGAGTGCCGACGAAATCCTGATGTCGATGAATTTCGGTACGCGCCTGCGTTATCGCACCCGCTGAAGCTTTTAAAAACCTGAACCGTCCAGCGCCCCCGCTTTGCGCTGGACTGCGTGCTATTGGTAATTTTCCCTCGCCCCCCCCCCATCCTGATTCATCAACGGAAACTGACGTTTCTTAGAAGCGTTTGCGTTGAATCCGACCAAACAACCACGCTTTTCCTACTGATGGCTACACTCCTGAGAAGCTCGCCCACGCACCATTCGGCCGTCGCAAGGAGGCTTGATGAATGATGAACTGCAACACCTGAAGAATCTTGGCAAGACGTCGGCGCAATGGCTGCATGCCGTGGGCATCCATAGCGCCTCGGATCTGCGTCGCCTGGGCGCGGTGGATGCCTACCGGGCCGTGCGCACTCGCGGGTTTCGGGCGTCGAAGGTGTTGTTGTACGCGATCGAAGGGGCGTTGATGGATGTGCACTGGAACGACATTCCCCCCGAACGCAAGGATGCGCTGAACAAGCAGCTGGAAGCCATTTCCTCTCGCCACAAGAACTAACGGGCACTGACCGCCATGTACCTGCTCGGGGAACAATCGGCCCAGGCCGATGCATTGATCAACCACTTGCAGTGCTTGCCTGCGCAATGGCTTGAGGGCCTGGCGCCGTGCGGGCCAGCGCTGGACCTGGAAGCAACGGATGATCTGTTGGCACCCTTGCCGGACGATCAGTTGTTCTTGCTCACGCAAGGTGTCATCACCGGCCGAGTCAGCGGTCGAGGCTTGTTCTACTGGCACGAGGGAGATTTGATCGGTCTGCAACAAGGGCCGGAATGGGCGGATTGCACGCTGTACTCAGACAACCCGTTGACATTACTGCCCTATCGCCTAAGTGATTTGTTTCAACATGTGTATGGCGAACCATCGCGCTCGGAGCAGTTTCTGCGCTACCTGCTCGGGCAAATGGCGCTGCTGGCCCACGCCGTTGCCGAGTTCAAGCCGCGTGAGTTTCGCAGCACCAATGGTTTCAAGCGGGTCGACGCCGGAGACATTCTGATCCGCGAGGGCGATGACGCCGACCATGTGTTCGTGATTATCGAAGGACACGCCGAAGCGTTTGTTAACGGGCACAAGGTAGGCGACGTGCCCAAGGATGAAATATTCGGTGCAATGGCTGTGTTCACGGGCGAGCCGCGCAACGCGACGGTCATAGCCCGGGAGGCAAGCACGGTAATGCTGATTCCCGGCGATCAGTTTCTGAGCATGACCCGCACCAATCCGAAAATCGCCCACAGCCTGATCGAAAGCATGGCGCGGCGTATCGACCAGCTCAACAAGCAGCTCACAGCCCAGACCTGACGCCCGTATTCACGGGGCGTTTACGCCATTGCCGGGACAAAACGAAAGAAATGAAAAAACAGCAGTTGACTTGGTAATGAGAATCGCTATGATTATCACAACTGATCGCGAGATCAGTCGATATTCTGAAAAGCCCTTGGTTCGGACTCTCAGATTATCTCCTCATCAGGCTAATCACGGTTATTTGACCCGGTTTTTACCGGGTCTTTTTTTGCCTGTGGAAAAGTCATTTCTTACTGAACTGTTTACGCATCTCGGCGCAATAATCCTGTTTCGGCGTGGCCGGTGTGTACCAGACATAATCAGCCATCGCCGCCGTGATCTGGCTGCCTTGCTCCGCCAGCATCAGCACCGTCGGCGCTTCGGGCGCGCCCAGATCCAGCGCATGCAACGGCACCCCCACATCCTTGCGCGCGTGATACGCACCCGCTAATAACAACGCAGGCGCGGGCGCCGCCAACAAACGCGAGGCCATGCGCCGATCCCGTTGTTGCTGAACGGCCAGCATCGCCGGCATTTGCGATGACGGCAGCATGCCGCAGTGAGAATCGCCGATCTGCTCCAACAGCGTCTCTTTCACAGATTTCGCGTTGCTGCGCTCACCGCTCAAAACCGGAGGATCACGATAGAACGCACGAATTTCGATGTTATCGAGATTGGCCGCCAGCACTGGCCAGGATTGTGTCAGGGCAAACCGAACAATCGGTCCGTAGAGATTCCAGTCCCAACCGTCCTGCCAGGCCAATGCTGCAGGAAGATCAGTGGGTGGCGTTGCGGCATGGCGCACGTCATCGACGCGCGACTGTTGATCGGGCGTCAGCATTTCCAACAGGAGACTGCCTTGGGGTCGTGTTTCTTCGAGGTTCTGCAACAACCACAATTGAAGGGCATGGTGATCGGCGTTGTCATGCTGTTCGCCAATGATCAGCCGCGACGGTCTGCTCAGTTGCTTCAGTAACTGCTGCGCCGTCAGACGCTCGCCGCTGCGCAGATCACGGATCTCGGCCACGACCGGCGGCGCCGCAACATGCTGGCAACCCGCAAGCCACAACACCGCCAACAGCAGAATCCTGCGCATACCCTCACCTCGATGACGACATCAGCGGGCGATGATCAGCGGATGCCCGCGCTCCGGGTGCGGCTGCACCAATACTTCCAGACCGAAAACCGCCTTCAGCGATTCCGGGCGCAACACCTGTTGCGGCGTATCCAGCGCCACCGGGCGCCCGCCCTCCAGCAGCAGGATGCGATCACAATAGCGCGCCGCCAGATTCAGATCATGCAGGATCACCAGCACCGCCGCGCCACGATCAGCAAATTCGCGCACTGCCTGCAGCGTCGTGTGTTGATGTAGCGGATCGAGCATCGAGGTCGGCTCATCAAGCAGCAACGTCTGCCCCGCCTGACCCGGCCAGAGTTGCGCCAGCACCCGCGCCAGATGCACCCGCTGACGCTCGCCGCCGGACAGCGCCAGATAACTGCGGCCACTAAGATGCCCGGCATCGGCCGCCAATAACGCGGCAGCGACGATCTCGTCATCGCGCACCCGCCCGCTCTGATAAGGCAGACGCCCCATGCCGACCACTTCTTCAACACGAAAGGCAAAATCCAGGGTCGACACCTGTGGCAACACCGCCAGCCGCTGAGCGCGCTGAGTGCCGCCCCAATGGCTCAGTGCCTCACCGTCCAGCAGCACTTCCCCTTCGTGTGCGCTCAGCTCACCGCACAACGCGCCGAGCAAAGTGCTCTTGCCGGCGCCATTCGGCCCCAGTACACCCAGCACTTCGCCCGGTTCGAGCTGCAGGCTGACATCGGCCAGAACGGTCTTGCGGCCACGGCGGATGTGCAGATTGTGCGCACGCAGCATCAGGCACGCCCTCGCAGCAGCAGATAAAGGAAGAACGGCGCACCGATGAACGCGGTGACGATGCCGATCGGCAGCTCCGCCGGTGCCAGTGCCAGCCGCGCCACCAGATCCGCCAGCAACAACAGACTCGCCCCGGCCAGCACCGATGCCGGCAGCAATACCCGATGATCCGGCCCCGCGAGCAAGCGCACCAGATGCGGCACCACCAGCCCGACAAAACCGATCATACCCGCCGCCGCCACCGCCGCGCCCACACCCAACGCCGTGCAGAACACCAATTCGCGCTTGAGCCGCTCGACATCGATCCCCAGATGCCCGGCTTCCGATTCGCCGAGCAGCAACGCATTGAGCGCCTTTGCCCGACGTGGAAGCCACAGTGCAACACCGGCGGTGATGATCAGCAGCGGCCACAACCGCGCATAGCTCGCGCCGTTGAGGCTGCCCAGGTTCCAGAACGTCAACGTGCGCAATGTCGCGTCATCAGCCAGATAGGTAAACAGTCCCACCGCCGAGCTGGCCAACGCCGTCAGAGCGATACCCGCCAGCAACATGGTCGCGACATTGGTCTGCCCATTGCGGCGACCGAGACGATAAACCAGCGCCGTCACACCCAGACCACCGAGAAACGCGCAAACCGACAGCAGATAAGGCCCGAACCACTCCGGCAATCCACCAAAAAACGAACCGCCGACAATCGCCACCGCAGCGCCCAACGCCGCTCCACTCGAGACGCCGACCAGCCCCGGATCCGCCAGCGGATTACGAAACAGCCCCTGCATCGCCACCCCGGACAACGCCAGCACACCGCCAACTGCCAGCCCGAGCAACGTACGCGGCAGACGAATCTGCCCGAGAATCAGTTCAGCCTGTTCCAGCCCGTCCGGCGCCAGCGGCACACCGATCATGCGCAACGCTGCGCGCAAGGTGTCGAATAACGGCAGACTGACCGGCCCCAGCGCCAGCGAAAGCCAGATCGCCAGCAGGCAGAGCAGGATCAGGCCGATAAACAAGCCACGGGGTTTGACCAGCGTGGTCATTGGCCGCTCTTGGCCGGGTAGAAACCGTCAGACAGGGTTTTCAGCGCTGCCGGTAATCGCGGCCCGAGCCCGCCCACCAGCAGCGTCGGGTCCAGCTCCAGCACGCGTCCGGTCTTGGCCGCGCGGCTGGAATTGAGGATCGGGTTTTCCTTGAACAGCGCCGCTTTCGCCGCCTCGCCGGTCAGCGCACGGTCAGCGAATACCAGCACTTCAGGATCGAGGCTGGCCAGGGATTCCACAGAAAACGGCTTGTACCCGGTGTGGGTCGCAAGGTTATGCCCGCCCGCCTGTTGCAGCAGCCAATCGGCGGCGGTGTCTTTGCCGGCAATCAACGGTTTTCCGCCGGCATGCCCAAGTAGCAACAGCACGCCCGGTGCTTTCCGCTTTGATTGCACCGTAATCACACGCGCCTTCTGCGCATCGAGTTGCTGTTGATAACTTTGCAGCAGCTGAGTCGCCTGACTTTCGGCGCCCAGCAACTGCCCCAGATGGGTAACGTTTTTCTCCAGCGTCGGCAGATCCGGCTGAGCCGAGAACAATTCCACCTGCACCTTGGCGCTGCGAACCTGGGAGATCACTGGCGGCGGGCCCATTTCTTCGGTGCCGATCAGAATGTCCGGGCGCAGGCTGAGGATGCCTTCGGCCGACAGGCTGCGCTGGTAGCCGATGCTTGGAAGGGACTTGAGGGACTGCGGGTGCTGGCTGGTGGTGTCGACGCCCACCAGTTTCGCCTCACCGCCCAGCGCACTCACCCACTCCGACAACGCGCCGCCAGCGCTGACCCAACGTTGCGGCAACTCGGCCGCTGCAGCCTGGTGGCTGACCAAAAGTCCGACACACAGCACGGCAACGCGGGTACTCAGGCGCATAGACAGCTTCCTTGAAAGGTTTTCCCGGGCATCGGGACGGCAGGCCAAGTATCCTCGGCAGCGGTCACCTCGCCACGGGTGAAGGCGGCCATTTGATAATTGTTTGCATTTGAACGTCAAGCTCGGACATATCCAGACACGAGCCGACATTTGAGGATAGCCATGAAGTTTCTTTGCGCGGGCGCCGATCTGGTTGAGGACGGCAGTCGCGGTTTCGATATCGACGGGAAAAAACTGTTTGCCGTGCGCCGTGCGGGGCAGGCTTACGTCTATCTCAATCGCTGCCCGCATCGGGGCGTCGGACTGGAATGGCAGCCCGACCAGTTTCTCGACCCAAGCAACAGCCTGATCCAGTGCGCCACCCACGGCGCACTGTTTCTGATCGAAGACGGTGAATGCGTCGCCGGCCCGTGCGCCGGGCAATCGCTGACGGCCATCCCTTGCCGTGAAGACGCGCAAGGGCTGTGGATCGATGTTTAACCGTTGAGCAGCACGTCCAGGCGCCGGTCGATCACCATCTCTTCATGGCTCAAACGCACGCCGTACGCCAGGACTTCGACCCCGCACGCCACCGCCTCACGCAGCGCAGCGGCGTAGGCCGAGTCGATTTCCTCGGCAGGACGCACCGCTTCGATACCCGTGAGATTGACGCAGTACAACTGCACCGCGCGAATCCCGTCCCTGGCCAGATGCGCCAGCTCACGCAAATGCTTGGCGCCGCGATCGGTCACTGCATCGGGAAATGCCGCGACCGCCGTGCCGTCGAAACCCAGCGTGACACTTTTCACTTCCACATACGCCGGGCCCGTCGGGTAGTCGAGGCGAAAATCGATCCGGCTCTTTTCCTGCCCGTACGCCACCTCGCGTTTGAGCCCGGTAAACCCGCTCAATTCGCTGATGACACCGGCCTGCAAGGCATCTTCGACCAGTGCGTTGGCGCGTCCGGTGTTCACGCAAAACAGCCGGCCCTGCGGGGTTTCACCGACTTCCCAAGTACCGGGCAGTTTGCGTTTCGGATCTGTGGAGCGACTGAACCAGACCTGCCCGCCCTCGACCTGGCAATTGAGCATCGAGCCGGTGTTCGGGCAATGAATGGTCAGCAACTCGCCGCCAACGGTTTCGATATCGGCGAGAAAACGCTTGTAACGGCGGATCAACCGGCCTTCTTCAAGAGGAGGATGAAAGCGCATCAGCCTTGCCAGCTCTTCAAGCCACGGGCGATACGCTCTACCGCTTCCTGTAGGCGTGGGAGGTTTTGCGTGTAAGCAAAGCGCACATGATGACCGGCCTGATAGCGACCGAAATCCAGCCCCGGCGTGAAGGCTACATGCTCGGTTTCGAGGAAATGCCGGCAGAACGCGAAGGCATCGCCGCCGAACTGGCTGATATCGGCATACAAATAGAACGCGCCTTCCGGCTCTACGGCAATGTCGAAGCCCAGCTCCCGCAATGCCGGCAGCAGGAAGTCACGGCGACGGCCGAATTCGGCGCGGCGCTCTTCGAGAATCGCGATGGTGTCCGGCTCGAAACAGGCCAGCGCCGCATGCTGGGCCATGCTTGGCGCGCTGATGTAGAGGTTCTGCGCGAGTTTTTCCAGTTCACTGACCGCCGCATCCGGCGCCACCAGCCAGCCGAGGCGCCATCCGGTCATGCCGAAATATTTGGAGAAACTGTTGAGGACAAATGCGCTGTCGTCCACTTCCAGCACACTGGCCGCGTCGGTGCCGTAAGTCAGACCGTGATAGATCTCGTCCACCACCAGATGCCCGTGACGCGCCTTGATGGCTGTGGATAACCCGGCCAGCTCATCGCGGGTCAGAATCGTACCGGTCGGGTTGGCCGGCGAAGCGACCAGCGCACCGACGCTGTCGTGGTCCCAGTGGCGCGCCACCAGGTCCGGCGTCAGTTGATAACGCACGTCCGGGCCAACTGGTACAAGCTGCGCCGCGCCTTCGACCAAACGCAAAAAGTGCCGGTTGCAGGGATAGCCGGGGTCGGCCAGCAGCCAGTGCTTGCCCGGATCCACCAGCAACGCACTGGCCAGCAGCAACGCCCCGGAACCGCCGGGGGTGATGAGAATCCGTCGAGGATCGATGTTCAAGCCGTAGCGCGTCTGATAGAAGCCGGAAATCGCCTCACGCAGTTCGGGAATGCCACGGGCTGCGGTGTAACGGGTTTTCCCGGCTGTCAGGGCTTGCTGGCCGGCGCGGATGATCGGTTCGGCGGTAGTGAAGTCCGGTTCGCCGATTTCCAGGTGGATCACGTCGTGGCCGGCGGCCTGTAATTCATTGGCCCGCGCCAGCAGCGCCATCACATGGAACGGTTCGATCGCACGACTGCGCGCACTGTAGGGCTGAGCCATTGGCCTTCCTTCAACGAGGGAAAAGAAACGATTCTACCCATCTGCCGGAACGAGCGAGAACCCGCAGCGGTCACAGCCACAAGAACACTGGACTGTAACGACCCGAGCGTACGCTCCAGGATTGACTAAAATCAGTGATTGAGCAGGTTTGCAGCACCGCCGGACATGGCTTGGCAAACATTTGCAAGTCCCCTCGGCCACGCGCTCGACATCCGGGAGTAGCGCGGGTCGAATTGATCTGGTAAGTTCGCCCGCTTGCAGCCGCAGGGCCGGCAGGTGTCGGTGATGGAGCAATCCTGCGCAATGGATTACAAGAGTAGAGGCGGTCCATTTCATGCCCACCCAAGCAAAGCAACAGGCAAGTCAGACACTCAGCGGTTTCGAACCTTACGTCCCTAAAGAGGGCGAAGAGTACATGGGCGCGCCTATGCGTGCGCATTTCACCAAGATCCTGACCAAGTGGAAACTCGACTTGATGCAGGAAGTCGACCGCACTGTTGATCACATGAAAGACGAAGCGGCCAACTTTCCTGATCCGGCCGACCGTGCCAGCCAGGAAGAAGAGTTCGCCCTCGAGCTGCGCGCCCGCGACCGCGAGCGCAAACTGATCAAGAAGATCGACAAGACCCTGCAACTGATCGAAGACGAAGAGTACGGCTGGTGCGACTCTTGCGGCATCGAGATCGGCGTCAAGCGCCTCGAGGCCCGTCCGACTGCCGACATGTGTGTCGACTGCAAGAACCTGGCGGAAATCAAGGAAAAGCAGGTCGGCAAATAATCCCGGCCTGAACGAAAAACGGAGCGTGCGAACGCTCCGTTTTTGTTTCTGCCGTTTTTTGACTCTCAAGTAACATCGCCCTCATGACTGCCAACACCTCCCCCGCCTATATTGGCCGCTTCGCCCCGACCCCCAGCGGGCACCTGCACTTCGGTTCGCTGGTTGCCGCCCTGGCCTCTTATCTGGACGCACGCTCGGTGGGCGGTCGCTGGCTGGTGCGCATGGAGGATCTCGATCCGCCCCGGGAAGAGCCGGGCGCGCAAGCGGCGATTCTCAAGGCGCTGGAAAGCTATGGCTTCGAATGGGACGGCGAGATGGTTCGCCAGAGCGATCGGCACGAGGCCTACGCGCAAGTGCTCGACAGCCTGTTCAATCACGGCCTCGCCTACGCCTGCACCTGCTCGCGCAAACAATTGGAGCCATACCACGGCATTTATCCGGGACTGTGCCGCAATGCCGGCCATGGCCAGGAAGACGCGGCGATTCGCCTGCGCGTGCCGGAGTTGGAATACCACTTCATCGACCGGGTGCAGGGCGAATACCGCCAGCATCTGGGCCGTGACGTGGGAGATTTCGTGATCCGCCGCCGCGACGGCCTCTACGCCTACCAACTGGCGGTGGTTCTGGACGACGCCTGGCAGGGCATCACCGACATCGTGCGCGGTGCCGATCTGCTCGACTCCACACCGCGCCAGCTCTACCTGCAGGAATTGCTGGGCCTGCGCCAACCGCGCTATCTGCATCTGCCACTGATTACCCAGCCGGACGGCAACAAGCTCGGCAAGTCCTATCGCTCGCCACCACTGGAAGCCGATCAGGCCACGCCATTGTTGCTGCGGGCCCTGCGCGCACTGGGGCAAGACCCGGGGCCCGAACTGGCCCACGCCACGCCGCAAGAACTGTTGAACTGGGGCAGCGTCCACTGGGATGCCTTGAAAATCCCGCGCACACTGACCCTGCCCGAAGCGCAACTGCTGTGACGACACTTGCAGTGGCGCGCCCATCCGTTACCATCGCCGCACGTTTTCGGGCACGCGCATAAAAAAGAGAGGCCGGGATGTACATCTATCGTTTGGTCCTGCTTCTGGTCGTGGGGATCTACCTGTTTTCTCCCGCCATCATGGATTGGTGGATCGACGCTACGGGCGCCTGGTATCGCCCTTATCTGCTCTGGCTGATCCTGATTGTCGTGACCTTCATCCTGCAGAGCCAAAAAGATGCCGATGAGCTTTAGCCTGACCCAGATGCTGCTGATCAGCGCCGCCTACCTGGCCGCGTTGTTCGGCGTGGCCTGGATCAGTGAACGGGGCATGATCCCGCGGGCGATCATTCGCCATCCGTTGACTTACACCCTGTCGCTGGGGGTCTACGCCAGTGCGTGGGCGTTCTATGGCACGGTGGGTCTGGCCTATCAGTACGGCTACGGCTTTCTGTCCAGTTATCTCGGGGTCTCCGGCGCGTTTCTGCTGGCGCCGGTGCTGCTGTATCCGATCCTCAAGATCACCCGCACTTATCAACTGTCGTCGCTGGCAGACCTGTTCGCCTTCCGCTTTCGCAGCACCTGGGCCGGTGCGCTGACCACGATTTTCATGCTGATCGGCGTATTGCCGCTGCTGGCGTTGCAGATCCAGGCCGTGGCCGATTCCATCGGCATCCTCACCGGCGAACCGGTACAGAACCGCGTAGCCCTGGCGTTCTGTGCGCTGATCATTCTGTTCACGATCTTCTTCGGTTCCCGTCATATCGCCACCCGTGAAAAGCACGAAGGGCTGGTATTCGCGATTGCCTTCGAATCGGTGATCAAACTGGCAGCCCTCGGCGGCGTCGGCCTCTACGCGCTGTACGGCGTATTCGACGGCCCCCAGCAACTTGAACTGTGGCTGCTGCAGAACCAGACCGCCCTCGCCGCCCTGCACACACCCTTGCAGGAAGGTCCGTGGCGCACATTGCTGCTGGTGTTTTTCGCCTCGGCGATCGTGATGCCGCACATGTATCACATGACCTTCACTGAAAACCTCAACCCGCGCTCGCTGGTCAGCGCAAGCTGGGGCCTGCCGCTGTTCCTGCTGTTGATGAGCCTGGCTGTGCCGCTGATTCTCTGGGCCGGCCTGAAACTCGGCGCCACCACCAATCCGGAATACTTCACCCTCGGTATCGGCATCGCCGCCAACAGCAAGTCGCTGGCGTTGCTGGCGTATGTCGGCGGTCTGTCGGCGGCCAGCGGTCTGATCATCGTCACCACGCTGGCGCTGTCGGGCATGGCCCTGAACCATCTGGTGCTGCCGCTCTATCAGCCACCGGCCGAGGGCAATATCTATCGCTGGTTGAAATGGACCCGCCGGGCGCTGATCGTCGCGATCATCATGGCCGGTTTCTGCTTCTACCTGATGCTCGGCGCCGAGCAGGATCTGGCCAACCTCGGCATCGTCGCTTTCGTTGCGACCCTGCAATTCCTGCCGGGCGTGCTCTCGGTGCTGTACTGGCCGACCGCCAATCGCCGCGGCTTTATCGCCGGTCTGCTGGCGGGGATTGTGGTGTGGGTCGTGACCATGCTGTTGCCGCTGGTCGGCAATCTGCAGGGTTTCTATATTCCGCTGCTGAACATGATCTACGTACTGGACGACACCAGTTGGCACATGGCGGCCATCGCCTCGCTGGCGGCCAACGTCCTGATGTTCACGCTGATTTCGCTGTTCACCAATGCCAGCCCCGAAGAGGCCAGCGCCGCCGAAGCCTGCGCGGTGGATAACGTACGCCGTCCGCAACGCCGGGAGCTGCATGCGGCCTCGCCGCAGGAATTCGCCACGCAACTGGCCAAGCCGCTGGGCGCCAAGGCTGCGCAGAAAGAAGTCGAACAGGCCCTGCGTGACCTTTATCTGCCATTCGACGAGCGCCGCCCTTATGCCTTGCGCCGCCTGCGTGACCGGATCGAAGCCAACCTCTCCGGCCTGATGGGCCCGAGCGTCGCCCAGGACATGGTGGAAACCTTCCTGCCGTACAAGGCCGGCGGCGAAAACTACGTCACAGAAGACATCCACTTCATTGAAAGCCGCCTCGAGGATTACCACTCGCGCCTGACCGGGCTGGCCGCCGAACTCGATGCCCTGCGCCGTTACCACCGCCAGACCCTGCAGGAACTGCCGATGGGCGTCTGCTCGCTGGCCAAGGATCAGGAGATCCTGATGTGGAACAAGGCCATGGAAGAACTGACCGGGATTGCCGCGCAACGGGTGGTCGGCTCGCGCCTGAGCACCATCGCCAATCCGTGGAAGGATCTGCTGCAAGGCTTCATCCACCTGCCGGACGAACACTTGCACAAACAGCATCTGGCCCTCGACGGCCAGACCCGCTGGCTGAACCTGCACAAAGCGGCGATCGACGAGCCGCTGGCACCGGGCAACAGCGGCCTGGTGCTGCTGGTGGAAGACCTGACCGAAACCCAGATGCTCGAAGACAAACTGGTGCACTCCGAGCGCCTGGCCAGCATCGGTCGACTCGCGGCGGGTGTTGCTCACGAAATCGGCAACCCGATCACCGGCATCGCCTGCCTTGCGCAGAACCTGCGGGAAGAGCGCGAAGAGGACGGCGAGCTAACGGAAATCAGCGGCCAGATCCTTGAACAGACCAAACGCGTGTCACGCATCGTCCAGTCGTTGATGAGCTTCGCCCACGCCGGCAGCCATCAGCACAGCGACGAGCCCGTCTGTCTGGCGGAAGTCGCGCAGGACGCCATCGGCTTGCTGGCGCTCAACCGGCGCAATTTCGAAGTCCAGTTCTACAACCTGTGCGATCCGGATCACTGGGTCGAAGGCGACCCGCAGCGGCTCGCCCAGGTGCTGATCAATCTGCTCTCCAACGCCCGTGACGCCTCGCCTGCGGGCAGTGCGGTGCGGGTCAAGAGCGAAGCCGGCGAACACACGGTCGATCTGATCGTCGAAGACGAAGGCAGCGGTATTCCATCGAGCATCATGGACAGATTGTTCGAACCCTTCTTCACCACCAAGGATCCTGGCGAAGGCACCGGTCTGGGCCTTGCACTGGTCTATTCCATCGTTGAAGAGCATTATGGACAAATCACCATCGACAGCCCGGCTGATGTTCAGAGCCAGCGCGGCACCCGTATCCGGGTGACATTGCCGCGCCATGTCGAAGCGACGTCCGCTGTGAACTGAGACCGTCGAGAGTATCGAATCAATGCCGCACATTTTGATCGTCGAAGACGAAACCATTATCCGCTCCGCCTTGCGCCGCCTGCTGGAACGCAACCAGTACCAGGTCAGCGAAGCCGGTTCAGTGCAGGAAGCACAAGAACGCTTCAGTATTCCCACATTCGATCTGATCGTCAGCGACCTGCGTCTGCCGGGCGCTCCGGGTACCGAGCTGATCAAGCTCGGCCAGGGCACACCGGTGCTGATCATGACCAGCTACGCCAGCCTGCGCTCGGCGGTCGACTCGATGAAGATGGGCGCGGTGGATTACATCGCCAAGCCTTTCGACCACGATGAAATGCTGCAGGCTGTCGCGCGGATCCTGCGCGATCGCCAGTCGGCGCCCGCCGTCGGCGAAGCAGCTCCGGCCAAATCGGCCAATGGCAGCGGCAAATCCGCGATCGATAACAGCAATGGCGAAATCGGCATCATCGGCTCGTGTCCGCCGATGCAGGATCTTTACGGCAAGATCCGTAAAGTCGCCCCGACCGATTCCAACGTGCTGATCCAGGGCGAGTCCGGTACCGGTAAAGAACTGGTGGCCCGCGCCCTGCACAACCTGTCGAAACGCGCCAAGGCACCGATGATCTCGGTGAACTGCGCAGCCATCCCGGAAAGCCTGATCGAGTCCGAACTGTTCGGCCACGAGAAAGGTGCGTTCACTGGCGCCAGCGCCGGTCGCGCCGGTCTGGTGGAAGCGGCGGACGGCGGCACGCTGTTCCTCGACGAAATTGGCGAGTTGCCACTGGAAGCCCAGGCTCGTTTGCTGCGCGTATTGCAGGAAGGCGAAATTCGCCGGGTGGGCTCGGTCCAGTCGCAGAAGGTCGATGTCAGGCTGATCGCTGCAACCCACCGGGACCTCAAGAGTCTGGCGAAAATCGGCCAGTTCCGTGAAGACTTGTACTATCGCCTTCATGTGATCGCGTTGAAACTGCCAGCCCTGCGCGAGCGTGGCGCCGACGTCAACGAAATCGCCAATGCGTTCCTCGCTCGTCAGAGCGCCCGCATCAACCGCACCGACCTGAAATTTGCCGCCGATGCCGAACAGGCGATCCGGCACTATTCCTGGCCGGGTAACGTGCGGGAGCTGGAAAACGCCGTCGAGCGCGCGGTGATTCTGAGCGAAAGCCCGGAAATTTCTGCCGACCTGCTGGGCATCGACATCGAACTGGGCGACCTGGAGGACGACGAATTCATCGGCCTGCCGGCGCAAACGGCCGGTAACGCCAGCAACAGCAGCCACGAACCGACCGAAGACCTGTCACTGGAAGACTACTTCCAGCATTTCGTACTCGAGCATCAGGACCACATGACCGAGACCGAACTGGCGCGCAAACTGGGCGTCAGCCGCAAATGCCTGTGGGAACGCCGTCAGCGTCTGGGCATTCCACGGCGCAAGACCGGGGTCGCCAGCGAGAGCTGAACGTTACCTGTCGAGTGTGCGGGCTACCGTTGAAGAGGTGAAAAAACTGTTACCTCAGTCTTTTCACGTAACAGAAGCCGGGGTTATCGGTAACGAAACCCCGGCTTTTTTTCGACCTGCGAAAACGGTTATATCGACCTAACCCCTTGTTTTATTGGGGTTCGCAAAAGTTGGCACGGCACCTGCTATATGTTTGGTACAAGAACAATAACAAGCAATGCACAAGACAATAAAAATAAGACGAATCGACTCACGCACAATAAAAACAAGACGGCGAGAGGCGCAGCTAACTGATTCTTTTGGAGAGGCGTTGTATTTGGGGCTAGCCCCACGACCAGGCCGAGAACAACAAAAACTGTCTTAAGACAGAGCCTGTACTGGTTGGATCGCAAGATCACTGCAACACAGCGACCAAAGCAATCCGTTTGCTCTTGGCTCCCGATTGGGAGGGTCATGAAGGAAAAGCTTCATGGCGAGGGCACTCAACAAAAACAAGAAGCCCGAATCAATAATAAAAAGAGCACGCAACTACTTCTTGGGGAGCTTCGGCTCCCCTTGTAGTTTCTCCTTTCTGGCAAATCCCCCCTTCTGACGCATCTCCACCCCCTCTAGCCTGCGGCTTGCAGCGCAAAACGGCAGCGTCCTACACCATCCCTCGACTAAATGCTAGAATCCCGGCCCATCATGCGGTCATTCTCTGGTATGGCCGAACATTCCTTCAAACAGTGCATCCCATGCTGAAGAAGCTGTTCCAGTCATTCCGAACTCCCCTGCGTCGTACGCAACACATCCGTAGCACGCCTGAAGTCCTCAACAGCGGCCAACACTCGCTGCAGAAGGCGCAATTCAGCCGTTACGCGGTCAACATCGTCGAACGTCTGCAGGGCGCCGGCTACCAGGCCTACCTGGTTGGCGGTTGCGTGCGAGACATGCTGCTGGGCATCACGCCCAAAGACTTCGACGTCGCCACCAGCGCCACCCCCGAGCAGGTTCGCGCCGAATTCCGCAATGCGCGGATCATCGGCCGCCGGTTCAAGCTGGTACACATCCATTTCGGTCGCGAAATCATTGAAGTCGCGACCTTCCGCGCCAATCACCCGCAAAACGAAGACGACGAAGACAGCAACCAGTCTTCGCGCAACGAGAGCGGGCGCATTCTGCGTGACAACGTTTACGGCACCCTGGAAGAAGACGCGCAACGCCGCGACTTCACCATCAACGCCCTGTATTACGATCCGGTCAGCGAGCGCATCCTCGACTACGCCAACGGCGTACACGACATCCGTAATCACCTGATCCGTCTGATCGGCGACCCGAAGCAACGCTACCAGGAAGACCCGGTGCGGATGCTGCGGGCCGTGCGTTTCGCCGCCAAGCTCAATTTCGGTATCGAGAAGCACACCGTCCAGCCAATCCGCGAACTGGCGCCGATGCTGCGCGAGATTCCGTCGGCACGCCTGTTCGAGGAAGTGCTCAAGCTGTTCCTCTCCGGTCATGGCGCGATCACGTTCGAGATGCTGGTCGACCTGCAACTGTTCGCGCCGCTGTTCCCGGCCAGTGCCGATGCGCTGGAACACAACCCGGAATATACCCACACGCTGATCAGCGAAGCACTGACCAACACCGACCTGCGGATCAAGCAGAACAAACCGGTAACCCCGGCGTTCCTGTTTGCTGCCCTGCTGTGGCCTGCCCTGCCGGCCCGAGTGCTACGTCTGCAAGAGCGCGGCATGCCGCCAATTCCAGCCATGCAGGAAGGCGCTCACGAACTGATCGCCGAACAGTGCCAGCGCATCGCGATTCCAAAACGCTTCACCATGCCGATCCGCGAGATCTGGGACATGCAGGAACGCCTGCCACGCCGCAGCGGCAAACGCGCCGACCTGCTGCTGGACAATCCGCGCTTCCGCGCCGGCTACGACTTCCTCCTGCTGCGTGAAAGCGCTGGCGAGCAGACCGATGGCCTGGGTGAATGGTGGACCGATTATCAGGACGCCAACGACAGCGAACGTCGCGACATGATCCGCGACCTCAGTGGCAAGGGTGATGACGCCAGTGGCGCACCGCGCAAGCGTCGCCGCAGCAGCGGCTCCAAACGCAAACGCGCTGGCGCACCGAGCGCCACGGGCGAATAAGGCATGGAACGCATCTACATCGGCATGGGCAGCAACCTGGCTGACCCGGCCGAACAACTGCGCAGCGCGGTCGACGCGCTGGGGCAATTGCCCGAGACCGAACTGGTCGGCGTATCTGCCTTCTACCAAAGCGACTCGCTGCTGCCGGGCCAACCGCGTTATACCAACGCGGTTGCCGCACTCGAAAGCGCGCTCGCCCCGCTTGATCTGCTCGATGCCTTGCAGGCAATCGAAAACGATCAGGGCCGCGAACGCCTGGAGCGCTGGGGCCCGCGCACGCTGGATCTGGACATTCTGCTGTTCGGTGATCGCCTGATCGACGAACCGCGCCTGAAAGTCCCGCATTACCACATGCAGGAACGCGCGTTCGTTCTCTATCCCCTGGCCGAACTGGCGCCCGAAGATCTGCGCCTGGCCGATGGCCGCACCCTTGCCGATCTTCTCGCAGCCTGCCCGTTCGTCGGCCTCGAACGCCTTCCCCACCCCTGACATC
The DNA here is from genome assembly GCF_002112305.1 of Pseudomonas sp. R45(2017). Lineage (NCBI taxonomy): Bacteria > Pseudomonadati > Pseudomonadota > Gammaproteobacteria > Pseudomonadales > Pseudomonadaceae > Pseudomonas > Pseudomonas sp. R45(2017). The sequence continues at coordinate 309,348 of NZ_NEHH01000009.1, read as the reverse complement.
TATCCCTGTGGGAGCGGGCTTGCTCGCGAATGCGGTGTATCAGCTCAATAAGATGCTGACTGGCACGACGCCTTCGCGAGCAAGCCCGCTCCCACATCGACCTGTCCAAATCCCGGTTTTTGTAGGACAAAAACCCCGCAGATCAGGCCCGCCGGCCCGCTGAATCGCATCAGTAACGCCGGTAACACTCCCCTCGTAACAATGCGGTAACACATGCAATTGACTTCCTGAGGCCTCATCACGACTATAGGCGTCCCGCTGCCGCCAACCCGGCATACAAGGGCGCAATCCAGGCCTTATAAGCACGACAAAAGAGCGTGCGCCTGAATAGATGACGAATCACGCGCGTTACTCGCAGTAGTTTCCAAAGCGCCTGAACGAGGATTTCTTACATGCCAGCCATCACCCTGACCACGCTCCAGAGCCTCAAGCAGAAAGGTGAAAAGATCACCATGCTGACCTGCTATGACGCGACCTTCGCCCACGCCTGCAACGAGGCCGGTGTCGAAGTGCTGCTGGTGGGCGACTCCCTCGGCATGGTCCTGCAGGGTCACGACAGCACCCTGCCGGTGACCACCGCAGAAATGGCCTACCACGTTGCCAGCGTCAAACGCGGCAACTCTGATGCCTTGATCCTGGCCGACCTGCCGTTCATGGCCAACGCCACCCTCGAGCAAACCATGACCAACAGCGCCCTGCTGATGCAGGCCGGCGCGCACATGGTCAAGGTCGAAGGCGCCTTGTGGCTGGCGGATTCGATCCGCCTGCTGGCCGAACGCGGTGTGCCGGTCTGCGCCCACATGGGCCTGACCCCGCAAGCCGTGAACATTCTCGGTGGCTATAAAGTGCAAGGTCGCAACGAGAACCAGGCACGCCAGATGCGCGCCGACGCGATCTCGCTGGAGCAGGCCGGTGCAGCCATGCTGCTGCTCGAATGCGTGCCGAGCGAACTGGCGGCTGAAATCAGCCAGGCCTTGAAAATCCCGGTGATTGGCATTGGCGCCGGTTCGAATACCGACGGTCAGGTCTTGGTGCTGCACGACATGCTCGGCCTGTCGATCAGCGGCCGTGTGCCGAAATTCGTGAAGAACTTCATGCAGGGTCAGGACAGCATCCAGTCCGCGCTGAAGGCTTACGTCAGTGAAGTCAAAGCCACCACTTTCCCCGGGATCGAACACGGATTCTCTGCATGAACACCGTCAAAACCGTACGTGAACTGCGCGCCGCCGTGGCGCGCGCCCGCAGTGAAGGCAAGCGCATCGGCTTCGTGCCGACCATGGGCAACCTGCACAGCGGCCACATCGCGCTGATCACCAAGGCCACCCAGCGCGTGGACTTCGTGGTCGCGAGCATTTTCGTCAACCCGCTGCAGTTCGGCGCCGGCGAAGACCTCGACAAATACCCGCGCACCTTGGCGGCGGATCAGGAAAAACTGCTGGAAGCCGGCTGCGATCTGCTGTTCGCCCCGACCGTCGAGGAAATGTACCCCGACGGCATGGCCGGGCAGACCCGGGTCAGCGTGCCGCAACTGTCCGAAGGCCTGTGCGGCGCCAGCCGTCCGGGGCACTTCGAAGGCGTGGCGACGGTGGTCAGCAAGCTGTTCAACATGGTCCAGCCGGACCTGGCGATCTTTGGCCAGAAAGACTTCCAGCAACTGGCGGTGATCCGCGCGCTGGTGCACGACCTGAACATGCCGATCCAGATCATTGGCGAGCCGACCGTACGCGCCGCCGACGGTCTGGCGCTGTCGTCGCGCAACGGTTTCCTCAGTGAAGAACAGCGCGCTGTGGCGCCGGTGGTCTATCGCACCCTGAGCAGCATTGCCGAGTCGATCAAGCAAGGTGAACGCGACTTCCCTGCCCTGATCCAGGCGCAACGCCAGCAACTGGAAGCCGCCGGCCTGCGCCCGGATTATCTGGAGATCCGCCACGCCCTGACCCTGCGCCCGGCAACGGCGGACGATCGTGATCTGGTGATTCTGGTCGCGGCTTTCCTCGGCACCACCCGGTTGATCGACAACCTGCACCTGAATCTCGATACCCCCGCCTGAACACCGGCAAACGCTGTGGGAGCAACCCCGCTCCCACAGCGTCTGCACGCGCTTCCAGACCGTATTGCTGAGCACCTGCCCATCGGGCAAACTTCCTGCCGTTCGACGCCACGCGATAAGCAGGGACTTGCTCGCATTACTCGCCGTCTGTCGGCCCCGTCTGTTATCAATGTTAAAAAAGTACCGAAAACAGGTCAGACAAAGCCAAGACAGATCGCGGCGCTGGGTTTACTGTATTCGCCCTGCGCCCAAGTAATCGTGTCGACGCAGTTGCCCCCTCGCCCAAACATGGTGGGGAGGTCTTTTCAGAGTTCAAAAGGCCGTTCAAGTAAAAAGGAAAACCGCAGCGATGGCGTACTACCGCACTCCTCATGACGTTACCGCTCTGCCTGCCTGGCAAGCGTTGAAAGATCACCGCCAAGCCATGCAGGATTTCAGCATGCGCGAAGCCTTCAACGCCGATCCGCAGCGCTTCAATCAGTTCACCCTCAGCAGCTGCGGACTGTTTCTCGACTATTCGAAGAATCTGATCAACGCCGAGACCCGCAATCTGCTGGTGGGTCTGGCCAACGAAGTCGGTCTCAAGGGCGCGATCAAGGCGCTGTTCGACGGCGAAATCGTCAACTCCTCCGAAGGCCGCCCGGCGCTGCACACCGCCCTGCGTCGCCCGGTCGGCGACAAGCTGTCGGTCAACGGCGTCAACGTGATGCCTGAGGTACACAAGGTGCTGAACCAGATCACCGATCTCGTGGGCCGCATCCACGACGGTCTGTGGCGCGGTTACACCGAGAAGCCGATCACCGACGTGGTGAACATCGGCATCGGCGGCTCGTTCCTCGGCCCCGAGCTGGTCTCCGAAGCCCTGCTGTCCTACGCCCAGAAAGGCGTGCGTTGCCATTACCTGGCGAACATCGACGGCAGCGAGTTCCACGAGCTGACGCAGAAACTGCGCGCCGAGACCACGCTGTTCATCGTTTCGTCGAAATCGTTCAACACCCTCGAAACCCTGAAAAATGCCCAGGCCGCACGCGCCTGGTACCTGGCCCAGGGTGGTTCGGAAGCCGAGCTGTATCGCCACTTCATCGCCGTATCGAGCAACAATGCCGCCGCCGTGGCCTTCGGTATCCGCGAAGAAAACATCTTCCCGATGTGGGACTGGGTCGGCGGTCGTTACTCGCTGTGGTCCGCCATCGGCCTGCCAATCGCGCTGGCCATCGGCATGTCCAACTTCAAGGAACTGCTGTCCGGTGCCTACACCATGGACCAGCATTTCCAGAGCGCGCCGTTCGAACAGAACATGCCGGTGCTGCTGGCCCTGCTCGGCGTGTGGTACGGCAACTTCTGGGGCGCGCAAAGCCACGCGATCCTGCCGTACGACCACTACCTGCGTAATATCACCAAGCACTTGCAACAGCTGGACATGGAATCCAACGGCAAGAGCGTGCGTCAGGACGGCACCCCGGTGTCGACCGACACTGGCCCGGTGATCTGGGGCGGCGTCGGTTGCAACGGTCAGCACGCTTATCACCAGTTGCTGCACCAAGGGACCCAACTGATCCCGGCCGACTTCATCGTGCCGATCGTCAGCTTCAACCCGGTCTCCGACCACCATCAGTGGCTGTACGCCAACTGCCTGTCGCAGAGCCAGGCGCTGATGCTCGGCAAGACCCTGCCGGAAGCCGAAGCGGAACTGCGCGACAAGGGCATGAGCGAAGACCAGGTGCAGAAACTCGCACCGCACAAGGTGATCCCGGGCAACCGTCCGAGCAACACCCTGGTGGTCGAGCGCATCAGCCCGCGTCGTCTCGGCGCACTGGTGGCGATGTACGAACACAAAGTCTTCGTGCAAAGCGTGGTCTGGGGCATCAACGCCTTCGACCAGTGGGGCGTGGAGCTGGGCAAGGAACTGGGCAAAGGCGTGTACAACCGCCTGGTCGGCAGCGAAGAAACCGCCGCTGAAGACGCGTCCACCCAGGGCCTGATCAACTACTTCCGCGGCCGTCACCGCGGCTGATCCAGCCTTGAACACACCCCCTCGCCATGAGGGGGTGTTTGTTTACAGGTATTGAACCCTCCCCGCTCTCGGCGCATCTTTATCCTTGTCGCACAACAAGAATAAGGAACCGTCATGTTCGATATCAGCACGTTCCCCAAAGCCGATGCCGTCCGCCGGGCTGCACAGTTGAGTCAGGACGACTACCAGCGCCTGTACCGCGAATCCATTGAACACCCCAGCACCTTCTGGGCCGAACAGGCCACCCGCTTCCTCGACTGGAGCACACCGTGGCAGACCGTCCAGCGCTATGACCTGAGGACCGGCGAAGCCGCCTGGTTTGCCGGTGGCAAGCTGAACGTCAGCTACAACTGCATCGACCGCCATCTTGAAAAGCGCGGCGATCAGACTGCCATCCTCTGGGAAGGCGACGACCCTGCCGAATCGACGCAAATCACCTACAGCAAACTCCATCACCACGTCTGCCGCCTGGCCAACGTGCTGAAAAGCCGTGGCGTGAAAAAAGGCGACCGGGTGTGCATCTACATGCCGATGATCCCCGAAGCGGCCTACGCCATGCTCGCCTGCGCGCGGATCGGCGCGATTCATTCGGTGGTGTTTGGCGGGTTCTCCCCGGACTCATTGCGCGACCGCATTCTCGACGCCGACTGCCGCACGGTGATCACCGCCGACGAGGGCGTGCGCGGTGGCAAATTCGTGCCGCTGAAACAGAACGTCGACAAGGCTCTGCAGAGTTGCCCGAATGTCAGCACCGTCGTGGTGGTCGAGCGCACCCAGAACAAAGTCGACTGGGTCGAAGGCCGCGACCTCTGGTATCACCGGGCCGTGCGCGACGTCAGCGACGAATGCCCGCCGGAACCGATGGACGCAGAAGACCCGCTGTTCATCCTCTACACCTCCGGCAGCACCGGCAAACCCAAAGGCGTGCTGCACACCACCGGCGGTTACCTGCTGCAAGCGGCGATGACCTTCAAGTACGTGCTCGACTACCGCGACGGCGAAGTGTTCTGGTGCACCGCCGACGTCGGCTGGGTTACCGGCCACAGCTATATCGTCTACGGCCCGCTGGCCAACGGCGCCACCACACTGATCTTCGAAGGCGTGCCGAGCTACCCGAGTACTTCGCGGTTCTGGCAGGTGATCGACAAACACAAGGTCAACATCTTCTACACCGCCCCCACCGCCCTGCGCGCATTGATGCGTGAAGGCGCCGGGCCCTTGCAGGAAACGTCGCGACAAAGCCTCAGATTGCTCGGCAGTGTCGGTGAGCCGATCAACCCGGAAGCGTGGGAATGGTATTTCAACGTCGTAGGCGAACAGCGCTGCCCGATTGTCGATACGTGGTGGCAGACCGAAACCGGCGGCATCATGCTCAGCCCGCTGGTCAGCGCCCAGCGGATCAAACCGGGCTGCGCCACCCAGCCGATGTTCGGCGTGCAACCGGTGCTGCTCGATGAGCACGGCAAGGAGATCAAGGGCGCCGGCAGTGGCGTGCTGGCGATCAAGTCGAGCTGGCCGGCGCAGATTCGCAGCGTCTACGGCGATCCGCAGCGCATGGTCGACACCTACTTCAAGCCCTATCCCGGTTACTACTTCACCGGCGACGGCGCCCGCCGCGACGAGGACGGCGATTACTGGATCACCGGGCGCATCGATGACGTGATCAATGTCTCCGGCCATCGCATCGGTACCGCCGAGGTGGAAAGTGCGTTGGTGCTGCACGACAGCATTGCAGAGGCCGCCGTGGTCGGTTATCCCCACGACGTCAAAGGTCAGGGGATTTATGCGTTCGTCACACCGATGAATGGCACCGAACCCAACGATGAGCTGAAGAAAGAACTGCTGGCCCACGTCAGCAAGGAAATCGGCAGCTTCGCCAAACCGGACCTGATCCAGTGGGCCCCGGCCCTGCCGAAGACCCGCTCGGGCAAGATCATGCGGCGGATCCTGCGCAAGATCGCCTGCAACGAACTCGACAGCCTTGGCGACACTTCGACTCTGGCGGATCCGAGCGTGGTGCAGGGCTTGATCGATAAACGCCTGAACCAGTAAGGCCGCAAAAGCATCGCGAGCAGGCTCGCTCCCACAAGGACTTATGATCGTCTGTGGGAGCGAGCCTGCTCGCGATGGGAACCCCTCGATTGCCTGCCAAACTGCTAAACTCCCGCGCCCCGATTCCCTCCAGCAAGGCGCCCGCATGTCTTCCTTGAACCTGGCGCTGCGCGCCGCCCTCGATCAACGCCAGGATCTGCTCGCCGAGCTGCACCGCCAGGGCACCGACTGCTATCGGCTGTTCCACGGCAGCCAGGAGGGTGCCGGCGGCCTGACCATCGACCGCTACGGCCCGCAACTGATGGTGCAAAGTTTCCACCAGACCCTGGCACGCGAAGACCTGCTGCAACTGCACGCCATGGTCAACCAGACCCTGGGCCTTGAAACCCTGTTGGTCTACAACGACCGCTCCCGTGGCAACTCGCGAATCGACCGTGAAGACAGCGTCTACCGCGCCGACGACGCCGCGCTGGCCGATCTGGTCGGCCACGAATGGGGCCTGAATTATCGTGTGCGCGGACGCCATGCCGGACAGGATCCGCTGCTGTTCCTCGACCTGCGCAACACCCGCGGCTGGGTCAAGGATCACGCCAAGGGCAAAAGCGTGCTCAACCTGTTTGCCTACACCTGCGGCGTCGGCCTCAGCGCAGCAGCTGGCGGTGCACGTGAGGTGTGCAACCTGGATTTCGCCGAGGGCAATCTGGCGGTGGGGCGCGAGAACGGTCAGCTCAATCCGCAACTGCCGACCATGGAATTCATCCAGTCCGACTACTTCCCGGCGATCCGCCAACTCGCCGGCCTGCCGATCAGTCAGCGTCGCGGGCAGAAACTGCCGAGCTATCAACGCTTGGAACAGCGCCAGTACGATCTGGTGCTCCTCGACCCGCCCGCGTGGGCCAAGAGCGCGTTCGGCACCGTCGACCTGCTGCGTGATTATCAAAGCCTGCTCAAGCCAGCCCTGCTGACCACCGCCGAGAATGGTGTGCTGATCTGCTGCAACAATCTGGCGAAAGTCAGCATGGACGACTGGCGCGAACAAGTGCTGCGCTGCGCCGAAAAAGCCGGGCGGCCGGTGCGTGAATGGAGCGTGATGACTCCGGGCCGGGACTTCCCGTCGATGGATCAACAACCGCCGTTGAAGACACTGATTCTGCAGCTCTGATCTTTACCCATGCAGGAGCAGCCTTCGGAAGCTCCTACAGAAATTGCAGACAAATCTGAACAATCCTGTCTCGTGCGATGTACTTCGGAACCGGAATCGCGTGCCATACTCCAAGGCACTCCGATTCAGACAGATGAAGCCGCACATGCCCAAAGGATTGATTCGCGCGATTGGCGCCCTGTTGACTGCCCTGGCCCTCTACAGCCTGCTGGGGTTCCTGATTTTGCCGGGCATTGCGCTCAGGGTGGTGAATCAGCAACTGGCCAACTACGCCATGGTGCCGGCGCATCTGCAGCGCATCGAACTCAACCCGTTCAGCCTTGAACTCACACTGTGGGGCCTGGTGATCGGCGAGCCGGGCAAGGAACAGGTCGGCTTCGAACGTCTGTACGCCAACCTGCAACTCGACAGTCTGTGGACCAAAGCCCTGCATCTGTCCGACATCGAACTGGAAAAATCCAAAACCGAGATCCTGTTCGCCAAAGACGGTCAGCTCAATCTTCTCGGTCTGTTCAAGCTCCCGGCCAGCGAGCCCACCCCGGCCGATCCCGACGCCAAACCGTTTCCGCTGCGCATCGACCGCATCCAGCTGGCCGGCGGCAACCTGCATTTTGTGGATGCGCGGCCCAGCGAGCTGATCGAATTTCTCTACGACAAGCTCGACTTCGAGCTGAAAAACCTCAGCACCCTGCCCGAAGACAACGCCGACATGACCCTCGTCGCGATCGGCCCGGCCGGTGGGCAGATCGACTGGAAAGGCAACTTCAGCCTGATCCCGATCGCCTCCGAAGGCACCCTCAAGATCACCGATGGCAAGATGAAAGCCTTCTGGCCTTACGTGCGCGACGCCGTGCCACTGGTGCTGGAAGAGGGTGTCGTCAGCTTGAGCACCGACTACAAGCTCAACCTGTCCAAGGAAACCGAACTGCTGCTGAGCAACGTGGCGGTCAATATCGCGCCGTTCGCCATCAAGGCGCCGGACGGACGCCCGCTGGCGAAACTCGAGCGCCTCGACGTCAGCGACACCACGGTGGACCTGGCCAAACAGCAAGTGGTGGTCGGCAAGATCCGCAGTCAGAAACTGGAAACCTGGGCGGCGCTGGAAGCGGACGGCAAACTGGACTGGCAAAAACTGTTCGCCAGCCAGCCATCGAAACCCGCTGCCAAAGCTGCAGCGGAGCCGAAAAGCACCCCGGCGGCCGCCGACTCGCCGAAACCTGAACCGACCGCGCCGAGCAAACCGTGGCAAGTGTTGATCAAGGACGTGCAACTGCGTGACTACAAAGTGCATCTGGCCGACCGTTCGGCGAAGCCGGAAGTCACCCTGGACGTCACCCCGCTGAACGTCGATCTGCAAAACTTCGACAGCCTCAACGGCTCGCCTTTCAACCTCAAACTCGATACCGGTCTGGGCAAGCAAGGCAAGATCAGCGCCGACGGCGTGGTCAATCTGGCCCCGGTCAGCGCGCAGCTCAACGTGAAAACCCAGGACATCGACCTGCGGGTCGCGCAGTCCTACATCAACCCGTTCATTCGTCTCGAACTGCGCAGCGGCATGCTCGGCAGCGACCTGAAAGTGAACCTGAAAAGCACTGACCCGCTGGCCCTCAGCGTCACCGGTCGTGCTCAGGTCGATCAGTTGCACACCCTCGACACCCTGAAAACCCGCGACTTCCTCAAATGGCAGCAGGTGGTGGTCGAAGGCCTGAACTATCAGCACGGCGACAGCCTGTCGATCGACAGGGTCAACCTGTTCCAGCCGTATGCGCGGTTCATGATCAACGATGATCGCACCACCAACATTGACGACCTGCTCATTCCGCAGCCGGCCGATTCCGGGGCGAAGACCGCCGCGGCGAAACCGGCGAGCAATGACAAACCGCTGGGTATTCACATCGGCGGCATCGCGATCAACGACGGCTCGGCCAACTTCGCCGACTTCAGCCTGACCCCCAACTTCGCCACCGCGATCCAGCAGCTCAACGGCCAGATCGGCACCATCGACAGCCGTCAGGCGAAACCGGCCAGCGTCGACATCAAGGGCAAGGTCGACCGCTATGCGCCGGTGACCATCAAGGGCGCGGTCAACCCGTTCGACCCGATGGCCAGTCTCGACATCGCCACCAGTTTCAAACGCGTCGAACTGACCACCCTGACTCCCTACTCCGGCAAGTTCGCCGGCTACCGGATCCGCAAGGGCCGGCTCAACCTCGACCTGCATTACCTCATCACCAAAGGCCAGCTCAAGGCCGAGAACAAAGTGGTGGTCGAGCAACTGCAACTGGGTGAGAAAGTCGACAGCCCGGATGCCGTGAGCCTGCCACTGAAACTGGCGATCGCCCTGCTCAAGGACGTCGACGGCAAGATTTCCATTGAGTTGCCGGTCACCGGCGACCTGAACAACCCCCAATTCAGCGTGATGCCGATTGTCTGGCAGACCCTGCGCAACCTGATCGTCAAGGCCGCCGCCGCACCGTTCAAGCTGATCGGCGGACTGGTCAGCGGTGGCAGCTCGGAAGACCTCGGCACCGTGTCCTTCGCACCGGGATCCAGCGACCTGAGCAAGGACGCCGAAGCGGCGCTGGTGAAGCTGTCGCAAGCGCTGAAGGAGCGTCCGGCCCTGCGCCTGGAAATCGAAGGCACCGCGGCAAAAAGCAGCGACGGTCCGTTGCTCGCAGAACAGCGCCTGGAACGTGAATACCAGTACAACTACTACAAGATGCTCCAGCGCCGGGGCGACAAGGTGCCGGCTCAGGCTTCGCTGATTCAGGTACCGGATAACGAAAAAGGCCCGCTGCTTGAGGGCATCTATCGCACCCGTCTGAAAACCCAGCCACCGGCCGAATGGAAGGATCTGGGCAAGGAAGAACGCACGGCGAAAATGCGTGCCGACGTGATCAAGTTCTGGAGCTCCAGCGACGTGCTGTTGCGCCAGCTCGGTCAGGACCGTGCAAGCAGCATCAAGGACTACCTGGTGGATAAAGGCCAACTGGCCGACGATCGCGTGTACTTCATCGACGCCAATCTCGGCGAAGCGGAGAGCGACGGGCGAGTGGTGACGCAAATGCATCTGGATGCCGAGTGATGAACCGAAACTGGCTGACTGCAATGGGGCTGGCATTGATCGCCAGCCAGGCTGCGGCGTCCGATACCCTGCGCTGCGGCAGCCAACTCGTCAGCCTTGGCGACCGCGCCAGCGAGGTGCTGCAAAAATGTGGTGAGCCGGTTGGTCGCGATCTGCTCGGTTACAAACGCAGCGCCAACCGTCGTGAAGAGTTTCAGGTCGAGGAATGGACCTACGGCCCGAGCAACGGCATGTATCAATACCTGCGCTTTGAAGGCAATCGCCTGAAGCAGATCAACAGCAAACGCGGCAATTGACCTTCCCCGCCTTTTCCGGCCCCTGAATAGAACAGGCCCCGACACATGTGCCGGGGCCTGTAATGGCCACATTCCGTGTGGCCGGTCGCATGAACTCTAAAGTGCGGCAGACGTATTGCTCGGCCCGCCTGTCGCGTCTTCTCCCGGTTCAGGCGAGAAGTCTTGCCTTACTCGGCTTTCAGGCCGTCAGCGGAGACCGCTTTCACGCCTTTGATTTTCTTGGTGATGTTCACTGCGGTGGTTTTCTGAGCCTCGGTGATAGCGACGTCAGAAGACAGGGAAACCACACCTTTGTTGGTTTCGACTTTGATGTCGGTACCAGGAATGCCTTTTTCGGTTACCAGGTCGCTTTTGACTTTGGTAGTGATCCAGGTATCGGAAGTAGCTTCTTTAGCCTTGGTGACTTCACCGGCAGCCAAAGTCATTGGAGCCTGAGTGGTCTGGGTCGATTGAGCAAATGCACCGGAAGCCATGGTCAGGGTCAGCGCGGTAGCAGCAGCGGCAGTGATAGCGAACTTCTTCATACGAGTAACTCCTGTTTTTCTGGAAAGTCTGCTGCGTGTCTTGTCAGCAGGGTTACCGTAGATATTGCGAACGTTGTGCCAACTTTTAAAATCTTAATAATCCCTTATAAATCAACAACTTAAAAACTATGAATATTTTCGGAATCATGCAAATTGCATGACCGGTGAAATATTTACATGCAAGTTGCGGCTTTTCGAAAAGTTCCTAAAGCACTGAAATTATTGAAGCTTTTGCCAGGTAGTCGACATAACGAAAATGCCCCGCAGAGCGGGGCATCGTTCGGACTTCCAAATGGATCAGGTACCGCTTGCTGTACAGCCTTTAGGGGAGTAGTCCGGCGCAACGGTCGTTGCACACGACCAGCCGTTGGCAGCGGTTCGTGTGAGCGTGATGGTTTTGCCCACCACCGGTGCCGGCGCATTGGCCAGCGTACAAACGATGGTGCCCGCTCCATCTGCAGCTGTCCCCGAGGCGGTCAGTGCACAGTTGGAGGTGGTAGTGCCCGCATCGCCTTTAACGGCAGCCAGCGTGGGGTTCGTCCCTTGATTGATGATGTCTTCGAACGGCACTTTCATCGCCGAGATTTCGGCCAGCCCCGCCGTCACCTTCGACCGCGCCTGATATTTGGAGTACTGCGGCAGCGCCACAGTCGCGAGAATACCGATGATCGCCACAACGATCAGCAGCTCGATCAGAGTGAAACCTTGTTGTTTCTTCATAGACACGCTCCATGCATGAGTCGGAATCTCATGATCTGAACAGGAATCAGCACAGCCCGTGCCAAGCGCTCGCAGCCCCGGCCTGCTGGGCGTGAACCGGACGTCGTGCCGATTCCTACAGCCCGTAACCGCACTATCTGACACTTTTTGTCACCTGCACCCCGGGTGTTTGGCGCTGTCACTTGACTAGGCTATAAGTCATGAACGGCAAGCACGTGGAAACCCCATGAATGACATCGCTCTGAGCGGTCTGGCCAAACAACTGGTCCAGGCCGAATTGCTCACGGAAAAGAGTGCCCAGCAGGCCTGGCAGCAGGCGCAGCGCAATCGCCTGTCGCTGGTCAGTTACCTGGTGCAGAACAAACTGGTGAAGAGCTGGCAGGTCGCCGAAATAGCCTCGGAGCATTTCGGCATGGCATTTCTCGACCTCAACTGTCTCGACAAGGAAACCCAGCCCAAGGGCCTGGTCAGTGAAAAACTGGTGCGCCAGCACCACGCCCTGCCCCTCTGGCGGCGCGGTAACAAACTGTTCGTGGGGATTTCCGACCCGAGCAATCACCAGGCGATCAATGACATTCAGTTCAGCACCGGGCTGAGCACCGAAGCCATTCTGGTCGAAGACGACAAACTCACCGACGCCATTGAAAAATTCTTCGACACCCACGCCACCGGCCTGGAGGAGATGGCCGATGTCGACCTCGACGGGCTGGACATCGAGTCGGCCGACGACAGCAGACAGGACACCCTCGGCGGAATCGACGCCGACGATGCTCCGGTGGTGCGCTTCGTGCACAAGATGCTGCTGGACGCGATCAAGAGCGGCTCATCCGACCTGCATTTCGAGCCTTACGAAAAGAACTACCGGGTGCGGGTGCGTACTGACGGCATTCTGCGGGAGGTGGCCAAGCCGCCGATTCAGCTCGCCGGGCGCATTGCCGCGCGCCTGAAGGTCATGGCCAGCCTCGACATTTCGGAGCGGCGCAAACCCCAGGACGGGCGGATCAAGATGCGCCTGTCGAAGAGCAAGTCGATCGATTTCCGGGTCAACACCCTGCCCACGCTCTGGGGCGAGAAAGTGGTGATGCGGATCCTCGACCCCTCCAGCGCTCAGATCGGCATCGATGCCCTCGGCTACGAGCCGGAACAGAAAGACCTGTACATGGCCGCCCTCAAGCAGCCCCAAGGCATGATTCTGGTAACCGGCCCCACGGGGTCGGGCAAAACCGTGTCGCTGTACACCGGGCTCAACATCCTCAATACCGTCGACATCAACATCTCCACCGCCGAAGACCCGGTGGAGATCAACATGGAAGGCATCAACCAGGTCAACGTCAATCCACGCCAGGGGTTGGACTTTGCCCAGGCCTTGCGCTCGTTCCTGCGTCAGGACCCGGACGTGATCATGGTCGGCGAGATCCGCGACCTCGAAACTGCCGAAATCGCGATCAAGGCCGCCCAGACCGGGCACCTCGTGCTGTCCACCCTGCACACCAACAGCGCAGCGGAAACCCTCACCCGTCTGCACAACATGGGCATTCCCGGCTTCAACATCGCGACCTCGGTGAGCCTGATCATTGCCCAGCGGCTGGCGCGAAAACTCTGCAGCCACTGCAAGAAACCCATCGAAATCCCTCGCGAAACCCTGATCAAGGAAGGTTTCCCCGAGGAACGCATCGGCCATTTCACGATCTATGAGCCCGCCGGTTGCGATCACTGCAACGGCGGGTACAAGGGTCGCGTGGGGATTTATGAAGTGGTGAAGAACACCCCCGAACTGCAACGGCTGATCATGGCCGAGGGCAACTCACTGGAAATCGATACCCAGATGCGCCGGGACGGCTTCAACGACCTGCGCACCTCGGGGCTGATCAAGGCCATGCAAGGCATCACCAGCCTTGAAGAAATCAACCGGGTCACCAAGGACTGAACATGGCGGTCAAGGCAGCGAAAATCAGCATCTACGCCTGGGAAGGTACGGACCGCAAAGGCAGCAAGGTGACCGGCGAGTTGAGTGGCCAGAACCCCGCACTGGTCAAGGCCCAGTTGCGCAAGCAAGGCATCAACCCCGGGAAGGTGCGCAAGAAATCCGCCTCGTTGCTGAGCTTCGGCAAGCGCATCAAGGCCCAGGACATTGCCCTGTTCACCCGGCAAATGGCGACCATGATGAAGGCCGGCGTACCGCTGTTGCAGTCGTTCGACATCATTGGCGAAGGCTTCGAGAACCCGGCCATGCGCAAACTGGTCGACGAGGTGAAACAGGAAGTCGCCGCCGGCAACAGCTTCGCCGCCGCGCTGCGCAAGAAGCCTCAGTATTTTGACGAGTTGTACTGCAACCTGGTGGATGCCGGTGAACAGTCCGGCGCGCTCGACACCCTGCTGGAACGGGTCGCGACCTATAAGGAAAAGAGCGAAAGCCTCAAGGCCAAGATCAAGAAGGCCATGACCTACCCGTCGGCCGTGGTGCTGGTGGCGGCGGTGGTTACCGGGATTCTGCTGGTCAAGGTGGTGCCGCAGTTTCAGTCGGTGTTCTCTGGCTTCGGTGCCGAACTGCCAGCCTTTACGTTGATGGTGATCAGCCTGTCCGAATTCATGCAGCAATGGTGGTGGGCGATTCTTGGTCTGCTGGTGGCCGGTTTTTTCGGCACCCGCCATGCCCTGAAAAAATCCCAGGCCATGCGCGACCGGCGTGACGCCTGGTTTCTCAAGCTGCCGCTGGTGGGCACGCTGATGTACAAGTCCGCAGTGGCGCGGTTCGCCCGGACCCTGTCGACCACCTTCGCAGCCGGCGTGCCGTTGGTTGAAGCGCTGGACTCGGTGGCCGGGGCCACCGGCAACGTGGTGTTCAAGCGCGCCGTGCTGCGTATCCGTCAGGACGTTTCCACCGGCATGCAGCTGAATTTCTCGATGCGCTCCACCGGCATCTTCCCGAACATGGCGGTGCAGATGACCGCCATCGGCGAAGAGTCCGGCGCACTGGACGAGATGCTCGACAAGGTCGCGGGTTTCTACGAGGACGAAGTGGACAACATGGTCGACAACCTCACCAGCCTGATGGAGCCGTTCATCATGGTGGTGCTCGGGGTGATAGTCGGCGGTCTGGTGGTGGCGATGTACCTGCCAATCTTCCAACTCGGCTCAGCGATCTGACATGCCTATCGACGAACTCTTCAGCCTGTATCCGCTGGCCTTTATCTTCACTGCCTTGTTGCTGGGGCTGGTGGTCGGCAGTTTCCTCAACGTGTTGATCTGGCGCCTGCCGAAAATGCTCGAGCGTGAATGGCGTCAGCAGGCTCACGATGTTTTGGGGCTGCCCGGTGAAGCGCCGTTGCCTACCTACAACCTGATGCTGCCGCACTCGCAATGCCCGCACTGTGGCCACCGGATCCGCGCGTGGGAAAACATTCCCGTGTTGAGTTACGTGTTCCTGCGCGGGCGCTGCTCAAGTTGCAGCACACCGATCAGCAAACGTTACCCGCTGACCGAACTGGCCTGCGGCCTGCTCTCGGCATTCATCGCCTGGCACCTGGGTTTCGGCTGGCCGGCGTGCCTGCTGATCGTGCTGACCTGGGGCCTGTTGGCCATGAGCCTGATCGACACTGAGCATCAATTGCTGCCCGACGTGCTGGTGCTGCCGCTGCTCTGGCTGGGGCTGATCGTCAACAGCTTCGAGCTGTTCGTGCCGCTGCACGACGCCCTGTGGGGCGCGGTGCTGGGTTACATGGCCCTGTGGTCGGTGTTCTGGCTATTCAAACTGATCACCGGCAAGGACGGCATCGGTCACGGCGATTTCAAGCTGCTGGCGCTGCTCGGGGCCTGGGGCGGCTGGCAGATTCTGCCGCTGACCATCCTCTTGTCCTCGCTGGTGGGCGCCGTGCTCGGTGTGACTTTGCTCAAGCTGCGCGACCAGAAAACCTCGACGCCGATCCCCTTCGGCCCTTATCTGGCAATTGCCGGCTGGATTGCCTTGCTCTGGGGTGGTCAAATAACCGGCTTCTATTGGCAGTTTGTCGGTTTGAAATGAATACCCCTGTGGAAAAACCCTGGATTCTCGGCCTGACCGGCGGCATCGGCAGCGGCAAAAGCGCTGCTGCCCAGCACTTCATCGATCTTGGCATCCACGTGGTGGACGCCGACCACGCGGCGCGCTGGGTGGTCGAACCGGGCCGTCCGGCGCTGGCGAAGATCGCCGAACACTTCGGCCCCGATGTGTTGCAGGCCGACGGCACGCTGGATCGTGCGGCCCTGCGCAAACTTATCTTTGAGGTGCCGGAGCAACGGCGCTGGCTCGAAGCGCTGCTGCATCCGCTGATCGCCGAGGAAATCGCCCATCATCTGGCGCTGGCACAATCGCCTTACGCGATTCTGGTTTCGCCGCTGCTGATCGAATCAGGGCAATACGCGATGACCCAGCGAACTCTGGTAATCGACGCCCCGCAACAACTGCAGATCGCACGCACCTTGCAGCGTGACCAGACCAGCGAAGAGCAGGTCCAGGCGATCCTCAAGGCCCAGTCCAGCCGCGAAGACCGCGTCAGCCGTGCCGACGACGTGGTGGTCAACGACCGCGACCTCGCCTGGCTGCACAGCGAGGTCGAGCGCCTGCATCACTTTTACCTGACTTTATCCGGAGGCCAATCATGAGCCAGACCCCAACCGTCAACTGCCCGACTTGCGGCGCGCCCGTGGAATTCACCCCGGAAAACAAATACCGTCCGTTCTGCTCGGACCGCTGCAAACTGATCGACCTCGGCGCCTGGGCGTCGGAAGAACACAAGATTCCGGTGGCCCCGGATGCCGAGGACGAACTGTTTTCCGGCGATTTCGACCCGCGTCACTGATTCCGCTCAGGGCCGCATGAAGCCGTAGTCCTGATCGTCGTCGAGGTTTTCCGCCAGAAAACGCAACTCGTCGGCCAGGTCTTCGGCATTGCGCACCGCCTTGCTCTGCTGCACCACCGCACTGAGCAAGGCGCGCAGGCTCAGGCCCGGATCGAATCCCACCTCCTGCGCCATCTCCAGACTCTGCCGGGTTTCCTGCCTCGCCCACTCGTACACGCTCATGCCGCTGCTCCTGAAGGGATTTGGCCGAGCATGAAATGCCGCGCGCAGAGTGGATTTGATGTGGATCAAGACTTGGGGTCGTCGTCCTTCCATGGCGCCGAAAGGTAGCGTGTGCGGTTGAAGGTCTCCAGCCATTCCGGGCAGAACACCACCAACGCGCTGACCACCATGCCGTTGATGAAGGCTTCGGGAAAAATCAGCAACCACAGGTAACCGATGAAATCCTCCAGCCATTCCGGCATGGCAAAGAGGCCGTCGTACCAGAGCAACGTCAGACTCAGCGTCAGACACAACAACGCCGATAGCGCGGCGGCGAAAAAACCGGAACAGAAGATGTACACGAACGGATTGCGCGGCTGGGCGCGCTCGACCAGGATTGCCACGCATTCGGTGATCAGCACCGGCAACAGGATCAGCAAGGCGCCATTGACCCCGACGGCCACCAGGTCCTGACGCCCCAACAGCACCAGTCCCAGTTGCGCCACCAGTCCGCCGACGATCGCCAGCGGCCAGTCCAGCAGCAGCGTCACAGCCGTCATGCCGATGAAGTGGTAGGACACGCCGGTGTCGAAATCCCTGCGCACCAGCCACAGCAGAAACAACGCGAACACCGTGCCGAACAGCAAATGCTGACGGCGGTTATCGCTGAACAGCTCGACCCACGGTGCGCGGACAATCGCCCAGAGCAGCACCGGCAGGTAAATCAACCATCCCAGCAGCAGGCTCGCAGACGACAGCAGCTCGGCGCCGATCATGGGCGAGCCTGCTCCAGTGCCTCACGTAGTTCAGCCGCCTGGGTGTATTCGTGCCGGGCCAGCAAACGCCCGTCCTTGAGCTGCAGCCAGAGCACCGCGCCTTCGGCCCCGGGGTAGCGCGAGGCCACGCGACTTTCGCGATCAAGCAACACTCGATAGCTGTAGTCACGCATCGCCGGAACGGCGAACATCTTCGCGATCAGCGCCGGCATGCGCTGGATATCGGCGACAAACACCGCATGCCGCGCCTCCAGATAGCCCTTGGGCTGATCGGCCATGGCTTGCTTGAGCAGTTTCGCACCGTCCATGTCACGCGCCACCAACAGCGTCGTAGTGCGGTCATCGAGAGTAAACGGCTGATCGTACTGGTCCAGCAGCGTCCAGGGTGCCAGTCGCTCACCTATTTCCAGCGCATGGGCCCATAGCGGAACGACAGCGAACAACAACAGCCAGCGAAATTTCACATTCAGCCCCTTTCATTCGACGTTAATACACGGTGCCCTCAGTCTACACCGCCCCTCCCGACTGCCCACTGATGCACTTTGCCGCGCGAACGCTTTCTGCTTGTCGCAATTGAACGCTAAGCTAGGGCCTATGGATGACTCAGATTATTTACGCCTGCTGACCATCGCGGCCGAGCAAGCCAACGCATTCCTGTCCAATGCCCGCAAATGGGAGCGTGAGCGTTGGGTCTGCCAGCGCCTGCTGCAAGGCTTGAACATTCCTTATCGCGCCGACGAATTCGCCCCGGCCGGTGAGCCGCCGGACGTTTTGTTTCGCGACGCCAATTTCGAGGTGTTTTTCGTCCTCGACGAGGGCCGTCGGCTGAACGACGAATGGCGCGATGAGCTGCAACGTCGGCGCAGTGCGTTTTCCCTCAGCCAACTGGTGCGGCGTGAAGCCAAGCCGCGGCGGATTCCGGCCAATGAATTTCTGCTGAGACTGGCGCCGACCTTGCGCAAGAAAGCGCACAACTACAAGGAACGTGGCATGGACCTCGGCGAGCTGGACATCATTGCCTTCGCCAGCCTCAAACGCGAAGTGCTCGACCTCAACAGCCATTTTCCGCCGCCCACCGAATATTTGCGTCAGGGCTGGCGTTCGCTGTCGCTGGTCGGGCCGACCTTTGCCCGGGTGTTGTTCGCCCATCCCGATGCCCCGGACTTTCTGCGCGGTAACCTGGGGCGCAGCATCGTGTTCGATGTCGGGATCAGCCTGTGACGCCACTTCAACAATTGATTGCCGATGTTCCGCAGACCGGATGCGTGCGCTGGATTGGCGTGCGCCCCGAGTCACGGGGGCCGATGCTCGCGCTCGACGCCGTGGAAGCGCGGCTTGAAGCCGGACTCACCGGCGATCACGCTCGGCCCGGTGTGCGAAATGCGCGGCAGGTGACGCTGATTCAGTGGGAGCATCTGGCCGTCATCAGCGCCTTGATGGGTCGTCCCCACGAGCATCCGGTCACACCTGAAGATCTGCGGCGCAATCTCGTTATAAGCGGGATCAACCTGTTCAGCCTCAAGGGGCGGCGCTTTCGCATTGGTCAGGCGATTTTCGAAACCACGGGCTGGTGCCAGCCGTGTGCGCGCCTGCAAAACAACCTTGGCCCCGGAACATTCCAGGCCGTGCGCGGGCATGGCGGAATCACCGCGCGAGTGTTACAAAGCGGGATCATTCGCCTCGGGGACAGTGTGTCTGTCGAACCGGTCCCGGACAGTGGCTATGCTGCGTTCAATCCCGGTTGAAAACCGCTGTAGCGTGTTCTCATTCAGTAACGTCTACCTGACGAGGCCTTTATGACCAGCCGCCTGAACCCCGAAGACCAGAAGCATGTCGAAGAGTACCTGCAGTTGTCCCAACACCGTGTCGAGCGCCGGCCATTCCGGCCGTGGATGCTCCTGGTGCTGGTGCTGGCAGTGACCATTGGTCTGGGCCTGTTGAGCCGATTTATCAGTTACCTGACGCTATGAGCTGCATCGCGCTCGCTCGGGTAGCCGTACCGATTTCCTTTCAAAACCTTGCGAGCTATCCCTATGTCCCATCGTATTGTCATTGTCGGCGGCGGCGCCGGCGGTCTGGAGTTGGCTACCCGTCTGGGTAAGACTCTGGGCAAACGCGGCACCGCCAGCATCATGCTGGTTGACGCGAACCTCACGCACATCTGGAAACCGCTGTTGCACGAAGTGGCCGCCGGATCGCTGAACTCTTCCGAAGACGAACTCAACTATGTCGCCCAGGCCAAATGGAACCACTTCGAGTTCCAGCTGGGGCGCATGAGCGGGCTCGATCGTGAGCAGAAGAAGATCCAGCTGGCTGCCACCTACGACGAAAACGGCGTTGAGCTGGTTCCGGCGCGGGAAGTGCCCTATGACTCGCTGGTGATCGCGGTCGGCAGCACCACCAACGATTTCGGCACCCAGGGCGCCGCGCAACACTGCCTGTTCCTCGACACCCGCAAACAGGCCGAGCGCTTCCACCAGCAACTGCTCAATCACTATCTGCGTGCTCACGCCGGGCAGACCGATGTGGTCCAGCAGATCAGCGTGGCCATCGTTGGCGCCGGCGCCACGGGTGTCGAACTGGCGGCCGAGCTGCACAACGCCGCCCATGAACTGGCGGCTTACGGTCTGGACCGAATCAAACCGGAAAACATGCACATCACCCTGATCGAAGCCGGGCCACGGGTGCTGCCAGCCCTGCCTGAGCGCATCAGCGGGCCGGTGCACAAGACTCTGGAGAAACTCGGGGTCAACGTGATGACCAACGCGTCGGTCAGTCAGGTCACCGCCGACAGCCTGATCACCGCCGATGGCAACGAGATCAAGGCCAGTCTGAAAGTCTGGGCCGCCGGGATCCGCGCACCGGGTTTCCTCAAGGACATAGACGGTCTGGAAACCAACCGCATCAATCAGCTGCAAGTGCTGCCGACGCTGCAGACCACCCGCGACGAAAACATTTTCGCCTTCGGTGACTGCGCCGCCTGCCCGCAACCGGGCTCGGATCGCAACGTTCCACCTCGGGCCCAGGCCGCGCATCAACAGGCCTCGCTGCTGGCCAAGTCGCTGAAACTGCGCATCGAAGGCAAGACCCTGCCGGAGTACAAGTACACCGACTACGGCTCGCTGATTTCGCTGTCGCGTTTTTCGGCGGTGGGTAACCTGATGGGCAACCTGACCGGCAGCGTGATGCTTGAGGGCTGGCTGGCGCGGATGTTTTACGTGTCGCTGTACCGCATGCACCAGATGGCGCTGTACGGGCCGTTCCGCACGGCGATGCTGATGCTGGGCAGCAAGATCGGACGCGGCACCGAGCCACGCCTGAAGCTGCACTGATGTAATAACACCGTGGGGGCGGGCTCGCCCTCACGGTGTTTTGTCTTCTACTGTATCTGCCCCCTGCTTTCCCCACCTTCGCTTACAAACGTCCCGCTCCTCGACACAGACGCGATACACCGCCACCGCTTAATGGCCACACCCGAGCACAACTGCTCCGGCTTGATCGCCCTTAACGTGTGGTTGCGCAGTGCAACCGAAGGAGAATGCAATGTCCCGTACTTCGAAAATCGGCAAAAACTCCCTTGGCCTGGTCGGTGCCGTACTGGCCGGCGGCCTGATGCTGTCCGGCTCGGTGTTCGCCGCGCAACCGCTGGCCCAGGGCTACATGGTTGCCTCGGCTGAAACCTCGGTGAAAACCCCGGAAGGCAAATGCGGTGAAGGCAAATGCGGCGATGCGTCGATGGCCAAGACCGACACCGATGGCGACGGCAAGGTCTCGCGCGCCGAGTTCCTGAAGGTCGCGCCGAAGTCCGACTTCGACAAGATCGACACCAACCACGACGGTTTCATCGACGAGCAAGAGGCGTACAACAACGTCAAAGCCAACTTCGAAGCCAACGGCAAGAAAATGCCGAAAGGTCTGTTCGAACACCTGAAAGACCAGGACGGTGCCTGATTTTTCAGACGCCCGACAAAACAAAGCCGCGCTTTCTCTGACGAGAAGCGCGGCTTTTTCACGCCTGCACGATTACAGCTGGAAGCGTCGCACCATGCCCTGCAAGGCGTTGGCCAGTTGCGACAGTTCATGGCTGGATGCGTTGGTTTGATCGGCACCCGCCGCCGAGCGCACCGACAGATCGCGAATGTTCACCAGATTGCGGTCCACTTCCCGCGCCACCTGCGCCTGTTCTTCGGCGGCGCTGGCGATCACCAGATTGCGCTCGTGGATTTCGTGTACCGAGGCCGTGATCGTCTGCAACGCTTCACCAGCCCGCTCGGCCAGCACCAGCGTGGTGGCCGCCCGCGAGGCGCTGGCCTGCATCGACTCCAGCGCCAGGCTCGAACCGCTGCGCATGCCCTGCACCATCTGCTCGATTTCCTGGGTCGATTGCTGCGTGCGATAAGCCAGCGCCCGGACTTCATCGGCAACTACCGCAAATCCGCGCCCGCTCTCCCCGGCCCGCGCGGCTTCGATGGCTGCGTTGAGCGCCAACAGGTTGGTCTGTTCGGCAATCGCCCGGATCACGTCCAGTACCTTGCCGATGTCCTGCGACTGATTGGCCAGTGATTGCACCAGCTCGCCGGTGTGTTCGACTTCGCTGGCCAGGGCGTTGATAGCGCCGGCGGTTTCGCTGACCCGTTCCTGGCCCAACTGTGCCGACTCGCTGGACTGGCGGGTAGCGTCGGACGTCGACACCGCATTGCGGGCAACTTCCTCGACCGCCGTGGTCATCTCGTTGACGGCGGTGGCGGCCTGTTCGATCTCGTTGTTCTGCTGTTGCAGCCCTTGCGTGCTGTCGTGGGTGACTGCGCTCAGTTCGTCGGAAGCGGTCGCCAGTTGCGTGGCCGAGCCACTGATGCCCTGCAGGGTTTCGCGCAGGTTCTGCTGCATGGTCGCCAACGCCTTGAGCAAGCGGCTGACTTCATCATTGCCGTGGGTTTCGATCGGACGGGTCAGATCGCCTCTGGCGACGTGCTCGGCAGCGTCGACGGCGGCGCTCAAGGGGCGAACGATGCTACGGGTCAGCAACATGGCCAGGGCCACGGTTGCCAACGCCGCCAGAGCGATGAACAAGGTCACGATGGTGCGCGAGGTTTCGTAGTGGGCGGCAGAGTTCTGGCTTTCGGCGGCGACCTGGCGGGCGAACAGATCGGCCAGATCGTTGAGTTGCTTACCGGAGCCGTCGACCACGGTTTTCATGTCGACCAGCAGCAGCTTGGTCAGCTCATCGCGCTTGCCTTGCTCCGCGAGGGTGAACGACTGGGCGATGCCGGTGCGGTAGGCGGCGAAGGTTTTCTTGAACTGATCGTATAACTGCTGGCCTTCCGGGGTGGTCACCAGCCGGTCGTAGGCGGCGATTTTCTCGCTCAGTTCCTTGTCGCGGGTGTCCATCTGGCTGCGGTAGGTGGCGATGTTGGCCGGATCCTGATCCAGCGCCATGCGCAGGGAAATGGTGCGAATGCGCAACATGATCTCGCGAATCTCGTCGCCACCACGAATGCTCGGCAGCCACTGCGTCTCCACTGCCACTTCGCTGTCGCGGATGCTCGACATCTGCCCCAGCGCAAACACCCCGAGCAACGCCACGAGTACCGCAATCAGGGCAAAGCCCAGGGCGGCACGGGGAGCAATATTCAACTGACGAAGCAACATGACGAACGCCCTTTTTCTTGTATTGGCAGAATTCAGGGGCGTTTGATGCGGCAGGCCCCTTTCGTTAGCGGGCTATCGGCAAGTTGTATGACGACTTGAATGAAACATTTCCGCAGGGCAAAAAAAATCCCCGTATCTTTCGATACGAGGATTTTTAATATGGTCGGGGTAGGGGGATTCGAACTCCCGACATCCTGCTCCCAAAGCAGGCGCGCTACCGGACTGCGCTATACCCCGGTAAAAAAAAGGCGACCTTTCAAAGATCGCCTTCTTCGATCAGCGCTTTTGGCCTCTGATCTTAAGATTCGATCCCAGTATTACCTGGTTTCAAAAATGGTGGGTCGTGTGGGATTCGAACCTACGACCAATTGGTTAAAAGCCAACTGCTCTACCAACTGAGCTAACGACCCAAAAATGGTCGGGGTAAGGGGATTCGAACTCCTGACATCCTGCTCCCAAAGCAGGCGCGCTACCGGACTGCGCTATACCCCGGTTTGAAATTGGCTCCGTGACCAGGACTCGAACCTGGGACCCAATGATTAACAGTCATTTGCTCTACCGACTGAGCTATCACGGAACTACATATTTCAATTTACAACGGTGAAACTTGCAGCTTCTCGACATCGTTTTCGCATCGCTGCGTTCGTGTGTCTGAGGCGCGCTATTCTACAACCTAGAACACCTCTGTCAACCCCCTAAATTGCTTTCAAGTTAATGATTTGCAACTTATTTCAGATTTCTGCCCAGTGAGCTGAAACCGTGTTGGTGACTGACTGCGGGGCGCACTTTACAAGCCTTTTCCTTTGAGTTCAACAGCCTGGCGAAAAAAAAGGCCTCGCATTGCGAGGCCTTGATTACTTCACCACCGTCGAGCGTCAGTTGAACGTGATCTCGTCGTTCTCCACCACACCGGTCGCAGTCTCGCCCGGCATGAAGCGTCCCGACAGGATCAACTGCGCCAACGGGTTCTCGATCCAGCGCTGGATCGCCCGCTTCAGCGGCCGTGCGCCATAGACCGGGTCGTAGCCGACGGCAATCAGCTTGTCCATCGCTTCCGGGCTCAGCTCCAGCTTCAGCTCGCGCTCGGCCAGACGGCTGCGCAGACGGCCCAGTTGGATCTCGGTAATGCCCGCGATCTGATCCCGCGCCAATGGCTCGAAGATCACTACTTCGTCGACCCGGTTGATGAACTCCGGACGGAAGTGGGTGGAAATCGCATCCATCACCGCTGCCCGTTGCGCTTCACGATCACCGACCAGTTCCTGGATCTGCATCGAACCGAGGTTGGAGGTCATGACGATCACGGTATTGCGGAAGTCCACCGTGCGGCCATGACTGTCGGTCAGACGGCCATCCTCCAACACTTGCAGCAGGATGTTGAACACGTCCGGGTGCGCCTTCTCGACTTCGTCCAGCAGGATCACCGAGTAAGGCTTGCGCCGTACCGCTTCGGTCAGGTAACCGCCCTCTTCGTAGCCGACGTAGCCCGGTGGCGCACCGATCAGCCGTGCCACGGAATGTTTCTCCATGAACTCGGACATGTCGATCCGCACCATCGCCTCTTCCGTATCAAAGAGGAATTCGGCCAGCGCCTTGCACAGCTCGGTTTTACCGACACCGGTCGGGCCGAGGAACATGAACGAGCCGCTCGGGCGATTCGGATCGGACAACCCGGCACGGGAACGCCGCACCGCGTTGGCCACGGCAACCACTGCTTCGTCCTGGCCGATCACGCGTTGATGCAACAGGCTTTCCATCTTCATCAGCTTGTCGCGCTCGCCTTCGAGCATTTTCGACACCGGAATACCGGTCCACTTCGAAACGACTTCGGCGATTTCCTCTTCGGTCACCTTGCTGCGCAGCAACTGGTTTTCGCTCTTGCCGTGCTGGTCGACCATTTGCAGGCTGCGTTCCAGATCCGGGATCACCCCGTACTGCAACTCGGCCATGCGGTTCAGGTCGCCTTTACGGCGCGCGGCTTCCAGTTCCTGACGGGACTGTTCGATCTTCTGCTGAATCTGTGCAGAACCCTGCACCTCGGCTTTTTCCGAGTTCCAGATTTCTTCCAGATCCGAATACTCACGCTCGTGGCGGACGATTTCTTCCTGGAGTTTTTCCAGGCGCTTGATCGCCGCTTCGTCGCTTTCTTTCTTCAGTGCCTGGGATTCGACTTTCAGTTGAATCAGGCGCCGCTCCAGACGATCCAGCACTTCCGGCTTGGAGTCGATCTCCATGCGGATGCGGCTGGCCGCCTCGTCGATCAGGTCGATCGCCTTGTCCGGCAGTTGCCGGTCAGTGATGTAGCGATGGCTGAGCTTGGCTGCCGCGATGATCGCGCCGTCGGTGATCGCCACCTTGTGGTGAACCTCGTAACGCTCCTTGAGGCCACGCAGGATCGCGATGGTGTCTTCTTCGCTCGGCTCGTCCACCAGCACTTTCTGGAAGCGCCGCTCGAGGGCCGCGTCCTTCTCTATATATTGGCGGTACTCGTTGAGCGTGGTCGCGCCGACGCAATGCAGCTCACCACGGGCCAGGGCCGGTTTGAGCATGTTGCCGGCGTCCATCGAGCCTTCGCCTTTACCGGCGCCGACCATGGTGTGCAGTTCGTCGATGAACAGAATGATCTGCCCTTCCTGCTTCGACAGCTCGTTGAGCAGCGCTTTCAGGCGCTCTTCGAACTCGCCGCGATACTTGGCACCGGCAATCAGCGCCCCCATGTCGAGGGACAGCAGGCGCTTGCCGCGCAGGCCATCCGGCACTTCGCCGTTGATGATGCGCTGGGCCAGTCCTTCGGCAATCGCGGTTTTACCCACGCCAGGCTCGCCGATCAGCACCGGGTTGTTCTTGGTGCGGCGTTGCAGAACCTGAATGGTGCGACGGATCTCGTCGTCACGGCCGATCACCGGGTCAAGCTTGCCTTCTTCGGCGCGCCTGGTCAGGTCGACGGTGTATTTATCCAGCGCCTGACGCGACTCTTCGTGGTTGGCATCATTCACCGCCTCGCCACCGCGCAGGTTGTTGATCGCATTCTCCAGCGCCTTTTTGCTCACGCCCTGGCCGAGCAGCAACTTGCCGAGCTTGCTGTTCTCGTCCATCGCGGCGAGCAGCACCAGCTCGCTGGAAATGAACTGGTCGCCCTTCTGCTGGGCCAGACGGTCGGCCTGATTGAGCAGACGCGCCAGATCCTGCGACATGTTCACGTCGCCGGTCGGGTTCTGGATTTTCGGTAATTGATCGAGCTCTTTGGTCAGTTCTTTACGCAAGCTGTTGACGTCGAAGCCCACCTGCATCAACAGGGGTTTGATCGAACCACCCTGTTGTTCAAGCATGGCTTGCATCAAATGCGCCGGCTCGATGGCAGGATGATCGTGGCCGACAGCCAGGGATTGGGCATCGGACAACGCCAACTGCAATTTGCTGGTTAAACGGTCTATACGCATGGGTCACCTTCCTTTTGAGCAGGCCGGACCTAAAAAACCATCCTGAATAAAGAAACCTGCCAGATACCGCTATAGATGCGGTCGATTCTGGAAGATTCAAGCGTCAGGGAGTTGATGCAGATCAGAGAGTTTAGCGGGTAAGCCAGACTAAAGAGGCGAAGCGACCAGTGCGAGGCGCACGGCGATAGGAAAAGAAGCGCGGATCGGTCACTGTACAGAAACCGCCACCATAAACAGCGGTGACACCGCGGACCGCCAGACGCAGCCGCGCCAGCTTATAGATGTCAGCCATGAACTTGCCGGCGTTGTGGCTCGGGACAAAGGCTGTCTCGGCTTCGGGCAATTGATTGATGAATACTTCCCGGACTTCCGGGCCGACTTCAAAGGCTTGCGGGCCGATAGCCGGGCCGAGCCAGACCAGAACGTCTTCGGCGGGCACGTCCAGACTGTCGAGGGTGGCCTCCAGCACGCCGGCCGCCAATCCACGCCAACCGGCATGAGCCGCCGCGACGCGAGTACCGGCACGGTCGCAGAACAGCGCCGGCAGGCAGTCGGCGGTCATCGCCGCACACGCGATACCGGGTGTTGCCGTCCAGCTGGCATCCGCCGTGGCCACCACGGACGGATCAGCATGCGCCACGGCAATCCCGTGCACTTGCTGCAACCAGGCAGGCTTTATAGAGAAGTGTTCGGTCAGGCGCCGACGGTTTTCGACGACGGCCTCGGGACGGTCATCGACATGATCGCCCAGGTTGAGGCTGTCGAACGGCGCCTCGCTGACGCCGCCCTCGCGAGTGGTGACACAGGCCTTGACGCTGGCCGGCGCGGGCCAGTCCGGCGTCAGCCAGTTCATCCGATGAATGCCTCGCGGTCCTGTTTGAGCAGGGTCAGCAGCCACACCAGATCTTCCGGCAGCGGCGATTCCCAGCTCATGCGCTCACCGGTGGTCGGGTGATCCAGCTCAAGGAACCGCGCATGCAGGGCCTGACGCGGGAAGTGCTTGAGGGATTCGACCATGGTCTGGCTCGCGGCCGGCGGAATGCGGAAACGACCGCCGTACGCCGGGTCGCCGACCAACGGGAAGTTGATGTGCGCCATGTGCACGCGAATCTGGTGAGTACGACCGGTTTCCAGCTTCACCCGTACGTGGGTGTGGGAACGGAAGCGCTCCAGCACGCGGTAGTGGCTGACGGCCGGCTTGCCGCCTTCCATCACCGCCATGCGCTGGCGCTGCTGGCCGTGACGACCGATCGGGGCGTTGATCTTGCCGCCGGCGGTCACCACGCCGATCACGATGCACTCGTAGATCCGGCTGACGCTGCGGCTTTGCAGCTGCGCGACCAGTTTGGTCTGCGCCTGAATGGTCTTGGCCACCACCATCAGACCGGTGGTGTCCTTGTCCAGACGATGCACGATACCGGCGCGCGGGACATTGATGATGTCCGGAACGTGGTGCAGCAAGGCGTTGAGCAAGGTGCCATCAGCGTGACCGGCAGCCGGGTGCACCACCAGGCCCGCAGGCTTGTTGATCACCAGAATGTCGTCGTCTTCATAGACGATGTCGAGTTCGATGTCCTGAGCGACCCATTCACCCTGGGCCTCCTGCTCGGCAGTCAGCTCAAGGATGGCACCGCCATGAACGATGTCGCGCGGGCGGATGACCGCCCCGTCCACAGTCAGGCGACCTTCTTTGATCCAGGCGGAAAGGCGCGAGCGCGAGTGCTCGGCGAAGAGTTGGGCGGCGACTTGATCGAGGCGTTGGCCGCCCAATTCGGACGGCACCTCTGCGCGAAGTTCAATTTTATCGGACATGCTCGGACTGGGCGTCGGCTACAGCCTTTGGTTTCGGCTGCGCGCTTGTGGTTAAATACGGCGTCTTTTGCCCCGGGGCTTTTCAACGGGGCGCTCATCATAACAGGACGGCCCCGCCCAAGACAGCGGCCGTCATAGGGACGCAAGCCGCCATGCAAGTGAAACACCTGCTGCTGATCGCCATCCTCGCATTGACCGCTGCTTGCTCATCGAAGGAAGTCGTAGACGAAAACCTGAGTGAAGCCGAGCTGTACCAGCAGGCTCAACAGGACCTGGACAACAACAGCTACACCAGCGCCACAGCCAAGCTGAAGGCTCTGGAGTCGCGTTATCCGTTCGGTCGCTACGCCGATCAGGCACAGCTGGAACTGATCTACGCCAACTACAAGAACTCGGAGCCGGAAGCTGCAAAGTCCGCCGCCGAGCGCTTCATTCGTCTGCATCCGCAGCACCCGAACGTGGACTACGCCTACTACTTGAAGGGCCTGACCTCGTTCGACCAGGACGTCGGCCTGCTGGCGCGCTTCCTGCCGCTGGACATGACCAAGCGTGACCCGGGCGCCGCCCGCGACTCCTACAACGAGTTCGCCCAGCTGACCAGCCGCTACCCGAACAGCCGCTACTCGCCGGACGCCAAGCAGCGCATGATCTACCTGCGCAACCTGCTGGCTTCCTACGAAATCCACGTGGCCGACTACTACCTGACCCGTCAGGCCTATGTCGCCGCTGCCAACCGTGGCCGTTACGTAGTGGAAAACTTCCAGGAGACCCCATCGGTCGGCGACGGCCTGGCGGTAATGACCGAAGCCTACCAGCGTCTGCATCTGGACGAACTGGCGGCCACCAGCCTGGAAACCCTGAAGCTCAACTACCCGAACCACCCGAGCCTGCAGGACGGTCAGTTCGTGCCTCGCGTTGCCGAAGCCGACAACCGTTCGTTCCTGAGCAAGGCCACTCTGGGCCTGATCGAATCCCGTCCGCCGCTGCCGCCGGGAGAGACCCGCGCCAACCAGGACGTGCAGAAGCAGTTCCAGGACGCGAAAGACGCGATCCCGAACGAGCTCAAGCCAAAAGACGAAAACGGCGACGTGATCGAAGAGCCGGAACCGGAGTCGAGCGACAGCGACCGTTCCATCTTCAGCTACATGACCTTCGGTCTGTTCGACTGATCACTTCGGTGATGCCAAAAAGGGAGATCTTCGGATCTCCCTTTTTATTGCGGCGTGTGATTGGGCTGTGCGCTTGTCGGGTCCTTGGCTAAACTGCCGAATCATTAGCCGAAAAGCCGCCCATCATGCTTCGTTTACTGTTCTGGATTGCCTTGATCGCCGCTGCTGTCTGGTTGTGGCGCAAATTCAAGGCCCCCGCCTCGTCCGCCCGACCGCCTCGCGAACAGGATGCCGCACCGATGGTGCGCTGCGCCCACTGCGGCGTGCACCTGCCCCGCGACCGCGCGCTGAACCTTCAACAACAGTGGTATTGCAGCCAGGCTCACCTTGAGCAAGGCCCCGGTTCCAGTGATCGCTGAGGCCGAAAACGCCGACAGCAAACAGGCCCAGCGACTGCTGCGCCTCTATCATCTGTACCGTTTGAGTGTCGGCATCACCTTGGTGTTGCTGATCTCCAGCAACATGGACAACCGCCTGCTGACCTCGGCCAACGACGAGTTGCTGCGCAATGGCAGCTGGTTGTACCTGGTGCTGAACATCCTGCTGGTGGTGTTTCTCGAGAACATCCGCCGCCCAGCCCAGTTGTTCGCTCTGGCACTGGTCGACATTCTGCTGCTGTGCGGCGTGTTCTACGCAGCGGGCGGTGTGGCCAGTGCGATCGGCAACTTGCTGATCGTTTCGGTGGCCATCAGCAACACCTTGCTGCGACGACGCATCGGCCTGCTGATCGCCGCCGTCGCCACCCTCGGCATCGTCGGGCTCAGCTTTCTGCTGAGTTTCAGCCATCCCCTGAGCGCCAACGACTATCTGCAGGCCGGCACCCTCGGCGCCTTGTGCTTTGCCGCCTCGCTGCTGGTGCAAGGGTTGATCCGTCGTCTCGAAGTCAGTGAGAACCTGGCCGAGTTGCGCGCCAGCGAGGTCGTGGGGCTCGAAGCCCTCAACGCGCTGATCCTGCAACGCATGCGCACCGGCATTCTGGTGCTCGACGAACAGCGCCGGGTGCAACTGGCCAACCACAGCGCCAAGGCCCTGCTGGGACAAACGCACCTTGAAGGCGACTTGATCGACGACCACTCGAGCGCATTGGTCGAACGCCTGCAACTGTGGCTGAACAACCCGACCCTGCGCCCGCAAAGCCTGAAAATCGCCGGCAACGGCCTGGAGCTGCAGCCGAGCTTCATCGCCCTGGAACAGAGCCCGAATCGCCAGACCCTGGTGTTTCTCGAAGACCTCGCCCAGATCGCCCAGCAGGCCCAGCAATTGAAACTGGCCGCGCTGGGCCGGCTGACCGCCGGTATCGCCCATGAAATCCGCAATCCGCTGGGGGCCATCAGTCATGCCGCGCAGCTGTTGCAGGAATCCGAGGAACTCGACGGCGCGGATCGGCGTCTGACGCAGATCATTCAAGACCACTCCCTGCGCATGAACCGAGTCATCGAAAACGTCCTGCAACTGTCCCGCCGCCAGCAGAGCGCGCCGCAACGGCTGGATCTCAAACCGTGGCTGGAGCAGTTCGTCAGCGAGAGCCGCGAACAGGCCGGCGAGCGCCAGCACATTCATCTGCACATCGGCCCGGGGGATTTCCGCACGTTGATGGATCCCGGCCAGCTCACGCAGATTCTCGACAATCTGTTACGCAACGGCTGGCGCCACAGCGCCCTTTTGCACGATCCGGCCGAGGTCTGGCTGACGCTGTCCATCGACCCCGAGAGCACGCTGGCCGTGCTCGAAGTGCAGGACAACGGCCCCGGCGTGCCGCTGGATCAGCAGGCTCACCTGTTCGAACCGTTCTTTACCACCAGCAGCCAGGGCACCGGCCTTGGGCTTTATCTGTCCCGTGAGCTGTGCGAAAGCAATCAAGCGCGCCTAGACTTCAAATCACGCCAAGGCGGCGGCTGCTTTCGCATCACCTTTGCTCACGGACGGAAACAAAGTTGAACACGAGCCCACGGCAAAAAATCCTCATCGTCGACGACGAGCCGGATATCCGCGAACTCCTGGAAATCACCCTGGGACGGATGAAACTCGACACCTTCAGCGCACGCAATTTCAATGAAGCCCAGGCGCTGCTGCACCGCGAGACCTTCGATCTGTGCCTGACCGACATGCGCCTGCCCGACGGCACCGGCCTGGAACTGGTGCAGCACATTCAGCAACGTTATCCACAACTGCCGGTGGCAATGATCACCGCCTACGGCAGCCTGGAAACGGCGATCAACGCCCTGAAAGCCGGGGCTTTCGACTTCCTGACCAAACCGGTGGACCTGACACGCCTGCGCGAGCTGGTCGGCTCGGCATTGCGCATGCCGGCGCCGGGCAATGTCTGCACTTCGATCGACCGGCGGTTGCTCGGCGACTCACCACCGATGCGCAATCTGCGCAAACAGATCGACAAACTGGCCCGCAGTCAAGCGCCGGTCTACATCAGCGGCGAGTCCGGCAGTGGCAAGGAGCTGGTGGCCCGATTGATTCATGAGCAGGGCCCGCGCGCCAGCCAGCCATTTGTGCCGGTGAACTGCGGGGCGATTCCGTCTGAGTTGATGGAAAGCGAGTTCTTCGGCCACCGCAAAGGCAGTTTCAGCGGCGCGGTGGAGGATAAACCGGGGCTGTTTCAGGCGGCCCATGGCGGCACGCTGTTTCTCGATGAAGTGGCGGACCTGCCGCTGCCGATGCAGGTCAAGCTGCTGCGGGCGATCCAGGAAAAAGCCGTGCGCAGCGTCGGCGGCCAACAGGAAACCGTGGTCGATGTGCGCATCCTCTGCGCAACGCACAAGGACCTCGACGCGGAAGTGTCTGCCGAGCGTTTTCGTCAGGATCTGTATTACCGGCTCAACGTGATCGAACTGCGTGTGCCGTCCCTGCGCGAACGTCGCGAGGACATCGAAGCACTGGCCGTCCATATGCTCAAGCGCCTGGCCAATGGCACCGGGCAACCGGCTGCACGTCTTCATCCTCATGCCCTAGAGGCGCTGAAAAACTACCGTTTTCCGGGCAACGTGCGGGAGCTGGAGAACGTGCTTGAGCGGGCGCACACCCTGTGTGAAAACCGCACGATCGAGGCCGAGGATTTACGCCTGAGTGAAGGAAACGCCGCCGCTGAAGGTGGTATTGCCGATCTCACGCAAATCGACAACCTGGAAGACTATCTGGAGAGCGTCGAACGCAAACTGATTCTGCAGGCGCTGGAGGAGACTCGCTGGAATCGCACGGCGGCAGCGCAGCGGTTGAGTCTTTCGTTTCGGTCGATGCGCTACAGGCTGAAGAAGCTGGGTCTGGATTAACGCCTCTTTCGCGGGCTTGCCCGCGAAAGCGATTTGTCAGTCGCCGAAAGAAAAACTGACTAGATCCGTCCGGCCGGTGCATACGGCGCCGGATCAATGATCGGCGCACGCCCCAGCATCACATCGGCAAACAACTGACAGGATGCAGGCGCCAGCACCAGCCCGTTGCGGTAATGCCCGCAGTTCAGCCACAGACCGTCAAAACCCGGAACCCGGCCAATGTAAGGAATGCCTTCGGGCGAGCCCGGCCGCAGCCCGGCCCAGTGCCCCACCACTTCGGCATCGGCCAGCGCCGGCAACAGTTCGACCGCCGATGCCTTGAGGCTTTCCAGCGCATTGTCCGTCGGGGTTTTGTCGAAGCCTTCGTGCTCCAGCGTACTGCCGATGAGAATATGCCCGTCGCGGCGCGGAATCGCGTAGCGCCCCTTGGCCAGCACCATGCTCGGCAGGAAATCCGCCGCGCACTTGTAGAGAATCATCTGGCCCTTCACCGGCTCCACCGGTAGGGAAAGATTCAGAGTCTTGAGTAATTCGCCGCTCCACGCGCCTGCGGTCAAAACGACCTGATCGCCAGCGATCACACCCGTGGAAGTCTGCACGCCTACCACCCGCTCGCCATCACGGACAAACCCGCTGACTTCACACTGCTCGTGAATCGTCACGTTCGGCAGCGCCTGCAACGCCGCTTTCAAAGACTTCACCAGCCGCGGATTGCGCACGTTGGCTACGTCGGCCATGTAGATCGCCCGGGAAAAACCGCCACCGAGCACCGGCACCGCATCATGCGCCGCCGAGATATCCACAGCCCGCAGTGGGCGGTTTTCCCTTTTGGCCCACGCCAGCGCTTCAGATTCGTCATCCAAGTCCAGCCAGTACAGGCCGGTGGTGTGCACTTCGGGATCGACCCCGGTATCGGCAAAAAGGCGTTCGCCCAGTTGTGGATAAAAATCCTGCGACCAGTGCGCCAGCGCGGTGACGGCCGGGCTGTAGCGCCACGGGTACAGCGGAGAGACGATACCGCCGCCGGCCCAGGACGATTCCTGGCCGACGTTCGAACGATCCAGCAGCACCACGCTGCCGACCTCGGAGGCGAGGTTGTACGCGGTGAGCAGGCCAATCACTCCGCCACCGACAATCACCACTTGCTGTTGCCTGGTCATGTTTGATCCAACCGTAAAAAAGACAGTGGGCGCAAATGGCGCCCGAAATAAAGCGGCTCAGCGGCCCCAGCAATCCTTGGTGGTCAGCCCGGTGGTCGCGTTGTTCATGCTTCTGACACCGGTGTTGGTGAGGGTGAAATCCCCGCACTTGTCAGTGGCCATGGCCGTGCCGGTCTTGCGGGTCGCAGTCAGCAGGAAGGCCTGATCGGTGATCGTCGGCGTGATGGTGTAGAAATCGTTGCCAGTGCTCAACCCGGTGACACCGGTGTAGACGTTGTTCTTCGAATAGAAGCGTTCGAGGATCTGTGCCTGTTCCGACAAATTGCTGACCACGTCGGCACGGCGGCCCTTCTTCACGTATTCGGTGAGGCTCGGATAGCCGATGGTGATGACGATACCTATGATCGCAATCACGATCATGATTTCGATCAGGGTGAAACCTCGGTTGGATCTGCGCATGCCTCGAACTCTCGCTTACTGAATTTGGCGCCACATGATACGACGGCTGCCGCCGCCGGATTTTTCCACCAGGGTGGTGATACCGCCACTGGAATCGTTCACGACCTTGCGTGATGCACCGTTGACGATGGCGTTCAGGGTCGGGATACCGCCGGTGAACACCACGCCGCTGGAAATCGTATCGTTGCTGTCGACCACGCCATCAGCGTTGGTGTCGAGCACCGCGTAGTTGAGCATCTTACCGCTGAACGCATCGAGTTCGATCAGTTTGCCGGTACCGAAACTGGAACACGGGTCGGTGGTATCGACACTGGCCGTGGTGAACACGATGCGTCCCAGCACCAGACTGGCCTGGTTGATCACCCGTTCGCCGGTCAACGCGTTGTTGTACACCAGCGGCAGGTACCAGCCCTTCTCCGCTGGATAGGTCGTGTCGTTCTGGCTGGTGGTGACGAACTGCCCGGTACTGCCGGAGAACACCCCGGTAATCGCCTGCGCCTGCAAACTGCTGACTGTGATCTGGCCCGACCCGCCATCGGCGTCCCACACCGAATAGAACGCCTGCAAATCCTTGTTGGTCTTGTCGGCAGTTTCGTTGAATTTGCCGGTGCCGACGAAAATCTGTTTGCCGCCCAGAGCATTGTCCGCCAGCAACGGTTGCGCGGTGATCGGCTGAGTCGCCCCACCAGCCGTGGTGAACAACGGCCTGCCGGAAAACGCTACGCCCCAGCTGTCGGACGACGTGGCGCTCAGGTCGAATTTCCACAACCGCCCCTTCAAGTCACCGCCATATGCGGCCTGTACCACGTTCTGCGAATTGACCCGCAGCTTCACCGAGGACAAACCGTTGGTGGTTTCCGTACTGTCGATGACGATTTTCCTGATCAGCGAGCCGTCACGCACATCCAGCACATACAGCGCCGCCACCCCGGAGTTGCTGCCGTAACCGTTGGCAATGAACGCCGCCCAGCGACCATCGGCCAAGCGTGCCACCTCCGGACGGGCATAGGCGTAACCCAGATCATTGAAAGCGTTGGAAGTACTGGCGGTGGCGGGCGCGCTGACTTCCCACAAGGCGCGGATAACGTTGCCCGCCGAGGCGTCGAACAGCTGAAGCCCGTAGAAACTCTTGCCACCGGCCCCCGTCCCGCCGATGGCCAGGGTTTTCCAGGCTGTGCCGAATTGCGCGTCGAACACACCGATCTGACCATCCACCAGAAACTTGTGGCTGACGCCGTTGACGTAGTTCGGATCGGCAATAAGGCGCAGCGAGGGCAATACGCTGGACGGCATGTAGGCATAGCGCCGGGTACCGTTGGCCGAGTTGATGACGCTGACAAAACCGTCGTTGGCGTTCACCACCAGGCTGGCATTCATGTTCGAAGCCTTGGTGGTCAGGTAGGTGCTGTAGGTGGTGTCACCGGCCAGATCGGAAGCGGTTTTTTCCGTGGGCGAAGCCAATACGAGCGGCGAGTTGATGATGTCCCCGAGCAATACGCTGCGCACTTTGAGCCCGGCCTTGTTGGTGCCCTTGCTCCATTCGACCAGGTCGATGCCGCTGATGCCGACCGGTAAACCCTGGCTGAGAACGGTCTGCTGGGCCGGGGAGAAGTTGCCGTAGGCCAGCGTCACCGCCGCGTTGTTCAGGGTGTTCCACGACTGGTAGGTCGGCGCGGTAGCGCCGGGCACGATGGCGGTGTCGGTGGTCCACAGCACCGCCGACGTATTGACCGCCCCGGCCGAGTTGAAGCCAAAGGACTTGATCGTGCCGCGCCAGTCCTTGGGGTCATAACTGGTCTGGAAATAACTGGTGCCGCTCGCCAGCGTGGTGCCACTGGCGACACCGCTGCCGCCAGAGCCGGCCTTGGAGGTGATGTCGCTCAACGCCGAAGACAGCGCGGCATTCAGGCCGGCGCTGTCGGTCGCCTGGTAGTAGCGGCCCTGTCCGTAATCGGCGGCGTCCGAGAGCATGTCGTTGGAAGCGGTAAAACCCACGGTGTAGGTGTTCATGTTCTGCCTGGGAAAATCCACCGCATTCCAGCTCTTGCCTGCCGCGTCGGTACCGGTCGAACGCATGTCGATATCGAAGGCGAACTTGGCGATATCGTCCAGATACAGCGTATCGCCCTCCCCGTCCCCGTTCAGGTTGTTCCCGTCATTGTTGATGCCGTCCCAGTTCGGCAAGCGGCTGCCACCCAGTGGATCATTGCTCGGAAAGGTGCGGTCGTAGGTCGGCAAACCGTCGGTA
Source organism: Pseudomonas sp. R45(2017) (assembly GCF_002112305.1). Classification (NCBI taxonomy): domain Bacteria; kingdom Pseudomonadati; phylum Pseudomonadota; class Gammaproteobacteria; order Pseudomonadales; family Pseudomonadaceae; genus Pseudomonas; species Pseudomonas sp. R45(2017). Next base: position 272,412 of record NZ_NEHH01000009.1, on the reverse strand, counting down.
ATGACCACCCCGTAGTTTTTCTGGCAGCGGTACTGGATCGGGCTGGTGTAAGTGCTCGGCGTGCTGTTGTAGTACGGCGCCATCCCGCGCATGTAGCGGGTGATTTCGTAGTAGGTCTCGGCCAGCGGCGTGTTGGCCACCGCGCTCAGGCCGTTGATCGACGAAATCAGTGCGTTGTAGTTGGTGTCGGCCTGGGCCTGGGTCACGCTGCCGCTGACCGGTGACAGGTCGCTGATGGAGCGGGCAATGAAACCACCGTTGCCAGGGTTATTGCTGGTGGCCGGGTTGAAGGTGGCCAGACCCATGCGCAGGTTGCGGTTGCTGGTGACCAGTGCGGTGGAAACGTTGCGCGCCACGTTGATCCGGTAGTCGTTGGGAATCGCGCCGGTGGTGAAGTCGCGCGTGCCGTTGTTGATCGCCAGCCCGACCACATAGGAAATGTAATCCGCCGAATAGCGAGTGTTGCCGCTGCCCACCGGATCCGGCAGCTTCAGGCAGAGCGGCGTCAGGCTGTTGTTGTAGAACGCATAGGCACCGCCGGAGCAGCCGGAGGTTGGCAGGCTCGACAGAAAGATCGTATCGCCGGTAATGGCAGTTGAGCTCAGGCACAGGCCGATGACCGCGTTGCACTGGCGGGCCGCCGTGCGATCCACGGTCGGATCAAAACCCGTCGCATAAATGATGCTGTTCATGCTGCCCGAGTCGTCGATCATCAACATCACGTTCGGTGGCACGGCCGCCGCGCTCAACAGCGGCGAATCGGACGGCGTGAAAGCAAACGCCGGTGCAGCCAGATAAAGCCCGGTCAGCATGCCGAGCAGCAGCGACAGCCACTTGAAGCGTCGCTCAGTACTTCGCATAAACACTCTCCACCACACTGCGCGAAGTACCGGCGATGCCGACGGCCGTGACCCTGTACAAAGTCGCCGAGGTGTTGCTCGGCACATTCACCGCCGTCAGGGTCGTGCCGATGTTCTGCACTCCGTAAAACCCGCTGCCAGCGGCGATCCAGGTCACGCCCGACGTGGAGTTGAGCCCCGCTGCGCTGACCACCGAGGATTCCGCCGGCGGCGCACATTGAGTGGTGCTGGCGCACACCGCCAGCGCGTAGCCGTCCAGTTGCACCGCACTTTCACCGATACGCAGTGCCGCCTCGGCAGTCTGGAACGATTGATTGCGCAGGCTCACGCTGCCAGCCATTTTTTCCTGCAGGTTGGCGCTCTGCATCGATGACAGGCCGATCACCGTCAGGAGCAGCAGAAACACCAGACTGACCAGCAACACCATGCCGCCCTGGGACCGTCGCCGATGGAGAGAAACGTTCATCGTTCGCCCCTCACTGCAAGCGGTTGCGCAAGGCGGCAACCACGTTGAAGGTTTGATTGCGGACCCGGTTGTTCGGGTCAGTGAGGGTCAGGCTCAGGCGCACGCTGCGGATCCGTGCCGGATCACCGGGGTTGGCGCTGTAGGTGGACGCCGCGACGTCGGTCGCGGAACTCGCAAGACCAAACATCACCGTGAACGCGCTGACGTTGTTCACCAGCACCTGCTGGGCCGGGTTACCGCTGCCGGTGCCCATCAGAATCTGGTTGTTGCTGAAGCTGTAGACCAGCCGACGGATCGGAAATGCGATCTGGCCCGTCGCCGCCGCCCGCGCGCCGGTATAAGCGGTGGCGCTGTTGCGGCAATCGGAGACCACGGTCCAGGTCGGTGTCCCGCCCGCACTGCCGACATCGGCGGTAACCAGGGTCAGCTTGAGGTTGGCGTTGTCCCAGCTGATCGGCGTGATCTGCGCCGTATTGAAATCCCCCGCCGAGCTGGAATCGGTAATCGTGCCCAGGCAGCCGAACATACCCACCATGCGCAGTTCCTGAATCATCTTGCTCAACACGAACCGCGCGTCTTCCTGCATGGCGGCCGCACTGTTCTGGCTGACGTAAGTATTCTTCGCCGCCAGGAAAATCTGCACCACGCCGAGTACCACGATCAACCCCAGCGCCAGAGCAACCAGCATTTCGATCAGGCCAAAGCCCAGGTTTTTGCGCTTCATGGCGTGGCCACCGGATCGACCGCAGCGCGGCTGGTCAGCACAAAGCTGCGGGTTGCACTGGTCGTATTGGCAGCACGCGCGTCACTCCAGGTGATGGTGATGGTGTACACGCGCTGATTGAGGGTGATGCTGCCGGTGGCGGTCGGTCCGCCAAAATTGACGATGTTGGTGGTGAAGTCGTAGAGATCCTGATCCCGGGCGACACTCAGGTTGCCCGTAGTCGGCGGCGTGACAGTGTAGTCGGCGCCCGAATTGGCACGGATCCGGTCCATCATGTCGTAGGCGATGAAACTCGCCTGGCTGGTCATCCGTGAGCTGTCGGTGTACTTCAGCGCATTGAGCTGAACCGCTGCTGCGCCCAGCAACCCGACCGTCAGAATCAGTAACGCGACCAGCACTTCAATCAGCGTCATGCCCTCCTGTGCGTGCTTGCTCCCTGCCCTCATCCGCAATTTCCACCCAATTGAATTCGTCCGTTCAGACACACGTTCAGCGTCCTGCTTTGCGTTCCCAGCACATAACTGATGGCCACCGCCGTGGACGGTGCCGCCAGCCCGCCCAGGTTGTTGAAATCCAGCGCGGTCACTCCAGAGGGTAGCGTCAGAGTCGCGCCGCTGCTCATCGCTGGAACAACCCGCAATACATTGGCCGGAGTGCCAGTACTGTCGTAGACCGACAGTTCACCGGTCCAGACCGTGCCGCCGGCACTCGGCCGCAAGCGGGTGGTGACGCCCCGGTTGATCGCCTCGAGCCTTGCGTAATTGAGGGCCCGTTGCAGGTCGCCGACCTCGGTGTCGGCCTTGCTGCCCTGCACCGAACGGGTGAATGCCGGCACCGCCATCGTGATCAGGATCACAAACACCGCGAGCGCCACCAACAGCTCGATCAGTGTGAAACCTTTTGTACGATGATCCATCGATGCCCTCCGTTGCCGTCGGCTATACCTGTACAAACCTAGAACATTCGACCGGCATGCGCCGGTTGATTTACCGCGTGCGGCGCACGGATTGCGCCGCCGTGCACAATCCAGGGAGGAGGCGCACATGCCGCAACAGGGTTTCAGTCTGGTCGAACTGCTTATGGGACTGGCGATCGGCGCAATTGTTCTGTCGCTGGTCAGTCCGGCGCTGGCGGACTTCACCGAATCAAACCGGCGGCAGCAGGCCGCGCAGTCTTTGCTCGACGGGATTCGTAATGCCCGGACCATGGCCATCACGCGCAATCAGAGCGTGGTGATTCATGGCATCAACGGTGATTGGGGTCAGGGCTGGCGGATCATTCTGGATATCAGCGGAAAGGGTCCGGTAGATGCCGGTAATCCATTGCTGATCGAGCAGGCGAGTGACGGACGGATACCGATTGTCGGCAACTGGCTGGTGAGCCGCTACATACGCTTCAGCAGCCTGGGCCAGCCACTGGTGCCGGATCGGAAGTTTCAGGCGGGGACGTTACATCTATGCTCGGCTCGCGAGCCGGTCAGCCGGCTCCAGGTGGTGCTGGCAGCAACCGGTCGCGTACGCCTGACCAGCCAAAAGACTGAACAGGCGTTATGCCGAAAGGATAAAGCGATCAGATCGAGCGAACGCGCAGCTCTTTAGGCATCGAGAACGTGATGTTCTCCTCACGCCCGGCCAGTTCGTCGGCGCCGGTGGCGCCCCAGGCCTGCAACTGCTGAATCACGCCACGCACCAGTACTTCCGGAGCGGAGGCGCCGGCGGTGATGCCGATACGCTCGACACCGTCGAACCAGCTTTTTTGCAGGTCTTCGGCGCCATCAATCAGGTAGGCCGGCGTGGCCATGCGCTCGGCCAGTTCACGCAGGCGGTTGGAGTTGGAGCTGTTCGGGCTGCCGACCACCAACACCACGTCGCATTCGTCGGCCAATTGCTTGACCGCGTCCTGACGGTTTTGTGTGGCGTAGCAGATATCGTCCTTGCGCGGCCCGCCAATAGCCGGGAAACGCGTACGCAGCGCATCGATGACACGGCTGGTGTCATCCATGGACAACGTGGTCTGGGTGACGAAGGCGAGTTTTTCAGGGTTGTGCACCTGCAACTCGGCGACATCCTTCTCGTCTTCGACGAGGTAGATCGCGCCGCCATTGCTGGCGTCGTACTGGCCCATGGTGCCTTCGACTTCCGGGTGACCGGCGTGGCCGATCAGGATGCACTCGCGACCGTCGCGGCTGTATTTCGCGACTTCGATATGCACCTTGGTCACCAGCGGGCAGGTGGCGTCGAACACTTTCAGGCCACGGCCGGCGGCTTCGGTGCGCACGGCTTGCGAAACGCCGTGGGCACTGAAGATCACGATCACGTCGTCCGGTACCTGATCGAGCTCTTCGACGAAGATCGCGCCACGACTGCGCAGGTCTTCGACCACGAACTTGTTGTGCACCACTTCATGACGCACATAGATCGGCGGCCCGAAAACCTCCAGGGCGCGGTTGACGATTTCGATCGCCCGGTCCACGCCGGCGCAGAAGCCACGGGGGTTGGCGAGTTTGATTTGCATGCGGTGCCTCGTGTCTTGCGCGCGAAAGATTGGATCATTACAGGAGCCGGTCAGCCGGCTCCTGAAGAACAGCAATTACAGCGCTTTGACGGAGAAGATTTCCACGTCAAAGGTCAGCGTCTTGCCGGCCAGCGGGTGGTTGAAGTCGACGGTCACTTGCGCGTCGTCGAACTCTTTCACCACACCCGGCAGCTCAGTATTGGCCGCATCGTTGAAGATCACCAGCAGACCCGGCGACAGTTCCATGTCCGCGAACTGCGAACGCGGAATGATCTGTACGTTTTGCGGGTTTGGCTGGCCGAATGCGTTTTCCGGTTCAATGGTCAGGGTACGCTTGTCGCCGGCCTTGAAGCCGAACAACGCCGCCTCGAAGCCCGGCAGCAGGTTGCCGTCGCCGACCTTGAAGGTCGCCGGGGCTTTGTCGAAGGTGCTGTCGACTGTGTCGCCGTTCTCCAGGCGCAATGCAAAGTGCAAGGTGACTTCCGTGTTCTGGCCGATGCGTTGCTCAGCCAATACCTGTTCAGTCATGAACGGTTTCTCCGGATTTCTTGGTTTTGAACATGTCCAGTGCCAGCATCACCGCGCCAACGGTGATGGCGCTGTCGGCGAAGTTGAACGCCGGGAAGTACCAGCGGTTCTGCCAGTGCACCAGAATGAAGTCGATCACATGGCCCAGGGCAATGCGGTCATAAAGGTTGCCCAGTGCGCCGCCCAGAACCAGCGCCAGCGCAATGGCCAGCCAGGTTTCGTTGCGGCCCAGGCGCTTGAGCCAGACCACCAGCACCGCACTGACCGCAATCGCGATCAGGGCGAACAGCCAGCGCTGCCAGCCAGAGCTGTCCGCGAGGAAGCTGAAGGCAGCGCCGGTGTTGTAGGCCAGTGTCCAGCTGAAGTAATCAGGGATGATCACAATCTGCTGAAACATCTCGAGCTTGCCTTCGAAGTAGAACTTGCTGGCCTGGTCAATGACCAGAACCAGCAAGCTCAACCAGAGCCAGCTCAGCCGTCCGAAACGGCCAACGGCATTAGGCATAGTGACGAACCTCGCCGGCGCCATCGATGTTGTCCACGCAACGGCCGCAGATTTCCGGATGCTCCGGGTTCACGCCGACGTCTTCGCGGCAGTGCCAGCAACGGGCACATTTCGGGAAGGCGGACTTGACGATCTTCAGCTTCAGGCCGCTGACTTCGGTGGCCACGGCGTCGGCCGGAGCCTGCACGAACGGCGCAACAGTGGCAGTCGAAGTGATCAGGACAAAGCGCAGCTCGTTGCTCAGCTTGGCCAGGTCGGCGGTCAGCGCGTCTTCGGCGAACAGCGTCACTTCGGCTTGCAGGTTGCCACCGACGGCCTTGGCCGCGCGCTGGATTTCCATCTCTTTGTTGACCGCCACCTTCACTTCCATGATGCGATCCCAGTACTCGCGACCCAGCTCGAAGCCTTCCGGCAACTCGGTCAGGCCTTCGTACCAGGTGTTGAGCATCACCGATTCGTTGCGCTCGCCCGGCAGGTATTGCCACAGCTCGTCGGCGGTGAACGCCAGGATCGGCGCGATCCAGCGCACCAGCGCTTCGGAGATGTGGAACAGCGCGGTCTGGCACGAACGACGGGCCTTGCTGTCGGCGCCGGTGGTGTACTGGCGATCCTTGATGATGTCCAGGTAGAAACCACCCAGCTCCTGCACGCAGAAGTTGTGGATCTTCGAGTAGACGTTCCAGAAACGGTATTCGCCGTAGTGCTCTTGCAACTCGCGTTGCAGCAGCAGGGTGCGATCCACCGCCCAGCGATCCAGCGCCAGCATGTCTTCGGCCGGCAGCAGGTCGGTGGCCGGGTTGAAACCGGTCAGGTTGGAAAGCAGGAAGCGTGCGGTGTTACGGATACGACGGTAGGCATCCGCACTGCGTTGCAGGATCTGCTCGGACACGGCCATCTCGCCCGAGTAGTCGGTCGACGCGACCCACAGACGCATGATGTCGGCGCCCAGGGTGTCGTTGACTTTCTGCGGCGCGATCACGTTGCCCAGGGACTTGGACATCTTGCGGCCGGACTCGTCCACGGTGAAACCGTGGGTCAGCAGCTCGCGGTACGGCGCGTGGTTGTCGATGGCGCAACCGGTCAGCAAGGACGAGTGGAACCAGCCACGGTGCTGGTCCGAACCTTCCAGGTACAGGTCGGCACGCGGGCCGGTCTCGTGGCCCATCGGGTGCGAACCGCGCAGGACGTGCCAGTGCGTGGTGCCCGAGTCGAACCAGACGTCGAGGGTGTCGCTGATCTTGTCGTACTGCGGCGCTTCATCGCCCAGCAGTTCGGCCGCGTCGAGTTTGAACCAGGCTTCGATGCCTTCGACTTCAACGCGCTTGGCGACTTCTTCCATCAGCTCGACGGTGCGTGGGTGCAGCTCGCCGCTTTCCTTGTTCAGGAAGAACGGGATCGGCACGCCCCAGTTGCGCTGACGGGAGATGCACCAGTCCGGACGGTTGGCGATCATCGAGTGCAGGCGCGCCTGGCCCCAGGCCGGGACGAACTTGGTGTCTTCGATGGCTTTGAGCGAGCGCACGCGCAGGGTGTCGCCGGATACCGGCTCCTTGTCCATGCCGATGAACCACTGCGCGGTGGCGCGGTAGATCAGCGGGGTCTTGTGGCGCCAGCAGTGCATGTAGCTGTGTTCGATGACAGTGGTGTGCAGCAGCGCACCGACTTCGGTGAGTTTTTCAACGATGGCCGGGTTGGCTTTCCAGATGAACTGGCCGCCGAAGAATTCCAGCGACGGCACGTAAACGCCGTTGCTTTGTACCGGGTTGAGGATGTCGTCGTTGACCATGCCGTATTTCTTGCAGGTCACGAAGTCGTCCACGCCGTAGGCCGGGGCGGAGTGAACCACGCCGGTGCCGGCGCCCAGTTCCACGTAGTCGGCCAGGTACACCGGCGACAGACGGTCATAGAACGGGTGACGGAAATTGATCAGTTCCAGCGCCGAACCCGGTGCGGTGGCCAATACGGTGCCTTCGACGCCGTAACGGGTCAGGCAGGATTCGACCAGTTCTTCAGCCAGCACCAGCAGCTTGTCGCCGATGTCGACCAGGGCGTAGGTGAACTCCGGGTGAACGTTGAGCGCCTGGTTCGCCGGGATGGTCCACGGGGTGGTGGTCCAGATCACGATCGAGGCCGGTTTGCCCAGGGACGGCAGACCGAATGCGGCGGCCAGTTTGGCCTCGTCAGCGATCGGGAACGCTACGTCGATGGTCGAGGACTTCTTGTTCTCGTACTCGACTTCCGCTTCGGCCAGGGCCGAACCGCAATCGAAGCACCAGTTCACAGGTTTCAAGCCCTTGAACACGAAACCGCCCTTGACGATTTCGGCGAGGGCGCGGATTTCACCGGCCTCGTTCTTGAAGTTCATGGTCTTGTACGGATTGGCGAAGTCGCCCAGCACGCCGAGGCGGATGAACTCGGTCTTCTGCCCTTCGATCTGCTCGGTGGCGTAGGCACGGCACAGTTCGCGGGTCTTGTCCGCGCCCAGGTTCTTGCCGTGGGTCACTTCGACCTTGTGCTCGATCGGCAGGCCGTGGCAATCCCAGCCCGGGACATACGGCGCGTCGAAGCCCGACAGGGTCTTCGAGCGGATGATCATGTCCTTGAGAATCTTGTTCAGTGCGTGACCGATGTGGATCGTACCGTTGGCGTACGGAGGGCCGTCGTGCAGGACGAACTTTGGACGATCCTTGCCAATCTCGCGCAACTTTCCGTACAGGCCAATACTGTCCCAGCGCTGCAGGATCTGCGGTTCGCGCTGTGGCAGGCCGGCCTTCATTGGGAAGGCGGTGTCCGGAAGGTTTAGCGTGGCTTTATAGTCGGTCATTTAAGGCTCTTCATTAGCGATGGGCGCTAGGTGCGGCTAGTGCACGGGCGGCGGCGACATCCGCGCTGATCGCCGTTTTCAATGCCTCCAGGGAGGCGAAACGCTGCTCTTCACGCAGCTTCTGGTGGAAAACCACCGTCAAACGCCGGTCATACAGATCGCCGGCAAAATCTAAAAGATGGACTTCAAGGTGGGCCTTGCCATCACCTTGGACCGTGGGCCGAACGCCGATATTGGCGACGCCGGGCCAGGTCTTGCCGTCGATGTCGACGTCGACCAGGTAAACCCCGGTGAACGGCACGCGACGGCGTTTCAGTTGAATATTCGCCGTGGGCGTACCCAGTTGACGGGCCAGTTTCTGGCCATGCAGCACGCGACCGGCAATCCGGTATCGGCGACCGAGCAAACGTTCGGCGAGCGCGAAATCGGCGGCGGCCAACGCGTTGCGCACCTGGGTGCTGCTGACACGAATGCCGTCCAGCTCGACGGTTTGCGCGGCTTCCACGGTAAAACCGTGAACCTGCCCGGCCTGCAACAGGAAATCAAAATCACCGAGACGGTCGCAACCGAAGCGGAAATCGTCACCGACCTCCAGATGCTGCACGCCGAGGCCATCGACCAGGATGGTATCGACGAACTCGCTGGCGCTGAGTTTGCTCAGGCGCTGGTTGAAGGCCAGGCACAAGACCCGGTCGACGCCTTCGGCGGCCAGCAGTTGCAGCTTGTCGCGCAACCGGGCCAGACGCGCCGGCGCGGTCTCCGGGGCAAAGAATTCCCGTGGCTGCGGCTCGAAAATCACCACGCAGCTGGGTACGCCCAACTCGAGCGCACGCTCACGCAGTCGGGCCAGAATAGCCTGGTGACCACGGTGAACACCGTCAAAGTTGCCAATAGTGGCGACGCAGCCCCGATGCTGGGGGCGCAGATTGTGGAGGCCTCGAACCAGCTGCATAACGCGCTTCTTGCTCATAAAGTGGCCGATTATAACCACACCCGACGGCCGACGACAGGCAACACCGTAACCCAAAGTGATCGATCCGACAAAACTGCCGGCTCGCGCCCGTCTTTCAAGGGTGAAACCTCAGTTCAACGCCTTGCGATTGAAGTCGCGCAGGCGGAAACCAAGCAGCAGCAACATACCGAAATAAGCGACCACGCCGGCAACCACCAACGCGCCCAGGCGCAGGAAGCGCTCCAACATGTGGCCCTGATCCCAAGCGGGCATGAAATGCATGCCGATCAACAGCACCGCCGACATCACCGCCACCGCAACCACAAGCTTGAAACCGAACTTCAACCAGCCCGGCTGCGGTTGATACATCTGCTGTTTGCGCAATTGATAGAACAGCAGCCCGGCATTCAGGCAGGCACCGGCGCTGATCGCCAACGCCAGACCGGCATGGGCCAGCGGACCGATCAGCACCAGGTTGAACAGTTGAGTAACCACCAGGGTGAAGATTGCGATTTTTACCGGCGTACGGATGTTTTGTTGCGCATAAAAGCCCGGCGCCAGCACTTTGATCACGATAATCCCGAGCAGACCGACAGAATAGGCAATCAGCGCCCGCTGCGTCATTTCCGCGTCAAAACCGCTGAACTGGCCGTACTGGAACAGCGAAACCGTCAACGGCTCGGCCAGAATCCCCAGCGCCAGCGCACACGGCAGCACCAGCACGAAGCACAGGCGCAGGCCCCAGTCGAGAATCCGCGAATATTCGTGGCGATCCTTGCTGGCGTAGGTCTTGGCCAAGGTCGGCAGCAGAATCGTGCCCAACGCCACACCCAGCACACCGGACGGCAGTTCCATCAAACGGTCGGCGTAATACATCCACGACACCGAACCCGCCACCAGGAACGAGGCGAAAATGGTGTTGATGATCAGGGAAATCTGGCTGACCGAGACGCCGATGATTGCCGGCAACATCTGCTTCATCACCCGCCAGACACCGGTATCGCGCAGGTTCAGGCGCGGCAGCACCAGCATGCCGATCTTTTTCAGGTGCGGCAGTTGATAGAGCAACTGCGCCAGACCACCAACCAGCACTGCCCAGCCGAGGGCCATGACCGGTGGATCGAAGTACGGCGTCAGGAACAGCGAAAACACGATCATGCTGACGTTGAGCAGGGTCGGCACGAATGCCGGCACCGAGAAACGGTTCCAGGTATTGAGGATCGCACCCGCCAGTGAAGACAGGGAGATCAGCAATATATAGGGGAAGGTCACTCGCAGCAGGTCGGTGGTCAGCTGGAATTTTTCCGGCGTATCGGTGAAACCCGGCGCCGTGGCCCAGATCACCCAGGGCGCGGCGATCATGCCGAGCGCGGTGACCAGCGCCAGCACTAGCGTCAGCAGGCCGGAAACGTAAGCAATAAAGGTGCGAGTTGCCTCTTCGCCCTTCTGGTTTTTATATTCGGCCAGGATCGGCACAAAAGCCTGGGAAAACGCCCCCTCGGCAAAAATCCTGCGCAGCAGATTGGGCAGTTTGAAGGCGATGAAGAAGGCGTCGGTCGCCATTCCGGCGCCGAAGGTACGGGCGATGAGCGTGTCGCGAACAAACCCGAGAATCCGGGAAAGCATCGTGATAGAGCTGACGGCGGCCAACGATTTGAGCAGATTCATTGAAGGAATGTGTGCCTGTCGATAAACAGCAGGCGAATAACGCGCCCACTTGTGCGATACTCCGCGCCGCAACAGCACAGAGCCAAAGCTCGCGAGTTTACAGGTCAAGCGCCGGAAATAAATATCCCGCCTCTTTATACCTACCACTTAGCGGAACGTCTCAAGCGCCCTTGACAAGACATCTCTTCATCGGCATGATTCGCGGCCTATTTTGTTTGCTATTTCCTAAAAAGTCTTTCGAGGAGCTCGACGGTGGCCAACTCACCTTCCGCCAAAAAACGTGCAAAACAGGCTGAGAAGCGTCGCAGCCACAACGCCAGCCTGCGTTCCATGGTTCGTACCTACATCAAGAATGTAGTTAAAGCCATCGACGCAAAAGACGCTGAAAAAGCTCAAGCTGCATACGTTCTGGCTGTGCCAGTTATCGACCGTATGGCCGATAAAGGCATCATCCACAAGAACAAGGCTGCTCGTCATAAGAGCCGCCTGAATGGCCACGTCAAGGCACTGAAAGAAGCTGCCTAAGCGACGTAGTCATTAAAAAACCGACCTCAGGGTCGGTTTTTTATTGCCTGCGATTTGCTCTGACCTCAGCAAATCACAGGCAAAAAAAAGAGGAGCCAACCGACTCCTCTTTTTTACGCGCGATTAACGAGCCGACGCCCACGGCAAAATCGGGATCGCCGTCACCGCATTCTGCGGGCTACCCTCGATCAGACGATCGCTGTAGACCAGATACACCAGCGTATTGCGCTTCTTGTCGAGGAATCGCACCACTTGCATGGTCTTGAACACCAGCGAAGTGCGCTCCTTGAACACCTCTTCGCCATCCTTCAACTCACCCTTGAAGTTGATCGGCCCGACCTGACGACAAGCAATGGACGCCTCGGCACGATCCTCTGCCAGACCCAACCCACCCTTCACACCACCCGTCTTGGCGCGCGACAGGTAGCAAGTCACACCTTCAACCTTCGGATCATCGAATGCCTCGACCACGATCCGGTCGTTGGGCCCGACAAATTTGAACACCGTCGACACCTGACCGATTTCCTCGGCCGAGGCCAGCAATGGCAGCGCCATCAACAAGCCCAACAATCCTTTTGCCATGCGCATCGCGTTTTCCTTACACCAGAATCAGGTTGTCACGGTGAACCAGTTCCGGCTCAGCCATGTAACCCAGTAAACCGACAATCGCATCAGACGACTGACCGATGATTTTTTGTGCTTCCAGCGCGCTGTAGTTGGCCAGGCCACGGGCGATCTCACGACCGTCCGGCGCCACGCAAACCACCATTTCGCCGCGACGAAAACTGCCCTGAACCAGTTTGACACCAACCGGCAGCAAGCTTTTGTTGCCCTGGGACAACGCGGAAACCGCACCATCATCCAACACCAGCGTGCCACGGGTTTGCAGATGTCCGGCCAGCCACTGCTTGCGCGCCGCGAGCATGCCGCGCTCAGGCGACAGCAACGTACCAATGCGCTCACCCGCCTTCAGACGATCAAGCACGCGCTCCAGACGCCCACCAACAATGATGGTATGCGCGCCGGAACGTGCCGCCAGCCGCGCCGCGCGCAGCTTGGTCTGCATGCCGCCACGACCCAATGCACCACCAGTACCGCCCGCCACCGCATCCAGCGTCGGATCATCGGCGCGCGCTTCGTAAATCAGTTGGGCGTCAGGGTTATTGCGCGGATCGGCGTCGAACATGCCGTCGCGATCCGTCAAGATCACCAGCAGATCGGCCTCAACCAGGTTGGCCACCAGCGCCGCGAGCGTATCGTTGTCGCCGAAACGGATTTCGTCGGTGACCACGGTGTCGTTTTCGTTGATCACCGGGATGACTTTCAGCTCGACCAACGCGCGCAAGGTACTGCGAGCGTTCAGGTAGCGCTTGCGATCGGACAGGTCGTCGTGGGTCAGGAGAATCTGCGCAGTGTGTCGGCCATGCTCGGCAAAGCTCGATTCCCAAGCCTGCACCAAGCCCATCTGGCCGATTGCGGCAGCGGCCTGGAGCTCGTGCATCGCACTGGGTCGAGCGGTCCAGCCCAAGCGACTCATGCCCGCCGCCACTGCCCCGGAGGACACCAGCACCAGCTCGACGCCGGCCTCGTGCAAAGCCACCATCTGCTCGACCCAGACACCCATTGCCGCGCGATCCAGCCCTTTGCCATCCGCCGTCAGCAAAGCGCTGCCGATCTTCACGACCCAACGCTGCGCACCTGTCACCTTGCTCCGCATCATCTTCAACCTTAGCTTGAGGGCAACGCGACCCAGCGCTGCCCGTGACGTTATTCGTGGTTATTCGTGACCAACCGATTTCCAGATACTAAAACGCCGCTCGATTGAGCGGCGCTTAAGTTTACTGCAACGAATCAGTCACGCACGTAAATGATTTCCGGACCGTCTTCGTCATCCACATCTTCTTCGTCCCAGTCATCGTCACCGATGTCGTGAACCGACTTCACGCCACTGCGACGCAGGGCACGCTTGTCGTCCAGCGCCTGCAACTGAGCACGGGCTTCGTCTTCGATGCGCTGATCGAGATCGGCCAGCTCTTCCTTGTAGGCCGGGTCATTGGCCAGGCGATCGGCACGATCCTCCAGGTAGCGCATGATGTCGCGCGTCAGGCGCTCGGTGCCTTCTTTGGCGATGGCCGAAATCACGTAGACCGGACCGGTCCACTCCAGACGATCAACGATTTCCTTGACCCGCTCCTCGTGCTCTTCTTCGAGGATCTGGTCGCACTTGTTCAGCACCAGCCAGCGATCACGCTCAGCCAGCGACGGGCTGAACTTGATCAGCTCGTTGACGATCACTTCAGCGGCGTCCGGCGCACTGCTGTCGTCCAGCGGCGCCATGTCCACGAGGTGCAGCAACAGACGAGTACGCGCCAGGTGCTTGAGGAAACGGATACCCAGACCGGCACCGTCGGAAGCGCCTTCGATCAGCCCCGGGATGTCGGCGATGACGAAGCTTTTCCAGCGATCGACGCTGACCACACCCAGGTTCGGCACCAGCGTGGTGAACGGGTAATCGGCGACTTTCGGCTTGGCAGCCGATACCGAGCGGATAAAGGTGCTTTTACCCGCGTTCGGCAGGCCCAGCAGGCCAACGTCGGCCAGAACCTTCATTTCCAGTTTCAGGTCGCGCTGCTCGCCCGGCTTGCCCGGGGTGGTCTGGCGCGGCGCACGGTTGGTACTGGATTTGAAACGGGTATTACCCAGACCGTGCCAGCCACCCTGAACCACCATCAGCTTCTGACCAGCCTTGGTCAGGTCGCCGATGACTTCCTGGGTGGCTGAGTCGATCACGGTGGTGCCGACCGGCACGCGCAGGATCAGGTCTTCACCCTTCTTGCCGGTGCAGTCGGTGCTGCCGCCGTTGGAGCCACGCTCGGCATCGAAGTGCCGGGTGTAACGGTAGTCCACCAGGGTGTTGAGGTTTTCGTCGGCCATCATGTAGATGGAACCGCCGTCACCGCCATCACCACCGTTCGGACCGCCGTTTTCAATGAATTTTTCCCGACGGAAACTCATGCAGCCATTGCCACCGTCACCAGCCTTTACGCGGATCGATACTTCATCAACAAACTTCATAACCAACGCCTCTCGCCGTACGGACGAGCCGAAAAACAATCAAGACATAAGACTCTTGCAAAAATGAGCGCAGCGACCCCAATCCACGACCTGCATCGCACGCCGGCAGCCCATACAAACAGCTTTGCAAGAGACTCACCCCACAAACGAAAAAGCCCCGTCGCAAGACAGGGCTTCTCCAGCACTCTCGCAGTTAGGCTGCGACAACGCTCACGTAACGACGACCGAAGGCGCCTTTTACTTCAAACTTGATCACGCCTTCGATTTTCGCGAAGAGGGTGTGATCCTTACCCATGCCAACGCCGTAGCCAGCGTGGAATTGGGTGCCGCGCTGACGCACGATGATGTTGCCGGCCTTGATGACCTGGCCGCCATACATCTTCACGCCAAGGCGTTTGGCTTCTGAGTCGCGACCGTTACGGGTACTACCACCAGCTTTTTTGTGTGCCATGAGTTCAATTCTCCTAGTGAGGAATTAGGCTGTAATTAAGCCTGAATACCGGTGATTTTGATCTCGGTGAACCACTGGCGGTGGCCCATACGCTTCATGTGGTGCTTACGGCGACGGAACTTGATGATGCGGACTTTATCGTGACGACCTTGGGAGATCACTTCAGCCTTGACGGTTGCGCCAGCAACAACAGGTGCGCCGATGTTCACGTCGTCGCCATTGGCGACCAACAGAACGCGGTCAAAAGTCACGGATTCGCCAGTAGCGACTTCCAGTTTTTCGATCTTCAGGTATTCACCTTCAGCGACCTTGTATTGCTTACCGCCGGTAACGATTACTGCGTACATGGTATTTCTCCGATAATCCTGCTCACCCAGCTCTTTATAAGAAGAGGTATTGGCTGGCATGGCTGCATGGGGCTGGAACGGCCCAAGTGCAATTGCGTAAGGCAGGTGCTGCCCAGGAAGTTCAGGGTGCGCGATTGTACGCAAGCCTTCGAAGTCGTGCAAGGGGCCGTCCATCGCGCCTTGACAGGCCCGGACGTGGGTCCTAGCATGCCGCGCAACCCTTCTGGAGCACCTGTCGCTGATGCAACCCCAAGCTTTCTACCGCGCGGTGGCGGACGATTTTAGCGCCGTCGACGGCATCATCAAGAAGCAGCTGACTTCCCGAGTGCCGCTGGTATCGAAAATCGGCGATTACATCACGTCGGCCGGCGGCAAACGCCTGCGTCCTTTACTGGTGCTGCTGTGTGGCAAGGCCCTGGGTCGCGAAGGCGACGACATGCGCCTGCTGGCCGCCACCATCGAATTCCTGCACACCGCCACCCTGCTGCATGACGACGTGGTCGACATGTCCGGCATGCGCCGTGGCCGTTCGACCGCCAACGCCATGTGGGGCAACGCCCCGAGCGTACTGGTCGGCGACTTCCTGTACTCGCGCTCGTTCGAGATGATGGTCGAACTGGGCTCGATGCCGGTAATGAAGATCCTGTCCCAGGCCACGCGCATCATCGCCGAAGGCGAAGTGCTGCAGCTGTCCAAGGTTCGCGACGCCAGCACCACCGAAGAAACCTACATGGAAGTGATCCGCGGCAAGACCGCGATGCTGTTCGAGGCTTCGACCCACAGCGCCGCTGCGCTGGCCGGTGCCACCGCCGAGCAGAGCGAAGCCCTGCGCACCTTCGGTGACCACCTGGGCGTGGCGTTCCAACTGGTCGACGACCTGCTCGACTACAAAGGCGACGCCGAAACCCTGGGCAAGAACGTCGGTGACGATCTGGCCGAAGGCAAGCCGACCCTGCCGCTGATCTATACCATGCGCGAAGGCACGCCAGAACAAGCCGCACTGGTACGCCAGGCGATCCAGAAAGGCGGGATCGAAGACCTGGAAAGCATCCGCATTGCCGTGGAAGCGTCCGGTTCGCTGGAATACACCGCGCAACTGGCCCGTGACTACGTGGCCCGTGCGATCAAATGCCTCGACGCACTGCCAGCCAGCGAATACCGCGATGCACTGGTTGAGCTGAGCGAATTCGCGGTCGCCCGCACGCACTGATCAACGCCGCATCATAAAAAACCGCAGCCTCCGTTGGAGCCTGCGGTTTTTTGTTGCCTGCCATCAGCGGCTAAAACCCTATACAATGTGCGACTTTTAGCGATCCCCTCTCCAAGGAGCCTTAGTGAGCACGTTGCCACCCTGCCCGAAATGCAATTCCGAATACACCTATGAAGACGGCACCCAACTGGTGTGCCCGGAGTGCGCCCACGAGTGGTCTGCCGGCGGTGAAGCCGAAGTGGCATCCGACGATGCCGTGAAAAAAGATTCGGTCGGTAACGTCCTGCAGGACGGCGACACCATCACCGTGATCAAGGACCTGAAGGTCAAGGGCACCTCGCTGGTGGTCAAGGTCGGCACCAAGGTCAAGAACATCCGCTTGTGCGATGGCGACCACGACATCGACTGCAAGATCGACGGCATCGGCCCGATGAAACTCAAATCCGAATTCGTCAGAAAAGTCTGATTCTGCTGTCTTCCATCCCGCGCCCGCCGTGGGATGGAGCTTCGCCCTCCCCCGCAATCCTCATCAAATCCTCGCGATAGCCAAACGCCAGCCGTTTTGACCTTACGCAATCTTTACCCGCAAAAAATCACAAACCGCCAATAGGCGCTTGCTATTTGACGAATAAGAATTATTCTCATTGAAACCCTTTCAATGGAGATGAGACCCATGACTTATTTGATCGACGCCTGGCTGGATCGCCCGCACCCGTACCTCAGGATCCTGCATCGGGAAACCGGTGAAGTCTGCGCCGTACTGGAAGAAGAAGCCCTGCACGAGTTGCAGGATCAAGGGGATCTGGACGTCAGCGGCCTGAGTTCCAGCGAGCCCTTGGTGCTCAAGGAGCTGGTGCGCAATCTGTTCCTGTTCTGCTATGCCCGGGCCTTGCGCCCGACCAGTGAACTGCACAACAAGATCGAAGTATGAGATCGGCGGAGAAACCCTGCACAAGCCACGCTTGTGCAGGGTAACGGGATTACAGAACGTCGAGCAGCTCGACGTCGAACACCAGAACGCTGTGCGGCGGGATGCTGCCAACGCCTTGAGCGCCGTAAGCCAGTTCGCTCGGCACGTACAGACGCCATTTGCTGCCGGCATTCATCAGTTGCAGGGCTTCGGTCCAGCCAGCGATAACGCCGCCCACCGGGAATTCAGCCGGCTGGCCACGCTCGTAGGAGCTGTCGAACACAGTGCCGTCGATCAGCGTGCCGTGGTAGTGAGTACGCACGGTGTCTTCACGGGATGGCTTGGCGCCTTCACCTTGAGTCAGCACTTCGAACTGCAGGCCGGAAGCCAGGGTGGTGATGCCTTCTTTCTTGGCGTTTTCAGCCAAAAATGCCAGGCCTTCGCCAGCGGCGGCTTCAGCCTTGGCAGCGGCTTCGGCTTGCATGATCTCGCGGATCACCTTGAAGCTGGCGGACATGGCTTCCTGGCTTACACGGCTTTCCTTACCGGCGAAGGCGTCGGTCAGGCCGGCCAGGATGGCGTCCAGGCTGACACCCGGTGGCGGGTTGTCGCGCAGCTGGTCACCCAGCTGACGGCCGATGCCGTAGCTGACGCGGGTTTCGTCGGTGGACAGATTTACTTCGGACATGACACTGCTCCGCTGTGCGGACGGCCTCAGGACATGCCGTGCGTACACAGCGCGTCCCGGCGCGCCCGGAACCAAAAGGGCGAGCAGACTAGCACAGATGTTCCGGCATTGATCAGGCCCCGGGGGCCTACAACGCGGATCGCCAGGCCAGCGGCACCTTCAGGCTTTCTTCGCCACTGGCACCAAGACCGCACATTTCATCGTGCACCGAGGTGTGCACCAGGTTGAACGGCAGTACCGGCAAGTTATGCAGCACATCCCGGGCATGTTCAACCGAACGCAGCGTCAGCATTTTCCCCTGCGGATCGCTCAGCGGATACGCCGCACCATGCATCCGGGCCTCCAGCAGATAGATCCCGCCTTCCATGGAGATCAGGTTCAGTTCGTCGACCTTTCTGGCGACGGCGAACGCATTCAACTCTTGCAGGTTCATAAACGCACCTCACGCGGTGGCGAGCCTTGAGACCTACAGGGATAGGCCTTGGCCGATCAAAGCACAAGCCACAAACGACACCGCCCGTCTGTTTCGCAACAGACGGGCGGTTTTGTTACAGCAATCGTCAGCTCATCAGTGCTTGGTGAGCTTGTCCAGATAACCCATGGCAAACGCCGAGATCACGAAGGTCATGTGGATGATCACGTACCACATCAGGTGCTCGGGATCGACGTTCTTGGCATCCATGAAGATCCGCAGCAGGTGGATCGAGGAGATCGCCACGATCGACGCCGCCACTTTCATCTTCAGCGACGAGGAGTCCATGGTGCCCAGCCAGCTGAGCTTCTCTTTGCCTTCATCGATGTTCAGCTCGGACACGAAGTTTTCGTAGCCGGAAATCATCACCATCACCAGCAAGCCGCCAACCAGCGCCATGTCGATCAGCGACAGCAGCACCAGAATCAGTTCGGACTCGGCCATGGAGAAGACATTGGGAATGACATGAAACACTTCCTGGAAGAATTTCAATGCCAGCGCCAGCAGCCCGAGGGACAGCCCGATGTAGATCGGCGCCAGCAGCCAGCGCGTGGCGTACATTGCATTTTCGATAAAGCGTTCCATTGACTCTCACACAAGAAGGGTTGAAATCGGCGGCGAGTATACCAGCCGCCCATGACAGCCAGAAACCGCCCGGAAATCCGCCACCTGCGTGTGTGTGTCAAAGTTTTTCTGCTAGTGTCCAAACCATTGACAGCCCAGCGACAGTGCACAGGAAGACTGGAAATGGATGTGCGATTGCCGATATCGACTGCCGGAATTTGTTTCGCCCTGTTGCTTGGCGGGTGTTCGCCCGGCGATGAAAAACCCGCCGTCAGTCTCGAAGAAAAGACTGCGCAGTTCGAGCAGTCGCTGGACGCCATCACCGACCCCAAACTCAAGGACGCCGTAACCGAACTCGGCGGCTCGCTGCTGTTGCTCGAACGCGCCCAACAGAAGCTCGACAACAAACCGACCCGGACCGAATACGGCGAAGACGCCCTCGGCGTACTCCGGCATTACCCGACACCCCAGGCGCTGGTCGACACGTTCATCAATGGCCTGTTCGTGCTGCACAAGGATTCCAGCTCCGATTACCTCACCGATCTGCAACCGGTGTTCCCCTTCGTGCTCAACATCCCCGGCGGCTTTCTGTTCCCCCATGGCGTGGAGTGGCACTCGGTCACCCTGAGCAACAAACGGGTGATCGCCTATCAGCCGGAATGGTCGGAAACCGATCCGGGCATTCAGTTGAGTCCGTCCAGCTCCAACGTCACCAACCCCGATGACCTGACCGTCACCTACCCGTTCATCGAAGGGCTGAATGTCGACAAGAAGAACCTGCCGCGTCCGGTCAGCCTGCAAGGCCAGGTGGAAGTCATCGCCCCGAAACGCCTGCACAGTTTCAATCTGGATAAAAAGGACGTCGGCCAGACCCGCTCCGACGGCAATCTCAGCGTAACCCTGCTGAAACTGGACACGCACTACGCCGAACTCGAGTTCAGCAACCAGCTGCCGCTCGCCCCGGAAGTCGCCAACATCCGACTCAATCCGTTGATCGTCCAGGCCCGCGACTCGACGGGCCAGTATCTGGTGCGTGCCGGCGCTATCAACGAAAACCCCGAGCAGGTGGCGTTCTATCAAAAACAGCTGGCGTACCTGCAACAGCAAAAAGCCTGGAGCGAGGCGCTGGAAAAGAAGCTGGACGATGAACAACAGGCCTTTGAACAGCAGCATCCGCGCCACTACAACAAGGTGTACTTCAACGGCCCGATCGACAGCCTCGAAGTCAGCCTGCTGGATTTTTCCGAAGCGACCGTCACCCGCAAAGCTCTGGATCTGCCCGTGCGCGAATTCGATCCGCACACCACGGAAAAAACCGTGCAGCCGCTCGACCTGCCGATCACTGTCTACGACGATCAGGCGCCCGAATGGCTCAAAGGCGCGTCCCTGACTGAAGAACAGCTGAAAAGCGGCGTTCATATCCGCCAGTCGGTTGAAGAGCCGAGCGCCGCGCGCATCGAATTCGACCACCGCAAAACCTTCAACGATGAAATGCTCGGCGACGACTTCAGCCCCGGCGAAAGCCCGGTGACGTTCTTCACGGAAAAGCACAACGGCAAACTCGACGAGCCGATCGAACTGCCGCCCGAGGCGTATCAGGTCGATCCACTACAGGCGACCATCACCTACGACCTGAACCTGTTCCCGGAAACCCCGGCGATTGCCGTCGGCTCGATGCCCTTGTTCCTGGCCACGGTGGACAAACAGGTTTATGAAGCCAAGGCCCTGCCCAAGGGTCTGGAAATCAGGAACAACGCGTTGGTGGTGGATTTGAAGCGATACCCGGCCAACGAATGGCGATTCTTCGTCAAGGACGACAGCGGTCATTACCTGAAGCAGATTCTGTCGGTCAGCCACGACGCGAGCGCCGAAGGGCCGGCGTTATTCGGCGTGCATTATTTCTACGGCCGTCCGACGCGCGTGGAAACCTACCAGCGAACCGACCTCGCCACCGTGCAATACGGCTTTGAGGTCAAACTCGACAAGGCGCAGACCCAGGGCGCTGCACCCTGATCGACACTGATGATCGGCACTCTAGTGATCGAAAGTGCCGATGCTGCGTCCGCGTCCACCGTTGATCTGCCGCAACTGCGCCTGCAGATGCAACGACCAGATCTGTGGATCATTGGCCAGCTCATAGCCATGCATCGTCAGGCTTTCAACGATGGTGTCGAGAATCGACTCGGCGGCGATCGGCCCGTGAAACGGGCCCTGGGCCTTGATGGCGGAAGGTTGTTCACCGGCCATGCCGGCGGCGAAGAGCAACGTCCACATGCCGTTATCGCCGGCCAACGGCTTGATGGCGCATTCGATACGGGTCACGAGACCCAGGCATTGACGGGTAAGGCAGAGGTTGCGCGACATGGCGGCGACCCTCGGTAAAGCCGGTGTTCAGCCCTTGCTGAAGAGCTGTTTCGATCCAGTGATACTGTCGATGTCCTTGAGCAGAGAATAGAAGAAAAGTCCGCCGCGCAAGCCGCACAGAACCAGAAGGCGCCGAATGGTCATTGTGTGAATATTGACGCCAGAGTGATGGCACTTTTGCCGACGTTCGCGACAAAACAAAAACGGGAGCCAAGGCTCCCGTTTTGTGACTGCCGCTGACTCAGGCCGGCTTGGCCTCCGCCAGCGCCTCCTGCGCCAGTTCCTTCTCGGCCTCTTTCAGATCCTCTTCGCTGATCATCTCGGCAATCACCCGCAGGCGCTCCACTACCCGCGCGTTGACGCTGCCTTCCGGGAATTCGCCCTCTTCGTTCGGCTCACCGGCCGGCTCGCCCACCAGCAGGCTCAACGCTTCGTCGGCCTGACGCACCGCGTAAACGTGGAACTGCCCGGCACGCACCGCCGCCAGTACTTTCTCATCGAGCATCAAGGTGGCGACGTTGGCCTGCGGAATGATCGCGCCCTGTTCGCCCGTCAGCCCGCGTGCTTCGCAGAGACGGAAGAAGCCTTCGATCTTCTCGTTGACCCCGCCCACCGCCTGCACTTCACCGAACTGGTTGATCGAGCCGGTGATCGCGAAGCATTGCTTGAGCGGGGTTTTCGACAACGCCGAAATCAGCGTGCACGCCTCGCCCAGCGACGCACTGTCGCCATCGACGTAGCCGTAGGATTGCTCGAGCGCGATGCTCGCGGAAATCGCCAGCGGGAATTCCTGGGCGTAACGGCTGCCCAGATACCCGGTGAGGATCATCACGCCCTTGGAGTGAATCGGCTGGCCAAGGTTGACCTCGCGCTCGATGTCGACGATGCCGCTGCCGCCCGGGTACACCGTGGCGGAAATCCGCGCCGGCACACCAAACGCCGAGTCGCCGACTTCGAGCACGGTCAGCCCGTTGCACTTGCCGACTGCGGCGCCGTCGGTGTCGATCAGAATGATCCCCGCCAGCATGTCATCGAGAATCCGCGCCGACACCCGACCGGTACGAGTAGCCTTGGCCTTCAGGGCACGCTCGATGTGGCCGGCGTCGGTCATTTCATCGTTGGCCAGATGCCGGATGAAATCCGCCTCGCTGACCAGCTGGAACAAATCGCCGATCCGCGCCGACAAACGCCCCTGGTGTTCGGCCAGACGCGCACTGTAAGTCGCCAGACGCGCCACCGCGTCGGCGGTCAGCGGCGCCATGCCTTCTTCCGAAGTACGGGTTTTCAGCAACTGGGCGAACTGCTCCAGGCTTTCGTCGACCATCGGGATGTCTTCGTCGAAGTCCACCAGAACGCGGAACATCTCCTGGAAGTCCGGATCGAGGTCCTGCAACGTGTAATACAGCTGACGGGCACCGATGATGATCACTTTGACCTGCAGCGGAATGTGCTGCGGGTTGAGCGTCACGGTGGCGAAACGGCCCATCTCGCCCAGCGGCGATTCCATCTTCAACTTGCGCGATTGCAGGGCGCGCTTCAGCGCATCCCATACGAATGGCTCGCCGAGCATTTTTTCCGCTTCAAGAATCAGGAAACCGCCGTTGGCGCGGTGCAGTGCACCCGGACGCAACTGGCGATAGGTGGTGTAGAGCGCGCCCTGATCGGTGGTGTACTCGATACGGCCGAACAGGTTTTCGTAGGTCGGATGCGGCTCGAACACCACCGGCGCACCGCCGCTGGCCGGATGGCCGACCACCAGGCTCGGGGCGTATTGCTCTTCCAGCAGCTTGCGGGCGACAGCGTCGGTCTTGCTGTCATCGACCAGTTGCTCGACCACGGTTTTCAGCAGATAGACCTGCATCGCTTGCAGGTAACCGCAGACGGCAGCGTTTTCCGCGTACTTCTCCGACAGCGGTGCGAGCAAGGGCTGCAAGGCCAGGGTGATGGTTTCTTCGTTGAGCTGACGCAGTTGGTTGCTCGACTCGCGCTTCCACTGCGGCAGGCTGGCGAGTTCTTCGTTCAGGCGTTCTTCGAGGCCGGAAATATCGTCGTGAAAGCGTTCGCGCTCGGCTTCCGGCAATTGGGCGAATTCGGCTTCGTCCAGCGCCTTGCCTTCAAGCATCGGGGTGAAGGCGATGTTACTGCTGTCACGGTACAGGGCGACGTCTTTTTCCAGGGCCAGACGTTCGATGACGTCCAGCGCCTTGTCGTAGCGCTGGTTGAAGGCGCGGTCGATAGCGCTCTTCTTCTGCTGGTAGGACGGGTGTTCGAACACCGCAGGAAAGGTCGCCAGCAGGTTATCGATCAGGCCGTTGATATCGCCGATGAAGGCACCCGCGCTGCCCGACGGCAATTCCAGGGCGCGGGGCTCGCGCGGCTCATCGAAATTGTTGACGTAGACCCAGTCCGCCGGGGTCTGCAGGCGTTTGCCTTCGGCCTTCAGGTAGCGTTTGACGAACGAGAACCGGCCGGTGCCGGGCTCGCCCATGACGAACACGTTGTAACCGGGGCGTGGCATGGCCACACCGAACTGCAAGGCTTCGACCGCACGTTCCTGGCCGAGCACACCGCGAAAGGGCTCCAGATCATTGGTGGTAGTGAAGCTGAACTGTTCAGCGGAAAACGGACGGGTCAGCGCTTCGGGCGCTAGACGCAAGCTGGCAGCAACAGGATCAGGCATCGGGCTTCCTTAACAATCAGGCGGGGCAGATAGCGGCATTCTGGCGCTGCCCGAGCCCCACTGGCAAGGCGCGCCACACGACAAAGCATAGACAACCGGCCAACCATGACCCAGCCCCAGTGAAACCGGGGTTATCACCAAATCTTTTGTAAAAAATCACGGAACCCCGGGAACGTGCCTAAACTCCAAACTGCGCGGCTGGAACTAATACCGGCCCACTGGCTTCGTTTTGATCTGTTTCGTACAGAGCTTGGGGGGCCAGAACCCTGTCCATTGGTATGCACATAAAGAGAACAAAGCTATGAAACGGATTCTTCTCGGTACTCTCTTCACCGCTGTATCCATCAACGCAATGGCGCAAGCTCCAGGCGGCCCGGATTGCGGTTGGGGCAACATGCTGTTCGAAGGTCAGCGTGGCACTCCGGCTCACTTCCTGGCATCCACCACCAACGGCACCTCCGGCAACGCCACGTTCGGCATGACGTCCGGCACCAACGGTTGCTCCACCAACGCTTCGCTGACCTATGGCGGCAAATCCTGGTTTGCCATGAATGGCATGATGAACGAGCTGTCCGAAGACATGGCAAAAGGCAACGGCGAAGCGCTGACGACCTATGCCGTGGTACTGGGCGTGGCGCCGGAAGACCGTGCGCACTTCGCCGCCGTCACTCACGAGCACTTCCAGCAGATCTTCAGCAAGGCTGACGTGACCGCCGAAGACGTGCATACCAACACCCTGGCCGTTCTGAAGGCAGACCCACGTCTGGCCAAGTACGCGACTCAGGCTTAAGCTCGACCCACCCGCTTCCTTCGGGAAGCGGGTTTTATTTTTTCGGCCCGCCCTTCCTGGGCTTTGTTTCTTTTCGACTTAAGTTGCCATTTATGCTCAAACGCCTTGCCTGGTTGGCGCTGTGTGTCTGCGCCCCGCTGTCCGCCGCGCCTCACATCGACCCTCAACGTTTGCAGCAACTGGCCAACGACCGCTTCTGGATTTCCCTCGGTCATTACGAAACCGCCAAGCTCGGTGGCTGGCGCAGCTACGTCAGCGACAAAAAATTCTTTCTTGCCCCCGATGGCAACGAACACCCCGACCACGAACTGGCCGCCACCGTGCAAGCGCTGTACGCCCCGGCCAGTCTCGGTGAGCAACACGCCCAGTGCGTTTACCCGGCACGCACCCGCTGGTTGAAAGATCAACTCAACCTGACCGACTTGCCGACGCCGGACTGCGCCGAATTCAAGAAGTGGTTCAAGGACGTCTCGCCCCACAGCGCGGTGATGATTTTCCCGGCGGCCTACCTCAACAGCCCGTCGTCGATGTTCGGTCACACCCTGCTGCGCATCGACCAGGCCGACGTGCAAAGCGACAAGACTTCGTTGCTCAGTTACGCGATCAACTTCGGCGCCTACATCGAAGGCTCGGACAACAGCATCCTGTACGCCTGGAAAGGCCTGATGGGCGGTTATCCGGGATTGTTCGCGCTGGTGCCCTATCAGGAAAAACTCTCGGAATACCGCAGCCTGGAAAACCGCGACCTTTGGGAATACCGGCTCAATCTGACGCAAGCCGAAACAGCGCGGATGGTCGAGCATGTGTGGGAGCTGAAGCAGATCCAGTTCGACTACTTCTTCTTCGATGAAAACTGCTCCTATCGCCTGCTGGAACTGTTGCAGGTGGCGCGCCCGAGCCTGCGCCTGACCGAGCAATTCCCGCTGACGGCGATCCCCACCGACACCGTCAAAGCGGTGAAGGAAGCCGGGCTGGTCGAGCACATCGAATATCGTCCGTCCCGCGAGCGCGAACTGCTCAGCCGTGCCGAGCCCTTGAGCGGCGAAGAACAGGACTGGGTGCTGAAAGTCAGCGCCGACCAGCAGCAATTGCAGGATCCAGCCTTCCAGGCCCTGCCCCGGGATCGCCAGGCGCTTATTGTTGACGCGGCGTATCGGCTGGAGCGCTACCGCGCCAATGGCCAGGAGCGTGATCCACAGCGGGCGCAGCGCAGTTTCGAACTGCTGCGGGCGATCAACAAGAACCCGGCGCCGGAGCTGCAAATTCCACAACCGGGTCTGCCCGAGGACGGCCATGAATCGCGCACCTGGCAGGCCGGTCTCGGCACTCGGGGTGACCGCGCATTCGGCGAGTACGGCTTGCGCATGGCCTATCACGACCTCAACGACAACGCCGAGAGTTTCCCCCTCGGTGCGCAGATCGAAATCCTTCAGATGAAGCTGCGCCAGTACGAAGGCAATCACTGGCAGTTCCAGCAACTGGATCTGGCGACCATCCGCTCGCTGACGCCGCGCAACGCGCTGTTGCAGCCGCTGTCGTGGCAGGTCACCGGTGGTCTTGAGCGTGTACCGGGCAAGCATGATGACGAGACGCTGGTCAGCCACGTCAACGGTGGCGGCGGCGGCACCTGGGCGCTGGGTGACGATGTGCTGGGGTTCGCCCTCGGTACGGTGCGCGTTGAACACAACAATGATTTCGCCGAGTTCGTTTCCCCCGCAGGCGGTTTCAATACCGGCGTACTGTGGAAAAACCCGTTGGGCAATCTCAGCCTGGAGGCCAAAGGCGATTACTTCTTCAATGGTGAAGTGCGCCGTAGCCTGAGTCTGAACCAACAGTGGGAACTGTCGCGCAACCTCGGCCTGCGCCTGAGCGCCCAGCGCGAGTTCAGCCACCTGGCAACGCCGGAGACCGAGGTGATGCTGGAAGTGAAGTGGTATCACTACTGAGGTTTTGATCTTTCTTTCACGCCCCATCGACGAATCCGCTTCTAGACTTTCCCTATCAGCCGTTTAACGGCCCGGGAGAGTGTGATGTGGCGGTGTGCGGTTTTTGCGGGTGTGTTGCTGGTGCTGGGTGGCTGTCAGAGCACCCACGAAGATCTGATCGCCAAGGGTTTTCCACCGGCGTTCGCCGACGGTTTCGATGACGGGTGCATCAGCGGTCGCCAGGCGGCCGGCTCGATCAGCGGCGAGTTTCGCAAGAACGTGCCGCGCTATCTCAAGGACAAGCAATACGCCGAGGGCTGGAGCGACGGCTTCCGCCAATGTCAGGCGATGCTGGAAAACAAGGATCGCGAACAGTATCGCAACGAACACTGGGACGAACGCGAGCGCGCCTGGCAGCAGGAAAAGGATCAGGGCGCAGCGCGGGCCTATCGTTCGCAGTAGGTCGCTTCCAGACATCCAGCGAAACCTTTTGCCTGCGACCATGGCCCAACGGCTATAACAGGAGCCCACCATGAGTCGCGCTTTCGTCAACGAAGACAACGCCGCTGCGCAAGCCGATCAGCCGGTCGAACGGCAGGTCAGCACGCTGCCCAATTACGTCACGCCGCAAGGCCTTGCCCAGTTGCAGGCGAAAGTCGCCGAGCTGCAAAGCCTGCACGCCGAACAATCCGCCAAGGGCGAACAGGCCGACAAGCAGCGGCTGGCCGATCTCGAACGGGATTTGCGTTATTTCAATCAACGGGTCGGCAGCGCTCAGGTCGCGCCGGCCCCGACGTCGAACGACAAGGTGCAGATCGGCAGTTGGGTGACCTACGCCGACGAACACGACACCGAGCGTCGGGTGCAACTGGTCGGCGAGGATCAGGCTGATGCGGCCAACGGGCTGATCAACTGGGCTTCACCGCTGGGCCGCGCGCTGCTTGGCGCGCGGCTCAACGATGAAGTGCTTTGGCAGCGCCCGGCCGGTGATCAACTGATTGAAGTGATCCGCATCGAGCGCTCTTGAGCACCGTTGCTTAAACCACGCCTTGCGCCAGCATCGCGTCGGCGACTTTGACGAAGCCCGCGATGTTCGCGCCTTTGACGTAGTTGATCCGGCCGTTTTCCTCACCGTAATGCACGCAGGCGTGGTGGATCGACTGCATGATTCCGTGCAGCTTGCTGTCCACCTCGCCGCCGGTCCACAGCAGGCGCATGGCGTTCTGCGACATTTCCAGACCGCTCACCGCCACGCCGCCGGCATTCGATGCCTTGCCCGGCGCGAACAGAATGCCGGCTTCGATAAAGAGATCCACAGCCTCGAGGGTGGTCGGCATGTTCGCGCCTTCGGCCACGCAGATGCAGCCGTTGCGCAGCAAGGTGCGGGCGGATTCCGCGTCGAGTTCGTTCTGGGTCGCGCATGGCAGCGCGATGTCGCACGGCAACGACCATGGCAATTGACCGGCGCGGAACTCCAGGCCGAATGCCGCCGCCAATTCGCTGATCCGTCCGCGCTTGACGTTCTTCAGTTCCAGCAGCGCCAGCCACTGTTCTTCGCTCAGGCCCGCCTCGCAATAGAGCGTGCCTTCGGAGTCGGACAGGGAAATCACCTTGCCGCCCAGGTCCATCACTTTGCGAGCCGCGTATTGCGCGACGTTGCCGGAACCGGAGATCGCCACGCGTTTGCCTTCGACGGTCTGCTCGCGGCGCTTGAGCATTTCCTCGGCGAAGTACACGCAACCGAAACCGGTGGCTTCCGGGCGGATCAGACTGCCGCCATAGGTCATGCCTTTTCCGGTCAGCACGCTGGTGAACTGGTTGCTCAGGCGTTTGTACTGGCCGAACAGGAAACCGATCTCCCGTGCGCCGACACCGATATCACCGGCCGGCACGTCCACATCGGCACCGATGTGGCGGTACAGTTCGCTCATGAACGCCTGGCAGAAACGCATGACTTCGGCGTCGCTCTTGCCCTTCGGATCGAAGTCCGAACCGCCCTTGCCGCCGCCCATGGGCAATGAGGTCAGGGAGTTCTTGAAGGTCTGTTCGAAGGCGAGGAATTTCAGTACGCCCATATTCACCGAAGGGTGGAAGCGCAAACCGCCCTTGTACGGGCCGATGGCGCTGTTCATCTGGATGCGGAAACCGCGATTGACCTGAACCTTGCCCTGATCGTCGACCCACGACACGCGGAACACCACCGCCCGCTCCGGCTCGCAGATGCGCTCCAGAATCCCCGAGGTCAGATAGTGCGGATTGGCTTCGAGAAACGGCCACAGGCTGCGCAGGACTTCTTCGACGGCCTGGTGGAATTCGGGTTGATCCGGATCGCGTTTTTTCAGACGGGCGAGGAAGGATTCGACGGATTCGATCATGGGAAAAGTCTCGGCAGATTTGTTGTCGTTGGAAGCGATTGAGCCGGACTGTAACAAACGACATGTACACAGCAACAGACAAAAATGTCGCATTTATGAAAACAAATAGTACACAAGGTATAAAACAGCCTGCATTGCAGGCAAAAAAAAGCGGAGCCCGAAGGCTCCGCTTTTTCATGCAACCAACCCGTAATCAGGCCAGTTTCTTGTGGCGTACCCGGTGTGGCTGGGCCGCTGCTTCGCCGAGGCGCTTTTTGCGATCGGCTTCGTACTCGGTGTAGTTGCCTTCGAAGAACACCGCCTGCGAGTCGTCTTCGTACGCCAGGATGTGAGTCGCGACGCGGTCAAGGAACCACCGATCGTGAGAGATCACAATGGCAGCGCCCGGGAAGTCCAGCAGGGCTTCTTCCAGGGAACGCAGGGTTTCAACGTCGAGGTCGTTGGACGGTTCGTCGAGCAGCAGGACGTTGCCGCCCTCCTTCAGGGTCAGCGCCAGGTGCAGACGACCGCGCTCACCACCGGACAGGTCCTTGACGAACTTCTGCTGATCGCCGCCCTTGAAGTTGAAACGACCGACGTAGGTACGCGACGGGATCTCGTAGTTGCCGATGCGGATCTGGTCGGAACCGTCGGAGATCTGCTGGAACACGGTCTTGCTGCCGTCCAGGTCTTCGCGGCTCTGATCCACGCAGGCCAGTTGTACGGTTTCGCCGATTTCGATGCTGCCGGAGTCCGGGGTTTCCTTGCCCATCAGCATGCGGAACAGGGTCGACTTACCGGCACCGTTACCGCCGATCACGCCGACGATGGCGCCTTTCGGCATGGAGAACGACAGATTGTCGATCAGCACGCGATCGCCGTAGCCCTTGGTGACGTTCTTGAATTCGATGACCTTGTCGCCCAGGCGCGGACCGGCCGGGATGTAGATCTCGTTGGTTTCCGAACGCTTCTGGAATTCCTGCGACTGCATTTCTTCGAAGCGTTGCAGACGTGCCTTGGATTTCGACTGGCGGGCCTTGGCGCCTTTGCGCACCCACTCCAGTTCTTCCTTCATGGCTTTTTCGTGGGCCGATTGCTGCTTGGATTCCTGGGCCAGACGATCGGACTTGGCTTCCAGCCAACCCGAGTAGTTGCCCTCGTAAGGAATGCCCGCGCCGCGGTCGAGTTCCAGAATCCAGCCGGCAACGTTGTCCAGGAAGTAACGGTCGTGCGTGATCGCTACCACAGTGCCCGGGAAGTCGTGCAGGAAGTGTTCGAGCCACGCAACGGAGTCGGCGTCCAGGTGGTTGGTCGGTTCGTCGAGCAGCAGCATGTCCGGGGCGGACAGCAGCAGACGGCACAGGGCCACACGACGTTTTTCACCACCGGACAGGTGCTCGACCTTGGCGTCCCAGGCCGGCAGACGCAGCGCATCGGCGGCGACTTCCAGCTGGCGCTCCAGGTTGTGACCGTCGCTGGCCTGCAGGATCGCTTCGAGCTTGGCCTGTTCGGCGGCCAGCTTGTCGAAGTCGGCGTCCGGGTCGGCGTAAGCGGCGTAGACCTCGTCCAGACGCGCTTGCGCATCCTTGATCACGCTGACCGCTTCCTCGACCACTTCACGCACGGTCTTGGTCGGATCCAGTTGCGGCTCTTGCGGCAGGTAACCGATGTTCAGTTCCGGCATCGGGCGCGCTTCGCCCTCGAACTCGGTGTCGACGCCGGCCATGATTTTCAGCAGCGTGGATTTACCCGAACCGTTGAGGCCGAGTACGCCGATCTTGGCGCCGGGGAAGAAAGACAGCGAAATGTTTTTCAGGATTTCCCGCTTCGGCGGAACAACTTTGCCCAGCCGATGCATGGTGAAGACGTATTGAGCCATGGAGAACCTTGGGTCAGTGACAGATGAATGATTGGAGCGCAGGCGATGCCCGGCCAGACCGATGCGCGTCGTTCACTTGATGGTCATCAATGCGTGCGCGCTGAAAAAGTCTGAGTCTAGGAGCTGGAACGCTCCCGCGTAACCGGCAAAGCTACCTGAATGACCGATGGCAGTCCAGCCGAGTGGGGCTGGCACTTCGCCACAACTCAAGGCATGCTAGCCGCCCTTGGGCGTCCGGCTTATAGTGCACGTCGCGCCAGTCCAGCCAGACCGCAGGATTACAGCTTGTCCAACGTCACTCCGCCAGCCTCTGTGAGCAGCACCCAACCGGCGCCCGGCTCGTCCCTGCGCGGAACATTGAAAGGCGCGCTGGCGACGCTGGTGCTTTTGCTGCTGGCGCTGCTGTTCTGGCAGCTGCTCGATCAACTGCGTGAAACCCAGAAAAACCAGCGTCAGTACACCATCGACTACACCGCCGACCTCGCCGCGCAGGTCAGCCTGAACATGGCGTTGAACGCGCAGATCGCCCTCAACCTGCTACCGATCGTCGAACAACCGCAGTCGGCCGACGAACAGCAGGCGCTGCTGCGCAAACTTCAGAAGTCGCTGCCCGACCTGCGCAGCCTGGCCCTGCTCAGCCCCTCCGGAAAAATCCTCAGCGACAGCGCGACTGACAGCCAAGACGCCGATTACCTCAGCGATCTGGTACGCCGCAGCCGCGCTCAGGCGCATTATTTCAGCAATGACGACGACGGCTCGGTGGTGCATCTGCTGTTGCATCAGGCCAGTGGCAGCACTCGCGGTTACTGGGCACTGCGGCTGACACCCACCTTCTTTAAAGCACTGACCAAACAAGGCGAAACCGGTATCCGTCCCCTGTGGCTGGTGGAAAATCGCATCAACCATCAGATCATCAGCCGCGACGAAGCGATGCCCATCGGCAGCACCAGCGTCCTGACCCCGGACGATCTGGCCAACAGCGTGCTGACCGTGCCGCTGAGCAGCAGCGACTGGCAACTGCGTGGCCTGTTCGACCGTCAACATGTGCTCGAACAACTGCTGCCGGCGTTCATCGGCAAATGCCTGTTGGGCCTGGCGCTCTCGCTGCTGCCGTTCATCGCGCTGCTCAATATGCGCCGCCGTCAGCGTCAGGTGCATGAAGGGCGTCGGCGTTATCAGGATATTTTCGAAGGCACCGGCGTGGCGTTGTGCGTGCTGGATCTTTCGGGGCTCAAGCTGATTTTCGAGAAAGCCCAGATCCAGACCAGCGACCAGCTCAAGGCCTGGCTCGACCAGCCGGCGCAGCGCCAGCAATTGCTCCACGAACTGCGGGTCACCGAGGTCAACCAGGTCGCGCTGCAACTGCTCAATGTCAATTCCTGCGATCACGCCTGGCAACTGTTGATCGACGGTCAGCCGCACAGTCAGTGCGCCATCGGCAATCAGGTGCTCGACGCCGTGCTCCAGCAGCAAAAGCAGCTGGAACTGGAAATCAAACTCCCGGACATCAATGGCCGCGACCAGCACCTGTGGCTGGTGCTGCGCCTGCCGCAGGAACAGCACGACTACAAGGCCGTGATCCTGAGCATCAACGACATCACCAGCCGCAAGCTGATCGAACTGTCGCTGCTGGAGCGCGAAGGTTTCTGGTCGGACGTGGTGCGTACCGTGCCGGATCACCTGTATGTGCAGGACGTGATCAGCCAGCGGATGATCTTCAGCAACCACCACCTCGGCCAGACTCTCGGTTACAACCGCACCGAACTGCATCAGATGGGCGAGTACTTCTGGGAAATCCTCCTGCACCCGGAAGACGCCGACTATTACCATCGCTCGCGGCAGATGCAGCGTCACGCTGGTTACAGCCAGTTGTTGCAATGTCAGCTGCGCTTCCGTCATCGCGACGGCAAGTGGCGGCGCTTCGACATTCGCGAACAGGCGCTGGCCCGGGACAAGCACGATCAGGTCACGCGGATCATCGGCGTGGCCAAGGACATCACCGAGCAGATCGAAGCCAGCGAATCGTTGCGCGACAGCGAACAACGCTACCGGATGCTCGCCGAAAGCATCAGCGACGTAATCTTCTCCACCGACAGCAAGCTCTCGCTGAACTACGTCAGCCCGTCGGTGCAAGCGGTGCTGGGTTATGACGCCGAATGGATTTTCCAGAACGGCTGGCAATCGACCATCGCCAACCCGCAGCAACTGAGCGGCATCTATCACCTGATGGATCGGGTCAGCAAAGCTCTGGGCAAACCCGAGCAACTGGTGATTTTGCGCAGCCAGGTGCAGACCCAGATGTTCCTGTTCGACTGCCTGCGCGCCGACGGTCGCAAGATCCCGATCGAACTGCGTCTGGTGCTGGTGTGGGACGAACATGGCGCCTTCGAAGGCGTGCTCGGGGTCGGTCGCGATATCAGCCAGCAGCGCCGTGCGGAGAAAGACCTGCGCATGGCGGCCACGGTATTCGAGCACTCGACTTCGGCGATCCTGATCACCGACCCGGCCGGTTACATTGTCCAGGCCAACGAGGCGTTCAGCCGGGTCAGCGGCTACGCGGTGAGCGAAGTGCTCGACCAGTTGCCGAACATGCTGACCGTCGACGAACAGCAGGACGCGCACCTGCGCTACGTGCTCAAGCAGTTGCATCAGCACAGCACCTGGGAAGGTGAAGTCTGGCTCAAGCGCCGCAACGGCGAGCATTACCCTGCATGGGTCGGCATCACCGCCGTGCTCGATGACGAGGGCGATCTGGCCAGTTACGTGTGCTTCTTCAGTGACATCAGCGAGCGCAAGGCCAGCGAGCAGCGGATTCACCGCCTCGCCTACTACGACGCCCTGACTCACCTGCCGAACCGCACGCTGTTCCAGGATCGCCTGCACACCGCGCTGCAATCGGCCGAACGGCAGAAGTCGTGGGTGGTGCTGATGTTCCTCGACCTCGACCGATTCAAACCGATCAACGACTCCCTCGGTCACGCCGCCGGCGACCGCATGCTCAAGGACATGGCCACGCGCTTGCTGGCCTGCGTCGACGATGACGACACCGTGGCGCGGATGGGCGGCGACGAATTCACCCTGTTGCTGCAACACCGCTCCAGCCGCGAAATGGCACTGAACCGTGCGATCCACGTGGCCGAGCAGATCCTTGCCAGTCTGGTGCGACCGTTCGTGCTCGAAGGCCGCGAGTTCTTCGTCACCGCCAGTATCGGCATCGCCCTGAGCCCGCAGGACGGCAACGAACTCAGCCAGCTGATGAAGAACGCCGACACCGCGATGTACCACGCCAAGGAGCGCGGCAAGAACAACTTCCAGTTCTATCAGGCCGACATGAACGCCAGTGCGCTGGAACGTCTGGAACTGGAAAGCGACCTGCGCCACGCGCTGGAGCAGAACGAATTCGTGCTGTACTACCAGCCGCAGTTCAGCGGCGACGGCAAACGCCTGACCGGTGCCGAAGCCCTGCTGCGCTGGCGTCATCCGCGTCGCGGGCTGGTGCCGCCGGGGGATTTCATCCCGGTGCTCGAAGAACTCGGGCTGGTGGTGGACGTCGGCGACTGGGTGATCAGCGAGGCCTGCCGTCAGCTCAAGACCTGGCACCAGAGTCGCGTGCGCGTGCCGAAGGTCTCGGTGAACATTTCCGCCCGGCAGTTCTCCGATGGCCAGCTCGGCACGCGGATCGCCACCATCCTCAAGGAAACCGGCCTGCCGCCGGCGTGCCTGGAGCTGGAGCTGACCGAAAGTATTCTGATGCGCGAAGTCAGCGAGGCGATGCAGATCCTTGCCGGCCTGAAGAACCTCGGCCTGAGCATCGCGGTCGACGACTTCGGCACCGGTTACTCGTCGCTGAACTACCTCAAGCAATTCCCGATCGACGTACTGAAGATCGACCGCACCTTCGTCGACGGCCTGCCGTCCGGCGAGCAGGACGCGCAGATCGCCCGGGCAATCATCGCCATGGCCCACAGCCTGAATCTGGCGGTGATCGCCGAGGGCGTGGAAACCCATGAACAACTGGACTTCCTGCGCGAGCATGGTTGCGACGAGGTTCAGGGTTATCTGTTCGGGCGGCCGATGCCGGCGGGACGGTTCGAGGCGCAGTTCAGCAATGATGCGCTGTTCATGTTCGACTGAGACTTTGTGGGGAAGCCATCGCCAGCAGGCTGGCTCCCACAAGGATTGATGCCGATCAGGGAATTTGCAGGCTATCGCGATTACTGTGGGAGCCAGCCTGCTGGCGATTTGGCCGGCACAATCACCGTATATCCACGCATGAACGCCACTTGTCTGCGACATGATGTCGTTTCATATGCCATCCAAAACCCGATGGGTTAGAATGCCCCCCTTTTCTGCCCCCGATCCTTGAGGACCGCCATGTTCAGCCGTGATTTGACTATTGCCAAGTACGACGCCGATCTTTTTGCCGCCATGGAGCAAGAAGCCCAGCGCCAGGAAGAACACATCGAGCTGATCGCTTCGGAGAACTACACCAGCCCAGCGGTGATGGAAGCTCAAGGCTCGGTACTGACCAACAAGTACGCCGAAGGCTACCCGGGCAAGCGCTACTACGGTGGTTGCGAGTACGTCGACGTCGTTGAGCAACTGGCCATCGACCGCGCCAAGGAACTGTTCGGCGCCGACTACGCCAACGTTCAGCCGCACGCAGGTTCCCAAGCCAACGCCGCTGTCTACCTGGCCCTGCTGTCGGCCGGTGACACCATCCTGGGCATGAGCCTGGCTCACGGCGGTCACCTGACCCACGGCGCCAGCGTTTCCTCCTCCGGCAAGCTGTACAACGCCATCCAGTACGGCATCGACGCCAACGGCCTGATCGACTACGACGAAGTCGAGCGTCTGGCGGTTGAACACAAGCCGAAAATGATCGTGGCCGGTTTCTCTGCCTACTCGCAGATCCTCGACTTCCCGCGCTTCCGCGCCATCGCCGACAAGGTTGGCGCCTACCTGTTCGTCGACATGGCTCACGTAGCCGGTCTGGTCGCCGCTGGCGTCTACCCGAACCCGGTTCCGTTCGCTGACGTCGTGACCACCACCACCCACAAGACCCTGCGCGGTCCACGTGGTGGCCTGATCCTGGCCAAAGCCAACGCCGACATCGAGAAGAAGCTGAACTCCGCCGTATTCCCGGGCGCCCAGGGTGGCCCGCTGGAGCACGTGATCGCCGCCAAAGCGATCTGCTTCAAGGAAGCACTGCAGCCGGAGTTCAAGGCTTACCAGCAACAAGTGGTGAAAAACGCCCAGGCCATGGCCGGCGTGTTCATCGAGCGCGGTTTCGACGTGGTTTCCGGCGGTACTGAAAACCACCTGTTCCTGCTGTCGCTGATCAAGCAGGAAATCTCCGGTAAAGACGCCGACGCCGCTCTGGGCAAAGCGTTCATCACCGTAAACAAGAACTCCGTGCCAAACGACCCACGCTCCCCGTTCGTCACCTCCGGTCTGCGCTTCGGTACTCCGGCTGTGACCACTCGCGGCTTCAAGGAAGCAGAGTGCAAAGAGCTGGCTGGCTGGATCTGCGACATCCTGGCTGACCTGAACAACGAAGCGGTGATCGACGCCGTTCGTGAGAAAGTCAAAGCCATCTGCAAGAAACTGCCGGTATACGGCGCTTAATTGCGACGGTAAAACCGCAGCATGAAAAACCGGCCAGTGATGGCCGGTTTTTTTTCGCCCGCAAAAAAGTTTCGGACTGCGAATAGCTCAAGGTCGGGGCTTGGCGCCCAACTGGTCAGACCGGTCATGCCAATTCGTCATTTTTCACTTGCGATCCCTAAAAAACCGCGCCTAGACTGCACCCGCACTGGACATACCGGTAAGACCACAATAATTAAGTCCTGAATCTGATGCGCCCCGCGCACGGCAGCCAGGACACCGACCAGGATTCCTCCCATGCTCAGATGGTGCTCGCGTTCAATCTTCCTCCAAGTGGTTCTCGGACTGGTGCTCGGCATCGTCTGCGGGCTGACCCTTCCTGAATATTCGGCCCAGCTCAAACCGCTCGGCGACGGTTTCATCAAACTGATCAAGATGCTCATCGGCCTGATCGTGTTCTGCGTGGTGGTCAGCGGCATCAGCGGCGCCGGCGACCTGAAGAAGGTCGGGCGCATCGGCCTCAAGTCGGTGATCTACTTCGAAGTGCTGACCACCATCGCCCTGGTGATCGGTCTGGTGTTCGCCTTCACCACCGGGATCGGCAGCGGCGCCAACATCCATCTGGAGCAGCTGTCCGCCGCCGACATGGGCGACATCGCCGAACGCGGCCAGCACATGCACACCACCACCCAATTCCTGATGGACCTGATCCCGACCTCGGTACTCGGCGCCTTTGCCGACAACAACATTCTGCAAGTGCTGCTGTTCTCGGTGCTGTTCGGCAGCGCGTTGAATCTGGTGGGCGAAGCGGCTTCCGGGATCTCGCGGCTGATCAACGAGCTCAGCCACGTGATCTTCCGGATCATGGGCATGATCGTGCGTCTGGCACCGATCGGCGTGTTCGGCGCCATCGCCTTCACCACCAGCAAATATGGCCTGGATTCGCTGCAACACCTGGGCAGTCTGGTCGGTTTGTTCTACCTGACCTGCATCGCTTTCGTCAGCGTGATTCTGGGTCTGGTGATGCGTGCCTCCGGCCTGCGCATGTGGCCGTTGCTCAAGTACCTGCGTGAAGAACTGCTGATCGTCATGGGCACCGCGTCCTCCGACGCCGTGCTGCCGCAGATCATGCGCAAGCTTGAGCATCTGGGTATCGGCAGCTCGACCGTCGGGCTGGTGATTCCCACCGGTTACTCGTTCAACCTCGACGGTTTTTCGATCTACCTGACCCTGGCCATCGTATTCATTGCCAACGCTACCGGTACGCCGCTGGCCATGACCGATCTGCTGACTATTTTGCTGGTGTCGCTGATTACCTCCAAAGGTGCCCACGGCATTCCGGGTTCGGCGCTGGTGATTCTGGCCGCCACGCTGACGGCCATCCCGGCGATTCCGGTGGTCGGCCTAGTTTTGGTGTTGGCGGTGGACTGGTTCATGGGCATCGGCCGCGCGCTGACCAACCTGATCGGCAACTGCGTAGCCACCGTGGCCATCGCCCGCTGGGAAAAGGACATCGACGTGCAGCGGGCGAACAAGGTGCTCAACGGCGAGCAGGGCTATAACTTTCAGCCGAGAAAAACGGTCGCTCAAGCGGCGGCCAAAGAATTCTGAATGAGCGCCGTGCCTGCGCCAATGCAGGCACGGCTCATGGAGCGAACACGTGATTACTACATCAACCGTCGTCAACTCAGTGGTGGAAAAACTCCGGGCCGCGCTGGCCCGTGGCCAGTGGCGCTCCGGCGAGATGCTACCGGGGCAGCGCGAGCTGGCCGAGCAACTGGGCATCAGCCGCCCGAGCCTGCGTGAAGCGGTGATCGTGCTGGAAACCCTCGGTCTGGTGCGCTCGATGCCGGGCAAAGGCGTGGTGGTGCTCGACGCCCAGGCCAGTGACAGCCAAAGCCACGACAGTGCAGTGGCCGGCGCCAGCCTCGAAGACGTGCTGCAACTGCGCTACACCCTCGAACCGTTCATTGTCGGTCTGGTAGCGCAGTCGATCAGCAGCAAGGAAGTCGGGCAGTTGCGCCTGACCCTGATGGACATGCGCGAAGCCCTCGAAGCGGGTGACAGCGAGGCCGGGGTCAGCGCCTACATCGCGTTCCACGAGGAGCTGTTCACCCTGACCTCGAACCCGATTTTCCAGAGCGTGGTGCAACAGACCAGCAACGCCCTCAAGCAAAGCGCCGAAGTGCTGCGCAATTCGCCGGAGCACCTGGCCGAACGCCTTGAGGAAAACGAAGCCGTGGTGCGCGCGATCCGCAGCAAGAACAGCGCCCAGGCCAGCGCCGAAATGCGCCGGCACATTTTGCGTGAAGGCCAGCGGATGGGTATCGAGCTGAATATTCCGGATGACAACCTGAGCCACTGAAACGCCTCACACTGGAGACCGGCCATGAACAGTCTTGCCACGCCGTCGCACCCTCGCCCGACCTCGACGGCCCTGCCCTTCTCCCGCCTGCATGCGCCGGTGGAGGATCTGTATCCGCGCCTGTTAGACGCAATCCTCGAGCAACGCATCGATGCCGCCAGCCGTTTCACCGAAGAAAGTCTCAAGGAGATGTTCGGCGTCAGCCGCGCCGATGTGCGTCGGGTGCTGACTCAACTGTCCCACGAACAGATCATCGTACTGCGGGCCAACCATCGACCACGAGTGGCTGCGCCGGATGCCGAGCAGACACGTCAGGCCCTGCACGCTCGGCGTCTGGCCGAGAACACGCTGGTGCGATTGGCTTGTCAGCATGCGCAGGCTGAAGATCTGAAGCGCCTGCGAGCGTTGATCGAACGGGAGCGTCAGGCTGTGGATAAAGATCGGCGCGGGGCGGCGATTCGCTTGTCCGGGGAGTTTCATTTGCAGGTAGCGAAAATGGCGCGGAATGCACCGTTGGCGCATTTCCTCGGCACGTTGGTGCCGCTGACCTCACTGGCGATTGCGCGATGCACAGAAACCACGCACAGCTGTTGCGGCTGGCAGGATCACGCCCGGATCGTCGAGGCGATCGAGCGTGATGACGCTGGCGAGGCGGTGTCGCTGATGAACCGTCATCTGGATCACCTGGAGCAGACGATTCTCAGCGGCTCCACTCACTGAAAGCGCGGCGGACTCAGTTCGCCGCCACCCTGGCAAACCCCGCCCGGATTTTCTCTTCCGGCAAATCGTCGGCGATAAACACGATCACGCTTTCCCGCGCCTCGCCCTCGGCCCACTCGGTGTCCCAGTCGAAGCCGTAGAGTTTCAGCACGCCCTGGAACACCAGCCGCCGATCTTCACCCGCAATGTTCAACACACCTTTGTAGCGCAGCAATTGCTTGCCGTGCTCTTCCAACAGTTCATTCATGAATTCGCTGAGCTGATCGATATCCAGCGGCTGATCGGTACGCAGCACCAGACTGGAAATCCGGTCGATGGATGGCGCCTTGCTCACCGGCCGCAGACTCACCCCGCCGCCGAGATCGGCATTCAGGTTGAAACCGCGCACATCGAGCAATTCGGCCAGATCGATGTTGCCGTGTTCGACCACGCGGATCGGTGCACGACGGTTGATGCGGGTCAGGCGTTCGCTGAGCGCGGTGAACGCGGCCTCGTCCACCAGATCGGTTTTGCTCACCAGCAAGCGGTCGGCAAAACCGATCTGCGCCTGGGCGATGGTCTGGGTCAGGTGCAGTTCGGCGTGAGCGGCGTCGACGAGGGTGATGATGCCGTCGAGCAGATAACGTTCGCGCAGTTCTTCGTCGATGAAAAAAGTCTGCGCCACCGGAGCCGGGTCGGCCAGGCCGGTGCATTCGATGACCAGCCGATCGAAGGCGATTTCGCCGCTGTCCAGCCGTTCGAGCAACAGGTACAAGGCCTTGGTCAAATCGGTGTGGATGGTGCAGCAGACGCAGCCGTTGGCCAGGGTCATGACTTGCACCGGCTCGTCGCCCAGCAATTGGGTGTCGATGCCGGCGTCGCTGAATTCGTTTTCGATCACGGCGATTTTCAGGCCGTGCTCGGCTTTCAACAGATGGCGCAGCAAGGTGGTCTTGCCGGCGCCGAGGAAACCGCTGAGCACCGTGACCGGGATGGGAGAAGACAAACTCGATCTCCTTCAATTGCACAAATAAAAATGGGAGCAGGCCGAAAGACCTGCTCCCACCTATCTCTGCTGAACCGCGATCAGCGGCTCAGCAGCACTTCGGCCCACCCTTGCCACCGTAACGGGCTTCCTGACGTTCGCGAAAGAACATCTCGTAGCTCATCACCGGTTTGTCCGGGTGTTTGGTCTGCATATGCTCGACGTAGGTGTCGTAGTCGGGCATGCCGACCATCAGGCGCGCGGCCTGACCGAGGTATTTACCGAGGCGACTCAGGTCATTGAACATGCTGCAATCCTCTGGTTACGCGTCCGGCAGGGCCTGGAATGGCGATTCTTTGTCC
The DNA here is from genome assembly GCF_002112305.1 of Pseudomonas sp. R45(2017). Taxonomy (NCBI): domain Bacteria; kingdom Pseudomonadati; phylum Pseudomonadota; class Gammaproteobacteria; order Pseudomonadales; family Pseudomonadaceae; genus Pseudomonas; species Pseudomonas sp. R45(2017). Next base: position 231,119 of record NZ_NEHH01000009.1, on the reverse strand, counting down.
GTACGCTCTTTTTTGCCCCAGGCGGCGATGCCGACCTTGAGCGCATAGAACAGGATGCTGAATACCACGAACAGGAACAGCGCGGTCAATGTAGCGTTGGTGTAGGCGTTGAAGATCACGTGCTGCATCTGCTCGACGCTTTTCGCCGGCGCCAGCACCTGACCGTTGGCCAGTGCATCGCTGTACTTCTTGGCCAGCGACAGGAAGCCGATCGCCGGGTTGGCGTCGAACAGCTTGATGAAGCCAGCGGTCGTGGTGCAGATCAGCAGCCAGGTGGCCGGCAGCAGGGTGACCCAGATGTAGCGCTGGCGCTTCATCTTGATCAGGACCACGGTGCCGAGCATCAGCGCGATACCGGCAAGCATCTGGTTGGAGATGCCGAACAGCGGCCACAAGGTGTTGATACCGCCCAGTGGATCGACCACGCCCTGATACAGCAACCAGCCCCACATCGCGACACAACCGGCGGTGGCGATCAGGTTGGCGGACCAGGATTCGGTGCGTTTCAGCGCCGGTACGAAGGAGCCGAGCAGGTCCTGCAGCATGAAGCGACCGGCACGGGTGCCGGCATCGACTGCGGTCAGGATGAACAGCGCTTCGAACAGGATCGCGAAGTGGTACCAGAACGCCATGGTGTTTTCACCCGGCAGCACACTGTGCAGGATCTGCGCGATACCGACCGCCAGGGTCGGCGCACCACCGGCACGGGCCAGGATGGTGGTTTCACCGATGTCATGCGCCACGGCTTGCAGGGCTTCCGGGGTAATTGCAAAGCCCCAGTTGCTGACCGCAGTTGCCACGGACACCACATCACCGCCGACCACGGCGGCCGGGCTGTTCATGGCGAAGTACACGCCTGGCTCGATCACCGAGGCAGCGACCATGGCCATAATGGCCACGAACGATTCCATCAGCATGCCGCCGTAACCGATGTAACGGGCGTTGGTTTCGTTATCCAGCAGTTTCGGCGTGGTCCCGGAAGAGATCAGCGCGTGGAAACCCGATACCGCACCGCAAGCAATGGTGATGAACAGGAACGGGAACAGACCGCCCTTCCACACCGGACCAGTGCCGTCGACGAACTGGGTCAGGGCCGGCATTTTCAGCTCGGGCATGGTCACCAGGATGCCGATCGCCAGGGCGACGATGGTACCGATCTTGAGGAACGTGGAGAGATAGTCACGCGGCGCCAGAATCAGCCAAACCGGCAGCGAAGCGGCGACGAAACCGTAGCCGACCAGCATCCAGGTAATCTGCACGCCAGTGAAGGTGAAGGCCTTGGCCCAGACCGGATCGGCGGCAATCTGCCCACCCAGCCAGATCGAACCGAGCAGCAGCAACACGCCGACGACCGAGATCTCGCCGATGCGGCCCGGACGGATGTAGCGCATGTAGATGCCCATGAACATCGCGATCGGGATGGTCGCCATCACGGTGAAGATGCCCCAAGGGCTTTCAGCCAGGGCTTTCACCACGATCAGCGCCAGCACCGCGAGGATGATGATCATGATCAGGAAGCAGCCGAACAGCGCGATGGTGCCGGGGATACGGCCCATTTCTTCACGCACCATGTCGCCCAGCGAACGGCCGTTGCGACGGGTCGACATGAACAGAACCATGAAGTCCTGCACCGCGCCCGCCAGCACCACGCCGGCGATCAGCCACAGCGTACCGGGCAGGTAGCCCATCTGCGCCGCCAGTACCGGGCCGACCAGCGGCCCCGCGCCAGCGATGGCCGCGAAGTGGTGACCGAAGAGAATGTGTTTGTTGGTTGGAACGTAGTCCAGACCGTCGTTGTTGAGTACGGCGGGGGTGGCCCGACGCGGATCGAGTTGCATCACATTGTTAGCGATGAACAGACTGTAGTAACGGTACGCAACCAGATAGATGGCCACGGCGGCGACCACAATCCACAAGGCGTTGATCGCCTCGCCTCGGCGCAATGCCACTACGCCCAGGGCGCACGCTCCTACGATTGCCAGCAGCAGCCAGGGTAAGTGGCGTAGCAGGCTATTATTATTTTTCATTTTATTATTCCAGCCAGGGTGGACAAGAAAGACAGCCACCCCGAGTTTAGCGCTGTTGGCGGCAAAGGCCATACCCCGACATTGGTCTAGACAGTCCATTCGTTGGCAACACCCCGCCGGTCGGGTCTATAGTCAGCTGACCTTCCTGAGGATTGCGCCATGAGCGAGCACCCGTCCGAGCGTCGCCGCTTCAAACGTATCGCGTTCGATGCCCGAACCGAATTGAGCCAGGGCGAGTACATCTGGCCGGTGAAGCTGATCGATCTGTCGCTCAAGGGGCTGTTGATCGAGCGGCCCGAGCCCTGGCTGGGCAATTCCGAGCAGGATTTTTTCGTCGATATTCATCTGAGCGAGGACGTACACATCGAGATGGATGTGCAACTGGCTCATGAAGATCACGGCCAGCTCGGTTTCGTGTGTCGGCATATCAGTCTGGAGTCGATTCAGCGCCTGCGTCGCCTGATCGAACTCAATCTGGCCGACGAAACCGAACTGGAACGCGAGCTCGCGGCGCTGATTGACGTCTGATCACTCGAACAACGAGTCCAGCGCCTGCTCCAGTCGTGTCACCGCAATGATCTGCAACCCTGGCGGAGCTTCCTTCGGCGCATTGCCCTTGGGCACGATCGCGCGCTTGAAGCCGTGCTTGGCGGCTTCCTTCAATCGCTCCTGACCGCTCGGCACCGGGCGCACTTCGCCGGACAGGCCGACTTCGCCGAACACCAACAAGTCATGGGGCAACGGCCGGTTACGCAGGCTCGACATGACGGCCGCCATCAACGCCAGGTCGGACGCAGTTTCCAGCACCTTCACCCCGCCGACCACGTTGAGGAACACGTCCTGATCGTGGGTCGGAATGCCGCCGTGACGGTGCAGCACCGCCAGCAACATCGCCAGACGATTCTGATCCAGACCCAGCGTGACCCGACGCGGGTTGGCCAGATGACTGTCATCCACCAGCGCCTGGACTTCCACCAGCATCGGCCGGGTGCCTTCCCACGTTGCCATCACCACGCTGCCCGGGACTTCTTCCTGAGCGCGGGTGAGAAAAATCGCCGAAGGGTTGGAGACTTCTTTCAGGCCCTTGTCGGTCATGCCGAACACGCCGAGTTCGTTGACCGCGCCGAAACGGTTCTTCACCGCCCGCAGCAGGCGCAATCGCCCGTCGGACTCGCCCTCGAAATACAGCACGGTATCGACCATGTGCTCCAGCACGCGAGGCCCTGCCAGCGCACCTTCCTTGGTCACGTGGCCGACCAGAAAAATCGCCGTACCGCTTTGCTTGGCGTAACGCACCAGCAACGCCGCACTCTCGCGCACCTGGGACACGCCACCCGGTGCCGACTGCAGTTGCTCGGTGAAGATCGTCTGGATCGAGTCGATCACCATCACCTTGGGTTTTTCCTGACGGGCGGTGGCGATGATGGTTTCGATGCAGGTTTCGGTCATGACCCGCAGTTGATCCTGCGGCAGGCCCAGGCGGCGTGCGCGCATGGCGACCTGTTGCTGGGACTCTTCGCCGGTGACGTACAGCGCCGGCATGCTCTTGGCGAGGTTGCACAGGGTCTGCAAGAGGATCGTCGATTTGCCGATGCCGGGATCGCCGCCGATCAGCACCACCGAGCCGTCCACCAGACCACCGCCGAGCACTCGGTCGAGCTCGCCGGAGGCTGTGGAAAAACGCGGAATCTCTTCGATGCTGACTTCGGCCAGGGTCTTGATCTGGGCCTGCTGTCCGGCCCAGCCGGTGCGCCCGCTCGGGGCGGCGGCACCGCCGCTCTCGACCATGGTTTCGGTCAGGGTGTTCCAGGCGCCGCATTCGCCGCACTGCCCGGCCCACTTGGGAAAGGTTGCGCCGCACTCGGTGCAGCCATACATGCGCTTGGCCTTGGCCATCTGAACCCCCGGCAAAAACCGCGATGATAACGCAGCCATCGTCGATCAGCGCGGCGCGTCGGGACGGATTTCTCCGCTGGCCAGACGCACGGCGCTGCTGCCGGTCAGTCCCCGGCAATTGCCGGGGCTTGAAAGGGTCGCTGTCAGTCGACCAGTTTGGCGGCCAAGGCCTTGACCCGATCCAGGTCACCCTTGGCCACTTTGGTCACACCGGCGCCGTATTCCGGATCCGCCTTATAAAGGAAGGACAGCATGATGTGCTTGCTCTCGTCATCGGCGCCCGCCAGCGAACCGCCAAAGCTTTCGATCAGATCCTGGCGTTCCTTCTTGCTGAACGAGCGATACAGATCACCGGCCTGTTTGAAGTTCTGTTCGCGCTGGATCTTCGCCTGTTGCGTGCTGCCCTGCAGCGCGGTCTGGCTGTATCGCGCAGCCGGGGTCTCTTCACGCGGCTGCAGACGGCTTGGCTCATAGTTGATGCCCGAGGTGCTCGCACCGGCATTCATCGCGCCATCCTGATTGCCATTGTTGACGGCGGTTTTGGCGGCATTGATCGGCAATTGCAGGGCGTTGGCGCCAAGGCGATACATCTGGGTGTCGGCATAGGCAAATATCCGGCCCTGCAGCAGACGGTCTTCCGAGGGCTCGATGCCCGGAACAACATTTGAGGGAGCCATGGCCACTTGTTCGGTTTCCTGGAAAACATTCGCAGGATTGCGGTTCAAGACCATTTGTCCAACTTTTCGCTCCGGAACACCTGGCCAGATCTTGGTTGCATCAAGTGGATCGAAATCAAACTTCGACAAGTCTTGCGGATTCAAGACTTGGATGTACAAGTCCCACTTGGGAAAATTGCCTTTGTTAATATTTGTTACTAAATCGTGAGTCATGTGACTGTAATCCCGGCCCTGAACTTGCACAACTTGTTGCGGATCGAGATTCTTGATGCCTTGCAAACTTTTCCAGTGAAACTTCACGTAATGGACTTCGCCTTTGGCATTGACCAACTTGTAGGCGTGCACACTATTGCCATCCATCTCCCGATAACTGGCCGGGGTTCCCGAGTTGGAATACAGCTCAGTCAAAGTACGGGTGGCTTCCGGTACATGAGAGAAGAAGTCGAATCGGCGCGAGTCATCGTCAAGGTTGGTGCGAGGATCGGGCTTGAAGGCATGCACCATGTCCGGGAACTTGATCGCATCGCGGATGAAAAACGTCGGGAAGTTATTGCCCACCAGATCCCAGTTGCCATCGGCGGTGTAGAACTTGGTCGCGAAACCCCGTGGGTCACGCAGGGTTTCCGGGGAATGGTTGCCGTGAACCACCGCCGAGAAACGCACGAACACCGGCGTGACCTGGCCGGTGGTAAACACCTTGGCCTTGCTCAGATCGCTCAGATCGTTGGTCGCAGTGAACGTACCATGGGCACCAGTGCCTCGGGCATGCACAACGCGTTCGGGAATGCGCTCGCGGTCGAAGCGTTGCAGCTTCTGGATCAGTTGCACGTCCTGCAACAGTACCGGGCCGTTGGCGCCGGCGGTTTGCGAGTTCTGGTTGTCGCCGACCGCCGCACCGTTGTCACGGGTCAGCGGCGCGGCGTTCACGGAAAGGGTCAACAGGCTGGCGGCCAATACACCAACGGTGCGACGGGGAGTAATCCCTGAGCCAAGTGTGGAATTCATTTCAGGTTCCTCTGTTTTTTTGAGGCGCATCCAGGTGCGCCAGACAGAGGCTAGAAGCTCGATTCGCCAAACCTAAATAGAAAGATCACAACGCCGTGATTGAATATTTTTTCTTCGGAATCAGCGGCTTGAGGCGTATTCCGCGCGCGATTAGTGGCACTTTGCAAACTAATTGCGAAATGGTGTGTCGATAAAAACAGGCTTTGTAAGAAGGTGTTACGCGCAGGACGCGTTATGCTGATTTACACTGCGTACACCAAACTCATCTGTAACAAGGAAATAACTATGGGCGTGCTCAGCGAGTTCAAGGCCTTCGCGGTCAAAGGCAATGTGGTCGACATGGCCGTCGGTATCATTATCGGTGCGGCCTTCGGCAAGATCGTTTCGTCATTCGTCGGCGACGTGATCATGCCGCCCATCGGCCTGCTGATTGGCGGGGTGGATTTCAGTGACCTGGCCATCACGCTGAAAGCTGCCGAGGGCACTGCCCCTGCGGTGGTGCTGGCCTACGGCAAATTCATCCAGAGCGTTCTTGACTTCGTGATCGTCGCCTTCGCGATTTTCATGGGCGTCAAAGCCATCAACCGCCTCAAGCGCGAAGAAGCCGTGGCGCCTACCTTGCCGCCGGTACCGACCAAGGAAGAAGAACTGCTGGGCGAGATCCGCGATCTGCTCAAGGCCCAGAACAACCGGCCTTGAAGATTGAAACGGCGCCTGAGGGCGCCGTTTTCTTACCAGTAGTTTTCCACCGCCACCTGTCCCGGGCGCCGGGTCAGACTCAAGGCCATGCCGCGTTGCTTGAGCAAGGCCCGGGTGTCGTCGATCATCTGCGGATTACCGCAGAGCATGACCCGCGAATGCTCCGGGGTCAGCTCGACGCCTGCCATCCTCTCCAGCTCGCCATTCTCGATCAGCGTCGTGATGCGTCCGTTGAGGGCGCCGGCATAAGGCTCGCGGGTGACCACCGGAATGAACTGGAATTTATGCGCATATTCAGCCAGGTAGTCACGCTGAGTCAGCTCGGCAATCAGCGGTTGATAAGCCAGTTCCCGAGCCTCCCGCACGCTGTAGACCAGGATGATTCGCTCAAACTTTTCCCAGACCTCGAAGTCCTGCAGGATCGAAAGAAACGGTGCCACCCCCGTACCTGTGGATAGCAGCCAGAGATCCCGACCATCGACAAAACGGTCCAGCGTCAGATAACCAAAGGCCTGACGCTCGATCAGCAAGGTATCCCCTGCTTTCAGCCGGCTCAGTTCGCTGGTGAACTCACCGCCCGGCACTACGATGGAAAAAAATTCGAGAAACTCATCGAACGGCGAAGACACCATCGAGTAGGCGCGCCACACCGTACTGCCGTCCGGGCGCGTCACGCCAATCCGCGCGAATTGCCCGGCGCGGAAGCGGAAACCGGCATCCCGCGTGGTACGCAGGGTGAACAGGTTCGGGGTCAGCGGTTGCACATCGAGTAATGTCTGGCGGCTGAATTTTTCGCTGCTGGCGGTCATCGGTTCACTCCATCAACAATAATTCGATTGTTACGCATAATTGCACGATGAAACACCGATAGTTTGTGATGGAATCTCAAAGTGCCACTAGTTTTAAAACTCTAAAATAGTCAACCTGAAGTCAGAATTATTTAAATGATCTCCCACATATAAAGACTTGTTCAGAGATATTCCAAATAGGAGCACTTACCAAGAACAAAAAAATCCAAACACTTTTGTAGGAAGCATCCTACACTCGAATCCGTGCCACCACATTGGATCCAATACGGCGCCCCCTGCGGATTATTATTTTGGAGAACACTCAAATGGAAAGGTGGAAGGAGTACCAGATAGAACAGATCACGCGCGCGAAGGAAATCGAGAATGCATTTCCGATTCTGAGCACGTTTGCCAGGAACCTCGGCTTTCAGTTTTGCGGCATTAAAGTTTCCCGGCCTGGCTTCCCGTCATTCAACGCGTTCCATATCAATAACTTCACAACGGCGTGGAACGACGAATACGAAAAAACTTACGCAAAGGACGACCCGATAACAGCCTATTGCGATCGCTCCATGCTGCCGTTTCTCTGGAGCAGGAAAGCCTTCTCGAAGGCTCCGCTGATGTGGAGTGCGCTTCAAAATCACGGGATGGAACATGGTTGGTCGCAGTCATATCACGATGAGAAAAATGACTTGTGCTGCACAATCAGCCTGGCCCGAACCCACTGCGAAATTTTTGCCCTGGAGCTGTACAACGAGTACGGCGTATTGCAATACGTCTTGCAGCATTTGTGTGAGTTGTTCCTCATTGCCTGCCCGGCAACGCTGGCCAAGCCTCCGCCTGTGCGATTGTCCACTCGAGAGCTTGAAATCGTAAGGCTGTGCGCCCTTGGCAAAACATCCTGGGAAATCGGCCGGATCCTGAGTATCGCTGAAAGCACCGTGAACTATCACACCAAGAACCTGATCACCAAATTCAACGCCTGCAACAAGATGTCAGCCGTCATCGCCGCCGCCAAGGCCGGATATCTCTAGGCCGCCCTCTTCCACTGCACTGAAATCAGACGAGTATTACCAACAAAAAAAACGTACCATTTGCAGCCTTCCTGAGTGATGTCGTGAGCATTCACGCCGCTGTCCACTCGGTCGGTTCCGCCGCACGACACCCTGGGCCGCGGGACATCCGTCGATTACCCAGAGTCCCCGCCCCATGCCTTTGCTCGATACGCCCTTCGCCCAGCTTGATCTGATCCGCCAGCCCGAACAGCAGAACGAACCGCTGCAAGCCTTCGATGCGGCCGACGAATACCTGCTCAATCATCTGGCCGAACAGAATCTGCCGGCGAATACCCGAGTATTGGTGCTCAACGACAGTTTCGGCGCATTGGCCATCAGCCTCTCGGGCAAGGTGCAGGTCAGCACCAGCGGTGATTCGTTCCTGGCGTTTCAGGGGCTGGAAAAGAACCTGCTGCGTAACGGTCAGGCATTCGATGCGCTGCGCGGTATTCCCGCCAGCGAGCCCTTGGTCGGGCCGTTCGACCGGGTGCTGATCCGCATCCCGAAAACCCTGGCACTCCTGGAAGAACAACTGATTCGCTTGCAGGGTCAATTGGCACCCGGCGCTCAGGTGGTAGCAGCGGCGATGGTCAAGCATTTGCCTCGTGCCGCAGGTGACCTGCTGGAACGCTACATCGGCCCGGTTCAGGCTTCGCTGGCTGTGAAAAAGGCCCGATTGCTGATCGCCACGCCCGAGGCCAAGACACCCGCCGTCTCGCCCTACCCGACCCGCTATCGCCTCGACGAGCCAGCCATCGAACTGCTCAACCACGCGAACGTGTTCTGCCGTGAAGGGCTGGACATCGGCACCCGCGCCTTCCTTCCGCACCTGCCGAAAAACCTCGGTTCGGCACGAGTCGCAGACCTCGGCTGCGGCAACGGCGTACTGGCCATCGCCAGCGCCCTGCAAAACCCCGACGCGCATTACACGCTGTTGGATGAATCGTTCATGGCCGTGCAATCGGCGGCCGAAAACTGGCGCGCGGCGCTGGGTGAACGTGAAGTGATCGTGCGCGCCGGCGACGGTCTGGCCGGGCAGGAAGCGCAGTCGCTGGACGTGGTGCTGTGCAACCCGCCGTTTCACCAGCAACAGGTGGTCGGCGACTTCCTGGCCTGGCGCATGTTTCAGCAGGCTCGCGAGGCGCTGGTCGTCGGTGGTGCGCTGTACATCGTCGGCAACCGTCACCTGGGCTATCACAGCAAACTGGCGCGAATGTTCCGCGGTGTCGAGCAAGTCGCGGCTACGCCGAAGTTCGTGATCCTCAAGGCGCGCAAATAATCCGGGCAAAAAAAAACCCTCCGGTCGGAGGGTCAAAAATCCGTGCCGCAAGGCAGCGGGATGGGAAGTCTCAGTGCGTGGTCAGACCTGCGGCGTTCATGAACATGCGCATCAGGCTGGCGACGATGAACAAAGCACCGACGCTGCCGACCCAGATCATGGCCAACCAGCCGAGCCGCTGCCACAGCGGCTTTTTTTCGGCTTCTTCAATGTCGTGCAGGGAATGTTTGCCAGTCATTTTCTTTAAACCTCTTCAAGATGGATGGCGCCGCTACCGACGCCATCGCGAGCAAGCTCGCTCCCACAGGTTTTTGCTTAGTGATAACCGTCTTCGTGGGTCACCTTGCCGCGGAACACGTAGTAGCTCCAGAAGGTGTAACCCAGGATGAACGGGATGATAAACAGCGTGCCCACCAGCATGAAGCCTTGGCTTTGCGGCGGTGCGGCGGCGTCCCAGATCGAGATCGACGGCGGCACGATGTTCGGCCACAGGCTGATGCCCAGACCGCTGTAGCCGAGGAAGATCAGCACCAGGGTCAACAGGAACGGCATGTAATTGGCATTACGTGCCACCGCGCGAATCAGACCGTACATCGTCACCAGCACCAGAATCGGCACCGGCATGAACCAGAACAGATTCGGCATGCTGAACCAGCGCGTCGCAATTTCCGGGTGGGCCAGTGGCGTCCACAGACTGACGACACCGATCACCGCCAACAGCACGAAGGCCAGAGGACGCGCCAGGTCATGCATCTGTTCCTGAAGCTTGCCTTCGGTCTTCATGATCAGCCAGGTACAGCCGAGCAAGGCATACGCCACCACCAGCGCGGCGCCGCAGAACAGCGTGAACGGCGTCAGCCAGTCCAGTGAGCCGCCGGCGTATTGCCGGTTGACCACGGGCAAGCCGTCGATGAACGCACCAAGTGCCACACCCTGGAAGAACGTCGCGGCCACCGAACCACCAATGAACGCCTTGTCCCACAGGTGACGCTTGTCGTCCTTGGCCTTGAAGCGGAACTCGAACGCCACGCCGCGGAAAATCAGCCCGATCAGCATGAAGATCAACGGCAGGTACAGCGCCGACAACACCACCGAATAGGCCAGCGGGAACGCACCGAACAACGCAGCGCCGCCCAGTACCAGCCAGGTTTCATTGCCGTCCCATACCGGGGCGACGGTGTTCATCATCACGTCACGGTCGACTTTGCCTGGGATGAACGGGAAGAGAATCCCGATCCCCAGGTCGAAACCGTCCATGACCACGTACATCATGATCCCGAAGATGATGATCACGGCCCAGATCAGCGGAAGATCAATACCCATGACTCAAATCTCCTTGGTCAGGCTGCGGTCGTGTTCGGCGCCATCGTCGTCGGCAGCGGACAACGGACGGGCCGGCGTGCGTTTCTGGCCAGGACCACCGTCGTTGGTTTCCTTGCCTTCGTCGGTCTTCGGCCCTTTGCGCACCAGACGCATCATGTAGCCCAGACCCGCACCGAACAGCGCGAAATACACCACCACGAACATGATCAGCGTGATGCTCATCTGCATGAAACTGTGGTTGGACGATGCATCCGCCGTGCGCATCAGCCCGTAGACCACCCATGGCTGACGACCGATTTCAGTGGTGAACCAGCCCGCCAGGATCGCGATCAGACCGGACGGCCCCATCCACAGCGCCAGGTACAGGAACGGCCGCGAGGTGTAGAGCGTGTCGCGCTTGCGCAGCCACAGGCTCCAGAGGCCGGTGAAGATCATCAGGAAGCCGAGGCCGACCATGATCCGGAACGACCAGAACACGATGGTCGAATTCGGCCGGTCTTCCGTTGGGAATTCCTTGAGCGCCGGGACTTGCTTGTCCAGCGAGTGCGTCAGGATCAGGCTGCCGAGGTACGGGATCTCGACCGCATACTTGGTTTTCTCTTCCTTCATGTCCGGCCAGCCGAACAGGATCAGCGGCGTCGCTTCGTTGCCATGGTTTTCCCAGTGGCCTTCGATCGCGGCGATTTTCGCCGGCTGATGCTTGAGGGTGTTGAGGCCGTGGAAGTCACCGATGACTGCCTGAATCGGCGCAACGATCAGCGCCATCCACATCGCCATCGACAGCATGGTGCGAATCGCCGGATTGTCCTTGCCGCGCAGCAAGTGCCAGGCCGCCGACGAGCCGACGAAGAAAGCCGTCGCGACGAACGCGGCAGTCGCCATGTGCATCAGGCGATACGGGAACGACGGGTTGAAGATGATTGCCAGCCAGTCGGTCGGAATGACCTGACCGTTGACGATCTCGAAGCCCTGCGGCGTCTGCATCCAGCTGTTGGAGGCGAGAATCCAGAACGTCGAAATCAACGTGCCGATGGCCACCATTACCGTGGAGAAAAAGTGCAGCTTGCGCCCGACCTTGTTCCAGCCGAACAGCATCACGCCAAGGAAACCGGCTTCGAGGAAGAACGCCGTAAGCACTTCATACGTCAGCAACGGGCCGGTGACGGAACCGGCGAAGTCCGAGAAGCGACTCCAGTTGGTTCCGAACTGGTAGGCCATGACCAGTCCCGAGACCACGCCCATGCCGAAGTTGACGGCAAAGATCTTCGACCAGAAATGGTAGAGGTCACGGTAGGTGTCGTTGCCGGTTTTCAGCCACAGGCCTTCCAGCACCGCGAGATAGCTCGCAAGACCGATGGTGATCGCCGGGAACAGGATGTGGAACGAGATGGTGAACGCGAACTGAATTCGGGCGAGATCCAGGGCCTCTAAACCGAACATAAGCTTTCCTCTATCAGATAACGGTTCCAAGACTGGCGGCCTTGGACCACTGCCCCCACGGGTATGGAGTGCGGCGAACTCGGATTGGTTCTTCTTTTTACAGGCATCGCGACGCAGGGAGTCTGCCAACGGGTCACGGATCAGTTCCGCAATGGGTCTTGATCTGGATCAATCAACGTTAAAAGAGTAGTCCCATTTCCGACGGGGAACCGCGTGGTCTTTTGCCGCGTGACAAGTTGCCTCACAGTCATGGCAACGCCCTGAAATACATCCCTGGCCGGGATCGGTGTCCGGGCGGGGAAAAATCGATGTCTGGCTAACTAAATTTTCTGTCATAGCAACTTCCTGTTACAGACTGGTGATAATCTCGCGGTTCCCCTCGATCAAGACCGGCCCGCAAATGCCCAGCCAAGAGCCCTTGCTGTTACGTCACCACCGTCCCTTTCTTGCGTTCTGGTTGGCCCGGATCTTCACCGCCAGCGGTTTTCAGATGCTCACCGTGGCGATCGGCTGGAATCTCTATCAACTGACCGGCAACGTGCTCGACCTGGGTCTGGTCGGACTGGTGGAATTCGCGCCACGCGTATTGTTCATGCTGCACACCGGCCACGTTGCCGATCGCTACGACCGGCGCAAGGTCGCGGCGATCTGCCAGTCGTTGCAGGCCCTGATTGCCCTGGCACTGGCCATCGGCAGCGCCACCGACCATGTCACCCGGGAAATGGTCTTTATCCTGGCGTTCCTGCTCGGCGCCGCGCGCTCCTTCGAGATGCCGACCACCCAGGCACTGCTGCCGAGCATCGTGCCCAGCGCACTGTTCCCGCGTGCCGTCGCCGCCGCACAATCTGCACAGCAATCGGCCACCATCGTCGCCCCGGCGCTCGGAGGTCTGCTTTATGCCTTCGGCAGCGTGTGGGTCTACGGGCCGACGGTCATTCTGTATGTCATCGCCTGCACGCTGATGCTCAACCTGCCCGCGCGACAAACTCCGCTGAACAAAGGCAAGGCGACGCTGGATTCGTTGCTGGCGGGGATTCGTTTCATTCGCAGCCGCCCGGACATTCTCGGGGCGATTTCGCTGGATCTGTTCGCCGTGCTGCTCGGCGGCGCCACGGCGCTGTTGCCGGTGTTCGCCAAGGACATCCTGCTGACCGGGCCGTGGGGGCTGGGGCTGCTGCGCTCGGCGCCGGCTGTCGGGGCGTTGATGATGTCGCTGTTCCTGGCGCGGTTTGCCGTTGAGCGAAACGTCGGTCGGGTGATGTTCACTGCCGTCGGCGTGTTCGGCGTGGCCACAATCGCCTTCGGTCTGTCGACCTCGTTCTGGTTCTCGCTGGCGGTGCTGGTGGTGCTCGGCGCGGCGGACATGATCAGCATGGTGATCCGCGCCTCCTTCGTGCAACTGGAAACCCCGGACGAAATGCGCGGCCGGGTCAGCGCGGTGAACGGCCTGTTCATCGGCGCCTCGAACCAGTTGGGCGAATTCGAATCCGGCCTGACCGCGCACTGGTTCGGCACCGTGCCGGCGGTGGTGATGGGCGGCATCGGCACGCTGGTGGTGACCGGGACCTGGATCAAATTGTTCCCGACCCTGGCCAACCGCGACCGGATGCATGTGCCGGTGGAAGAGGTGAAAGCCTAGCTACACCGGCTCCACCAGCGGGGCCATCCCCCAAGCACAAATAGCTCGAAAAGATGCGGTACATAGATACCGCATTGAGTGTAATGTATCGCCTTACACTCGCCGCATGATCAAATCCTTTCAGCACAAAGGCCTTCGCGGCTTCTATGAAACCGGTTCGACTCGCGGGATTCGTGCCGATCACGCTAAACGGCTGTCGCGCATGCTGCAGTTCATGGATCGCGCAGCGGCTCCCGGGGATCTGGACCTTCCCGGTTGGCGTCTGCATCCACTGAAAGGGGAGCTTTGCGAGTACTGGTCACTCAGTGTGTCCGGGAACTGGCGGGTTATCTTTCGATTTGCAGGTTCGGATATCGAACTGATCGACTATCTGGATTACCACTGACAGGAGGCAGGCTCATGCCCATGCACAACCCGCCACACCCCGGTGAAACACTGCTGATGGACGTATTGCCGGAACTTGGCATCAGCGTTACCGAATTGGCTCGGCATCTGGGATTCGCTCGTCCTCATCTATCTCGCGTTTTGCACGGACATGCGCCGATCAGCCCGGATCTGGCCGTGCGACTGGAACGCGCGGGGATTGGCAAGGCTCGCATGTGGCTAGGCGTTCAAACCGATTACGACCTTTGGCAAGCCGAGCACCGTGAGCAGCCAGCCATTCGACCAATCGCTGCTCACGCCTGACCTTCTCAGGCCAGCAACTCCCCCGCCACCTTTGCTCTGGCGGCCTTGCCCGCCAGTTGCTCGACCAGTGTCAGCGCAAACGCAAGCGCGGCGCCGGAGCCCTGGGCGGTGATGCAATTACCGTCGACCACCACCGGTTGATCAACAAATGTGCAACCGGAAAGGTTATGACTGCTGACGGGCAGGCAGGTCATCCGGCGTTGACGTAATACACCGAAGCTTTGCAGAGCGACGGCCGGGGCTTCGGCGATGGCGGCGAACAGTCGTCCGGCACTGGCCTGATCCTTTAGCAGTTGTTGAAGAGGCTGGTGCGCGGCAAGGTGTTGTGCGCCGACCGCACCGCCGGGCAAGACAATCAGGTCGAAGGTCTGGGCCAGCACATCAATGAGCATGCCGTCGGCGGTCAGTCGCGTGCCTCGGGCGCAGGTCAGCATGCGCCGGCCCTCGATGCTGGCCGCCACCACTTCGATGCCGGCGCGGCGCAGCACGTCGATCAGGGTCACGCATTGCAGATCATCGATGCCCTCGGCGAGGGTAATCAGGGCTCTAAAGGTCATGGGCGCCATCCGCTGGGTGATCTTTAAAGCGTAGTCAGCTTTGCCCTGCCCTGTTCGGCGACAGCCGTTACTTGATGTAAAGCTGGGTCGACATCGTGTTGCGCGGGGCGTTGATCGAGGTGTTGCTGAAGGTAAAGGTGCCTTCCTGACGAGTCGCCAGATCGAAGGTGTACAGCGAACCGACGGTTTTCGCGCCCGGCGTGCATTCGGTCAGGTTGCCGTTATCGAAGGCACAGACCGGACTCCGGGTGCCGTTCACTTCAAAGCCGTCCAGTGCAGCCTGAGGCTGGCTCTGGCCGTAGCCGATTTCCAGCACATAGACCTTGATGCCCGGCGCGCTGTGATCGCAACGGGTCTGCACCTGGCCATCGGTAATGTCTTCGAGCCCGCAGGACGACGACTGAACCTTGATGACTTTCACCTCGCTCAATGGCGGTGCCGACGCCGCGAGTACCATCGGTGTACCGGCCAGCCACAAGGCCATCAGTCCAGCGGTCTTCATCCAACCCTTGTTCATGCGATCCATCCCCGAAAAAACAGCGCGCAGTATGGCGTAGTTGGCCGTGGTGCAAAACTTCGCCGACGATCGACACCAACATCCGCCATCTTCCTCACGCTGCTGGTATGATGCGCGGCTTTTTCCGGCCCACCACAATTTTCCAGGCGCTTGCGACGGTCTGTGCTTTGCTGTTGAGGTCGATACATTCACGGCGCCACGCGCGCCACGGGGAGCAGACATGCTGGAAAGGCTGTTTCAACTCAAGGCACACAACACCAACGTGCGGACCGAGATTCTCGCGGGCGTCACGACCTTCCTGGCCATGGCCTACATTCTGTTCGTCAACCCGAGCATCCTCGGCGAGACCGGCATGGACAAAGGCGCGGTGTTCGTCGCCACGTGCCTGGCAGCCGCCATCGGCTCCACGGTCATGGGCCTGATCGCCAACTACCCGATCGCTCTCGCACCGGGCATGGGTCTGAACGCCTTCTTTACCTACACCGTCGTGCTGCACATGGGCCACACCTGGCAAGTGGCGCTGGGCGCGGTGTTCATTTCCGCCGTGTGCTTCTTCCTGCTGTCGATCTTCCGCATCCGTGAATGGATCATCAACAGCATCCCGCTGCCGCTGCGCTCGGCAATTGCCGCCGGTATCGGCCTGTTCCTGGCGCTGATCGCCCTGCACAACGCCGGCATCGTGGTCAGTAACCCGGCGACCATGGTTGGCCTCGGCGACCTGAAACAACCGGCCCCGATCCTCGCCACTCTCGGTTTCGCCCTGATCGTTGCCCTTGAAGCCCTGAAAGTGCGCGGCGCAGTGCTGATCGGCATTCTCGCGGTGACCATCGTTTCCATCGTGATGGGCTTCACCCCGTTCGGTGGCGTGACCTCGATGCCACCTTCGCTGGCCCCGACCTTCCTGCAACTGGACATCAAGGGCGCGCTGGACATCGGCCTGGTCAGCGTGATCTTCGCCTTCCTGTTCGTTGACCTGTTCGACAACTCCGGCACCCTGATCGGCGTCGCCAAGCGCGCCGGCCTGATGGGCAAGGACGGCCACATGCCGAAAATGGGCCGTGCACTGATCGCCGACAGTACGGCGGCGATGGCCGGTTCGCTGCTGGGCACCTCGACCACCACCAGCTACATCGAATCCGCTGCGGGCGTGAGTGCCGGCGGCCGCACCGGCCTGACCGCCATCGTCGTCGCAATCCTGTTCCTGCTGGCGCTGTTCTTCTCGCCACTGGCCTCCAGCGTACCGGCCTTCGCCACCGCACCAGCGCTGCTGTTCGTCGCCGTGCTGATGACTTCGGGCCTGGCGGAAATAGACTGGGAAGACATCACCGTCGCCGCGCCGGTCGTGGTCACCGCCCTGGCGATGCCTTTCACCTATTCCATCGCCAACGGCATCGCCTTCGGCTTCATCGCCTGGACTGCAATCAAACTGCTGTCCGGCCGCGCCCGTGAGCTGAACCCGGCGCTGGTGATCCTGTCGATTCTGTTCGTGATCAAGCTGGGTTGGTTCAACGCATGACTTTTGATTCCCAGGCCTACGCCGCACAACTCGAAGACAAGGTCACGCGCTTGCGTGATCTGCTGGCCCCGTTCGATGCACCGGAGCCAACAGTGTTCGACTCGCCGCTGCAGAACTTCCGTCTGCGCGCCGAATTCCGCCTGTGGCGCGAGGGCGGTGAGCGGCACTACGCGATGTTTTCTCAGGACGACAAGCGCACGCCGATCCTGATCGAGGAATTCCCGATCGCCAGCCTGCGCATCAACCAGTTGATGCCGCAATTGAAGGCTGCCTGGCAGGCCAGCGCGGCGCTGAGCCACAAGCTGTTTCAGGTGGAGTTTCTGACCACCTTGGCCGGCGACGCGATGATCACCCTGTGCTATCACCGTCCGCTGGACGAGCACTGGCATGCGGCGGCGACCAAACTGGCGGCGGATCTGGGCGTCAGCATCATCGGTCGCTCCAAGGGCAAGCGCGAAGTGCTCGGCCTCGATTACGTGGTCGAGAAACTCGACGTTGGCGGTCGCACATTCAGCTATCGCCAACCGGAAGGCGCGTTCACCCAACCCAACGGCACCGTGAACCAGAAGATGCTCAACTGGGCATACGAAGCACTGGGCGATCGCAGCGACGATCTGCTGGAGCTGTACTGCGGTAATGGCAACTTCACCCTGCCGCTGGCGACCCGCGTGCGCAAAGTGCTGGCCACCGAAATCAGCAAGACCTCGGTCAACGCCGCGTTGAGCAACCTGGCCGAAAACGCTGTGGATAACGTGACTCTGGTGCGCCTGTCCGCCGAAGAGCTGACCGAAGCCCTGAACGAAGTTCGCCCGTTCCGTCGCCTGCACGGCATCGACCTGAAAAGCTACGAGTTCGGCAGCGTGTTCGTCGACCCGCCACGGGCCGGCATGGACCCGGACACCTGCGAACTGACCCGTCGCTTCGACAACATCCTGTACATCTCCTGCAACCCCGAGACCCTGGCGGCCAACATCGCCCAGCTGCACGACACGCACCGCATCACGCGCTGTGCGCTGTTCGACCAGTTCCCGTGGACTCACCACATGGAATCCGGCGTGCTGCTGACCCGACGTTGATCGCAAGTGCCAGAAACAAGAAAGCCGTCCTCACCGACGGCTTTTTTGTGCCTGTTCATGGCACGGGATCGATCTTGCGCGGGCGCCCGCCCTTCCTGCCGTTGGCCCGGGCAGCTTCGGCTTTCGCGGTGCTGCTCTGGCGGCCATTGCGCGAAGCGATCACCGAGGCGGCCATGGCCATCAATGGTTGACTGGCCGAGATCATGCCGGCGATGGAAACCTGCAGATCCTTGCCATCATGGCACAGCGCGGTGCCGGCAAAGCCGACGTTCAATCCGCTGAAGTCTTCCGGTTCGAAATCATCGAATTCCCGGTAGAGATTCACTGGCAGCAACACGCCGCTGTTGTCCTCGAAGTGAATCACCAGGCATGGTTTCTGAAAGGCCACCGACACGGCTTGCAGGCTGCTGCGTCGGCGCACGCCGCCACGGTCGACGGCTTCGTCCAGACGTTTTTCCGTGACGGGCCGATCCGCGTGCAAGGCGGCTTTGACTGTTTTCATAGTTCTATTTCCACTCCTTCGTGAGCGCCGACCAGGGCCAACAGGGTTTTGTTGACCTCTGGCTCGTAATACGCAGATCCGATCCTGAAACTCGTGCTGGTGACCTCCCGCAGCACCGCCACCTGATTCGACTGTCCGTCCCACCACTGATTGTCGAGACAAGCGGTGCGCAATCGAGTCCACCAGATCCAGCGGGCCCGCCGCAGATGATCGGTTTCGCGCAGCGACTGGCGCAGCCCTTCAAGCAGACTGACCGGCGGTCGATGCGACAACGGCACCACATCCCACAGTTCGACGCCGTTGTGCCAGAAACTGAATTTGAAGCGGGCGCTCCAGGCGCCTGCATCTACATGTGCGTGGGGCGGACAATGTTCGTCACGCAACATGATCACCACTGACAGTCCTTTGTAACTGCATACCTTCATGCTAACCCATCCGTTAGGTTTAAACGTTTCAACACTTGCCATTCCCTGGCAAATCCGACCATCGGCGCCAACGCCTGCTGTGGCCGTTACCTTTCGAGCCTAGTGCGGGAGCCGAAAAAGCCGCGGGCAAAATGGTAAGCAGTTCTTTCGCAGCGGCCGCGCATTTGCTACATACGAAGACTCATTCCCCGGTGTAATCAATCATGCAGCGACACTTCGACGATCTTCAGCTGGGCAGCATCGAGTTGTTTTGCCTGGCCGCCGAGTGCGGCAGTTTCACCGGCGCGGCGCAGGCGGCTTCGGTGACGCCGGCAGCGGTGAGCCGCTCGGTATCACGCATGGAAGAACGCCTGGGCGTGCGGCTGTTTGCACGCACCACCCGCAGCGTGAAACTGACCGACAGCGGCCGGCGCTACTACGAAGAATGCAGCCAGGCACTGGCGCAACTGGTCGAGGCGCAACGGGAAGTCATGGGCCAGCAGCAGGAACCGTCCGGCACCCTGCGTATCAGTATTCCTACAACCTACGCCCATCACCGGATCCTGCCGCTGTTGCCCGCGTTTCGTGCGCGCTTCCCGCAGGTGAAAGTTGACATGCACATCAGCAACCGCAACATCGACTTCGTCGGCGAGGGTTACGACATGGCGATCCGCGTGCGCGCGATTCCCGATTCCGGCCTGATCGCCCGCCATCTGGAAGATGCGGCGTTGGTGATGGTCGCCAGCCCCGACTACCTCAAACGCGCCGGCACGCCGCAGACACTCGAAGACCTCGAACAGCACGAGTGCATTCAGTACGAATTACCCAGCAGTGGGCGGCGGATCACCTGGCTGTTTTACGACGAAGACGCGCCACGGGAAATCCTCGCCGAGGGCAATTTCTGCTGCTCGGACGATGTGCTCGGTGGCGTGACCCTGGCCAGGCACGGTGCCGGGTTGTTCCAGACTTATCGCTTCATCGTCGAAAAAGACCTGGCCGACGGCTCGCTGATAGAAGTGCTCAAACCCTACAGCGGACGCTCGCGGCCGTTCACGCTGCTGTACCCGCAGAATCGCCACATGCCGCTGCGGGTCAGGGCTTTCATCGATTTTCTGGTCGAGCAATTGCCGCACTGAATTGCACCAGTGTGCGATCACCGCACACAAAACCGGGCTGTCGATGCAGAGCAATTGATTAAAGTAACCATCTAGTACAATTTAACTCCACAGGTCGAAACCCTCGGCCCAAGCCAAAAACAATAAGTGGAGTTTGCCCCCATGCCCCCTATCGTTCTGGTGCTCAACGGCCCGAACCTGAACCTGCTCGGCACCCGTGAACCGGCGACCTACGGTCACGAAACCCTGGCCGACATCTCAGCCCTGTGCGGGCGCGCCGCCGAAGAGTTCGGCCTGGCCGTGGAGTTTCGCCAGACCAACCACGAAGGCGAACTGCTCGACTGGATTCACGGCGCCCGCCAGCGCTGCGCCGGCATCGTCATCAACCCGGCCGCCTGGACACACACCTCGGTAGCGATCCGCGACGCACTGGTCGCCAGCGAATTGCCGGTGATCGAAGTGCACCTGTCCAACGTCCATGCCCGCGAGCCGTTCCGTCATCACTCGTTCGTCTCGGCCATCGCCACGGCCGTGATGTGCGGCTTCGGCAGCCACGGTTATCGCCTGGCCCTGGAACATTTCAGCCAGCGCCTGAAGGGGTGATCCGCATGAACCGCAACAACGTGATACTCGCCGGGCTGATCGGCGCCGGCATCCAGGCCTCCCGCACCCCGGCGCTGCATGAACACGAAGGTGACGAACAGGGCCTGCGTTATCTGTACCGCTTGATCGATCTCGATCAACTGCAACTCGACAGCAACGCCCTGCCCGACCTGCTGCTGGCCGCCGAACGGATGAATTACACCGGGCTGAACATCACCTTCCCGTGCAAGCAGGCAATCATCCCGCTGCTCGATGAATTGTCTCCGGAAGCCCGAGGCATCGGCGCCGTGAACACAGTGGTGCTGAAGGACGGCAAACGCGTCGGCCACAACACCGATTGCCTGGGTTTTGCCGAAGGTTTTCGTCGCGGCCTGCCAGACGTTGCCCGCGAACGTGTGGTCCAGATGGGCGCCGGTGGTGCAGGCGCGGCGGTGGCCCACGCCTTATTGAGCGAAGGCGTACAGCAACTGAGCATTTTTGATGTGGACGTAGAGCGCGCCGAAAGCCTGGCCAACAACCTCAACCAGCATTTCGGCGCTGGCCACGCGGTTGCCGGGCATGATCTGGCGAGCACACTGAGTCAGGCGAATGGCCTGGTAAACACCACGCCGATGGGCATGGCCAAATTACCGGGCATGCCCGTACCGGCGACCCTGCTGCGGCCTGAGCTGTGGGTGGCGGAGATCGTGTATTTCCCGCTGGAAACCGAACTGCTGCGCAACGCTCGCGCCTTGGGTTGCCGAACCTTGGACGGCGGCAACATGGCGGTGTTTCAGGCAGTGAAGGCATTTGAGCTGTTCAGCGGCAAGGTGCCGGATGCGCAGCGAATGCTCGCGCATTTTCAAAGCATGAAGGGATAAAACCGTGAGGGGGCGACGCCCCCTCGACTTCGGTCACGCCTGCAAGTAGCGCAGCACCGACTCGCAAATCATCTCGCGATGACGCTGCTTGATGCTTTCGTCCGGCAGGTCGATCTGAAAGATCTCACCGAACGTGTGGCGGTTCGATACGCGATAGAAGCAGAACGAACTGATCAGCAGATGCACGTCCAGCGCGTCGAGCCCGGCGCGGAACACGCCCTCTTCAGCACCGCGACGCAGAATCTCGCCCAGGGAATCGAGGATGGTGTTGTTCATCGCCTTGATCGCGTCGGAACGC
This sequence comes from Pseudomonas sp. R45(2017), assembly GCF_002112305.1. Lineage (NCBI taxonomy): Bacteria > Pseudomonadati > Pseudomonadota > Gammaproteobacteria > Pseudomonadales > Pseudomonadaceae > Pseudomonas > Pseudomonas sp. R45(2017). The sequence goes on along the minus strand of NZ_NEHH01000009.1, from coordinate 209,156 downwards.
TTCACGTACTCGGCGTTGTGGATGTTTTCGATGCTGACGATCCGCACGAAATCGACGTTGCGATCGTGGTGATCGAAAGTGAACTCCACCAGACGCCGGATCGCTTCCACCGGCGGCAGTTCGGCCAGGTGCAGACGGTTCTCGGTGTTGCGGATATCGCCGTAGAGCTTCTCCAGCACCTCGACGTACAACTGCTCCTTGCTGCCGAAGTAGTAATAGATCATGCGCTTGGAGGTGTGGATGCGCTCGGCGATCGCGTCGACGCGAGCGCCGGACAGACCCTGCTGGACGAACTCGACGATCGCCTCCTGCAGGATATTCTCGCGGGTCTTTTCCGGGTTGTTCTTGCGACTTTTGCGCGGCTCTACCGCGGGTAGATCGGAGGCTGCGGAAAGTTCTGAAGTCATCGTCATTGCGGGCTCACGGCCATCACTGCACAGGCTGGCGATTATGGGCCGCGCGCCCCAGTGAAGGAAGCCGCGCGACCCGTGTTTAATCCCGCGTTTACGAATTTCCTACAACTTCGCCTGGCGAATCGCGCCACTGCGTGATTTGGCCATCGCCGCCAGCCGCACCGCGACGTTGGCCGCGCCATAACCGGCGTAACCGTTCTTGCGCTGGATGATCTCGAAGAAGAAACGCCCTTCGAACGGCTCGGTATAGACGTGAAACAACTCGCCACCCTGCGCATCGCGGTCGTACAGCACGTTGTAGTACGCCAGTTCGCTGAGGAATTCGTCATCGAAATCGAAGCGCGCCGCCAGGTCGTCGTAATAGTTGAGGGGGATATCCAGCAGCGGCACGCCCGCCTCTTTCGCCCGGCTGACTTCGGCGAAGATATCGTCGCAATCGAAGGCGATGTGATGCACCCCGGAGCCGCGATAACTCGACAGCGCGTGTGAGATCGCGGTGTTGCGGTTCTCGGAAATGTTCAGCGGCAGACGGATCGAACTGTCGCGGCTACGCAGCGCGCGACTCTTCACCAAGCCATACGGATCGGGCAGCACCACTTCGTCATCGGCCTCGAAATCCAGCAGGCTCTTGTAGAACAGCACCCAGCTGTCGAGGCTGTCTGCCGGCAGCGCCATGGCCATGTGGTCGATGCGCTTGAGGCCGCCCCGCGCAACAGCATCCGGCAGCAGATTGAAGTCGGTGCCGTAAACATCCGCGTCCTGATCCACCAGATAAATCAGGCTGCCGTCCGGCGCACGCACCGCCGCCAGTTCCAGCTCGTTGGGGCCGACCAGTCCGCGATACGGCTGACCTTTATAGGCGACCGCCCGGGCCAGCGCGCTGGCGCTGTCCTTGACCCGCACGGCGGTGGCGCACAGCGACGGGCCGTGGGCCTCGAAAAAGCTGTGGCCGAACGAATAGGGTTCCGAGTTGAGGATCAGGTTGATATCGCCCTGACGCAACAGGCTGACGCTCTTGGAACGATGCTGACCGGCCTTGACAAAACCCAGCCGCTCCAGCCAGTTCGACAGCTTGGCCCCGAGGCTTTCATCCACGGCGAACTCAAGAAACTCGATGCCGTTGTACTCGCTGGCCTTCGGCGTTTCGAAGAGGATTTCGCGGTTATCCACAGGACGGATGTCCTGCTCCAGACGCTGGCGGGTTTTCTCCTCCAGGTACAGCAGCGAACGCAGACCGTCGGCCGCATTGGCCCGAGGCGGTGCGGCGCGGAAGCCGTCGTTGAAGATTTCCAGCGACAGCGGTCCGGTGTAACCACTCTGGATGATCGGTGCGAGGAAACCCGGCAGATCGAATTCGCCCTGCCCCGGGAAGCAGCGGAAATGCCGGCTCCACTCCAGCACGTCCATCGCCAGGATCGGCGCGTCGGCCATTTGCACGAAGAAAATCTTGTCGCCGGGAATCTCGGCAATCGCCCGTGGATCGCCCTTGAGCGACAAGGTGTGGAAGCTGTCGAGCAACACGCCGAGGGCCGGGTGATCGGCCTGACGCACGATGTCCCAGACCTGTTGATAAGTATTGACGTGACGGCCCCAGGCCAGCGCTTCATAACCGATACGCAGGCCACGGGCGCCGGCGCGCTCGGCCAGCAGGCGCAGGTCGTCGATGAGGATCTGTTGCTCGCCGAGGCTGTCGGGGGAGGCATTGCTGCAGACCAGCACCAGGTCGGTGCCCAGTTCCTGCATCAGGTCGAACTTGCGCTCGGCCCGCTCCAGGTTACGGTCCAGACGATCACGGCGGCAGCCTTCGAAATCGCGGAACGGCTGGAACAGCGTGATGGCGATCCCGAGGTCGGCGCACATCTGCCGGATTTCCCGGGGGCTGCCGTCGTAATACAGAAGATCGTTCTCGAAAATCTCCACCCCGTCGAACCCGGCGGCGGCAATGGCTTCGAGTTTTTCCGGCAGGGTTCCGCTCAAGGAGACGGTGGCAATGGATCGCTGCATGTTTCAACTCCCGGTGGAGACGTCGGCTACGGAAATTGCGCCGCTTTTATAGGGTGAGCGAATTATTGGTCCCGGTTTTTCATTGAGCAATTTAAACTGTACTACCCGGTTAGTTTTGCGTGCGATTATCGAACAGAATGCCGGTTTGGCGAATTGACGATTTTTCGTCCACTGCCCAACATCCGTCTCACCTTGAGTCCGGAACTGAACCACCGGTCGCAGCGTGCACAAGAAAAGCACACCAAATAACAAATCCAAAAACGGGTGGAACACATGATTCCTTCACAGACTTCCCGCATGGCTCCGGCCATGAGCACTGCCACGGGTGGCATCGGCGACAAGATCCGCGGCGCCATGGCCGTCGGCAAGACCCGTTGGGGCATGCTGGCGCTGGTGTTTTTCGCCACCACCCTCAATTACATCGACCGTGCCGCCCTCGGCGTCATGCAGCCGATCCTTGCCAAGGAAATGAGCTGGACGGCGATGGACTACGCCAACATCAACTTCTGGTTTCAGGTCGGCTACGCGATCGGCTTCGTGCTGCAAGGACGACTGATCGACCGGGTCGGCGTCAAGCGCGTGTTCTTCTGCGCGGTGCTGCTCTGGAGCCTGGCCACCGGTGCCCACGGTCTGGCGACCTCGGCGGTGGGCTTCATGGTCTGCCGGTTCATCCTCGGCCTGACTGAAGCGGCGAACTACCCGGCCTGTGTGAAAACCACACGCCTGTGGTTCCCGGCCGGCGAACGTGCCGTGGCCACCGGCATCTTCAACGCCGGCACCAACGTCGGCGCGATGTTTACCCCGATGCTGCTGCCGCTGATCCTTCACGTGTGGGGCTGGCAGGCTGCGTTCCTGTGCATGTCGGCACTGGGCGGGATCTGGCTGCTGTTCTGGGGCCTGAAGTATTTCAACCCGGAAGATCACCCGAGCGTTAAACAGTCGGAGCTGGAATACATCCAGAAAGAAGTCGAACCGGAACAGGCCCGCGTGCCGTTCTCGAAGATCCTGCGCATGCGCGGTACCTGGGCCTTCGCCCTCGCTTACTCGCTGACCGCGCCGGTGTTCTGGTTCTACCTGTACTGGTTGCCGCCGTTTCTCAATCAGCAATACAACCTGGGCATCAACGTTACCCAGATGGGCATTCCGCTGATCATCATCTACGTCACCGCCGACTTCGGCAGCGTGGGCGGCGGGATTCTGTCTTCGTTCCTGATCGGTCGCGGCATGAACTCGATCAAGGCGCGGCTGCTGTCGATGTTCCTGTTCGCCTGCTGCATCATCGGCGTGGTCATGGCCGCCGGCTCCGCCAACCTGTGGATCGCGGTTGCCGCCATCTCTCTGGCCATCGGCGCGCATCAGGCCTGGACAGCGAACATCTGGAGCCTGGTGATGGACTACACGCCCAAGCACATGATGAGCACGGTGTTCGGTTTCGGCGGCATGTGCGCGGCGATCGGCGGGATGTTCATGACCCAGATCGTCGGCCACATCCTGACCGTCACCAATAACAACTACACCGTGCTGTTCACCCTGATTCCGGCGATGTACTTCATCGCGCTGACCTGGATGTACTTCATGGCACCGCGCAAGATTCCTACCGTTACCGAGTAGCCCTTCAATACTAAGTAGCCTTCCTGCACTGACCGGCCTGATCTCAGGCCGGTCACGTCTTCAGCGCCGGCTCTGCTGCCACGCTGCCGCCAGCCCGCTGCAACAGATCACCGCAATCCCGATCACCGTCATCAGGGTCGGCGTGTGAGCAAACAGCAACCAGCCCAACAACCCCGCAAACACAATCTGGCAATAACCGAACGGCGCCAGCAACGCCGGCGCGGCATGGCGGAACGCCTGGGTCAGAAACAGGTGCGCGGTCATTCCGCAACTGCCCAGCGCCAGCATCAACAAGGCATGCCCCAGACTCGGCACCTGCCAGAAGAACGGCACCAGCGCACTCATCACCAGCGTGTTGCACAACCCGGCGAAAAAGTTGCTGGTGGTCGGGCTGTCGATTTCCGCGAGCTTGCGGGTGAGCAACTGATAGAAGCAGAAAAACAGCGCCGAGCAGAACGGCAACAGAATCGCCGGGGTGAACAAGTCACCGCCCGGATGGACGATGATCAGCACACCGATGAACCCGCACACCACCGCGATCCACTGACCGCGCGTCACCCGTTCCTTGAGCAGCGGCACCGACAGCGCCGTCACCAGCACCGGAGCAAGAAAGTTGACCGCCGTGGCCTCGGCCAGCGGGATGTACAACAACGCCGTGGTGAAAAAAAGACTGGTGCCCAGCAGGCACAACGCCCGCGCCAACTGCCACAACGGGCGTTTGGTGCGCAGCACGCGCAGCCCGGACTGCGGCAGGAAAATCCCGGCCATCAGCAGCGTGTGCACCAGATACCGCGCCCACACCACCATCACGATCGGATAAAAACCCGAAAGGTATTTCGACAGCGCGTCGTGGCTGGAGAACAGGAAGGTTGCCACGACAATCAGCAAGATCCCCTTGAAGGGTTGGTTGACGCCGGAAAGCGGGGTGCTGACGGTCATTGGCTCTCTCTGAATGAAAAATAAACGGTGACGAGGACGCGTGCGCCCTCGCCCCTTGAAGCAGACTTAAAGCCGGGCCAACAATTCCCGTGTCCGGTCGATCGCCATTTGCGCCCGCTGCAATCCGCTCACGCCCTGCTCCAGCAATTTGACCGTGGGAATTTCCAGACTCAGGGGAAGGTTAGCCGGAAGACTGTGCAACAACCCGATCAGGTCACAATCGCCCTCGCCGGGAAACCGGCGCTCATTGCGAGCCTGACGCAAGATCTCGGCCATGTCCGTCGGCCTCGGCCCGGCAACATCGCACAACTGTGCGTAGCGCAGCCGCGAAGCCGGCACGCCGGCCAGCTCCTCCAGCCGCGACCCGGAGCGGTCGAAGTGAAACGCATCGACCAGCACCGCACCGTTTTCGCGCCCGGCCTTGGCGACGATGCGCAACGCCTGCTCAAGATTGCGTGCATCGGTCCACGGCATGAACTCCAGATGCGGGTGTAAACCGTAGGGCGCCGCCAGATCGCACAGCGCCGCAAAATTATCGGTGAGCCGCTGCTCGTCAGGATCGTTACCGGCGACCAACAACTCACTGGCACCGAACTCCGCGCCGACGCTAAGCAGTTGTTCGAAATCCGCAACCACCGTCTGCGGTTTCAAACGCAGGATTTCCACGTCGAGCACGCCGATTCCGGTGTCACGCAAACGCGCCAGTGTCTGACGCCGCAAATCGCCATCGGCTACCAATGGAAAGTGATATTCCTCGGGCGTCGCCGGCTCCAGACGCAGGCCGACATGGCTGTAACCGGCACGGGCCGCGACCTCGACCATCTCGGGTGGCGACAACTCCAGCACGGTCAGGCTGGCGAGGGACAGAATTCGTTCATTCATGTTCAGGCCTCGATCTGCGCAGGTTCGGTGGCGCGACCGCTGGCCGCTGCTTCACGGATGGCCTCGACCAGCGCCAGAGTGCGGGCGGCATCGGCGGCACTCACCAGCGGTTCAACCTCCCGTCGCGCCACGCGGACGAAATGCTGCAACTGCAACCGCAGCGCTTCATCAGGCGTGAACGGTTCATCGACCGACAGCAACGGCTCGTGCCAACCGGCGTCCACCTGATCGGCGCGGTAATGCCAGCGCTTGAGCTGCGGAATGCTCAAGGCTCCGGCCGTTCCCGCCAGCAAGTAGCAAGGTTGATCGGCCTGGCGCGGATAGGCCGGGTTTTCCCCGGAGTTCAACTCCCAGCTCCACGGCGCCGCCACCGCATCGGAACCGGTCAGCGTACCCAGCGCTCCGCCGTCGAACTGCAGCAGGATCGCCGCGCTGTCTTCATTGGCAAAACCACGCAACGCACGGTCGGTGATCGCCTGCACCGAACGCACTTCGCCGCACAGATGACGCAGCAGATCGAGGTCGTGAATCAGATTGGTCAACAGCATGCCCGCGCCCTCTTCGCGCCGCCACGCGGTTTCGAAATACTGGTCAGGCTTGCGCAGTTGGAACAACGCAGTCACCAGAGTCAGCCGCCCCAATGCTCCGCCCTTGACCAGTTCATGGGCCCGCACGATCAACGGATTGTGCCGCCGATGATGGCCAACCAGCACCGGCACGCCACTGCGTTTCACCGCCGCCACCAGTTCCCGCGCCTCATCCAGATGCACGCCCACCGGTTTTTCCAGCAACACCGGAACGCCAGCGGCCAGGCAATCCAGCGCGGTGCTGACGTGCTGATTATTCGGATTGGCGACGATCACTGCGTCTGGCCGATTCTGCTCCAGCATCTGACGGTGATCGGCGAAATGCGCCACACCCCACTCCGCCGCCAGGGCCGGTGCCTGAGGGCCGGGGTCGGCCACGGCGCATAACGCGGCCTCAGGGAGATTCTTCAGGTGCCGGTAATGTTGCTGGCCCATGTTACCGGCGCCGATCAGGGCGATTCGAAGGGGCGGGTTCAAGGTGCGATCCTCTTGTGATTGTTGTGGGAAAACTCACTCCATCAACAATTTAGAACCCGGTTCCAGATTCTCACACCCATCCGACTGAAAAGTGGGCGAACAGCGCACAGCTTTGCTTAAACGAACAACTCCGAGGCCAGGCTGGCCGCCGACAGCTCCTCGGTAAACGTCAACAGCAACGGCGCCAGTTCATGCAATCGTGCCCCCGGCATTCGTGCGCTCGGCCCGGCGATGCTGAGCACGCCGATCACCCGGCCATCGGCGGGATGTTTCACCACGGCAGCAATCGCCGAAGTGCCCACCGCCGAACTTTCTTCCACACAGGCATAACCCTGTTCACGGGCCACGCGCAGGCGTTCGAGCAGTTCAATATTGGAGCGCGGCGCGTTGGGCCCGATATCCGCCGGCACCTCTGCGCCCTGGCGTTCGACCAGCGACAACGCCTCGGCGTCGCTCATGCACGCCAGCCACGCATGGCCCGACGCGGTGTAGAACAGCGGCGCATCGCGGCCCATGTCCGGGTCGTAACGCAGACCGGTGCGCGCACCCTGGGCCTTGGCAATCCAGGTCTGGCGCTCGCCGTCAATCACGCCAAGGCGCACCAGCTCACCGGTTTCCTGGGCCAGTCGATCGAGCACCGGCTGCAAAATGTCGGCACCGCTGCTCGACAGATATTGAAAGCCCATCGCAACCAATTTGGTGGAAAGGTGATAGCGCAACGTTTCCGGATTCTGCCGCACGTAACCCAGGCGGATCAGCTCGGCGAGCAGGCGGTGCGTCGCGCTCTTCGGAATATCCAGTTGCTCGGCCAGGGTCTGCATCGGCAGCCCGCGCGGATCACTGGTGAGGCTTTCCAGCACGCTGAAAACCCGTTCGATTTGACTGCCGGCCATGGTGCGCTCTCGGTGAAGTTTCGCCGATTCTAGAAGACATCCCAAGGAATGCGAAATCTGGAACCCGACGTCCGATAACCGCCCACTTTGCGCGTCAGTCGGTTGATCTGCTTCGCCCGCACTGGTTATTTTCTGGAACATGATTCTAAAAACAACTGACTGCTGGAGCCCTTGCTGATGTCTGCCCTTCCCGATATCGACTGCGACGTTCTGGTGGTCGGCTCCGGCGCCGCTGGTTTGTCGGCCGCCGTCACCGCCGCCTGGCATGGCTTGAAGGTCATCGTGGTGGAAAAGGATCAGGTGTTCGGCGGCGCCACCGCGTGGTCCGGCGGCTGGGCGTGGGTGCCGTGCAATCCGCTGGCCCGGCGCGCCGGGATCGTGGAAGACGTGGAACTGCCGCGCACCTATCTGCGCCACGAACTCGGCGAGCACTACGACCCGGCCATGATCGACGCCTTCCTTGAAGCCGGCCCGCGCATGGTGGCGTTCTTCGAACAACACACCGCCCTGCAATTTGCCGACGGCAACGCCATCGCCGACATCCACGGCCAAACACCGGGCGCCGGCACCGGCGGACGCTCGGTGATTGCAGCGCCCTACGACGGACGAAAGGTCGGGCGCCTGCTCAAGCGTCTTCGTACAACCATGCGCGAAACATCGTTCATGGGCATGCCGATCATGGCCGGCGCGGACCTGTCGGCGTTTCTCAATCTGACCCGCTCGTTGTCGGCGGCCTGGCACGTGACCCGGCGTTTCACTCGCCACCTGTTGAACCTGGCGCTGCACGGCCGGGCGATGCAACTGGTCAACGGCGTGGCGCTGGTGGCGCGGCTGGCGAAGTCCGCCGAAGACCTCGGCGTACTGCTGTGGGAATCGGCGCCAGTGACGGAACTGTTGCGCGACGATTCACGCATCACCGGCGCTCGCGTGAACACCACAAAAGGCCCGGTCAATGTCCATGCCCGCAAAGCCGTGGTGCTCGCCGCTGGCGGATTTGCCAACGACATCGAGCGGCGCAAAGCCTTGTTCCCTCGCACGCCCACCGGTCATGAACATTGGGCGCTGCCTCCGCTGGCAGTCAATGGCGATGGCCTGCGACTGGGCGAAACCGCCGGGGGCCGGGTCAACACCGATGTGGCCTCTCCTGTGGCGTGGGCACCGGTCTCGCAGGTGCCACATTCCGACGGCAGCATCGGCCATTTCCCACACATCATCGAACGCGGCAAACCGGGGATCATCGGCGTGTTGCGCAACGGCCAGCGTTTCGTCAACGAAGCCAACGGCTATTACGACTACGTCAGCGCCATGGTCGCCGCCGCCCCTGAAGGCGAAGAAGTCGCGTCCTGGCTGATCTGCACCCGCGCGTTCCAGCGCCGTTACGGGCTCGGCATGTCGCGGCCGTTTCCGGTTCCGGTGTCAGGTTTTATCCGCAGCGGCTATCTGAAAACCGGCGATACCCTGGAGGAATTGGCCAGCGCATGCGGCATCGACGCGAAGGGTTTACGCGCCACCGTCGATGATTACAACCACCATGCCCGGCACGGCGAAGACCCGCTGTTCGGTCGCGGCTCGACCCCGTACAACCGCAAACAGGGTGATCCGGCGCAACAGCCCAATCCGTGCGTCGCTCCTATCGAACACGGCCCGTTCTACGCGGTGAAGGTGCAGCCGGGCTGCTTCGGCACCTTCGCCGGGCTCAAGGTCAACCCGCATGCGCAAGTGCTCGACGCCGAAGACTGGCCCATCGCCGGTCTCTACGCCGCCGGTGGCGACATGGCCAGCATCATGGGCGGGCATTATCCGGCGGGCGGGATCAACCTCGGCCCGGCCCTGACTTTCGGTTACATCGCAGCCCGGCACATGGCGGGCGTCACGGCTTTCGAACAGGAGATCGACCATGCAGCACATCGTTAACAGACAAGGACTGAACCTGCCAAAACTCGGCCTCGGCACCTGGCCGATGCTCAGTGACGAATGCACCCGCGCCGTAGAGCAAGCGCTGGAACTCGGTTACCGGCACATCGACACGGCAGCGGCCTACAACAACGAAGATGCAGTCGGACAGGCCCTGGCGAATACGCCGACACCCCGCGAGCAGATTCACGTCACCACCAAGGTCTGGTGGGACCAGTTGCAACCGGATGCCATGCGTCATTCGCTGGATCGCAGCCTCAAGGCCTTGCGCAGCGAGTACGTCGACCTGTTCATGATTCATTGGCCGACCACCGACTGGGACCTGCCGCGCACCCTTGAGACCCTCGCGTCGTTCAAGGAGCAAGGTTTGGCTCGCAACATCGGTGTAGCGAATTTTCCGCTGCCGCTGCTGCGCAAAGTCGTCGAGGAATACGGCATCCCTCTGTCAGCCATTCAGGTCGAGTACCACGTCCTGCTCGGACAAAACGCCCTGCTCGACTACGCCCGTCAACATGATCTGGCGCTCACGGCCTACACGCCACTGGCGCGTAACAAGGTCTCGGAGATTCCACAGATTCAGCAGATCGCCGAAAAACACGGCGTGCTGCCGACTCAAGTGGCGCTGAAGTGGCTGCTGGATCAGGACAACGTGGCGGCGATTCCCAAGGCCAGCAGCAAGACCAATCAACTGGCCAACCTGGCCTCGCTGAATGTCAAACTGGATGACGACGACCGGGCGCTGATCGCTGCGTTGTCCAAGCGCGAACGTCAGGTCAGCCCGGACTTCGCGCCGGTGTGGGATGCCTTCGACCGCTGATACCTGACCCGGCGAAAGAAATCCGCCGGCGGATTGAATTCCCGGCGCTCGCGCTCGTCAATAACAGGCCCGACCTCGTCACCCCGAGGCCGGGCCTTTGTGCGTGTGTGTGAATAGACGGACGACCGGACTGGCGCCACACTCACACACCAGCAACACTCATCACCACGATCAGACAGAGGATTCCCACATGCTATGGAAAAAAGGCCGACGCAGTGACAACGTCGTCGATGCCCGTGGCGATGACATGGGCGGTGGTGGCGGTATGCGCTTCGGCGGCGGCAAGGGCCTGAGCCTCGGGGCGATCCTGCTGATCGTCGGCATCGGCTGGATCACCGGCCAGGACCCGCTGCAGATCCTCGGCCAGCTCACCGGGCAGATGACCGAACAATCGGCCCCCACTTCGCAAACCCGTCAGGCACCGCCGGCCAACGATGAACAGGCCGAATTCGTGCGTTCGATCCTCGGCGACACCGAGGACACCTGGGGCGCGATCTTCCAGCAGGCCGGCCGGCAATATAAGGATCCGACCCTGGTGCTGTTCAGCAACCGGGTCAATTCCGCCTGCGGTCTGGCGACCTCGGCCACCGGCCCGTTCTACTGCCCGGCAGACCAGAAAGTCTATCTGGACATGGCGTTCTTCCAGGAAATGGCCCAGCGCTTCAAGGCTGCCGGCGACTTCGCCCAGGCCTACGTAATCGCTCACGAAGTCGGACATCATGTGCAGACGCTGCTCGGCGTCTCGGCGAAAATTCAGACAGCCCGCCAGCAAGGCCGGCAGATGGAAGGTGACGGCGGGCTGCTGGTGCGTCAGGAACTGCAAGCCGATTGTCTGGCCGGGGTCTGGGCCTACAACGCGCAGAAACGTCTGAACTGGCTGGAACCGGGTGACATCGAAGAAGCCTTGAACGCGGCGAACGCGATCGGTGATGATCGCCTGCAACAACAGGGTCAGGGCCGTGTGGTGCCGGACTCGTTTACCCACGGTACGTCGGCGCAAAGGGTGCGCTGGTTCAAAACCGGATTCGCCCAGGGCCAGGTCGGCCAGTGCGATACCTTTGCGGCGAAAAACCTGTAAATGCATAAATGGCTGTTGGCTTTACTGTTCATCGGCGGCACCGCCCAAGCGGCCGGCGTCGACGCAATCAGTCCCGGGCGCCTGCAATTGCAGGCCGGCGAAATGGCGGTGGGCATCGGCCCGGCGCCAGCGAAAATCGAGCGCGTGCTGATCGTCATTCATGGCCGTCTGCGCAACGCCGAGACCTATCGCAAAAGCGGCGAAGTCGCGGCGGAACTGGCCGGGCAAACCGCCAACACCCTGGTGATCGCCCCGCAGTTTCTCAACGAAAGCGATGTGTCGCTCTACTCGTTACCCGCCAGCGTGCTGCGTTGGCAAGGCAACGACTGGATGGGCGGCGGGTTATCCACAGGGCCGAACCCGCTCAGTTCCTACGCCGCACTGGACGAAATCGTCGGAAGGCTGAGCGATCGCAAGCAGTTTCCGGACGTGAAGCAGATCGTGATCTTCGGTCACTCCGGCGGTGCCCAGGTGGTGCAGCGTTATGCGCTGCTGGCCCAGGAACAGCCGGCGCTCAAGACCGAAGGCATTCGCTTGCGTTATGTAGTCGCCAACCCGTCGTCCTACGCCTACTTCAATGAGCAACGTCCGGTGGCCTTCGATCATGCCAAGTGCCCGGGTTTCAACCGCTGGAAGTACGGTCTGGTGGATCCACCGATCTACTCGGGTGGGCAAACGCCCGCGCAGCTTGAAGGGCGTTACGTCAAACGCGAGGTGATTTATCTGCTGGGCCAGCAGGACACCGACCCGCAGCACCCGGCGCTGGACAAGAGCTGCGCCGCCAAAGCCCAAGGGGCTTATCGACTGGAGCGCGGGAAGTTGTTTTTCGGTTACTTGCTGCGTCGTCACCCTGAAGGGGTCAATCAGCGCCTGGTCGAAGTGCCCGGCGTCGGGCATAACGGCGACGGCATGCTGACCTCGCCGGAAGGCCAGAAAGCACTGTTCGAGCAATAAAAAACGGGGGCCGAAGCCCCCGTTTTTTTTTTCAAGCGAACAACATTCGCCGCAACTCCACACAATCCTTCGCATGCCAATCGGTCAGCTCCGGCCACGGATTATCCGGCAGGTTTACCAGCACCGTGTGCGTACCCGCTGCCCGACCGCAGTCGAGGTCGAAGCGGTAATCTCCGACCATCACCATCTCGCTCGCCGGCACTTGCCAGGCTTCGGCCAGTTTCAGCAAACCGCCCGGATGCGGTTTCGGCGGCGCTTCCTCGCGACCCAGCACATCCTCCACCGCAAAGCAGTCGGCCAGGCCGATGGCTTCCAGCGTCACATGGGCCAGCTCCCGCGCATTGCGGGTCAGGATGCCCAGGCGATAACCCTTGGCGTGCAGGTCGCGCACCAGCTCCACCGCGCCGACCGCCGGGGTCGAGCCGAGCGCCAGATCCCGCTCATGTTCCAGCAGCCACGCATGTTTCGCCGCCGCTTCATCGGCAGGTAATGCCGCGAGGTGGGTAAGGATGTCGTCCTCCGGCGGGATCGCCAGCGCCACGCGAATCGCCGCGAAGTCATGCACGGCGACGGTCAGGGTGCCGTCCATGTCGAACACCCAGTGCCGCACATCCGCCAGACTCATGCCCAGTCCTTGCGATGACGGATCAGGCCTTCCTGAGTCACCGACGCCACCAGTTGTCCGGCGCGGTTGAACACGCTGCCACGGGAGAACCCGCGCGAGTTGCCGGCCCACGGGCTGTCCATGGCGTAGAGCAACCAGTCATCGGCGCGCAGATCGTTGTGGAACCACAAGGCGTGGTCAAGGCTGGCGACCTGCATGTCTTTCTGCCAGACCGATTTGCCGTGGGGCAGCATCGAGGTGGTCAGCAGACCGAAGTCCGAGGCGTAGGCCAGCAGGTATTTGTGCAGCGCCGGGATGTCGGCCAAGGCGCCGTCGGCGCGGAACCACACGTACTTGACCGGATCCGCCGGTTGCGGGTTGTACGGGTCTTTTTCGGTGACCGGGCGCACTTCGATCGGCTTCGGGCACAGCAGCTTTTCGCGCATGTGTTCCGGGATCAGGTGCGCGCGTTGCTGGGTCAGTTCCAGCTCCGACGGCAGGTTTTCCGGGCCGACCACTTGCGGCATCTGGCTCTGGTGTTCGAAGCCTTCTTCGTCGTACTGAAACGACGCGCTGCAAGTGAAAATCGGGTGGCCCTTCTGGATCGCGGTCACGCGGCGGGTGCTGAAACTGCCGCCGTCCCGCACGCGGTCCACCGAGTAGACCACCGGCAACTTGGCATCGCCCGGACGCAGGAAATAACCGTGCATCGAATGCACATGGCGCGTTTCTTCAACGGTCTGACTGGCCGCCGACAGCGACTGGCCCAATACCTGGCCGCCGAACAACTGGCGAAAGCCCAGATCCTGACTGCGACCACGGAACAGGTTTTCCTCGATCGGTTCGAGGGTCAGCAGATCCACCAGATCTTCCAACACTTGGCTCATTCAGACTCTCCTCACACAACGCTATGCCGCGCAGTCCTGACTGCGGCGGCCAATTCAGATTCTGGCGCGAGCCAATGATCGCGCCATTGTAAACGTCCGTGTCGGCTTAGCCATGCAGGGTCTGCAGCCATTGCTCCCGGGTGATGCGGTACAACACATGTCGACGCAACGGATGGTCGACCGCCAGTTTCGGGTGATCAAAATCGTCGGCTGGATCGTGATGCATGCCGATCGCCTGCATGACTTTTTCCGACGGCAGATTGCTCTGCGCAGTAAAGGACACGATTTCCTTCAGGGCTAACCGGTCAAAACCGCAGCGCAGCGCAGTCCACGCCGCCTCGCTGGCATAACCGAGGCCCCAGTGTTCCTTGGCCAGCCGCCAGCCGATTTCCACCGCCGGGGTGAACGGCGCGTCGAAACCGACCACGCCGAGCCCGGTAAAACCGATGAACTCGCCGCTGTCCTTGCGCTCCAGCGCCCACAGGCCATAACCGTGTTCGGCAAAATGCCCGCGCACCCGGCCGATCAACGCGGCGCTTTCCAGCCGGCTCAAGGGCGCGGGGAAGTAGCGCATCACCTGCGGGTCGGCGCACATTGCCGCGAACGCCGGCAAATCCTCGTCCTGCCATTGGCGCATCAGCAGCCTTGCGCTTTCCAGCTCCAGTATCGGTTCCATCCCGCCCCTCCGCTTGATGCCGTCAGTCTACATCGCTGTTAGGCTTTGCACTCTTTCCTGCAGCCTTTATGAATAGTCCACCATGCCGTTGCCGCTGATCTACCACGAAGACTACAGCCCGGAATTCCCGGCGGAACACCGCTTCCCCATGGACAAGTTCCGCCTGCTGCGCGATCACCTGGTGGACAGCGGCCTGACCCGCGACGAAGACCTGCTGCGCCCTGAACTGTGCCCCGCCGACATTCTCACCCTGGCCCATGACCGCGGTTATATCGAACGCTACATGAGTGGCGAGTTGTCCCGCGAAGACCAGCGGCGCCTCGGTCTGCCGTGGAACGAAGCCTTGGCCCGACGCACGGTGCGGGCGGTCGGCGGTTCGATTCTCGCGGCAGAGAAAGCCCTGGAACATGGCCTGGCCTGTCACCTCGCCGGTGGCACCCATCACGCCCACTACGACTACCCCGCCGGGTTCTGCATCTTCAATGACCTGGCAATCATCAGTCACTATTTGCTGCAAAGCGGCCGGGTGAACCGGGTGCTGATCTTCGACTGCGACGTGCATCAGGGCGACGGCACTGCACGGATTCTGCACAACACCCCGGAAGCAATCACCGTTTCCCTGCACTGCGAAAAGAACTTTCCTGCACGCAAGGCCGAAAGTGACTGGGACATTCCGCTGCCCAACGGCATGGGCGATGCCGATTACCTGAAAGTGGTCGACGACGCGCTCAACTATCTGCTGCCGCTGTATCAGCCTGATCTGGTGCTGTACGACGCCGGCGTCGACGTGCACAAGGACGACGCCCTCGGTTATCTGCAACTGACTGACGAAGGCGTCGCCGCCCGCGACGAAAGCGTGATGCGCCACTGCCTGGGCCGCGACATCCCGGTGGTCGGCGTGATCGGCGGCGGATACAGCAAGGATCGCCAGGCCCTCGCCCGCCGCCACGGCATCTTGCATCACAGTGCGCAGCGCGTCTGGCAGTCATCGGGTTGTCATTGAGTTGTGCTGCGTTACCCACAGTGGCTGTGGAACGGCCTGTGGATAACCTGAGCGAAAGGGACTACAGCCCACGCTGAACATGGCTTGCAGCGCGCTGGTTGTTTTTTGATCAGGCCTGACGATGGTCGCTGCTGCTAGAATGCGCGGCTTATTCCGCCACGCTATTGCCGCTGCCATGACCCAGACTTCTGCCGCCCTTCCCGCTCACGTCGCCATCATCGGCGGTGGCCCCGCCGGCCTGATGGCCGCCGAAGTGCTGAGCCAGGCCGGAGTCCGCGTCGATCTGTACGACGGCATGCCCTCGGTGGGCCGCAAGTTCCTGCTGGCCGGGGTCGGCGGCATGAACATCACCCACTCCGAAGCCTACCCGGCCTTCCTCTCGCGCTACGCCGAACGCGCCCCGAACATCGCCCCGCTGCTGCGCGCGTTCGACGCCGACGCACTGTGCCGCTGGATCAACGAACTGGGCATCGAAACCTTCATCGGCAGCTCCGGCCGGGTGTTCCCCACCGACATGAAAGCCGCGCCATTGCTGCGCGCCTGGCTCAAGCGCCTGCGCGACAGCGGCGTGGTTATCCACACCCGCCACCGCTGGCTCGGCTGGGACGAAAACGGCGCGCTGCGCATCGACAGCCCGGAAGGCGAGAAAACCCTCAACCCCGATGCCACCCTGCTCGCCCTCGGCGGCGGCAGCTGGTCGCGGCTTGGCTCCGACGGCGCGTGGATGCTGCCGCTGGAGCAACGCGGCGTAGGACTGGCGCCGTTGCAGCCGAGTAACTGCGGCTTCGAGGTGCAGGCCTGGAGCGAGTTGATGGTCAGCAAATTCGCAGGAGCACCGTTGAAAAACATCGCCATCGGTTTGAACGACGATGTTCCGCGTTTGGGTGAATGCGTGATCACCGCGACCGGCATCGAGGGCAGCCTGATCTACGCGCTGTCAGCGCCGATTCGTGAGGCGATCAATCTGCACGGTGCCGCGACCATTCACATCGACCTGCTGCCCGGCCGACCTGTGGATAAATTGCAGGCGGCGTTGAGCAAACCACGGGGTTCGCGCTCGATGGCCAAGCACCTGCACAGTCAGGTCGGGATTGATGGGGTGAAAGCGGCGCTTCTGCGAGAACTCACTGATGCAGCGACGTTTGCTGATCCGGCAATGTTGGCCCGGGCGATCAAGGCTTTGCCGCTGACGCTGGTGAAAACCCGTCCGCTGGACGAGGCGATCAGTAGTGCCGGCGGGGTGACGTTCGAGGCGATGGACGAGCGGATGATGCTCAAGGCGTTGCCGGGGGTGTTTTGTGCGGGGGAGATGCTGGATTGGGAAGCGCCGACGGGCGGGTATCTGCTGACGGCGTGCTTTGCCAGTGGCCGGGCGGCGGGGTTGGGGATGCTGGACTGGTTACGACGCTGAGATCGGGTCGCCCCTTTCCCCTCACCCCAGCCCTCTCCCGGAGGGAGAGGGAGCAGACCGCGGTGTCTGGCGTCATACATCGACCTGAAAGACCGAGTCGTTTATGGATTTATCGATCAAGTGTTTTTCATAACTTGAGTTCGACTCGATATTTCAGGTCGACGTAACTCGCAAAAACAACTCGATCAGTCCCCTCTCCCCCCGGGAGAGGGCTAGGGTGAGGGGGCTTTTGATCTTTAAGGCAATCTTTAAGGCTTACGCTTACGCGGCCCGGTATTGAACACCGGCACCTTGCGCACAGGCTTGATCGAAGGCTCCGGCGCCTGAGTCTCGCCGCTGTCCACCCACTTGCCCAGATTGCGCTTGCCACCGCCACCACCGGAAGCTTTCGGCTTCTTCGGTTTCTTCGGCTTCTTGATCACCTGGCCACTGGCATCGGTGTCCGGCACGCGGTGCTCCGGCACGAAGTCCGGCTCAACCTCACGCTTCAACGTGCTGCGAGTCAGCATTTCAATCGCCGACAACATGTTCACTTCATCAGCGCACACCAGCGAGATCGCCTCACCGGTCGAACCCGCGCGGCCAGTCCGGCCGATACGGTGAATGTAATCCTCGGCCACGATCGGCAGATCAAAGTTGACCACCAGCGGCAAATCTTCGATATCCAGACCACGGGCAGCAACATCAGTGGCCACCAGAATCTGCACTTCGCTCAGCTTGAACCGATCCAGCGCCCGCTGCCGGGTCGCTTGCGGCTTGTCGCCGTGGATACCGTCGGCGTTCACGCCCAGGCCCTGAAGTTTCTCGACCAGCGCGTCCACACCATTACGGGTCTTGGCGAACACCAGCACCTGCTTCCACTTGTTCTTGCGCATCAGGTGCACGAACAGTTCCGGCTTGCGCTTCTTGTCCACCGTCACCACCCACTGCTTGACGGTGTTGGCGGCCACGTTGCGCGGGCTGACTTCGATGCTCAGCGGATCGTTGAGCATCTGCCCGGCCAGCAGGCGGATGTCATCGGAGAAGGTTGCGGAGAACAGCAACGTCTGACGTTTCTTCGGCAGCGCGCGGTAAATGTTCGCCAGCTCCTCGGAAAAGCCCAGGTCGAGCATGCGGTCGGCTTCGTCCAGCACCAGAGTTTGCAGCTGGTTGAACTTCAGCGCGTTCTGGCGGAACAGATCGAGCAGACGGCCCGGAGTCGCCACCAGCAGATCGACGCCGCCACGCAGCTTCATCATTTGCGGGTTGATGCTGACGCCGCCGTACACTGCATAAGTGCGCAGCGGCAGGTTTTCAGCGTACTGGCGCACGGCTTCGTGGACTTGTTCGGCCAGCTCGCGGGTCGGCACCAGAATCAGCGCACGCACCGAGTTGGCGGTGACTTTCGGCCCTTCCATCGCCAGCAGTTGCAACAGCGGCAAGGCGAAACCGGCTGTCTTGCCGGTGCCGGTCTGGGCCGCGGCCATCAGGTCGCGACCGGCCAGCACGGCCGGAATGGCCTGCGCCTGCACCGGCGTCGGGGTCTGGTAGCCGAGCTTCTCGAGGGAGCGCAGCAAGGGTTCGATCAGGCCAAGGGTGGCGAAAGTCATGGGAGTACCGTAGGAAAAATCAGAGCAGATTGTGCAAAACGAGTATGCGATGGCGCGCAGTTTACCCTAATTCGCACGCTGCTCCGTCGCTATGACCTTCGCTGCGGCAGCCGGCTCGCTGACCACCGGCGACCGCGCCGGACGCCGCCACTGTGGCAGACTGATCAGCACCACCGCGCCGATGATCACCAGCATTGCCAGCGCTTCTTCGATGCCGATGGTCTCGCCGACAAACACGATCCCCAGCAACACCGCCACCGCCGGGTTGACGTAGGCATAACTGGTGGCTGCCGCCGGACGAACGTTTTTCAACAGATACATGTAAGCGTTGAAAGCGATGATCGAGCCAAAGAAGATCAGGTACGCCAGCGCCAGCCAGCCTTCCAGCGGCGGCATAGCCTGCAGGTGTTCACCGCTGGCCGCGCTGCCGATCAACAGCACCACGCCACCAACCAGCATTTCCACGGCACTGGCCATTGCGCCCTGAGGCAGCGGCAGGTGTTTGCTCCACACCGAACCGAACGCCCAGCTCGCTGCCGCGAAAATCAGCAACGCCGCGCCCAGCGGACTCGATTGCAGGTTGGAGCCCATGTTGAGCATCGCGATGCCGATAATCCCCATCACCACCCCGGCCCACTCCAGGCGGGTGTTGCGCGCCCCCCAGAGATAACCGCAGAGCAAAGTGAACAGCGGCACCGTCGCCACCGCCAACGCCGCGACACCCGAGGCCACGCCACTGTGCTCGGCCAGCGTCACTGCGCCGTTACCGAAACTGAGCAACAGAATCCCGATGATCCCCGCCGCCTTCCACTGCGCCCAGGTCGGCGCCGGTGCACCGCGCCAGCGCAGGAACGCGTACATCAGAGTGCCGGCAATCACGAAGCGCACGCCGCCGAGCATCAGCGGCGGCCAGTACTCGACGCCGATGCGGATCACCAGATAGGTCGATCCCCAAATCACGTACAACGCAAAAAACGCGGCGATCAAGGGCAAGGAAAAACGGCGCAAGGCAGACATGGGCAGCTCGAAAGTCAGACTCAGGGGATTGATTATTCTAGAAAGGCCAACCGCTAAAAATAAGTTACAAAACCTGTTTATAGCGCCGGTACACTTTCGAAAACACGGAGATCGACGGCATGAACCGCGATTTCGAAAGTCTGGCATTTTCAGGAGTCCGACCTTGGACAAATACGACCGCATGCTGCTCAGCGCCCTGCTCGAAAACGGTCGCGCGTCCTACGCCGACCTCGCCCGCAAAGTGAACCTCTCCGCCCCCGCCGTCGCCGAGCGCGTGGCCAAACTTGAGGCGGCCGGAGTAATTACCGGGTATCAGGCGAACATCGACCTGTCGAAAATCGGCTTGCCGATCCAGTGCGTGATCGAATTGCGCCTCCACCAGAACGGCAGTCAAAAGGTCTACGACGAAATGGTGAAAATTCCGCAACTGACCGAGTGCTTTCGAGTGACGGGCGATCCGTGCGTGATTATGAAGGCCGCGGTAGGTTCGATGACCGAGCTGGAAGAGCTGATCAACCGGGTGGCGAAATTCGGGTTCAGCAAGACGTCGATCGTGTTGTCGAGTGCGATAGAGAAGCGGGTGCCATTGGGGAAATTAGAAGACTGTATAAATAAAAAGCAGTAACTGTCCCGTTTCGCTTTCGTAAACGGGAACAGTCCAACAAGTTATTACGAATTGAGAAATGCTTGGGAGAAAGAACTAACTTTTCGTCGAAAATCCTGATAGGACGCCAATCCCTTAACGGGCCCTTCCGGATTCAAGTCTATAGTTAATCTCGCTCGCATTTCAGAAAATCGCTTTTTAAATTTTGCTAAACGAGCACCTTGTGTTTCGCTTGCTTCGCAAAGAGCGTCCATCAAAAGTTGCTTCGTATCACGAGTTGATTCGAGTCGACGCATAGCAGGTACACTGTTCAAGGCTCCACGAAAGCTTGAATTACCCGCAACCAGTTTTATAGCATCAACATCTGCAAGCAACCAAGTTTCCAACATCGTAACCGGGATGACCGGAACGACTCTAGACAAGGGCACAACTCCATCGCTAGCTTCAGCTATTTCTTGTTCGCGAATATCCGCACCAACATTATCAGCATCTCGATGGACAAATATCACATCAGCATGAGGATAATATCTCACTAGAGCCTGTAGCTTTTCTCGAACCGAACGCCCCACCGGCGGAGAAAACATACCTAAATCTGGTACCTCACCGCTTACTTCAGAAAAACCTTCGCCAATCAAAATGGTTTGTATATGCTCAACTAAACGAAGATCAGAAGAGCCTTCTCCAGTAAGAACAAATCTTATTTTCATGCATTGGCGCCCTTTGGACTTATTCGTCGAATTCCATTGAGATCTGGCTATCTGGCGGGAGTGCTAAATAAGCAATAATCGATCCCTTATCGATGCATTCAGAACCAGACTTAAATCGCCAGCTTTCACGCAAGCTCTTACAGCGAATCGTTGAGGCCGGCATTCCATCGGGCCCCCGAACTTTGACTACATCTGCATAAATCAAATCATCTGGAGACTCAAGCTTTACCAATACGGGCGAGTGCGTCGCAATCAATATCTGACGCATAGGATTATCCTCTCCAACCGGATAGGCCGTATCGACTGCCAATTCTTTCAACAGTGATAACATCGCCCCCATTTTTGCTGGATGAATACCATTCTCAGGTTCTTCGAAACACAGCAGTCCCTTAAAGTCAGGATCTTCAGCCATGATGCACAAAGCCATAAATCTCAGCGTACCATCTGAAAGAGCACGCGCTGGCAAGAACGCACCCGAGCGTTCTTTTACTTCAACAGTCAATAGCTGCCGAACTTGATCGACATCAACTCTCACATCTGACGTTGGTACAATCTCGGACAAACGACTGGCAATTCGGGAATAAACATTTGCATCTTTACGATAAAGTTTGTGCAAAGCAGCCGCCAGCTTCCCACCATCAGCACCCACGCTGGTTTCTTCATGCATCTTATTCGAACGCCTCATAGCGCTCGGCTCCAACGACAGAAATCTCCACGACTGCATTTCTCGCCTAGCAGCCAAAATAGTTGGCCACACCGCACTATTGGTATTTGCAACTACTGTCTTTGGTATATATCTGGCCGGAATTTTTTGAGGCTGCCCACTGCTCCCACCATCTTGATGCAGATGTATTTCTACAACGCCATCATCTACCTTCTGAGTAGAGATAAACCCCGCACCCTTTCTTTTATTCAATACAACCTGATCACGAAATTGAGAAACACTCAACGGAAAATGCAACAGGTTAGTAGCTTCACCCTTATTAATATGGACGAGAGTTTCACGCGCCAAATACAGTCCCAAAGAGCCTGACTTCTCTTCTGATGGGTCTCTTGCGATCTCAACTTCATATCGTAAAAAGGTTGACGTTGCTTGAGCTTTACGACCGAAGTCGTCGACTATATCCAATGGCACTATCATTTCAACCGCAAGCTTTAAACTCTCTACACGATAGTCACCGTTCGTCCAGAAGACATCAAGTGGATCAGTAGACTCAGAATCTCTGACAGCTAGCGCGGCTTCTACAATTGTCTTATCACTTAACAAAGAAAGAAACTTTATAGCATCGAATATATTTGATTTCCCGACTCCATTCAGACCCGCAATACAATTGAAGGGACCAAAGGACACAGAGAAATCAAGAAGATTTTTGAAACCATGCGCTTCAAGTTTGGTAAGCATATTTAGCTCTCTATCATCGAGCAGCGATTAAATGCCGATCGAGTATCTAAGAATTGACAGCACGATTCAAGCAGAAAAAATCGATAGTTTATAAATTACAACGAAAAAACCTTCTGTTTAAAGCTAGATTTTACGCTTACAGTTTATAGCCCACGATACCGCTGAAGATGCTCCCCAACTTTAGCGGCCGGGACTTTCTGCAATTTGCACAGCAAGTCGTGCGATAGCTCCCGCACCCCATGCTTGTGCCGCAGTTCATCCGCCAGATGCGCCAGCAAATTCGCCGCCATCTCCGCATCCGCCATCGCCCTGTGCGCCTGGCCGGTGTGCGGCAATTGGGCGAAGGTGGTGAGCGTACCGAGCTTGTGGTTCGGCGCCGCCGGCATCAGGCGGCGCGCCAGCAACAGCGAGCAGGCAAAGTTCTGCAAACGGGTGCGTTTGATCCGGCCCAGTTCGAAGTCCCAGAACTTCTGGTCGAACGCGGCGTTGTGCGCCAGCAGGGGTGTGCAGCCGACGAATTCGTTGACTTCGCTCATCACCCGCTCGGCCGACGGCGCTGTGCGCAACATGGCGTTGCTGATGCCGGTGAGTTGTTCGATGAAGGCCGGGACGCGGACGCCGGCGTTCATCAGGCTCTGGTAACGCTCGACGATGCGGCCGTTTTCCAGCATGACCACGGCGATTTCCGTGGCCCGGCAGCTGCTGCTCGGCGAGATGCCGGTGGTTTCAAAGTCGATGACTGCAATGCGTTCCAAACCGGGTTGTACTCCGTCCAAATCAAGTCTTGAGCTTGCGCTCAATTTTTCAACAGCAGTGCGCCTTCGATCGGCACGTAACGACTGGCGGCGCGGATCAGCGAGTTGGCGGTCAGGCCGGGAACGCCGTAGGCCACCGCTTGCACGCCGTGTTTGTTGATGATGCGTTCGAGCAGCATGTCGAAGTCGCCATCACCGGAGGCCAGGACGATCTCGTCGACGTGGTCGGCGGCGTCCATGATGTCGAGGGTGATGCCCACGTCCCAGTCGCCCTTGGCCGAGCCGTCGCTGCGCTGGATGTAGGGTTTGAGTTTCACGGTGAAACCGAGGTTGCGCAGGATCTGCTGGAACTGCTGCTGTTTGCTGTCGCCCCGGTCGATCGCATAGGCGTAGGCCTCGACGATCTGCCCGTCCTTGCTGATGTCCGCCCACAATGCCGCGTAGTTGAAGTGGCAACCATAGGCCTGACGCACGGTGTAGTAGAGGTTCTGCACATCGGCGAACACTGCGATTTTTTTCACCGGAGTTCCTGTGAGCGCTGACGCGCATGAGCCGGATCAGGCACCAGGCCCGAAAAAGGCACTCAGTATGCCAGCCCGAAGGAAGGTTCCGCGAATAATCGGCCCGGGGCGATCAGGCGCCCCGGACGAATGGTGAATCAGACGAAGGAATCGTCGTCATCGAAGAACGATGAGTTGTCATCGCTGTAGTCGGTGTCGGCAAAGCCGCCCTGATCATTACCGTAGGAGTCGTTGTTGGCCATGCGCTGGTCATCGCCCCAGCCGCTGTTGCTCTGATCGTTGACCTGGGCCGGTTCTTCCTTGATGACTTCGACGATTTCTTCCGGCTGCTGGTTGTGATGGAACAGGCTGCTGATGCCTTGTGCCAGCATCACGCCACCCGCCACACCGGCGGCGGTTTTCAGGGCACCGCCGAGGAAGCTGCTGCCGGCCGCCGGGGCCGCTTGTTGCTGGCCATAACCCGGTGGTGGCGCGCCGAAGTTCTGTTGCGGCGCCGGGGCACCGAAGTTCTGCTGCGGTGCCGGCTCACGCCAGCCGCCGGTGGAGGCCGGGGCGCTCTGGGTCGGCGCCGGGCGCGAGCTGCTGCCACCGAAGATGCTCGACAGGAAGCCACCGCCGCTGGAGGCCGGTGGCGCGCTCTGGGCCTTGGCCGATTGCAGCTCGGCCTGCAACTGCTTGACCTGTTGAGTCAGTTGTTTGTTCTGTTCGTCGAGGCTCTTGAGGGCAGCCTCCTGCACCAGAATCGCCTGGGTCATGAAATAACCTGCGGCCGGCTGGCGCGTCAGGTGTTCCTTGATCCGCGCCTCGGCCTGGGCGTCGCGCGGGGCTGCCTCCGTTTCGGCCTGTTGCAGCCGGGAAAACAGTCCATCGATCAGGGTTTGTTCTTCGCTGTTCATGGCGACCTCGTAGATTGCCGGGGATAACGTTGCCCTCCTCCACGTCGGAGAAGATGCACCTCTGTAATGGAGGCAGCAACAGAATGTTTCAATGACCTTTACCGAACGTTTACGTTTGCGCAGCGAAACGGATCATCGGTTAAAGTGGGCCACTGTTTTTGACCTGCGATACCGACTGATGAATGCCTTCGATGTGCTGCGCGACTCCCTGTATTTCTTCAAACGCAATCTGGGCCGGATCGTCCAGTTGTGCCTGCCGCTGGTGATTGTCGAAGCCGTGCTGCAACAGGTGGTCGACCATGCCAGCGATCCGGACGGCTACTCGGCCATCAGCGTGATCGTCGGCCTGCTGGTGTATCCGCTGTACACCGCCGCGCTGATTCTTTTCCTCGATGCCCGCACCCGCGGCGAATCCCCGCAAACCCGCGATCTGCTGGCGATGGCCGCTCGTCTGTGGCCGCGCTTCGCTCTGCTGACTGCACTGAACACGCTGTTGATCCTGCTCGGGCTGTCCCTGTATTTCCTGCCGGGGCTGTGGCTGATGGTCACTCTGGCCTTCGGCGAATACCTGCTGGTGCTGCGCGGTTACGGTCCGCTGCAGGCGATGAAGGAAAGCCTGCGCCTGAGTCGTGGGCATTTTCTGCGGATTCTGGTGTGCATTCTGTGTGTGATGGGGCCGCTGTGGCTGCTCAAGGGCCTGACTTTGCAGGTCTATCCCGATCCGCAGAATCCTTTGATTGCGGTGCTGATCGACAGTGGCCACAGCTTCCTGCAACTGTTCACTAGCGTGGTGCTGTTCCGCCTGTTCATGCTGATTAGCGAATTGCCCGACAAACGTGACGGAATAGTCTGACTGCACCGAGCTTGGGCTGATGGATGGGTCTCGGGTATGCTCGGGACCACTTCCGTATCGCTATAAGCCGAGCCATGACCCGTCTACTGCGCTACATCCTGTTGCCCGCACTGTTCGTCCTCGCCCTGATCGGCACGCTGATCTACAGCCTGACCTGGCGCCCCGACGCCCGGGAAACCCTGCCGGTCAGTTGCACCGGGCAACCGCCGATGCTGGTCCCCGGTCAGGCTCTGAAGGTCATGACCTGGAACGTGCAATACCTGGCCGGCAAGCGCTACGTGTTCTGGAATGACCTGGCGCAAGGCGACGACGAAGCCCCGACTCCGGAAGACATGGCCTTCAGCCTCGATGAAGTCGCGCGAGTGATCCGCGACGAACAGCCCGACGTGGTGCTGTTGCAGGAACTGGATGACGGCGCCAAGGCCAGCGACTACCAGAACCAGCTCAAGCTGTTGCAGGAGCGTCTGACCGACCTCTACCCGTGCAGCGCCCACGCCTTCGACTGGAAGGCCGATTTCGTCCCGGATCCGCACATCTTCGGCAGCGTCGGCCGGCAGCTCGCCACCCTCAGCCGCTACCGCATCGAACACGCCGAGCGCCTGCAATTACCGGTGCAGCCAGCGAACCTCATCAGCCGTCAGTTCCAGCCGAAAGATGCGCTGCTCGCCACCACTTTGCCGCTCAGCGATGGCGGGCAACTGGTGGTGTTCAACACCCATCTGGATCGCGCCACCCAACCGGACGACACCTTGCAAGCGCAGGTGACAGCGGTGGCCAAGGTCCTCGACAAACACGAAAGCCACGGCACGCCGTGGCTGATCGGCGGCGACTTCAACCTGTTGCCGCTCGGCCAGTACCGGCGCCTGCCCACCGAGCAGCGCACGCCCTACTCCGCCGACAGTGCGCTGCATGTGCTGTGGGACAAATACCCGATGATCCCGACCAACAACGAAGCCAGCGGCATCGACCGCGCCAAGTGGCTGACCCACTACCCCAACGACCCCGGCCTCAACGGCCCGGACCGCACGGTCGATTACCTGTTCTACAGCCCGAAGATCAAACGGGTCGAAGCCACGGTGCGGCAGGACGACACCTTGCGCATCTCCGATCATTTACCGGTGATTGCGAAGTTCCTCCTGCCACCCAACTGACCTCAATGAGCCTCTTCGAGATCGTCGTGCAACAGCCCGAAGATCTGCCGCTTCATGTCGATGAACGAGCGTTCCATCACCATGTCCAGCGTGCGCGGGCGTTCGATCGGCACATCGAGAATCTGCTTGATCCGCCCCGGCCTGGCGCCCATCACATACACCCGATCGCCGAGCAGGATCGCTTCGTCGATGTCGTGGGTGACGAACAACACGGTCTTCTTGCTGTTGCCCCACACCCGCAATAACAGCTGCTGCATTTGCAGGCGGGTCTGGCTGTCCAGGGCACCGAAGGGTTCGTCCATCAGCAGGATCTGCGGATCGTTGGCCAGCGCCCGGGCAATCGCCACCCGTTGCATCATGCCGCCGGACAACTGCTTGGCGTAGTTGTCGGCAAACCCGGACAAGCCGACTTCATGCACATAGTGATCGACGATTTCCTTGCGCCGCGCCGCCGGCATGCCCCGGCGCTTGAGGCCGAACTCGACGTTCTGCCGCACGGTCAGCCACGGGAACAGCGTGTAGCTCTGAAACACCATCCCGCGATCCGCGCCGGGGCCCTGCACTTGCTGACCGCCAACGTAGATATCGCCGGAGGTCGGCTCGGCCAGCCCGGCGGTAAGGTACAGCAGGCTCGACTTGCCGCAACCGGACGGCCCGACCAGTACCGCGAACTGCTGGTCCGGCACCTCGAACGACACTTCTTCCAGCGCGGTAAACGTACCGCCGCCGGGTTTGCTGTAGCGCAGGCTGACCTTGTCCACCTGCAACCTTGGCGCGGCGTGGGCCGGTGCGGCGACCGGCTCGATGAAACGACGGTTGGCAGCGGTTACTGAGCCCATGCGGCAATCCTCAAACGCAAGAAGCGGAACAGTTGATCGGTGACCAGGCCGAGCAGGCCGATGATCGCGATGGCGAGAAAAATCACGTCGACCTGAAAGCCGCGCATGGCCTTGAGGCTCAAGTAACCGAGGCCGCTCGATGCGGCGACCAGTTCGGCGACCACCAGATACGTCCAGGCCCAGCCCATGGTCACCCGCAAGGTGTCGAGCACACCGGGCAACGACGCCGGGGCGATCACGTGCAGCACCGCGTCACGCCGGTTGGAGCCGAGGGTGTAGGAGGCGTTGATCAAATCCTTGGAGATGCCTTTGGACACGTCGGCGATCATCACCAGTTGCTGGAAGAACACGCCGAAAATGATCACCGACACCCGTTGCTCCAGACCGATACCGATCCACAGGATGAACAGCGGCACGAACGAGGTCACCGGCAGATAGCGGATGAAGTTGACCAGCGGTTCGAGGAACGCCTGGACGATGCGAAAGCTGCCCATCAGCAAACCCAGCGGCACCGCCACCAGCGACGACACGATGAAACCGACCATCACCACTTCTACACTGGCCCAGACATGCTGGCCCAAGGTGCCGTCACGGCTCAGGCGCACGGCGGCTTCGACCACCGCGCCGGGCGTCGGCAGGAACATCCCCGGCACGATTCCGCCATAGGACAACCCGGCCCACAGGCCGACCAGCAACATCCAGGCCAGACCGCTGGCGCTCCACACCACCGGCACCGGCAATCCGGTCTTCGGCGTGATGCAGCGGCTCAGCCATGAATTGCGCTTGAACATGACCAGTCTCCTAGAGCGGGCTGACGAAACGGTTATCCACCAGATCGTCATTGCTGACGTTGTAGGGCTTGCCCTGCAATTCGCTGGCGGTTTCGTTGGCCAGTTTGATCAGCGGCGCGCTGTCACCCGGCTTGCCCGGCGAGCCAAGGAGTTTTTCGCTCATGGCCTGATCGTAGAAGCGCACGCCCTGCGCGGCGGCGGCCAGTTCCTTCGGATCGGACAGGTAACCGCCGACGCCCTTGGCCATGATTTCGTAGGCTTTCTGTGGATGGTCCTTGGTGAACTGCACGGCTTTGTAGAGGCCGGCGACCAGCGCCTTGACGTCTTCCGGCTGCTTCTCGATCACCGAGCAATTGAGCGCCACCACATCGACGATCACGCCAGGCGTACTGCTGCTGTCGATCAGCACCTTGCCCTGCTGCTTGTCGCGCACCATCGACAGATGCGGCTCCCAGGTCACGGCGGCAGGCACGCGACCGGCAATGAACGCGGTAGCGGCATCGTCGGCGGTCATGTTCTGCACGGTAATGTCGCTCATGCTCATGCCGTTCTTTTTCAGCAGGTACGAGAGCCAGAACTGCGAGGTCGACCCTTCGTTGACGGCCACGGCCTGGCCTTTGAGTTCTTGCAGGCTCTTGACGTTCTTGCCGACCAGCACGCCGTCGCCGCCATGGCTGTCATCCAGCGCGGCCACGGCTTTGAAGCAGAATTGCGGGCGGTACTTGAGCACTTCGTCGATGGTCGAGGCCGAGCCGGACAATTGCCCGGACGCCTGGGCGGCCATGTACATCGACGCTTCTTCGACCACCGGCAATTCGACGGTCAGGCCGTTTTCCTTGAAGTAGCCCAGATCCTGAGCCAGATACAGGGTGCCGTAACCGACCCACGTGGTGTGGCCAATCGACAAGGTGCCGGCCTGGGCGGCGGTGACGCAAAGGGCGGAAATCGCCAGAGGACATGCAAGACGGGTAAACAAGGACTTGTTCATGGAGCACTCCCAACGCTGTTGATTTAGTTGTCATGGGCAGTACGGCCAGCCGTGGTGTCGCGATTGCACGCTGCGGTCTCTGCTGGACTCTGGCGGGCAATGCCTTGGCTGGCGAAATCGATGTTGACCCAGGCTTGGCGTCAGGAAAACGAGGAAATAGTTAGACGCGAACGATGAAAAAACTGGGTAGTGCGCACCGCGAAAGGGCGCGTCGGGCGGGGGTGCCCGAGGTGGGTGCAGATTGGGAAAAAGTCTGGCGGAGATCGTTCCCACGCTCTGCGTGGGAATGCAGCCCGGGACGCTCTGCGTCCCATTCGAGAGCTGGAACGCGGAGCGTCCCTTGAGGCATTCCCACGCAGAGCGTGGGAACGATCAGGACACGGAACGAGCGATCGGGGGAGTTAGAGCCGGCCGTATTCCTGCGCCGTACGATCCAGCGCTTTCAACGTCTTGCCCACCAGCTCGTCAATCTCTTCACGACTGGCAATCAGCGCCGGCGCCATGATCATCCGCCCCAGGGTCGAGCGAATGATCACCCCCTCTTCAAAACCGATCGTGCGGCAGCGCCAGGCGATGTCGTTCTCATTGGCGAAGCGCTTGCGCGTGGCCTTGTCTTCGGCCAGTTGCAACGCCGCGACCATGCCCGTGCCCTGGATATCGCCCACCAACGGGTGATTGCCGAACACCTCGCGCAGGCACTGTTGCAGGTACGGGCCGATGTCATCCTTGACCCGCGTCACCACGCCTTCATCGCGCAAGGCCTTGAGGTTGGCAATCGCCACCGCCGCCGCTACCGGGTGCCCGGAATAGGTCAGGCCGTGGGCGAACACACCGCCCTGCTCCACCAGCACGTCGGCCATTTTCTTCGACAGGATCAGGCCGCCCATCGGGATGTAACCAGAGGTCAGGCCCTTGGCGATGGACAGGGTGTCCGGCTCGAAACCGAAGTATTCGTGGGCGAACCATTCACCGGTGCGACCGAAGCCGCCGATCACTTCATCGGCACACAACAGCACGTCGTACTTGCGGCAGATACGCTGGATTTCCGGCCAGTAGCTTTCCGGCGGGAAGATCATCCCGCCCGCACCCTGGAACGGTTCGGCGATGAAGCCTGCAACCTTGTCGGCGCCCAGTTCGAGGATCTTCGCTTCCAGTTGCTGCGCCGCTCGCTGGCCGAATTCAGCCGGTGTCAGGTTGCCTTCGTGGGCGAAGAAGTACGGCTCGTCGATGTGTGCGATGTCGGGAATCATCCCGCCCATTTCGTGCATGAACTTCATGCCGCCGAGGGCCGTCGCGGCCAAGGTCGAACCGTGATAACCGTTCCAGCGGCCGATCATGATTTTCTTCTCGGGCTTGCCCAGCACCTGCCAGTAACGGCGCACGGTACGGATCAGCACCTCGTTGGCCTCGGAGCCGGAGTTGGTGTAGATCGCGTGGCTGTAGTGCCCCGGCAGCAGGCTGAACAGCAGCTCGGAGAGCTCGATCACCTGCGGGTGGGTGGTGTGGAAAAACATGTTGTAGTACGGCAACTGCTCCAGTTGCCGGCTCGCCGCGGCGTTCAGATCCTTGCGCCCGTAGCCGAGGTTGGTGCACCACAGCCCGGACATGCCGTCGAGGTAACGCCGACCATCGTTGTCCCACAGATGCAGGCGGTCACCGCGCACCATCACCCGTGGGCCTTCGTCGTTGAGGGCCTTCTGGTCGACGAACGCATGAATGTGGTGCGCTGCATCGGCGGCCTGGTAGTCGCGGGTTTCACGTGAGGTGGTCATCGCCGGATCTCCTTTTTTGTTGTGAGCGGCTGTCATGAGCGCAGTTGAAACCAGGTGGTTTTCAACTGGGTGTATTTGTCGAACGAGTGCAGCGACAGATCGCGGCCGAACCCGGATTGTTTGCCGCCGCCGAACGGCACGGTCACGTCCAGCGCATCGACGCTGTTGACCGACACCGTACCGGCTCGCAATTGCCGCGCCACCCGGTGCGCGCGGTGCAGATCATCGGTCCACAGCGACGCCGCCAGACCGTAGACGCTGTCGTTGGCCAGTCGCAAGGCGTGGGCCTCGTCATCGAACGGAATCACCGCCAGCACCGGGCCGAACACTTCTTCGCGAAACAGGGTCATGTGCGGCTGCACGCCGGTGAAAATCGTGGGCTGAATGAAGTTGTCCGAGCCGTTGAAACTCAGCTGCCGCCCGCCGCAGACGCGGGTCGCGCCTTCGCGCTCGGCCTGGTTGATGAAGCGCAGAATGCTTTCGGTCTGACGAGTATCGACGATTGCCCCGGCCGCACTCGCCGGGTCCAGCGGATCGCCCGGCTGCCAGCGTTCGGCCTGAGCCTTCAGCCGTTCAACGAACTGGTCATGAATCGAGCGTTCCACCAGTAACCGCGAGTTGGCCGAGCAGACCTCGCCCTGATTGAAGAAGATCCCGAACGCGGCTTTCTGCGCCGCCAGATCCAGATCCTTGCAGTCGGCGAACACCAGGTTGGCGCTCTTGCCGCCGCACTCCAGCCATACCTGCTTGAGGTTCGACTGTGCGGAGTACTGCATGAAATATTTGCCGACCTGGGTCGAGCCGGTGAACACCAGACAATCGACATCCGGGTGCAGGCCCAAAGCTTTGCCGGCCTGCTCTCCAAGCCCCGGCAGCACGTTCAGCACACCGGCCGGCAGCCCGGCTTCCAGCGCCAGCTCGGCCAGACGCAATGCGGAGAACGGTGATTGCTCGGCGGGTTTGAGGATCACCGAGTTGCCCGCCGCCAGCGCCGGTGCGAGTTTCCACGCGGCCATGTCCAGCGGGAAATTCCACGGCACCACGGCGGCGACCACGCCCAGCGCTTCGCGGGTGATGGTCGCCAGTACATTCGAGGCGCTCGGCGCGACCTGATCGTAGAGTTTGTCGAGGCTTTCGGCGTACCAGCGAAACACCCCGGCGGCGCCCGGGACGTCGATGTTGTAAGCGTCCGTCACCGGCTTGCCCATGTTCAGCGAATCGAGCAGCGCCAGCTCTTCGCGATGGGCCAGAATCAGATCCGCCAGCCGCAGCAGCACTTGCTTGCGCTCGGTCGGTGAACGCCCGGCCCAGGTGCCGGCCTCGAACACCTGTCGCGCATTCTGCACCGCCGCGTCGACATCCTCTTCACCACACGCGGCGACGTTTGCCAGCAGCTGGCCGGTGGCCGGGTTGATCGCGGCAAAGGTCTGCCCCGACTGCGCCGCACGCAGTTTGCCGTTGATCACGGCATGGCTCGGATAGCTCAATTCAGCGGCCTTGCGCTGCCAGTCTGCAAGCTCGAACACGGTGGTTGCTCCTTGGACTTTTATTCTTTTGCGAACACTGCGCAGTCGATAGTCGCTCAGGCTTGTGCGAGCTAAAACCAGTAAAAATGTCTTCGCAGACAATAAAAAAGGTAACCAGCCGATGGCCCCTTCGCGCGCGTATGGGGCTATTGTTCAGAGACAAAAAACCGCCGACAGAACGGAGGCCGGCGGCTTACAAATTGCTTGGATGTGGAATCCGTTCGCTTTGAGGTTCACCGTGGCCGCTTACAACCTGCGTCAGTTGAAATACTTCATCACCACCGTCGAATGCGGCAGCGTCGCCGAAGCGTCGCGCAAGCTGTACATCGCGCAACCAGCGATTTCCACGGCGATCAAGGGGCTGGAAGACAGCTTCGGCGTGCAACTGCTGATCCGCCATCACGCTCAGGGCGTGTCCCTGACACCGAGTGGCGCGCGGTTCTTCCGCAAGGCCCAGGAACTGCTGCGCATGGCCAAGGAGTTCGAACAGAACGCCCTCGCCGACAACGACGTGGTGGCCGGGCAGATCGATATCGGCTGTTTTGAAACGGTGGCGCCGCTGTACCTGCCGCAACTGATTGCCGGCTTCTCGGCGCTGTATCCGGGGGTGAAGATCCGCATCCGCGACGGCGAACAACAGGAACTGGTGCAAGGCCTGACCTCGGGCACCTTCGACCTGGCAATCCTCTACAAACACGACCTCGACGCCACCATCGAAACCGAACCCCTGATGCCGGCCCAACGGCCTTACGCCCTGCTCCCGGCAGATCACCGCTTCGCCCAGCTCAAGCAGGTTTCGCTGCGGGACTTGTGCCTGGAACCGATGATCCTGCTCGACGTGCAACCGAGCCGCACCTACTTCGTCAGCCTGTTCGAAGAACTCGGGCTGTCGCCACGCATCGATTTCAGCTCGCCGTCGATCGAAATGGTGCGCGGCATGGTCGGCCAGGGTTTCGGCTTCTCGATCCTGGTGACCCGCCCGCACTCGGAATGCACCTACGACGGCAAGAAAGTCGTGTGCGTGGACATCGTCGAAGACGTCACCGGCTCAGGCCTCGTGGCCGCGTGGCTCAAACGCGGACAACTGACCAAACCGGCGCAGTTGTTTGCCGATTATTGCCGGGAGCAGCTGACCGCCAAGGCCAGCCGCTGACCCTCACGTACCGCGCGGCTTGGCCCGGGCGGTGGCTTCAGCCACCAGCGGATCATCCGGCCAATAGTGCTTCGGATACCGCCCCTTCAGATCCTTCTTCACTTCGGCATAGGTGCTGCGCCAGAAGTTGGCCAGATCCTGCGTCACCTGCACCGGACGCCGTGCGGGCGACAGCAGGTGCAGCTTGACCACCTGCCGGCCGCCGGCGATGCGCGGTGTGTCGGCGAGGCCGAACAGCTCCTGCAAGCGCACGGCGAGAATCGGCGGTTGCTCGCTGTAGTCGAGTCGAATCGACGAGCCCGACGGCACGCTCAGGTGATGGGGTGCCTGTTCGTCGAGCTGTTGCGGCAGTGGCCATGGCAGCAGATTGCGCACGATGCTCGACAGGTCGAGGTTGGCGAAATGACTGAGGCGCGAGACCTTGCCCAAGTACGGCATCAGCCAGTCTTCAAGGGTTTTCAGCAGCGTGGCGTCGCTGACATCCGGCCATTGGCTTTCGCCTTTGGCGTCCAGGTCGAGCTGACGCAGCAACGCGACTCGCGCCTGCCACTGGCGCAGTTCCGGGGTCCACGGCAGCAGCTCCAGCCCCTTGCGCCGCACCAGATTGACCAGTGCCTGACTTCGGGCGTTTTCGTCGAGACCGGTCAGTGGTTCGCGGCTGAGGATCAGTTCGCCAACCTTGCGTTGGCGCTCTGCGCGCAACACGCCTTCGCGCTCGTCCCAGTCCAGTTGATCGACGTTGTGCACTTGTTCGGCCAGCACCGAATCGAACAGCGCCGGATCGAAATCTGCCGCCAGATAAATCCGTTCCTCACGCTGGCCCTGACGGCTGCCAAGGTCGGCGATGACGATCCACGGTTCCTTCATCAGGCTGTCGGCTTCGGCGAACAGCGCCGCGCGGCCGTTGGCCAGACGATATTCGGCACCACCGGCACGCCGCTGCTGAGCGACGCGGTCCGGGTAGGCCAGCGCCAGCAAGGCGCCGAGCCAGCGCGGGTGATCCGGATCGGCAACTGGTTCGCTGGCCTTGCCGCGCAGATAGCCGCGATATTGCCGCGCCAGTTGCCGGGCGCGCTGCACGCCGCCCTGGGCACCGCGCGCCGCGCGTTCTTCACCGGACAGCAGCACCAGACGACTGTGCAGATCAGCCCTCGCACCGCGCAAAATATCCCGTTCGCCGAGCAATGCAGCGACGTCGCACGCCATGTTCGCCAGCCCCAGTGCCTGACCGCGCAACAGCAAATGAGCGACGCGCGGGTGCGCCGGCAATTCGGCCATGGCCTGTCCATGGCGATTCAGGCTTTCACCGTCCAGCGCACCGAGGCGCTGCAACAAATCCTGAGCCTGTGCATAAGCGGCGGCCGGCGGCACGTCCAGCCAGATCAGATCACTCGGCGCCACGCCCCAGCGACCGAGTTGCAAAGCCAGCCCAGCCAGATCCGCCGACAGAATTTCCGCGCTGCCATAAGCCGCCAGCTGTTCATGCTGATCCTGCGACCACAGCCGATAACACACGCCCGGCTCCAGACGCCCGGCCCGACCCGCGCGCTGGGTGGCACTGGCTTTGGAGATACGCTGAGTGTCGAGGCGGGTCATGCCGCTGCCCGGATCGAAACGCGGCACTCGCGCCAGCCCGGCGTCGATCACCACGCGCACGCCGTTGATGGTCAGGCTGGTCTCGGCGATGTTGGTGGCCAGCAC
This sequence comes from Pseudomonas sp. R45(2017), assembly GCF_002112305.1. NCBI lineage: Bacteria > Pseudomonadati > Pseudomonadota > Gammaproteobacteria > Pseudomonadales > Pseudomonadaceae > Pseudomonas > Pseudomonas sp. R45(2017). The sequence continues at coordinate 173,741 of NZ_NEHH01000009.1, read as the reverse complement.
CACTTTGCGCTGGCCTGCCGGCGCCGGGTCGATGGCGGCACGCTGGGCATTCAGGTCGAGTTCGCCGTGCAACGGGCAGAGCAACACGTCGCTGCGCTCACCGATGGCGTCCGCCAGTTGTTGATGAACACGCCGGATTTCCGCCTGCCCCGGCAGAAACACCAACAGGCTGCCGGTTTCATCGTGCAGCGCTTCGAGCACCGTTTGCGTGACGCGTTGATCGATGTATTCGCCGGGCTGGAACGGCCGGCCCCAGCGCATCGTCACCGGGAACATCCGGCCTTCGCTGCGCAGGATCGGCGCGTCGTCGAGCAACCCGGCCAGACGTTCGCCTTCAAGGGTGGCGGACATCAGCAGAATCTTCAGCGGTTGTTCAGCTCGAAACAGCTCGCGACCGTTCAGACTGAGGGCCAGCGCCAGATCGGCGTCGAGGCTGCGTTCGTGAAATTCGTCGAAGATCAGCAGGCCCACGCCTTCCAGCGCCGGGTCGTCCTGCAGACGCCGGGTGAGAATGCCTTCGGTAACCACTTCGATGCGCGTATTGGGGCCGACCTTGCTGTCGAGGCGGATGCAGTAACCGACGGTTTCACCGACCTTCTCGCCCAGCTCGCTGGCCAGCCGCTCCGCCGCTGCACGCGCCGCCAGTCGACGAGGTTCGAGCATGAGGATGGTCTGCCCGTTCAGCCACGCTTCATTGAGCAGGGCCAAGGGCACGCGGGTGGTTTTACCGGCGCCGGGCGGTGCTTCGAGCACGGCTTCGTGGCGTGTCGCGAGGGCTTCACGCAGGGCAGGTAAAACGTCATCGATCGGCAACGAATTCATACTGGCTCCAAAACAGAGGGCCGAGTATAACGGCGAACTGCCAGGCGTTCGTCAGGGTCTTAACTTCACACGATGACGCTTCGTTAACAGATGACTCAGGAGATTCCCATGCGCTTACCTTTTCGCCTGATCGGCGGTGTACTGGTTGCCACCCTGCTCACTCAGATCACCGCGTGCGGTTCGATTTTCTACCCAGACCGGCGCGGCCAGATCGACGGCAAGATCGACCCGGCGATTGCCGTGCTCGATGCCGTGGGCCTGTTGTTCTATATCCTTCCCGGCGTGATCGCGTTTGCAGTGGACTTCGCCACCGGCGCGATCTACTTCGAACCGGGCCATACGGCGCAGGTCGATCCGGCCAAGCTCAAGCAAGCCATCGGCCCGGACGGTCAGGTCGATAACTTGAAGTTGCAGGCTATTCTCGAAACGGAGCTGGGCCGCAATCTGCCGCTGGACGACCCGCGCCTGATCCAGCACAAGGGCAGCACCCAGCAACTGGCGATGTTCGGCCTGCAACCTGCCGCTTAAGGAATAGACGCACCCATGACCACAAGCACCGAACACGCCCGCCTGCTGCGGCTGGCGACCCGCGCCTCGGTGGCGGTGGCCTGTACGCTGATCATCGCCAAAGCCATCGCCTGGTGGCTGAGCGGTTCGGTGAGCATGCTCGCCGGCCTCACCGACTCGGCCCTCGATGGCGTCACTTCGTTGCTCAATCTGCTGGCGGTGCATTACGCGCTGCGCCCGGCGGATGATGATCACCGTTATGGCCACGGCAAGGCCGAGTCCCTGGCGGGCATGGCGCAGGCGCTGTTCATTGGCGGCAGTGCGGTGCTGATCGCGTTTCAGGCTTATGAGCGCCTGAAAAATCCCGAGCCACTCGGCGCGCCGTGGCTGAGCATTGGTGTGATCGTGTTTTCCCTGCTGCTGACTGTCGCGCTGTTGATGCTGCAGCATCGGGTCATCAGGCAGACCGGCTCCAACGCCGTGCGGGCGGATTCACTGCATTACCGTTCGGACCTGTTACTCAACGGCAGCATTCTGATTGCGCTGGTGTTGGCCGGATTGGGCTTCGATCAGCTGGATGCGTGGTTCGGTCTGGGAATTGCGGCATACATTCTGTGGAGCGCGATCCAGATCGCCCGGGAAAGTTTTTCGGTGCTGATGGATGAAGAGCTGCCGACGGATGTCAGTCAGCACATGCTCGAACTGGCGTGCGGCGTGCCGGGAGTATTGGGCGCACACGATCTGCGCACACGGATTTCCGGCAATCACTGGTTCGTGCAGTTGCACCTGGAATTGCCGGGGGAGCTGACGCTGTCAGTCGCCCATGGCATCAGCGATCAGGCGGCGGATGCCATTCACAAAGCCTACCCACGGGCCGAAGTGCTGGTGCACGCCGACCCGCAGGAAGTGGTCAAAGCCGCTCGGGCTCAGTAGTTGACCTGATAACCGCGACTGCTCAGGCAATTGCCCTGGGCCTGACGGTAGGCCTGCACCACTTCGGGCGCCGGTTGATAAGTCGCGGTGCGCGGATTGAAGCCGCTCTGCTGCACCGCGTACTGATAGCACTCATAGCCGTCGCGCTGAACCTGCTCCGGTGACTGACCGTTGGCCGGATACGCTTCCACGTCATAACCATTGCCGGTCGGCTGCGGTGGCTGCGGTGGCTGCGGCGACGGCGGCTCGACTACCACGTAATCCTGGGTCGCCTCCTGATAGGCGTAGTACGAGCCGGCGGCGAGGAACAGCAGCGAACCGCCGATCCACACTTCACGAGCGTAATCCGGCAGGTACTGGATGCGAATCCCGCGCGGCGGCTGAACCACGATATAGCGCGGGCCTTGCGGGCGATACCAGTAGCCGCCGGAGTAGAAATAGTCCTGGCCGCGATACGGCACGCGGTAATCCCGATCCGGGAAACGGTCGATCACATGACCCGGCCGGTATTGCGGGCCAGGGCCCCAGCCGTTGCCATGCCCGTCGGGGCGACCCGGCCAGCGATTGTCGTTGGGGCGGTTGCCGGTCTGCCAGTTCTGGTGATAACCATTCTGCGGACGCTCGTCGCGGTAGTAACCCTGACGCGGTTCCTGGGTCTGGCGCACGGTGTCGGGGCGCGGCTGGATCGGCAGGTCATTGGCCGGCAGTTGCGGCGGCGGTGGCGGCTGGCGCACCGGGTTGGGGTTATAGGCCGGACGTGGCTGGTTCTGGTTCTGCCACTGGCCGTTGTTCGGTTGGCCGTGATTCTGCTGGCCGTTGTGCTCGAACTGGCGGCTGTTGTCGCCACGAATGATGTCGTTGTTCTGCCGCTGCGGATTATCTTGGCCGTGCTGCTGATTGCCGCCGCCATGGCCCTGATTGTTGCCCTGATGCTCCGGCCCGCGTCCGCCGCCGTCGGGGCCGCGATTCTGCGGTTCATCCGCCAGCGCTTGCGCACCGACACTCACACACAGCAAACCAACACTGGCCAGACGCCAGATGCGCGACTTCATGAAATTCCTCACTGCGGACTAGAGCCTGAAATTAAGAGGGCGTGTAGCTAAGACCGGGGATGAGTACACCGGGTTCTGCTACAGGTTATCAGTCACGTCATTTATTTATTGAGCGAGAAGAGTCAAATCGCGGGCAGAAAAAAGGGAGACCCGTCGGCCTCCCTTCTAGAGAACTTCGTCCTGGCTCGACGCTTTTGACGTCGGCTCACCTCACGCCGTCTTCTGGACAGTGTGCAGCTCGGGGGCCGGCACAACCCCGGTGGGGGTGGCGGCCGCGGCAGGCCGGATTGGGCGGGCCGCGTGGACTGTGTTACCGAGCAGTGATTCTGGTGATAAGAATAGGCCCGGCGCCGCGACAGATGATTGCGAAGATTGCTCAAATAAACATCACTTGCGCAATTTTTAACCCTGGATAGATAATCCGCCGCAATAGTTAAGACAAAGGACCGTTTGATGAGCAAACTCGACCGTTACGACCTCAGTATTTTGGCGGAATTGCAGCGCGACGCCCGCATCTCCAACCAGGAACTGGCCGAGCGCATCGGTCTGTCGCCCTCCCCGTGCTCGCGCCGGGTCAAGCAACTGGAGGACGACGGCTACATTTCCCGCCAGGTCGCCCTGCTCGATCGCAAGATGCTCGGCCTGAGCCTGACCGCCTACGTACTGATCGGCATGGACCGGCACACGCCGGAGCGTTTCGAGAACTTCGAAGCGGCGATCCGCACGTTGCCGCAAGTGCTGGAATGCAGCCTGGTCACCGGTGTCGATGCCGATTATCAGCTGAAAGTGGTGGTGCCGGACATGGATCACTATCAGAAGCTGCTGCTGGGGCACCTGACCCGGATCGAAGGCGTGACCAGCGTGCGCTCGAGCTTTGTGCTGAATCAGGTGCTCAACAGCACTGAATTGCCGCTGACTCATCTGCGTAGCTGATCAAGAGCTGCCCTCATCGGAACGCCGCCCGCCCAGCCCTCTCCCGCAGGGAGAGGGGGCCGACGGTGGGTTGCTCGAGAAGTACGCCGACCTGAACGCCCTGCTGTGAATCCATAATCGACTGGAAATTTCAGGTCGATGTATGACGCCAGACACCTCGGTCAGTCCCCTCTCCCCCCGGGAGAGGGTTAGGGTGAGGGCCAGTCGTCGGATCAGACCCAGATCAATGCCACCCCGCCCCCCTTGGCGTATACTCGCCGCGCCCTTTTAGCCCCGTGCGTGCCGGAGAACCCGATGGATCCAGCAGTATTTGAAGAGTGGATGATGACCGGTCTGGTCAGCATCCTGATCATTTTCATGGGTTTCATCGTCTGGGATCTGGCGAAGAAGTCCAAGGCCGGGCGCTTTGGCTCGTTCATTCTGTTTTTCGTGCTGGGCCTGGGCGTGGCCGCATTCATCATCAAGAGCGTGGTGATCGGCCTGATTGAATCCGGCGCTTTATAAGCGCGCCGGCACTTCTTTCCACTGGCCCTGGTCGAGCCCTTCGATCGTCCAGTCACCAATCCTGACCCGCACCAGCCGCAACGTCGGCAGCCCGACCGCCGCCGTCATCCGCCGCACCTGGCGGTTGCGCCCTTCGCGAATCACCAGTTCCAGCCAGGTTGTCGGAATGGTTGCGCGAAAGCGCACTGGCGGATTGCGCGGCCACAGCTCGGGCTCATCCAGTTGCCGCGCTTGCGCGGGCAAGGTCATGCCGTCATTCAATTCGACGCCGTCGCGCAGACGCTGCAACTGCTCGGCCGTCGGCACGCCTTCGACCTGCACCCAATAGGTTTTCGCCAGCTTGTGCTTGGGGTCGGCGATCCGCGCCTGCAACTGGCCGTCGTTGGTCAGCAGCAGCAAACCTTCGCTGTCACGATCCAGCCGTCCGGCCGGGTAGATGCCCGGAATGTCGATGTAATCCTTGAGCGTCGCCCGCCCTTCGCCGTCGCTGAATTGCGTCAGCACATCGAACGGTTTGTTGAACAGGATCAGCTTCGGCTCAGCGGGCGGTGCCTTGGCAACACGGCGCGGGGCTGAAGAAGCTGGCTTCGCGCCGGGGCGGCGGGAAGGTGGACGTTGAGGACGGGACATAAGAGAGCAGACATTTAGCGATCAGGGCTGACAATGCTAGTGCCCCGACCGCCAAATGACCACGACAAACCGTTAGCGGAACGGCGGCTCGTCGAAGCTGCGCAGTTTGCGCGAGTGCAGCGAATTGAGTTCGGTGCGCAGCAGATCCACCGCTTCAATGCCGATCTTCAAGTGCTGGCTGACCGCACGCTCGTAGAACGCGTTGGCCGAACCCGGCAGCTTGATTTCGCTGTGCAGCGGCTTGTCCGATACACACAGCAACGTGCCGTACGGCACCCGCAGGCGATAACCCTGGGCGGCGATGGTGCCGCTTTCCATGTCCACGGCCACGGCGCGGGACAGGTTGATCAGCGGTCGTTCCTGAGCCCAGCGCAATTCCCAGTTGCGGTCGTCGTAGGTCAGCACGGTGCCGGTACGCAGACGTTTTTTCAGCTCTTCGCCTTTTTCGCCGGTGATATTGGCTGCCGCTTGTTGCAGCGCCAGTTGCACTTCGGCCAGCGCCGGAATCGGAATGTTCGGCGGCACCACCCGGTCGAGAATACCGTCGCGACGCATGTAAGCGTGGGCCAGCACGTAGTCGCCGATGGTCTGCGACTGACGCAGGCCGCCGCAGTGACCGATCATCAGCCAGCAATGCGGACGCAGCACAGCCAGGTGGTCGGTGATGTTCTTGGCGTTGGACGGGCCGACGCCGATATTGACCAAGGTCACGCCGTGGCCATCGCTGGCGATCAGGTGATAGGCCGGCATCTGGTAGCGGTGCCAGACCACACCGGCCGCAATCGCCGAGGCTTCGCCGTGATCCATGCCCTTTTCGATGATCACGTTGCCCGGCAAGACCATGCGTACGAAACGCGGGTCGCGGCGCAGTTGTTCCAGGCCATGGACGATGAACTGGTCGACATAACGGTGGTAGTTGGTCAGCAGAATCCACGGCTGCACATGGCGCCAGTCGCTGCCGGTGTAGTGCACCAGACGACGCAGCGAGAAGTCGACGCGCGCGGCGTCAAACAGCGCCAGCGGCAGCGGATCGGTGTTTTCCCAGTCGTAGAGACCGTCGGCGATGCCATCGGTGGCGGCGGACAGGTCGGTACTCGGGAACACCCGTGCCAGCACGGCGGCAGTGACGCCAGAGCCGGCCAGTTCATCGCCCTGCTCGACCACGTACGGATATGGAATGTTCTGCTCGCTGACCCCGACTTCGACGGTCACGGTGAAGTCGTGCATCAGCGGCGTGAGCTGTTCCAGCAGGTATTTGCGAAACGCCGCCGGGTGGGTGACGGTCACGCTGTAGGTGCCCGGCAACTGCACCTTGGCGTAGGCGCGGGTGGTCTGCGGGACTTCGCCCTGGCAGTGGTAGGTCAGACGCAGTTCGGGATAACGGAACAGGGCACGTTGCTCGGCGTCGGGCTCGACGCGATCCTTGAGATAACGCTTGAGCGCCGAGTTCAGCGCCGTGGTGGCCCGCTCATGCAGCTCGGCGAGACGATCCACGGCCTGTTCGGCGGTTTGAACGACAATAAACGCTTCGGTCACGATCAGCTTCCTGTGTTCTGACTTGCAGAGCTTCATCTTGCCTGCATCGTGGCGTCACGGAAACAGTGGCGTTGTGGGTTCACCCTAATCATTCAAACAATGAAGATCCCTGTGGGAGCGAGCTTGCCCGCGATGAGGCCATCACATTCAACATCGATGTTGACTGACAGGCCGTCATCGCTGGCAAGCCAGCTCCCACAGGGTTTTGTTGTGTTTGGGCGACTTGGGTCAGAAACCTTGCGGCGTAGAGCGGGCGACGATGGCTTCGACATCCAGTCCGCGCGGCAACGCGCCGTAGGCCCGCCCGCCTCCGTTCAGACGACTGGCGATGAACGCATCGCTGACCGCCGAATTCCCGGCCTCCAGCAGCAACTTCGCTTGCAGTCCCAGAGCAATGTCTTCAGTCAGTTGCCGAGCGCGGTACTGAATGTCGCTGTTGTCCTTGAACTGTGCCTGCAATTGCTGAATGTGCGCAGCCAGTCGCTTGTCGCCATGACCGTCGCCCAACTCGCTGAACAACACATCGAGTACGCCCGGCTCTTTCGACAACGCCCGCAGCACGTCGAGGCATTGCACGTTGCCGGAGCCTTCCCACGTCGAGTTCACCGGCGCTTCCCGGTAAAGCCGCGGCAGGATGCTCTCCTCGACATAGCCAGCACCGCCCATGCACTCGGCGGCTTCGTTGATCATCCCCGGCGCACGTTTGCAGATCCAGTATTTACCCACCGCCGTCACCAATCGGGCGAACTGCGCTTCATGGCGATCGTCCAGATGATCCAGCGCCTTGCCCATGCGAAGGCTCAGCGCCAGCGCGGCTTCGCTTTCCAGCGCCAGATCGGCCAGCACGTTCTGCATCAGTGGCTGTTCACTGAGCAGTTTGCCGCCGACCTTGCGATGGGCGCAGTGATGGCTGGCCTGAGTCAGCGCCTGACGCATCAGCGAGCTGGAGCCGACCATGCAATCGAAACGGGTCATCGCCACCATCTCGATGATGGTCGGCACGCCGCGCCCTTCTTCGCCGACCATCCATGCCAGCGCGCCTCGGAATTCCACTTCGCTGGAAGCGTTGGACTGGTTGCCGAGCTTGTTTTTCAGGCGCTGGATGTAGAACTGATTGCGCGTGTCGTCCGGGCGATGGCGCGGCAGCAGGAAGCAGCTCAAGCCCTTGTCGGTTTGCGCCAGCGTCAGGAACGCATCGCACATCGGCGCCGAACAGAACCACTTGTGCCCCACCAGTTCATAGGCCTGGCCCGGGCCGCTGGCGCCGACCGGATAAGCTTTGGTGGTGTTGGCACGCACGTCGGTGCCGCCCTGTTTCTCGGTCATCGCCATGCCAATGGTGACGCCCGCCTTGTGGGCCATGCCGACATTGCGCGGGTCGTATTCGGTGGCGAGGATTTTCGGCAGCCATTGCTCAGCCAGATTCGGCTGCAAACGCATCGCGGGGACACTGGCGAAGGTCATGGTCAGCGGGCAACCACTGCCGGCTTCGGCCTGACTGTGCAGATAGGACATGGAAGCGCGGGCGACATGGGCGCCGTCCTGTGGATGAGCCCAGGGCAACGACGTCAAGCCATGTTCAATGGCGATGCGCATCAGCTCGTGATACGCCGGATGAAACTCCACCAGGTCGATGCGATGTCCATAGCGGTCATGACTGGCGAACACCGGTTTGTTCTGGTTGGCGAGGAACCCGGCCTCCATCAGCGGCCCGCCGGCCAGCGCGCCGTAGGCGTCGATCCGCGACTCGGCCCAGCCGGCACCGAACCGCCGCGACCACTCCTGCAACGGCAGGTCGATGCGGTATAGATTGGTGCCGTCCAGCGACGGTGGCTGGTTGGTGACTTCGTGAGTTTCGGCGAACTGATGCAGGTTCATGACGGGGCTCCTTGATCGGCCAGAGCTTCAGTTAAGCACCGCCCCCGAACCGATCAAAGTGTCATATCGGCCTAAATACCGGCGCTTTCACCCTATCAGCAACTCAACACCCGCCGCTGCATCGCAACCTGCAGATCCTCGAATTTCACCGGTTTGCTCAGATAATCGATCGAGCCACCCGACGCGCAATGCTCGCGATCCGCCCCCAGCGCGATCATGAACACCGGCAGATGGGCGCATCCCGGCAGGTCACGAATCTGGCAACACAGCGATGCCCCATCGAGCGGCGGCAACTGGCAGTCGATCAGCACGGCATCGAAGCGCTCGCGCTGCAAACAGTCGAGCGCCGCCGCGCCGTGGTCGGCGGTGCGCACGCGGAAACCGAGCTTGAGCAACATGCCGCGCATCACCAGTTGGTTGACGCTGTTGTCGTCCACCAGCAGCACGGTGCAATCCTGCGGCGCACGCACGGTGTCGCGGCTGAACGCGGGCACGGTTTCCACTTCCGGCAACTCAAACTCGACATCCAGTTGAAAGCGGCTGCCACTCCCCGGTTCGGAGCGGTGTGTGAGCTTGCCACCGAGCAACTCCACCAATTGACGGCAGATCGCCAGACCGACGCCCAGCCCGCCGTATTCGCGGGTCATCGAACCGTCGAGCTGGAAGAAGCGCTGATACATCGTCGCCTCGCCCAGATCGGTAAAACCGATGCCGGTGTCGATCACCGCAAAGGACAGCGCCAGCCGATTGTCCGTCGACGGTTTGCCCGTCACCCGCAATGCCAGACCGCCGACGCGGGTGAACTTGATCGCATTGTCCAGCAGGCACTCCAGGCATTGCGCGAGTTTGGCGCTGTCGCCATGCAGGCGATCCGGCAGGGTCGGCAGCACGTCGACCTTGAAGTCCAGCGACTTGCTCGAAGCATTGCCATCGAACTGCATCCGCAACGCCTCGACCACCCCGCGCAGGCTGAAACTGCCCGGCGTCGCCTTGAGCTTGCCGGCCTGCAATTCGGTCAGGGTCAGGATGCCGTTGACCATGCGCATCATGTCCCGCGCCGAACCGGCGGCAGTCTGCTGGTATTGCTCCAGTTCCGGATCGAGTTCGACGGTCTGCATCAACTCGAGCGAACCGATCACCCCGTTCATGGGCGTGCGCAGTTCGTGGGTCAGGGTCGCGAGGAATTCGTCCTTGAGCTTGTTGCTGTGGGCCAGTTGCTGGTTCAGCACTTCAAGTTTCTGGCCGGCGTCGAACAGGGTCTGCGCCTGTTGTTCGCGCATCGCGTTGATGCGGTCGGCCAGGGCCAGCGACAGCAGCGCCACTTCGATGGCCGAGCCGATCTGGCTGGCGTACATGGTCAGGAACACATTCGGCAGCAGGCCCAGCACCATCATGGTGTTGACGATGCCGCCGATCAGGAACGCCGACCAGGCAATGATGAAATAGCGCGCCACCCGCAGGCCGCGCCACCAAGCGAGGATCCCGGCGGCGAAGATCACCACGGTGAAGGTCAGTGCCAGGGTCGTCGCCAGACGCAGGGCCAGGCCATAACTGGTCATCAACGACAGACCGATCACCACGGCGCCAAAAACAATCAGGGCGATCAACAGACGATCGAGCCAACGGCTGTGGTTCTTCGTCTGCAGGAAACTGCGGGCGAACTGGCTGCCGAAGAGCCCCGCGCAACCGATGAAGAACGGCGTGGCGGCGTTGGCCCACCACGGGTTGTCCGGCCAGAAATACTCGACCGCCGCGCCATTGACCGACAGCTGATAAAGGCCGAACGAGGCGATATAGAAGATGTAATAGAGGTAACTGGTGTCGCGCACGCTGAGGTAGATGAACAGGTTGTAGACCAGCATCCCCAGCAGCACGCCATAAATGATCCCCAGCACGTAGAGGCGCACCGGTTGGTCTTCGAGGTACGCGGTGCTCGACCACAACGTCACCGGCGCCTGGATCGAGCCTTCGCTGGACAACCGCAGATAAACGGTTCGTTGCTGATCCGGCTTGAACGCCAGATCGAACAGGTAATTGTTCTGGCGGATCTCGCGACTGGCGAACGGCAAAGCGTCGCCGGTCTGCCGCACCAGACGGTAGTCACCGGCGGCATCGGGCAGATACAGGTCGAGATGATCGAGCGGCGGATACGCCAGCTCCAGCAACCAGCTGCGCTGCGCCGACGGATTGGTCGGGCGGTAATGCAGGTCGATCTTCAGCCAGAACGCCGAGCGCGAATAACCGGCATTGAGCGTGGCTTTGTCATGGGGTTTGAAGTTTCCAGCGGCGGCTTGCGCGCGGACGTCAGCAATGCTCGCCAGACCGCTCGGGTCTTCGAACACTTGCAGGGATCGACCCAGCGGGAGGCTCTGGGTGAACTCGTCGAACTCGACGGCGCTTGCCAGGAGGGGCAAGCAGAACAGCAACATCAACAAATAGCGCATTGAAGCCCCAGCGTGGCTTGGCCGGTTGTGTCAGGAAGCCCCCCATTCCCTTTGAGATGACGTAAAACCGGTATTACCTGTTATTGGTTTGGATCCACTCTAGCATAGCCGTTGATGGCCATTGAGCACCATGGAAATTTTTCCAAGGAAGGCTCTAGAACGGGCGTTCCAGAGCAAAACACCGGGCTAGAGCTGTTGGCTCGGTCAGATTGTGACAAGCGCTGTGGATCTCGCTACCCGGGTTATCGGCCGCGCGCTGCGCCACAACACCCGCAAAACAGGTTTGGTGGTAAGCTCGCGCACCATGAATATCTACAGCTCACGCCCCGTTGTCCTCTGTCTCTCCGGCCACGACCCCAGTGGTGGCGCCGGCTTGCAGGCAGATATCGAAGCCCTGCTCGCTCAGGGTTGCCATGCGGCTCCGGCCGTCACCGCCCTGACCGTGCAAGACACGGTCAACGTCACTGACTTTCGCGTCCTCGACCGTGAGTGGGTACTGGCCCAGGCCAATGCCGTGCTCAACGACTCCGAAGTCGCGGCAGTGAAACTGGGCATGCTCGGTTCTCTGGAAATGGTCGACACCGTCGTCGAACTGCTTCAGGCGCACCCGCACTTGCCAGTGGTCTGCGATCCGGTGCTGCGTGCCGGCGGCGGCGGACGCCTGGGCAAGGACGAAGTCGGCTACGCCATGCGCGAACGCCTGCTGCCGCTGTCGATCATCGCCACCCCCAACCTTCCCGAAGCCCGGATCCTCGCCGAACTGCCAGAAGGCACCGCAGACGAGTGCGCTGAAAAACTTCTGCCGTTCATCAAGAACCTGCTGATCACCGGCGGTCACGGCGACGAAACTGAAATCCACAACCGCCTGTACAGCCGTGATGGGCTGCGCGAAACCTTCAAGTGCCAGCGCCTGCCGGGCAGCTATCACGGTTCGGGCTGCACCCTGGCCAGCACCCTCGCCGGTCGCCTGGCACTGGGCGAAAACCTTGCGAGCGCGGTGCGTACTGCGCTGGATTACACCTGGCGCACCCTGCGCGATGCCGAACAGCTGGGCAAAGGCCAGTTCGTGCCGCGTCGCCTGCCGCTGGATTTCTGTTCCTGATGTTTCGAGCCTGAGGTCTGCGCGATGAAACTACGTGGCCTGTATGCCATCACCGACAGCCAGTTGCTGGCCGGCAAGTTTCTGTCCTACGTGGAGGCGGCGCTGGAAGGCGGCGTCACCCTGCTGCAATACCGTGACAAGAGCAGCGACGAGGCCCGCCGTCTGCGTGAGGCCGAAGCCCTGCGCGATCTATGCGAACGCTACAAGACGCAACTGATCATCAACGATGACGCCGAACTGGCCGCGCGCCTGAACGTCGGCGTGCACCTGGGCCAGACCGACGGCCCGCTGTCGCCGACCCGCGCCCTGCTCGGCTCCAAGGCGATCATCGGCTCGACCTGCCACGCACAGCTTGAACTGGCCGAACAGGCCGCCAAAGAAGGCGCGAGTTACGTCGCCTTCGGTCGCTTCTTCAATTCCAGTACCAAACCCGGTGCACCGAGTTGCAGCCTCGATCTGCTCGACGAGGCCAAACGTACCCTGCACCTGCCGATCTGCGCGATCGGCGGCATCACCCTCGACAACGCCGCGCCACTGGTGGCCCACGGTGTCGATCTGCTGGCCGTGGTCCATGGCCTGTTCGGCGCCGACAGCACCGCCGAAGTGACCCGCCGCGCCCGCGCCTTCAATGAATTACTAAAAGTCTGAGAGCCCGATCATGTCTCGTTCCGAAACCCTGTTTGCCAACGCCCAGAAACACATTCCCGGTGGCGTGAACTCGCCGGTGCGCGCGTTCAAGAGCGTTGGCGGCACGCCGCTGTTCTTCAAGCACGCCGAAGGCGCCTACGTCACTGACGAAGACGACAAGCGTTATGTGGATTACGTGGGCTCCTGGGGGCCGATGATCCTCGGCCACAGCCACCCGGACGTACTGGACGCCGTGCGCAACCAGTTGCAACACGGCCTGTCCTACGGCGCGCCGACCGCGATGGAAACCGAGATGGCCGATCTGGTCTGCTCGCTGGTGCCGTCGATGGAGATGGTGCGCATGGTCAGCTCCGGCACCGAAGCGACCATGAGCGCGATCCGTCTGGCCCGTGGCTTCACCGGCCGTGACAGCATCATCAAGTTCGAAGGCTGCTACCACGGCCACTCCGACAGTCTGCTGGTCAAGGCCGGTTCCGGCGCACTGACCCAGGGCGTACCAAGCTCGGCCGGCGTACCGGCGGCATTCGCCAAACACACCCTGACCCTGCCGTTCAACGACATCGACGCGGTTGAAAAAATGCTCGCCGAAGTCGGCCAGGACGTCGCGTGCATCATTGTCGAGCCAGTGGCCGGCAACATGAACTGCGTGCCGCCGGCGCCGGGTTTCCTCGAAGGCCTGCGCAGCCTGTGCGACAAGCACGGCGTGGTGCTGATTTTCGACGAAGTGATGACCGGTTTCCGCGTCGCCCTCGGCGGTGCCCAGGCTTACTACGGCGTAACCCCGGACCTGACCACCTTCGGCAAGATCATCGGCGGCGGCATGCCGGTCGGCTGCTTCGGCGGCAAGCGCTCGATCATGGAGCGCATCGCGCCGCTGGGCCCGGTCTATCAGGCAGGCACCTTGTCGGGTAACCCACTGGCGATGGCCGCCGGCCTGACCACCCTGCGCCTGATCAGCCGTCCGGGTTTCCACGCCGAGCTGACCGACTACACCACCCGTCTGCTCGACGGCCTGCAACAGCGCGCCGATGCCGCCGGCATTCCGTTCGTGACCACCCAGGCGGGCGGCATGTTCGGTCTGTACTTCAGCGGTGCCGACGACATTGTTACTTTTGAAGACGTGATGGCCAGCGATGCGGCGCTGTTCGGCCGCTTCTTCCACCTGATGCTGGAAGGTGGCGTGTACCTGGCACCGAGCGCCTTCGAAGCCGGATTCACCTCGATCGCCCATGGCGAAGCCGAGCTGAAACTGACCCTCGACGCCGCTGAGCGCGCCTTCGCCAAATTGAAGTAAAACGCCCCGCCGCTGACGTTGGCCATTGCCAGCGTCAGCGTTCTCCTACATCCGCACGTCTTTTCCGACACGCCTGCCAAAAATCCCCCATAAAGTGGGCGATATATTTCCCGCGCAGCAGAAAATCGAGTAAAGACTTTGTAAGGATGGCCCTGCTTATTTCATAATGCGCGCTTATTGGATCCCTCGACGGGTCCGCGCGCCCTTCAGAGGTAAGTCGATTCCCATGAACCGCACCGGCCGCACCCTTGCCTTGGGCTGCCTGTTGCTCCTTCAGCCGCTGCTCGCACATGCACAAGCAGGCGGCAACTCGTTGTTGATCCCGGCGATGGGTCGCTGCACCCTCAATACTCAGCCGCAAGATGTCACGCAGGCACTCGCCGCCTGCCAAAAGGCAGCGGATGAGGGGGATGCGCAAGCGCAATACGAGTTGGGTGAGTTCTACTACGACGGCAAGAATGCGCCGCGCGACCTCAATCAAGCCCTGAGCTATTTCGAAAAGGCCTCGCTGCAAGGCCACGCCCAGGCGCAATTCAAGCTCGGCACCATGTTCTTCCACGGTGAAGGCGTGCAGGCCAACAACATTCAGGCTTATATCGTGCTGAAGATGGCCGCGGTCAACGGCGCCGAAGACGCGCTCGACACCGCCGACGAAGTGTCTGAAAAGATGTCCCGCGAAGACCTGGAAACCGCGACCCAGGTGCTCGGGCAAATTTTCCGTAAATACCTGATGGAACTGCAGAGCGCCGACGGGCGTACGCCGTTCTCGCCCCTGCCCTGACTAACGATAGTTCCCGCGCTTTTCGTCACCGACGCGAAACGTCGAAGGCGGCATTCCCACGCAGAGCATGGGAACGATCACCTCCATAAAACCCGGTTTTACTTCTCGGGCATCGGCACCGGAAACGGCATCACATTGCCAACACCGCCACGGGCTTCACTGATCTTTGGCGTCCCCAGTCGCTCGACTTCATCGATGCGCACGATTGAGTGCATCGGCACAAAGCTGCGCACCACGCCTTCGAACTGCGCCTTGAGCTTTTCTTCGCTCGGGTCGACGACCACTTGCGTGCGCTCGCCAAAGACGAACTCTTCCACTTCCAGGAAGCCCCACAGATCACTTTGATAGATCTGCTTGGCGTACATTTCGAACACCTGGCCCTGGTTGAGGAAAATCACCTTGTAGATTGGAGCTTCGCGTTTGGTCATGGCGGGCGGACGACATCGGGGTAAAAATGAGGGCGCGAACTATAGCATAGCCACCGGACGCGCAGCGGTAGGAACCTGGGGACATGTTCCCTATAATGCGCGGTTCTTTGAACCACGTGACGACCCTATTCCATGGCCAAGAAGCTTTACATCGAAACCCACGGTTGCCAGATGAACGAGTACGACAGCTCGCGCATGGTCGATCTGCTGGGCGAACACCAGGCCCTGGAAGTCACGGCGCGCGCCGAAGATGCCGACGTGATCCTGCTCAACACCTGCTCGATCCGCGAACGCGCCCAGGACCGGGTGTATTCCCAGCTCGGCCGCTGGCGCGAACTGAAACTGGCCAACCCGGACATGGTGATCGCCGTCGGCGGTTGCGTGGCCAGCCAGGAAGGCGCGGCGATCCGTGATCGCGCCCCGTACGTCGACGTGGTGTTCGGCCCGCAGACCCTGCACCGCCTGCCGGAAATGATCGACGCCGCGCGCATCAGCAAGCTGCCGCAAGTCGACGTCTCGTTCCCGGAAATCGAAAAATTCGACCACCTGCCCGAGCCGCGCATCGATGGGCCAAGCGCCTACGTGTCGGTGATGGAAGGCTGCAGCAAGTACTGCACGTTCTGCGTGGTGCCCTACACCCGCGGCGAAGAAGTCAGCCGGCCGTTCGACGACGTGATCGCCGAGATCATTCACCTGGCTGAACACGGCGTGCGCGAAGTGACCCTGCTGGGGCAGAACGTCAACGGCTATCGCGGGCTGACCCACGACGGTCGTCTGGCGGATCTGGCCGAACTGATCCGCGTCGTCGCGGCGGTCGACGGCATCGACCGCATCCGCTACACCACCTCGCACCCGCTGGAATTCTCCGACAGCCTGATCCAGGCCCACGCCGAAGTGCCGGAACTGGTGAAGCACCTGCACTTGCCGGTGCAGTCGGGTTCGGACCGGATCCTGGCCGCGATGAAGCGCAACCACACGGCGCTGGAGTACAAATCCAAGCTGCGCAAACTGCGCGCCGCCGTACCGGGCATCTGCATCAGCTCGGACTTTATCGTCGGCTTCCCGGGGGAAACCGAGAAAGATTTCGAGCAGACCATGAAGCTGATTGCCGATGTCGGTTTCGATTTTTCCTACTCGTTCGTCTACAGCCAGCGCCCAGGCACTCCAGCCGCCGATCTGGCCGACGACACCCCGGAAGAACTGAAGAAAGAACGCCTGAACGCCTTGCAGCACCGTTTGAATCAGCAAGGGTTCGAGATCAGCCGACAAATGGTCGGTTCGGTCCAGCGCATTCTGGTGACCGATTATTCGAAGAAAGACCCGGGCGAGCTGCAAGGGCGCACCGAGAATAACCGTATCGTCAACTTCCGCTGCGATAATCCGACCCTGATCGGCCAGTTCGCCGACGTCCACATCGACGCGGCGCAACCGCACTCGCTGCGCGGCTCGCTGATCCAGTAACACCCTTTGTTCAACTGTGGGAGCGAGCCTGCTCGCGATGAACGATGACGCGGTTTTTCAGATGAACCGCATTCATGCCCATCGCGAGCAGGCTCGCTCCCACAGGAACGGCATCAATTTAAGAGCTTTCGCACCCACGCCGCTGGCGTTATCCTTGATTTCATCCTAATTGCCCCAGGGCGGCTAAATACGACCTTGAACGCACCCATCGAACCACATCGTTTCATCCTCGAGCCCTTTGAGGCTCGCCGCTTCGCCAATCTGTGCGGGCAGTTCGACGAGCACTTGCGGCTGATCGAACAGCGCCTGGCCATCGAGATCCGCAATCGCGGCAATCAGTTCGAGCTGATCGGCGAGCCCAAGCACACCACTTCCGCGGAAAACCTGATTCGCCGCCTGTACCGGGAAACCAAGGGTTCAGAGCTGTCGCCGGATACGGTTCACCTGTTCCTCCAGGAATCGGCCGTCGAGCAACTGGACAACCCCGCCCCCGCCGAAGCCTCCGTCGCCCTGCGCACCAAGAAAGGCATGATTCGCCCACGCGGCTTGAACCAGCTGCGCTATGTGAAGGAAATTCTCGGCAACGACATCAACTTCGGCATCGGCCCGGCCGGTACCGGCAAGACTTACCTGGCTGTCGCCTGCGCCGTCGATGCGCTGGAGCGCGAGCAGATCCGGCGCATCCTGCTGGTGCGTCCGGCGGTCGAAGCGGGTGAGAAACTCGGCTTCCTGCCCGGCGATCTGTCGCAGAAGATCGACCCGTACCTGCGCCCGCTCTACGACGCGCTCTACGAGATGCTCGGTTTCGAATACGTGGCCAAGCTGATCGAGCGTCAGGTGATCGAAGTCGCGCCGCTGGCCTACATGCGCGGTCGCACGCTGAACAACAGCTTCATCATTCTCGACGAAAGTCAGAACACCACCGTCGAGCAGATGAAGATGTTCCTGACCCGGATCGGTTTCGGCTCCACGGCCGTGATCACCGGCGACATCACCCAGGTTGACCTGCCGCGCGGCACCAAATCCGGACTTCATCACGTCATCGAAGTCCTGAAGGATGTGCCGGGTATCAGCTTCACCCACTTCCAGCCCAAAGACGTGGTGCGCCACCCGTTGGTGCAACGCATCGTCGAAGCCTACGAGCGCTTCGAGACGCGTGTTGCTGATGAAGCGCCAAAGGACACCCGCCACGATGCTTGAGCTTGACCTGCAAATCGCGACCGAAGCGTCTGCGCCGACCGAAGCCGAATTCCGCCAATGGTGCGAACTGGCCTTGCGTCAGCGCACCGCCGACTCGGAAATGACCATTCGTCTGGTCGACGAGGAAGAAGGCCGCGAACTGAATCACACCTGGCGCCACAAGGATTACGCGACCAACGTCCTGTCCTTTCCCGCCGAAGTGCCCGACGAGTTCCTAGACATCCCGCTGCTGGGCGATCTGGTGATCTGCGTGGCGGTGGTCGAGCGCGAAGCCGCCGAACAGGGCAAGGAACTAAAGGCCCACTGGGCACATCTGGTCATTCACGGCTGCTTGCATCTGCTGGGTTACGACCATATAGATGACGAGGAAGCCGAGGAAATGGAAGCACTGGAACGCGAGTTGCTTGCCGAATTGGGTTATCCCGATCCGTACGCGGACGACGAAACCGAAACATCCCCTACTGTTACAACAAAGGATTCAGAGTAATCGCTATGAGCGAAGATCGATCGAGCAACGGGCAAAAGTCATGGCTGGGTAAACTGACCCAGGCTTTTGCCCACGAGCCGAAGAACCGCCAGGAGCTGCTTGAGCTGCTGCGCGATGCACATCAGAACAAACTGCTGGACAGCGAAGCGCTGGCCATCGTCGAAGGCGCCATCCAGGTGGCTGACCTGCAGGTTCGCGACATCATGGTGCCGCGCTCGCAGATGATCAGCATCAAGGCGACCCAGACACCCCGCGAATTCCTCCCTGCCGTTGTCGACTCGGCCCACTCGCGCTACCCGGTCATCGGCGAAAGCCATGACGACGTGATGGGCGTGCTGCTGGCCAAGGATCTGCTGCCGCTGATCCTCAAGGAGAACGGCGACAGCTTCAACATCAAGGACCTGCTGCGCCCGGCCACGTTCGTGCCGGAGTCCAAGCGTCTGAACGTGTTGCTGCGTGAATTCCGCGCCAACCACAACCACATGGCCATCGTGATCGACGAATACGGCGGCGTGGCCGGCCTGGTGACCATCGAAGACGTGCTCGAGCAGATCGTCGGCGACATCGAAGACGAGCACGACGTCGAAGAAGACAGCTACATCAAGCCGCTGCCCAGCGGTGACTTCCTGATCAAGGCCCTGACGCCGATCGAGAACTTCAACGAGTTCTTCGACAGCGAATTCTCCGACGACGAGTTCGACACCGTCGGCGGGCTGGTGATGAGCGCGTTCGGGCACTTGCCAAAACGCAACGAAATCACTGAAATCGGCGCCTATCGTTTCCGCATCCTGAACGCCGACAGCCGTCGGATTCATTTGCTGCGACTGACCCCAATCGCCCGGTAAAAAATCTAAGGATTGAAATGCGCTGGACAACCCGCCCCGGCTGGCCCGGTAACCTGCTGGCCGTGGCGGCCGGTGCAATCACCACCTTCGCTCTGGCACCGTTCGATCTCTGGCCGCTGGCGTTGCTGGCGGTCGGCCTGTTCTATGCCGGCCTGCGCGAGCTGAGCCCGCGACAAGCCCTGGGCCGTGGCTGGTGCTTCGGTTTCGGCCTGTTCGGCGCCGGCACCAGCTGGATCTATTACAGCATCCACCACTTCGGCGGCGCTTCGGTGCTGCTGGCCGGGTTCCTGATGCTGATCTTCACGGCGGCCATTGCCTGGTTCTTCGCTCTGCCTGCGTGGCTCTGGGCGCGCTGGTTGCGGCGTAATGAAGCGCCGGCGGCCGACGCCCTGGCGTTCGCGGCGCTGTGGGTGGGTCAGGAAGCTTTCCGTGGCTGGTTCCTCACCGGTTTCCCGTGGCTGTATTCCGGTTACAGCCAGCTCGACGGCCCGCTGGCCGGGCTCGCGCCAGTAGGCGGCATGTGGCTGGTGTCGTTCGTCCTGGCACTGACCGCTGCACTGATCTACAACGCACCGCGCCTGTTGCAAACCCGCCGCAAAGCCTTCATCGCTGCCGGCCTGGTATTGCTGATCGGGCCATGGGCGGCGGGCATTGCGCTCAAGGGCCATGCCTGGACCAGCCCGGCGGGCGCGCCGCTGACCGTTGCCGCGATTCAGGGCAACGTCGCGCAAAGCATGAAATGGGACCCGGCCGAACTCAATGCGCAACTGGCGCTGTACCGCGACCTGAGTTTCCGCTCCAAACCGGTGGACCTGCTGATCTGGCCGGAAACCGCCGTCCCGGTGCTCAAGGAGTCCGCCGAGGGCTACCTGACCATGATGGGCAACTTCGCCGCCGAGCGTAAATCGGCGCTGATCACCGGCGTACCGATCCGCGAAATGGTTCACCACGAGAGACGCTTCTACAACGGCATCACCGTGGTTGGCGAAGGCGATGGCACCTATCTCAAGCAGAAACTGGTGCCGTTCGGCGAGTACGTACCGTTGCAGGACATCCTGCGCGGGCTGATCGCATTCTTCGACCTGCCGATGTCCGACTTCGCCCGCGGCCCTGCCGATCAGGCCTTGTTGCAGGCCAAGGGATATCAGATCGCGCCGTTCATCTGCTACGAAGTGGTGTATCCGGAGTTCGCCGCAGGCCTGGCGGCACGCAGCGATCTGCTGCTGACGATCAGCAACGACACTTGGTTCGGTACGTCCATCGGCCCGTTGCAACACCTGCAAATGGCGCAGATGCGCGCGCTTGAAGCCGGACGCTGGATGATTCGTGCGACCAACAACGGCGTGACCGGACTGATCAACCCGTTTGGCCAGATCACCGAGCGCATTCCGCAGTTCGAACAGGGCGTGCTGTACGGCGAAGTGGTGCCGATGCACAACCTGACGCCGTATCTGCAATGGCGCTCGTGGCCGCTGGTCATCCTGTGCGTGGTGCTGTTCGGCTGGGCGCTGATGACCAACCGGATGTCCAAGACACTCTGAGATATCGCCCGCTCCCACAGATGACCGCTGTGGGAGCGAGCTTGCTCGCGAAGGCGCCACCAACGACACCGCGTCAATCGGCGCTGTCACCCCCTCGATAGAACATCGAATAACCGATCTGCCCCACCGCTTCGTTCATCAACTGCCCGCTCTGCCAGATCGACTTGAACTCAGGCAGCCAGCCGCCAAACGGCCGGGCATTGTCCGTACCTAGAAAACCAACCGGCGCCGGCACCACTTCGAATCCTGCCTGTTGATAACTCCACACCGCTCGCGGCATGTGCCAGGCCTGGGTCACCAGCACGATGCGTTTGACGCCTTCCGGCAACAGCACTTTGGCGCTGAATTCGGCGTTTTCCCACGTGGTGCGGCTCTCCCCTTCCTGCCAGCGCACCGTCACACCGAAATCATCACGCAACGAGTCGGCCATCAATTTGGCTTCAGTCGGCGGCGTACCGTAATGCAGGCCACCACTGGTCAGAATCGGCAACCCCGAAGCCTTGGCCAGTCGCGCCGCGTAACGCTGGCGCTCCAGCCCGACACCGGTCGGCTGATCTTCGCCCCAGGCGAGATCGCCGCGCTCACGACCGGAGCCCAGCACCACAATCGCATCGGCGCGCTGCGCCAGGCTTGTCCATGCTTCCCGGGCCAGCGGCGGCTCACGCTCCAACGCCTTGGCGCCCCACTGCACGACCACCGGCAGACTCATCAGCCAGAAACCGCCAAACCCTAGGGCAAAACACAGCCCCGCCAGCCGTGGCCGCGAGCGACGCAGCCACCAGGCCGCCAGCAACAGCAGCAAAAGAAGGCCGGGTGGCAATAGAAGTTGTTTAATGAAATAACGAAAAGGCATCGAGCATCTCCAAAGATGCCCGAAGCCTAAGTGGGTTGATACCGTGCGACAACCAGTAGGGTCGGATCCCGTTGAAAAAGATCCGCTTTTTGACCTGCCATGCGTTTACTTGGCCTGCAGAGTCCGCACCTTGACGGTGTCTCTGCCGGGCGCCTTGTCCTTGAGCCAGATGACCTTGGCCGTATGGGCTGCATCGAGTTGTTTCACGGCTTGTGACAGGTATCCGTGGGTTTCACGCTCACTGCGATCCAGATAGGCCTTGACCAGTTTGAACTCGGCGGGACTCAAGCCACGCAATTCCAGCTCCAGGGGGCGCTCGTCGCGCAGCCTTCCAGCGGTTTTTGCCGCGTCCAGGGCCATACCCAGACGATCGATCAACCGCTCGTACAACTCGGGTTTGGTAACGTTTTTTTGCTGTGACTCCACCATCCCTCACCTCATTGAAGATAAGACTCACTCCCCAGTTAGAGCTTAGCTTCGCTGCACAAACCGGCTGCACGCCGCGACCAACGGCCCTCGCCGCAATTTCAGCCGGTCAAACGGCTGCAATCAGGGTTTCCCTAGGCCGAGCGCGGTCATGTATGCTACGGCGCTTCCTGTAACTCCACTTCCAGCTCGTCCGGCACGCCCCGAACGTCGCATTGAAGAGGATTAGGCCACCCCTATCCAGTACAAAAGTAGCCATGCACGAACAATATCAGCCCCGTGAAATCGAAGCCGCCGCCCAGTCGTTCTGGGACGAGCAAAAGTCCTTTGAAGTCAGTGAACAGCCAGGCAAGGAGACTTACTACTGCCTGTCGATGTTCCCTTACCCCAGCGGCAAGCTACACATGGGGCACGTGCGCAACTACACCATCGGCGACGTGATCTCCCGCTACCAGCGCATGCTCGGCAAGAACGTTCTGCAACCGATGGGTTGGGACGCCTTCGGCATGCCGGCGGAAAACGCCGCGATGAAGAACAACGTGGCTCCGGCCAAGTGGACCTACGAAAACATCGCCTACATGAAGTCCCAGCTGCGCAGCCTGGGCCTGGCGGTGGACTGGTCGCGCGAAGTCACCACCTGCAAACCGGATTACTACCGCTGGGAACAATGGCTGTTCACTCGCCTGTTCGAAAAAGGCGTGATCTACCGCAAGAACGGCACCGTGAACTGGGACCCGATCGACCAGACCGTTCTGGCTAACGAGCAGGTCATCGACGGTCGCGGCTGGCGTTCCGGCGCGCTGATCGAAAAGCGCGAAATCCCGATGTACTACTTCAAGATCACCGCTTACGCGGATGAGCTGCTGGAGAGCCTCGACGAACTGACCGGCTGGCCCGAGCAAGTCAAGACCATGCAGCGCAACTGGATCGGCAAGTCGCGCGGGATGGAGGTGCAGTTCCCGTACAACGTCGATTCGATCGGCGAAAGCGGCACCCTGAAAGTCTTCACCACCCGCCCGGACACCCTGATGGGCGCGACTTATGTCGCCGTGGCTGCCGAGCACCACCTGGCTGCTCTCGCCGCCAAGAACAACCCTGAGCTGCAAGCGTTCATCGCCGAATGCAAGGGCGGCAGCGTCGCCGAAGCCGACGTCGCCACTCAAGAGAAGAAAGGCCTGCCGACCGGCCTGTTCGTCGAGCACCCGCTGACCGGCGAAAAACTGCCGGTGTGGGTCGCCAACTACGTGCTGATGCACTACGGCGACGGCGCGGTCATGGCGGTGCCGGCGCACGACGAGCGCGATTTCGAATTCGCCCACAAGTACAACCTGCCGGTCAAATCCGTGGTGCGCACCAGCTCCGGTGAAACCAACCCGGCGCCATGGCAGGACGCCTACGGCGAGCACGGCACGCTGATCAACTCCGGCGAGTTCGACGGCCTGGACTTCGCTGGCGCGTTCGACGCCATGGAAGTCGCCCTGATCAAGAAAAACCTCGGCGCCTCGCGCACCCAGTTCCGCCTGCGCGACTGGGGCATCAGCCGTCAACGCTACTGGGGTTGCCCGATCCCGATCATCCACTGCGATGCCTGCGGTGACGTGCCGGTGCCGGAAGATCAACTGCCTGTCGTCCTGCCGGAAGACGTGGTGCCGGACGGCGCCGGTTCGCCGCTGGCGCGCATGCCCGAGTTCTACGAGTGCGCCTGCCCGAAATGCGGTCAGCCTGCCAAGCGTGAAACCGACACCATGGACACCTTTGTCGAGTCGTCCTGGTACTACGCCCGTTACGCCTCGCCGCACTTCGAAGGCGGCCTGGTGGAAAAGTCCGCGGCCGACCACTGGTTGCCGGTGGATCAGTACATCGGCGGTATCGAACACGCCATTCTTCACCTGCTCTACGCGCGCTTCTTCCACAAGCTGATGCGTGACGAAGGCCTGGTGAGCTCCAACGAGCCGTTCAAGAATCTGCTGACCCAGGGCATGGTGGTCGCCGAGACTTACTATCGTCGTGAAGCCAACGGTGCCTACACCTGGTTCAACCCGGCGGACGTGGAACTCGAGCGCGACAGCAAGGCCAAGGTCATCAGCGCCAAGCTGATCGCCGACGGCCTGCCGGTGGAAATCGGCGGCACCGAGAAGATGGCCAAGTCGAAGAACAACGGCGTCGACCCTCAGTCGATGATCGACCAGTTCGGCGCCGACACTTGCCGTCTGTTCATGATGTTCGCCTCGCCACCTGACATGAGCGCTGAATGGTCGGACTCCGGCGTGGAAGGCTCGCACCGCTTCCTCAAGCGCGTCTGGCGTCTGGCTCAGGCCCACATCACTCAGGGCCTGCCGGGCAAACTGGACATCGCCGCACTGAATGACGAACAGAAAGTCATTCGTCGTGCGATCCACCAGGCGATCAAGCAGGCCAGCCACGACGTCGGCCAGAACCACAAATTCAACACCGCCATCGCCCAGGTGATGACGCTGATGAACGTGCTGGAAAAAGCCGCGCAAGCGACCGAACAGGATCGCGCACTGGTTCAGGAAGGTCTGGAAACCGTGACGCTGCTGCTCGCACCGATCACGCCGCACATCAGCCACGAGCTGTGGAACCGTCTAGGCCACGCCGATCCGGTGATCGACGCCGGCTGGCCGGTGCTGGACGAAAGCGCGCTGGTGCAGGACAGCCTGACCCTGGTGATCCAGGTCAACGGCAAGCTGCGTGGCCAGATCGAAATGCCGGCCGCCGCCACCCGTGAAGAAGTCGAAGCGGCAGCGCGCGCCAACGAAAACGTGCTGCGTTTCGTTGACGGCCTGACGATTCGCAAAGTGATCGTAGTGCCCGGGAAACTGGTCAATATCGTCGCCAGCTAATTGGATCGGGCGTCAGGTGTGCCTGACGCCCAGTAAAACCTTTCGGGCCACAGAGTCGGCCCACATGGTTTCAAGGGGAGCAACACAATGATCAAACGCAATCTGCTGGTGATGGGCCTCGCCGTCCTGTTGAGCGCCTGCGGTTTCCAGCTGCGTGGCACCGGCACCAATGAGCTATCGATCAAGGAGCTCGACCTGAGCGCCCGCAACGCCTACGGCGAAACCGTGACGCAACTGCGTCAGGTGCTGGAGTCCAGCGGCGTCAAGGTCGTTACCGGTGCACCGTACAAGCTGTATCTGGCCGATGAGCAGGAATCCCAGCGGATTCTCAGCTACGCCGGCGCCGGTCGTACCGGCGAGTACCAGGTCAGCACCGTCCTTACCTACGATATCCGTGGCGAAAAAGATCTGCTGCTGAAAAGCGACAAGCTTGAAGTGCAGAAAGTGTTCATCCACGACGGCAACAACCTGGTGGGTTCCGACCAGGAAGCCAACGATGCCCGCCGTGAAACCCGCCGCGAGCTGGTACAGCGCATGATGCTGCGTCTGCAACAACTGACGCCGGCACAGCTTGACGCTCTGCAGCAAACCGCCAATGCACGGGCCAAGGCAGAAGCCGACGCCCTCGAAGCGGCACAGAAGGCTGAAGCGGAAACCCCGCGCCAGTCGCCGCTCGAACTGCCGCAGCAGTAAGACGTTCGGGGCGCTCAGGCGCCCCGTTCGCCCTCTCTTATGAAGCTCGCTCCCGCCCAACTCGGCAAACACCTGCAAGGCGCTCTCGCGCCGGTCTACATCATCAGCGGCGATGACCCGCTGCTGTGCCAGGAAGCTGCCGACGCCATTCGCTCTGCCGCCCGTCAGCAAGGATTCGACGAACGCCAGGTCTTTGCCGCCGACGCCAATTTCGATTGGGGGACGTTGCTGCAGGCTGGCGCCAGCATGTCGCTGTTCGCCGAAAAACGCCTGCTGGAACTGCGCCTGCCTTCGGGCAAGCCCGGTGACAAGGGCGCGGCCGCCCTCATCGAATACTGCTCGCGCCCGGCAGAAGACACGGTGCTGTTGATCAGCCTGCCGAAGCTGGACGGTAGCGCGCAGAAAACCAAGTGGGGCAAGGCGCTGGTCGAAGGTCAGCAGACCCAGTTCGTGCAGATCTGGCCGGTGGACGCCAACCAGTTGCCGAGCTGGATTCGTCAGCGCCTGTCCCAGGCCGGCCTGTCAGCCAGCCAGGACGCGGTCGAGCTGATTGCCGCGCGGGTCGAAGGCAACCTGCTGGCCGCTGCGCAAGAGATCGAAAAGCTCAAGCTGATGGCCGAGGGCGGGCAGATTACCGTCGAAACCGTGCAGGCGGCCGTGGCCGATAGTGCGCGCTTCGACGTGTTCGGCCTGACCGACGCGGTGCTCAACGGCGAACCAGCCCACGCCCTGCGCATGCTCGAAGGGCTGCGCGGTGAAGGGGTCGAGCCGCCGGTGATTCTCTGGGCCCTGGCCCGTGAGTTGCGCCTGCTGGCCAACATCTCGTTGCAATACAGTCAGGGCACACCGCTGGACAAGTGCTTCAGTCAGGCCAAGCCGCCGGTCTGGGACAAGCGCAAACCGCTGATGAGCAAGGCCCTGCAACGCTACTCGGCGCAACGCTGGGCGCAGTTGCTGCTCGAAGCCCAGCGCATCGATGCGCAGATCAAGGGCCAGGCGGCGGGCTCGCCGTGGATGAGCCTGAGCCGGTTGGCGCTGCTGATGGCCGGTCAGCGGCTGACATTGCCTGCCGAATGAGATCCGGGATCGCGCTCTGCGATCCCGTTTTTTACCAAGTCCGTTTCCTACAGAACATCCCGTCCTCGGTCCTATAGACAGATGCTCGAGATCGGCAGATTATCTGCCGCGCAAAACCCCACTCGATCGAGAGAATCCTCATGAGCAAAAAGCCATCGAAACATGGCCACAACAAGGCTAAATCCATCGTCGCCCAACCCCTGTTCCGCAGCCGCCAGGAACGACCAACCAAGGGTAAAGGCAGCTACCGCCGCGAAGCCTTCCAGTCTGACAGCTGGGAGGCTTCTTACTTTCTGGCCGCTTGAAGCACAGCACCCCTTCCTCATGTTAAGGTCTGCACCTGATTCGTATCCCCTGGACCTGTGCATGCCCCTCAGTCTTTCCCGTCGTTGGCCCTTCCGCCAACTGATCGCTGCCTCCAGCTTCGTACTGCTCGTCGCCTGCGCGGAAAAACCCACCGCCGCCGACGCTCAACCGCTTCAGACCGTTCCCGTTGCCACAGCCCCAGCGGTCATCCCGCCGGTAGTGCCGTCCGGTGACAACCTCGACCTGCAACCGACCCAGACCTTTGCCGAATGGCAGGCCGGTTTCCGCAAGGAAGCTCTGGCTGCCGGCATCCGTGCCGACCTGTTTGACCGCGCATTTGCCAATGTCAGCTTCGATGCCAGCGTTATTCGAGCCGACCGCAGCCAGCCGGAGTTCGCCCGGCCGGTCTGGGAATACCTGGATGGCGCACTGTCGCCGTTGCGCGTGCGCAAAGGCCAGGCGCTGATCAGCCAGTACGCCGATATTCTGCAAAGCATCGAACAGCGTTACGGCGTCGATCGTCAGGCGCTGGTGTCGGTGTGGGGGATGGAAAGCAACTTCGGCCAGTTCCAGGGCAGCAAGTCGGTGATCAACTCGCTGGCGACCCTGGCCTATGAAGGCCGCCGCCCGGGCTTTGCCCATGCGCAGCTGATTGCGGCGCTGCAGATCCTGCAACAGGGCGACATCACGCCGGAGAAAATGCTCGGCTCCTGGGCCGGCGCCATGGGCCAGACCCAGTTCATCCCGACCACCTACAACACTCATGCCGTGGATTTCGACGGTGACGGTCGCCGCGACATCTGGGGCAGCCCCGCTGACGCATTGGCCTCCACCGCGCATTACCTGCAAAGCTCCGGCTGGCAGCGTGGCCAGCCGTGGGGCTTCGAAGTGCAGCTGCCGAGCGGTTTCAACTACACCTTGGCCGACGGCGCAATTCGCAAGAGCGTCGCCGAATGGCGGCAACTGGGTGTGATCCTGCCGAACGGCGGCCAGGTGCCGGCCGGCTCCGAGCAACTGTCCGCCGCCCTGCTGCTGCCGGCCGGCTACCGCGGCCCGGCGTTCCTGATCCTCGATAACTTCCGGGCGATCCTCAAATACAACAACTCGTCGTCCTACGCACTGGCCGTCAGCCTGTTGTCCGAGCGCTTCAACGGTGCCGGCCTGATCAATGGCAGCTGGCCAAAAGACGATCTGCCGTTGAGCCGCACCGAACGGATCGAACTGCAAAACCTACTGACCGCGCGCAACTACGACGCAGGCACCGCCGACGGCATCATCGGTGCCAATACGCGCAAGGCGATTCGCGCTGCGCAGCAGTCATTCGGCTGGCCGGCGGATGGTTATCCGACGCACAAGCTGCTGGAAAGCCTGCGTAACCAGTAAAAACCAAAAGACCGCCGCCTCTTCAGGCGGCGGTCTTTTTTTGCGGCTCGATCAGCGAATCACCACATCCTGTTCCAGCATCAACTCCTTCTTCCCTGCGTCCAGTCGAACCAGCGCCCCCAACGGCAGCGTCAGGTTCGGATTACAGTGCCCGCTACGCCATCCTGAAAGCACCGGAATCCGCAGGGGTTCAAAGGTCTGCTTGAGCAAGCGGTTCAAGGCCTCGACATCCACGCCCGCCACGTCCCCGACCAACACGCCACGCAATCGGGCCAATTTGCCCGCCAGGCGCATCTGGGTCAGCAAGCGGTCGATCCGGTACAGCGGCTCGTTGATGTCCTCGATGAGCAGAATCACCCCTTCGACGTCGATTTCGTAAGGCGTGCCCAGGGTCGCGGCGATCATCGCCAGATTGCCACCCTGCAAACGCCCGTGAGCAATGCCGGGCTCCACGGTGGTCAATGGATAAGCCGCCGGATGACTCAGCACACTGCCGGCCTTCAACTGACCGCGCAGCATGGCGAAGAACGACGTCACCGTCGGCGGTTCCTTGTCACCCAGCAGATCGGCATTCAATAACGGCCCATGAAAGGTCACGAACCCGGCGTAGCGACTGATGGCCAGGTGCAGAGCGGTGATGTCGCTGTAACCGACAAAGGGCTTGGCATGGCGGCTCAGCAAGTCGTAGTCGATCCGGTCCAGCAACCTTGGCGTGCCGTAACCACCGCGCAGGCAAATGATTGCATCCACCTCCTCGTCAGCGAACGCCGCGTGCAGATCGTTGAGCCGCACCTCGTCGCTGCCGGCCAGATAGCCATCCT
Source organism: Pseudomonas sp. R45(2017) (assembly GCF_002112305.1). Lineage (NCBI taxonomy): Bacteria > Pseudomonadati > Pseudomonadota > Gammaproteobacteria > Pseudomonadales > Pseudomonadaceae > Pseudomonas > Pseudomonas sp. R45(2017). Next base: position 144,292 of record NZ_NEHH01000009.1, on the reverse strand, counting down.
TCTCGTAGACGCCAGGGAACACCCGCAAACCGTAACCCCGGGCGCGCATCCACTGAACGGCCTTTTCGGTATCGAGCGTGCCGGGGCCGGCGGGCGCAATGACGCCTATCAGCCCTTCCGACGGCAGCGCGGGCACGGGCTTGTGCGGAAAAAGGGTGTGGGTCGGTCGAACGGTCATCCATGGATCTCCCTGTGTGAAGTCATGCTCACACAGTAGTCAGGAACGGCGACAAACAGAAGAGGCTCGGCCGCGCCGCAAATTGCAGGAAAAGTCAGTAAAGAGTGTAAGCCAGGCAAAAAAATGCCCGCCGGGCGATAAACCCCGGCGGGCATTTTTTTTTCAGCGCTGAATCAGGAACCGAGCAGCTCGGCCTTGACCAGTTTCGCCTGTTCGTCGGCGTGGTACGAAGAACGTACCAACGGGCCGGACGCGACGTTCTTGAAGCCCATCTTGTAACCTTCCTCGGCGAACCAGGCGAAGGTGTCCGGGTGCACGAAACGCTGCACCGGCAAGTGGCTGCGGGACGGTTGCAGGTACTGGCCCAGGGTCAGCATGTCGATGTCGTGTTCGCGCATGCGCTTCATGACTTCGATGACTTCGTCGTCGGTCTCGCCCAGACCCAGCATCAGGCCGGATTTGGTCGGAATGTGCGGCATCATCTGCTTGAAGCGTTGCAGCAGGGTCAGCGACCACTGGTAGTCCGAACCCGGACGCGCAGCCTTGTACAGGCGCGGTACGGTTTCCAGGTTGTGGTTGAACACATCCGGCGGCTCGGCCGCGGTGATTTCCAGGGCGATGTCCATGCGGCCACGGTAGTCCGGAACCAGGGTCTCGAGCTGCACGTTCGGCGACAGTTTGCGGATTTCGCGGATGCAGTCGGCGAAGTGCTGGGCACCGCCGTCACGCAGGTCGTCGCGGTCAACCGAGGTGATCACCACATACTTGAGTTTCAGGTCGGCGATGGCGATGGCCAGGCTTTCCGGCTCGTTGACGTCCAGTGGCTTCGGACGACCGTGGCCAACGTCACAGAACGGGCAACGACGGGTGCAGATGTCCCCCATGATCATGAAGGTCGCGGTGCCGCCGGAGAAGCACTCGCCCAGGTTCGGGCAGGAGGCCTCTTCGCAGACGCTGTGCAGCTTGTGCTTGCGCAGCAGGCTCTTGATGCGGTCGACTTCCGGCGAAACCGGGATGCGCACGCGGATCCAGTCGGGTTTCTTCGGCAATTCGGTGGTCGGAATGATCTTCACCGGGATGCGTGCAACCTTCTCGGCGCCGCGCAGCTTGACGCCGGCTTCAACCTTGGGACGCGGGGCCGGGCGCTCGGTCACGTCGAGCGTCGGGATCATGGTTTGCACTGCATCAGTAGTCATATCAGTCGATTCCGCCCGTCAGGGTCGTCTGCTCAGCATAGTCGAGGTGTTTGACGAGCTGCGCGCGCAGCCGGGCACTTACCTCGGCAAATTCAATCGATCCTGCGTGCTCGCTCAGCTGGGTCATCGCCAGCCCGGCATAGCCGCAGGGATTAATCCGTCGAAACGGCTCCAGGTTCATGTCCACGTTCAGGGCCAGGCCATGAAAGGAACAACCATGGCGAATCCGCAAACCCAGAGAAGCGATCTTCGCTCCGTCGACGTAGACGCCGGGAGCATCCGGCTTGGCCACGGCGGTCACGCCGTAGCTGGCCAGCAGTTCGATCAGGCAGCGCTCCATGCGGCTGACCAGATCGCGCACGCCGAAACCGAGTCGGCGCACGTCCAGCAGCAGATAGGCTACCAACTGGCCTGGGCCATGGTAGGTCACCTGACCGCCGCGGTCGACCTGCACCACCGGAATATCCCCCGGCAGCAACAGGTGCTCGGCCTTGCCGGCCTGGCCCTGGGTGAACACCGGCGGGTGTTCCACCAGCCAGATTTCGTCCGGGGCCGTGGTGCCACGCTCGTTGGTAAAACGTTGCATGGCCTGCCAGACCGGCTCGTAAGCCATCTGGCCAAGCTCGCGAAAGCCCAGCGTGCCCGGCATCACAGCACCATGTGCACGAAACCGGTGGCCCGCAGTTCGCTGTTGATGTTGTACAGCTGATCCTGGTCGGTCGCGACGATGTGCAACTGGATGGTGGTGTACTTGCCGTTGCTGCTTTGACGCTCGTCGACACGCTCATCGTTGATCTTGGCGTGTTTCTTGACGATGTCGATGATCTTGTCTTTGTTGCCGACGCCCGTATCGCTGATCACCTTAACCGGATAATCAACCTGGGGAAATTCGATCTTTGGCGCCTTTACTTCGGTATCGGTCATGGCGTAACGGCCTCGTAAGCGTAAGCCCGGTAACGAACAAGGCCCCGCTCCGGACCGGAACGGGGCCATGCAGGTCAACTCGAATCAGTTGAACAAGCCGTAGAAGAATAGACGGATGCTATCCCACATGCGGCGGAAGATACCACCCTCCTCGACAGCGTCCAGGGCGATCAGGTCGGCGCTGTGCACCACCTTGTCGTCCAGTTTCACTTCGACTTTACCGATCACGTCACCCTTGGCGATTGGCGCGGTCAGTTGCGGGTTCATGGTCATGCTGGCAGCGAGCTTCTTCAGCTGGCCTTTCGGCAGGGTCATGGTCAGGTCTTGTGCCAGGCCGGCCTTGACTTGACTGGTGGTACCTTTCCACACCGGGGCCTGAGCCAGTTCAGTGCCCTTCTGGTAGAAGGTTTGGGTTTCGAAGAAGCGGAAACCGTAGGTCAGCAGCTTCTGGGTCTCGGCGGCGCGGGCCACTTCGCTGTTGGTGCCGAACACCACGGCGATCAGGCGCATGCCGTCACGTACGGCCGAGGACACCATGCAGTAGCCGGCTTCGTCGGTGTGACCGGTTTTCAGACCGTCGACGGTCTTGTCGCGCCACAGCAGCAGGTTGCGGTTAGGCTGTTTGATGCCGTTCCAGAAGAACTCTTTCTGCGAGTAGATCGCGTAGTGAGCCGGGTCTTCGTGGATGATCGCGCGCGCCAGGATCGCCATGTCGTGAGCCGACGAGTAGTGCTCGGGGTTCGGCAGACCGGTCGGGTTCATGAAGTGGGTATTGGTCATGCCCAGATCGGCGACGGTCTTGTTCATCAGGTCGGCGAACGCATCTTCGCTGCCGGCGATATGTTCAGCCACCGCGACGCTGGCGTCGTTGCCGGACTGGATGATGATGCCGTGCAGCAGGTCGCTGACAGTGACCTGCGAGCCGACCTTGATGAACATCCGCGAACCGCCGGTGCGCCAGGCGTTTTCGCTGACGGTCACCGGGTCGTTTTCACCGATCTGGCCGCGACGGATTTCCAGCGTGGCGATGTACGCGGTCATCAGTTTGGTCAGGCTGGCCGGCGGCAGACGCTGGTCACCGTTGTTCTCCACCAGCACGTTGCCGCTGTTGGCATCCATGAGCACGTAGGATTTGGCGGCCAGTTGTGGTGGCGACGGCATCATCTCGGCCGCGAACACGGCAGGCGAGAGGAGCAGCGGGACTAGCAGACACAGGCGTTTGGCAAAGGTGGTGATGTTCATCCGTCTCTCGAAATCGCTAATGGAAACTGCCCTTGCGGGCAAAATTAATCAGATGGCTTTCTAACGGGCCATCGCGTGTTCAGTTGCTCACTCCAGTCACCCTTGCCGGGCTTTTGTTCTTCGACGAGCCAACAACCTGGTTCACCCCCCAATCGCTGGTGAACCGTCAATCAAGTCCTACGTTTACTCGGTGACCACACTTGGCGAACCCAGGTTGGCCAGGCGCACGCTGTTCTGTACCTGGGCAATTTCACCCGGCGAACCGATCGGTCCCAGGCGAACCCGGTGCAGGGTCTGCTGATTGCGCACGATCGAGCTGATGAACACCGGAGCGCTCACCATCCCGCTGAGCTTCGACCTCAGGAGTTCTGCAGCGTCCGGGTTGGCGAACGCGCCCACCTGCAGATACTGGCCAGACGCTGGTGCAGAAGCGTTTTTTTTTGCATCGAGCTGGACTGGCACGACGGCCGCGGCGTGCTGCTGCGGCGGCGGAGTCCATTGCTCGACGGTACCGGCCGACGCCGTGATCACCGGGGCGCTATTCTGCGCGACTTGCGGCTCGTTGAGCATCAAAGGCGCCGGGCGGCCCTTGGCGGCCCACCATTGTTGCGGGTCGATGCCTTCGACCTTGACCCGCGCGGTACCGATTTCGGCATAACCGAGCTTCTTGGCGGCGGCATAGGACAGGTCGATGATCCGGTCCGAGTAGAACGGCCCGCGGTCATTGACCCGCAGGATCACGCTCTTGTTGTTGTCCAGGTTGGTCACCCGAACGTAACTCGGCAGCGGTAATGTCTTGTGGGCGGCACTCATGCCGTACAGGTCGTAGACCTCGCCGTTGGCGGTGTTCTGACCGTGGAACTTGGTGCCGTACCAGGACGCGGTGCCGGAAGCCACGTACGTCTTGGATTCCTGCAACGGGAAGTAGGTCTTGCCCAGCACGGTGTACGGGTTGGCCTTGTACGGGCCGGTGTGCAGGGTCGGCGTGGCATCCGGGATGCGCGATACGTCGACGTCCCACCACGGCGCGCCGTCCTTGTGGGCCCGGTTGATGTCCAGGCCCGGCTGCGAGCGAACGGCGGTGGTCGGCTTCTGGCTCGGCGAACGGCTGGTCGAACAACTGGCGACCAGTACCGCCAACGCAGCGAAAGCCACCAGCTTCAGGGGTTTATTGATAGGCAATGCCCGCATTACTTGACGCCCCGTGCTTGTACCAGCTGTTCAGACAGTTGATGTACGGCCATGGCGTACATCACGCTGCGGTTATAACGCGTGATCGCGTAGAAATTCTTCAGGCCCATCCAGTATTCCGGGCCATTGTCGCCTTCCAGGCGGAATGCGGTGACCGGCATGTCATCGCGCAGCGCATCATGACTCGACCAGCCCAGCGCTCGCAACTCCCCGACGGTTTTCGTCGGCTCGATGCCGGTGGTCAGGCCTTCATCCACCTGCTCGCCGCGTACATCCGCGCGACTGACCACCGGCTCGCCGGCGACCCAGCCGTGACGCTTGAAATAGCTGGCGACGCTACCGATCGCATCATCCGGGTTGTTCCAGATATTGATGTGGCCGTCGCCGTCGAAATCCACCGCATAGGCGCGGAAACTGCTCGGCATGAACTGCGGCAGACCCATCGCCCCGGCGTAGGAACCCTTGAGGGTCAGCGGGTCGACCTGCTCTTCGCGCGCCAGCAGCAGGAACTCACGCAGCTCCTTGCGGAAAAATTCGGCACGGGGAGGATAGTCGAAACCCAGCGTGGACAAGGCATCGATCACCCGGTAATTGCCGGTATTACGTCCGAAAAAGGTCTCAACACCGATGATAGACACGATCACCTGGGCCGGAACGCCGTATTCCTGCTCGGCGCGGGCCAGTGTGGCCTCGTGCTGACGCCAGAAGTCCACACCGCGGGCGATGCGCGCGTCGGTGATGAACATCGGCCGGTATTCTTTCCACTGTTTGACCCGTTCGGCGGGTTTGGAAATGGCGTCGAGAATCGCCTGTTTGCGCTGGGCCTCGCGGAACACGGCCATCAGCTGTTCGCCGGCAAAACCGTAGTCGCGGGTCATTTCACCGACGAACTCGGCCACTTGGGGCGAGCCTTCGTAATCGCCGGCCAACGCTTCCTGCGCGCTGCCAAGGATGCCTACCAGGCCGAGCCACGGTGCGTATCGTGTCGCCCAGTCACGCATTACTTGCATTGAACTCTTCACCTTATTCAAACCTGTGCGATCCACTTGCGATGGGTATGGATCGACATCAAAACCCCAAACGCTGACAGCAGCGTCACCAGCGAAGTTCCGCCGTAGCTAATGAACGGCAACGGCACCCCCACCACCGGCAACAGGCCACTGACCATACCGATGTTGACGAAAACGTAAACAAAAAACGTCATGGTCAGAGCGCCAGCAAGCAATTTGCCGAACAGCGTCTGCGCCTGGGCGGTAATCACCAGGCCGCGACCGATCAGCAACAGATAGATCAGCAACAGTGCGCAGATGCCCACCAGGCCGAACTCTTCGCCGAGCACGGCGATGATGAAGTCGGTGTGGCTTTCCGGCAGGAAGTCCAGGTGCGACTGGGTGCCCAGCAGCCAGCCCTTGCCGAATACGCCGCCGGAACCGATGGCGGCTTTCGACTGGATGATGTTCCAGCCAGTGCCGAGTGGATCACTTTCCGGGTCGAGGAACGTCAGGATTCGCTGCTTCTGGTAGTCGTGCATGATGAAGAACCACATCGCCACCGACACCGGAATCGCCGCCGCCAGCACGCTGAGAATCCAGCGCCAGCGCAGCCCGCCCATGAACAGTACGAAGGCGCCGCCGGCCAGAATCAGCAGCGAAGTGCCGAGATCCGGCTGACGCACGATCAGGGCGAACGGCACGCCGATCAACAGCAGACTGATGCCGACATGCTTGAGCTGCGGCGGCAGCGTGCGTTTGGACAGGTACCAGGCGATGGTCGCCGGCATCAGGATCTTCATGAATTCCGAGGGCTGGAAGCGGATCACCCCGGGAATGTTGATCCAGCGGGTCGCACCCATGGCGTTGTGGCCCATGATGTCCACCACCAGCAGCAGCACCACCCCGATCACGTAGCCGAGCGGCACCCAGCGCGCCATGAACCTTGGCTCGAACTGGGCGATGACAATCATCGACACCAGACCGATGCCGAACGACGTGGCCTGTTTGGCCAGCAGATCCCAGCTCTTGCCGCTGGCCGAATACAGCACGAACAGGCTGCCGGCCGCGAGAATCAGCAGCAGCACCAGCAACGGACCGTCGATATGCAAACGTTGCAGCAGCGTCGCACGGCGACGCATCACATCCTCGCTGGAGAGCATGCGATCGAAATTATTCATCACGGGCCGTAGCCTCCGCACTGATAGGGCTGGCGTATTCGGCCTTCAACCGTCCGTCCTGATCCAGCAGCCAGGCATCCATGACCTGCCGCACCACCGGTGCAGCGACGCCGGAACCGGACTCACCGTTCTCGACCATCACCGACACCACGATTTTCGGGTCATCCGCCGGCGCGAAACCGACGAACAAGGCGTGGTCGCGGTGGCGTTCCTGAACCTTGGAGCGGTCGTACTTCTCACCTTGCTTGATCGCCACGACCTGCGCCGTACCGGACTTGCCGGCGATCCGGTATTGCGCGCCGATCGCCGCTTTACGCGCCGTACCCCGTGCACCGTGCATCACCTGTTGCATGCCATGGTTGACCTTGGTCCAGTCCGACGGATCGCGCAGGATGATGTCCGGCATCGGATTCTCATCGACCGGTTTCACGCCTTCGAGGGATTTGGCCAAGTGCGGGCGGTTCCACACGCCCTTGTTGGCCACCAGCGCCGTGGCCTGGGCCAGTTGCAGCGGGGTCGATTGCATGTAGCCCTGGCCGATCCCGAGAATCAGGGTTTCGCCCGGGAACCACGCCTGACGCCGGGTCGCGCGTTTCCACTCGCGGGACGGCATAAGGCCGGGGGATTCTTCGAACATGTCCAGCGAGACCTTCTGGCCGATGCCGAACTTGTTCATGTAGGCCGACAACCGGTCGATGCCCAGCTTGTGTGCCAGGTCATAGAAGTAGGTGTCGTTGGACCGCATGATCGCCGTGTCGAGGTCGACGAAGCCGTCCCCGGTGCGGTTCCAGTTGCGGTACTTGTGGTCGTAGTTGGGCAGCATGTAGTAACCGGGGTCGAACACCCGGCTCGACGCTGTCACGACGCCCGCATCGAGACCGGCAATCGCCACCGCCGGCTTGATCGTCGAGCCCGGCGGGTACAGACCGCGCAGCACGCGGTTGAACAGCGGCCGGTCGATCGAATCGCGCAGCTCGGCGTAAGCCTTGAAGCTGATGCCGGTGACGAACAGGTTCGGGTCGAAACTCGGCTGGCTGACCATCGCCAGCACTTCGCCGGTTTTCGGATCGAGCGCCACCACCGCCCCACGTCGACCGCCAAGCGCGGCCTCGGCAGCTTCCTGCAATTTGATGTCGAGGCTCAGGACAATGTCCTTGCCCGGCACCGGATCGGTACGCTTGAGCACGCGCAGGACGCGGCCACGGGCGTTAGTCTCGACCTCTTCGTAACCCACCTGACCGTGCAGCTCGGCTTCATAGAAGCGCTCGATGCCGGTCTTGCCGATGTGGTGGGTGCCGCTGTAGTTGACCGGATCGAGGGTCTTCAGCTCTTTCTCGTTGATCCGCCCCATGTAACCCACCGAGTGCGCGAAATGCGCGCCCTGCGGGTAATGACGCACCAGTTGCGCGACCACCTCGACGCCCGGCAGACGGAACTGGTTCACCGCGATCCGGGCGATCTGCTCTTCGCTCAGCTCGAACAGGATCGGCACCGGTTCGAACGGCCGGCGACCCTGACGCATGCGTTTTTCGAAGATCACCCGGTCTTCCGGCGTCAGCTGCAAGACCTCGACGATTACGTCGAGCACCTGCTGCCAGTCGCCGGAGCGCTCGCGGGTCATGCTCAGGCTGAAGCTCGGACGGTTGTCCGCCACCACCACGCCGTTGCGGTCGAAAATCAGGCCACGGGTCGGCGGGATCGGCTGGACATGCACCCGGTTGTTTTCCGACAAGGTCGAGTGATATTCGTACTGAATCACCTGAAGGTAATACAGCCGCGCAATCAGCACGCAGATCAGCGCCACCACCGCAATTGCGCCGAACACGACGCGACCACGCACCAGACGGGCGTCTTTTTCGTGGTCCTTGATGCGGATCGGCTGAGACATGAGGGCGGATTACTTGTGGTAAGGGTGGCCGGACAGCACGGTCCAGGCACGATACAACTGCTCGCCGATGAGGATGCGCACCAGCGGGTGCGGCAGCGTCAGCGGCGACAACGACCAGCGCTGATCCGCGCGGGCACAGACTTCCGGCGCCAGCCCTTCCGGGCCACCGACCATGAAGTTGACCGTGCGCGAGTCCAGGCGCCAGCGATCGAGTTCGACCGCCAGTTGCTCGGTGCTCCACGGCTTGCCATGAACTTCGAGGGTGACGATCCGCTCGTTCGGCCCGACCTTGGCCAGCATGGCTTCGCCTTCCTGACGGATGAAGCGGGCCACGTCGGCGTTCTTGCCACGGGTATTGAGCGGAATTTCCACCAGTTCCAGCGCCAGCTCGGACGGAAGACGCTTGGCATATTCATGCCAGCCTTCTTCCACCCACTTGGGCATGCGTGAACCGACGGCGATCAGTCGCAGTCGCACAGCAATCCCTTACAGCTGGTCTTTGTTGAGCTTGGTGAAATGCTCGTGGGTGTTTTCCGGGCTGTGGTGCTTGGCGTCCGCCGCACGGCTTTGCTCGGCACCGGCCCACAGGCGCTCCAGGTCGTAGAACTGACGTGCCGAGGCGGTCATCATGTGCACGATCACCAGGTCCAGGTCCAGCAGCACCCAGTCGCTGTCGCCCTTGCCTTCTTCGCCCAGCGGCTTGGCGCCGTTCTTTTTGACCTCTTCGCGAACCTTGTCCAGCATCGCGTTGATCTGGCGGTTGGAAGTACCGGTGGCGATGATCATGTAGTCGGTGATGCTCTGCTTGTCGCGCACATCAATGATCTGGATGTCCTGGGCCTTGACGTCTTCCAGGGCTGCAACGGCCACCTTGACCAGCTCGTCGCCCTTCAGCGGTTCGTTGGTGTTGACCGGCTCTGGCAGCGGGGCGCTCTTGAATGTGCCTTTGCGCTTTACTTTGGTTTGGTCTTTGTCAGTCATATAAAACTCGTTTTGCTCATATTTTCGGCGGCTTGGCGACACGTGGATTCGTATCAGTGAAGCACGCCTTGTTCAGTTCGACGCACGGTACAGACCGTGCGCATCGATGTAGGCCAGGACCGCGTCGGGCACCAGGAAACGTACCGACTTACCGCTGGCCAGCAGTTGACGGATCTGGGTGGCGGAAACCGCGAGCGGTGTCTGCCAGACGAATGCAATCTGTCCGCTCGGCCCCTTCAGGGCCAGCGGGTCGCTCACCGAACGCGCTGCCAGCAGGTTGCGCAAGGCATCCGGCGGTTCGCTGTCGGCGTCCGGGCGCTGTAGCACCAGGATGTGGCAATGCTGGAGCAACTCTTCCCAGCGGTGCCAAGTGGGCAGGCCGCAAAATGCGTCCCAGCCCAGAAGCAGAAAAACCTGGGTCTCGGCGGCCATTTCGGCGCGCAGCGACTCCAGGGTATCGATGGTCCAGGACGGTTTGTCCCGCTGCAATTCGCGGGCGTCCACCACCAGCGGCGGCACACCGGCCACCGCACATTCAACCATTGCCAGCCGGTCCTGCGCCGACACCTGCGGCGTATCGCGGTGCGGCGGCCGGGCGCTGGGCATCATGCGCAGCTCATCGAGCCCCAGCGCTTCGGCGACTTCCAGCGCGCCGCGCAAATGGCCGACATGCACCGGATCGAACGTCCCGCCCAGTACGCCGATGCGCCGGGGACGGGATTTCTTGCCGGGTTTCGGCGCTTTCAGGTCGAGGTCGGACAAGTCAGACCGTCGCCTGGCCGCGCAACTGGCCATCACCGACCACGATGTACTTCTCGCAGGTCAGTCCTTCGAGGCCCACCGGGCCACGGGCGTGCAGCTTATCAGTAGAAATGCCGATCTCGGCACCCAATCCGTATTCGAATCCGTCGGCGAAGCAGGTCGGGGTGTTGATCATCACCGACGCCGAGTCGACCTGAGCCACGAACTGGCGGGTGTCGGCGAGGTTTTCGCTGACGATCGAGTCGGTATGGTGGGAGCCGAAATGGTTGATGTGTTCGATGGCCTGATCCAGGCCATCCACCACGCGGATCGATAGGATCGGCGCCAGGTACTCGGTGCTCCAGTCTTCTTCGGTCGCGGCTACGGCCTCGATGATCGCCCGGGTGCGTTCACAGCCACGCAGTTCGACGCCTTTCTCGCGGAACTGCTTCGCCATCGACGGCAGGAAATCCTTCGCAACACTTTGATCGACCAGCAAGGTCTCCATCGCACCGCAGATGCCATAGCGGTAGGTCTTGGCATTGAAGGCGATGCGCTGGGCTTTCGGCAGGTCGGCGTGTTCGCTGACATAGACGTGGCAGATGCCGTCAAGATGCTTGATCACCGGCACCCGGGCGTCACGGCTGATGCGCTCGATCAGGCCACGGCCACCGCGCGGCACGATCACGTCGACGTATTCAGGCATGGTGATCAGCGCGCCGACGGCGGCGCGGTCGGTGGTTTCCACCACTTGCACCACGGCAGCCGGCAGTTCGGCTTCAGCCAGACCGCGCTGGATGCAGGCGGCAATCGCGCGGTTGGAATGAATCGCTTCGGAACCGCCGCGCAGGATGGTCGCGTTGCCGGACTTCAGGCACAGGCTCGCGGCATCGATGGTCACGTTGGGACGGGATTCGTAGATGATCCCGATCACGCCCAGCGGTACGCGCATCTTGCCGACCTGAATGCCCGACGGACGGAAGCTCATGTCGCGGATCGCACCGACCGGATCCGGCAGCGCTGCGACCTGACGCAGACCGACGATCATGCCGTCGATGCGCGCCGGGGTCAGTTCCAGACGTTCCAGTAGCGCAGGCTCCAGACCGTTGGCGCGACCGGCGGCCAGATCCTGTTCATTGGCTGCCGCAAGCTCGGCGCGGGCGGCGTCCAGGGCATTGGCGGCAGCCAGCAGGGCGCGGTTTTTCTGCGCGGTGCTGGCACGGCCGATGACGCGGGAAGCTTCGCGGGCGGCGCGACCCAATCGGGTCATGTAGTCAAGAACGGACTCAGTCATGGTCTGCTGGGGTCTTGGCAAAGAGGAAAGCGGCAGATTATAGCTGTCGCGTCCCGGGACTAACAGCGGTGACGGGCGGATGGTCGAAATGGACGGCGATTTGCCGACGTTCAGCCGGGATTAAGCCGTGAATTGTTATCATCACGCCCTCTTCCGCCTGGATAAACACTGTTTGCCATGTCCAACCTGACCGTTCGCGCCACCTCCGCGCGCCAGCCTGTCGGCCTTGCGGACGCCTTTTTCGACCGTGACGCCCAGACACTGGCCCGCGATCTGCTCGGCAAAGTCATCCGCCACCGCGTCGGCGATTTGTGGCTCAGCGCCCGAATCATCGAAACCGAAGCGTATTACTGCGAAGAAAAAGGCAGCCACGCGTCCCTCGGCTACACAGAAAAGCGTAAGGCTTTGTTTCTGGACGGCGGCCACATCTATATGTACTACGCCCGTGGCGGCGATTCGCTGAACTTCAGCGCGCAGGGTCCGGGCAATGCAGTGCTGATCAAATCGGCCTATCCGTGGGTCGACGAGATCAGTGGCCCGGCCAGTCTGGCGCAGATGCTGCTGAACAACCCCGATGCCCAGGGGCGCCCGCGTCCGTCGCAGAAACTCTGTGCCGGACAGACGCTGTTGTGCAAGGCGCTGGGGCTGAAAGTGCCGGTGTGGGATGCCAAGCGCTTCGACCATGAAATCCTGCTGGTGGAAGATACCGGACCGGCTCCGACCCACGTCATTCAGACCACCCGACTGGGCATTCCCCATGGCCGTGACGAACACTTGATGTATCGCTTCGTCGATGCCGCCTATGCCCAGTGGTGCACGCGGAACCCGCTGCGTCGGGGTCAGGTCGAAGGTCGCGATTATTTTTTGCTGTGAATGCACACCCTTCGGCTCGCCGATCAGGGACATCAATGAAATGGAGTGGTTTGTATGGGCCCATGGCTCGATAGCGTGACCGGATGGCTGGCCGCCAATCCGCAGTGGCTGGCCGCTGCAGTGTTTGTCGTGGCCTGCGTGGAATGCTTGGCGATTGCCGGTTTGATCGTGCCCGGCACGGTGCTGCTGTTTGCTGTGGCGGTGCTGGCCGGCAGCGGTGCATTGTCATTGAGCGAAACCCTGTTGCTGGGTTTCCTCGGCGGGATTCTCGGCGACGTGATTTCGTATTTCCTCGGCCGCCACTTCCACCAGAACATCCGGCGTCTGCCGGGCCTGCGCCATCACCCGGAATGGATGGCCGGCGCGGAAACCTACTTCCAACGCTACGGCATCGCCAGCCTGCTGGTCGGACGTTTCATCGGCCCGCTGCGGCCGATGCTGCCGATGGTCGCCGGGATGTGCGACATGCCCTTCCCGCGCTTCGCGGCCGTGAGTCTGCTGGCAGCGGCCGGCTGGAGCCTCGCCTACCTGCTGCCGGGCTGGGCCACCGGGGCGGCGATTCGCCTGCCGTTGCCGGAAGGTTTCTGGCTGCAGGCCGGGATTGTCGCCGGCAGCATCGCGGTGATGGTCGGCCTGAGCGCCAACAGCAGCCTGCGCCGCCATCGGCGGGCGACGATCTGGATCAGCAGCATGAGCCTGTTGAGCCTGATCGGCCTGTTCATCGGTTACCCGTACCTGACCGCCCTCGATCAGGGCGTCATGACCCTGGTGCAGGAACACCGCCGCCCGGCGCTGGATGAAGTCGCGGTGGTTTTCACCCTGATCGGTGAATTCCGCAACATGCTGCTCTTCAGCGCCCTGCTGACTGCGCTGCTGTTGCTGTGCCGCCAGTGGCGCCACGCGATCTTCGTGGGCGGCACCCTGCTCGTCACGGCCTTGGCCAACACCGGCACCAAGATGTTCTTCGCCCGGGTGCGCCCGGAAGTACTGACAGACCCGCTCACCAGTTACAGCATGCCCAGCGGCCATGCGTCCGGATCGTTCGCGCTGTTCCTGACTCTGGCTGTGCTGGCCGGACGCGGGCAGCCGCCGAGGTTGCGACTGACCTGGTTGCTGGTCGGCTGTATTCCGGCACTGGCGATTGCCCTGTCGCGGGTGTATCTGGGCGCGCACTGGCCGACGGATGTGCTGGCCGGCGCCATGCTCGCCGCGTGCGTGTGCGCCGCCGGGCTCTGGCTCAGCCAACGGCAATCACCGCTCGGCGCCATGCCGCAGAGAGTCTGGTGGCTGGTGTTGCCGGCGCTGGTCGCCCTGTTCGGTTTCTTCGTGCTGCGACACTTACCGCATACCTTGCTGCGCTATTCGTACTAGGCGACGGCAGACAGTAGCGAAGGATTGGTCCTCAAGACGAACGACACCGACGAAGGGTTGTAGGCATTGTGCCCGGTGTCGTTCGGATTCTTGTCCAGGAAGTAGGTGAGCCCTTCCTTTGTCTCATGCTGAAACAGGCGCATCTTCTTCTCTACGCTGAACAGCGCCACAGAAACCGGATTGGACGGCAGGTCACCAAACGACTTGAGCTTTCCGGCATACGTTTCCAGCTCAAAGTAACTACCGCCACTTTTCGCGGCCAGAAGATGCCTTGTACTTTGATCAAGTCGCAGCTGCCAATTAAAGTAACGACCGGCCGTTTTGACATTAAGGGCATATCGCCCCTGATAATCCGGAACAAACTCCAATAACAGCGGCTCGGCATCATCATGATCCGCGAGTGTCACGATTGGCGAACTGATTTCGTCATTCAGGGAAATCTCCGCATTCAACCTCTGCCCCGTGGTGATCCGCGGCTGCTTCAAACGTTGTTCCATGACTTGATAATTGAGCACCAGCGGAAGTCCATCCGCGAACAGTTGCCCCGTGAAGGTAATATTATTGGCATCAGACATGTGAAGGTTCTCTTCTTGTTAAAAACGGACTGAACAACAGACAGGATTTCATTTACCAGCAGCCTGGGCCGGATCGTTCTTCACACGTCTGCGTTTGCGGCGCTCAAGCACCATGGAATCCGCGTAGTAGCCGGCGGCCTTGAGGACAATGTCGGTATTCAGATCAACGCCTGCATGTTTAAAAATATACTTCCCGGCAATATCATCCCAGAACGCCCATTCATCTTCATAAATTGTCACATCGTTCTCCTTGTTCATGAAACCCGCTTCCTGCGAGCCGGGTTCAACGCTAAATCAAAAGCACCCGACAAACCACTTCAAAGACAATACAAAAAACAACAATACAAACGGAAAAACAATAACAACCGAACACAACCATCCTTCATGCCAAAGTCACCCGACACTTCATCAAAGAGTATTGATTTTGGCCAAACCCTTTAACATCAATCCTGAAACTATTCTTACAGCCTCCATAACAATTTCCGACATTATCACTCCATCAAATTCAACAGCGGCCAAAACCGATACAACGCCCGGTAAAGTTCCCGACCTCAGTGATCTGGACAAACTGTTCGGGCCCCTGCGATTTGGCGAACTGACCGTGAGCCGCCAGACACTTCAGGCGCTGGGTGCCCGGGTCAACGGCGAGGCCATTACAGCAGCCAACACGTACTTCCCCGAGCCCGATCAGGCCTTTATCGATGGGCTGCAATTCGATCCCGCCCAGGTTGAGCAGCGGATCAAGTCAGTCGATGGTCAGGAGCACCAACGGGTCCCGCAATTGCTCTACGAAATCGTCACGCTCCGTTCTCCGGGAGCAGCACCGCTTCTGCGTGAAATGTCCACAAGTGACGCCGGGCACCCCATGCAGAAAATCAGCAAACTGCTGACCGCCACCCAACACCTGGATATCCACAGAAGCCCGCTGCCCGAACATTTGCCGGGCTGGGTAGACAAGGCCAAGAGTCGCGGCATGACCAGTATGGGCGCCGGGCTGCAGGCCTACGGTTTGTACAGCGCCTACATGGGCGCCATCGACGGCCTCAAGAAAGGTCAGATGGGAGAAGTGCTGATCAATGTGGGCGGCGCTCTCGCCGAGATCACTTCACTGGGCCTCGAATACGCGCTGAACAAGACCGGCGAACAGATGATCCGTCAGGGTTCCATGGCCCTCGAACAATTCGGCAAGACCACCATGGGCAAATGGCTGTGCCGGGGCGCAGGCCTGATCGCCAGCGTGCTGACGTTGCCCTTCGATATCTACACCGCCATCAAATCCTTCAACGATGCGGCCAGGGCCCAGGGCAAGGAAGCTCAGGATCTGTACGTCACCGGCGGCTTGAGCGTGTTCAGCGGTGCCCTGTCCATTGCCCTTGGCTGCGCAGCACTGATGGGCTTTCAAGCTGCTGGCCCGGTGGGGATCGCAGCAGCGGCGATCATGATTGTCGGTGCCCGAATCTACGGCGCCGCCCGCATGGTCGACGACATCGACGATTACATCGAACTGACCGTGAACGAACGCTGGCGTGCCGGCTGGTTCGCGTTCACCGGACAAAGCCAGGACAAGGCGCTGATGGAGCGCTACCTGGTCGCCAAGACCACAAGCGACTACGCCAAAGCCTTGAAGACGCGCAGTCTCGGCTGGCTCGACAATGAGTTCAAGGAAAGCGTCGATGTGATCGTCAATGGCCGTTTCGAGGTTACGTTGCAGCCCACTCGCCTCCATCGTTTCCAATGGGATGAAAGCAAAGGCGAAACGCCCTATACCAGCGAAAACCGCCCTGTCGTCAGCGACACGGATGACACCTACGACGCCAGGAAAGGATTACCCGACTCCGACGCTGTCATCGCCAGTGGGAAAAGCGACCCGGCGAAAGGGGTCTTCTGGAATCTGGGCGGCGGCCATGACACGGTGCAAGGCGTCGAGGACAAGCCGAATTTCTTCAGCTATGCCAGTGGCCGTAAAACCCTGGACGGCGGCAACAAGGATGATTCCTTTCTGTTTCAGTCGGCTTCCGAAGCGCTGTCTGATGACCCGACCACCGTCAGTGAGCTGTCCGGTGGTGACGGCACCGACCTGCTCTGGCTGCAAGGCAAACATAAAAACCAAGACCCTCTCGCTAGCCCGCCGCGCCATATCGGTTTTGATGTCGACCTGAAAAAAGGCAGGCTGGCGGTGCGTCCTGCAGACCCAGCGGCTGAACCGGTGCTGCATTCAACCTTCAAGTCCATCGAAAAGGTCGAGACACTGGCCGGCGCGCTCAACCGCGTGACCGGTTCCGACCACGCCGACACCATTGCCGCCAATGGCGATGACCGCGTCGATGCCGGAGCCGGCGATGACCGCATCGCCGTCCGCGGCCTTCGTGGCACCGTCGATGGAGGCAGCGGCCGCGACACCTACGAAATTGCCCCGAACTGCCTCAAGGTTTCCCTCCACGAGGATGGTCAGGAACCGAGCACGGTCTATCTGGGCGTGACGCTCGAAGCCATCCAGCGCTGGTACGTGCGCAATGACGCGCTGGTCATTGAATCCCTGCGCGACGACGACATCCGGTCGCCCATGCGGGAACTGGTGCTGGAGGCGGTGTACCGAACGGTCGATGGCAAACGCACCCTGCGCAACGACAAATGGACGCTCATTACACAGGACGGCTACCACTTGCTGCCGGCGTGGCCTGCCGATACCCCGGACCTGGCCGACCTGACCGTGAAAGTGACCGTTCTGACCGTCGGCACAACGAAATCCTCGCCGGTGCCGGTCAATGATCGCCCTCGCAGGATTTCCAACAAACCGCACTCGTACTACTTCATCTCGCGCCAGATCCGTCATGCAATCCTGATGGCAACGCCACACGCAAATCCGACCCGAAGCACTCTGTACGTCGACCGCGACAGCACGGAAATCGACGAAGTCAGGGCGATTTATACGGTTACAAAAACAAGGCCAAACGCATTCACGCAGCTCAGCTACTCGGACATTCACTACACCATCACATTCCACCAGGGTGGTGGCTTGCTTTCGTTGCACGGTGCTGCAAGAGAAAATCCGGGCAAGAAACGCGACATGGGAGCCGGAATCCTGGCCTCCGGCTGGCAGATGATTCACCCGATGACGCTGGTCATGCGAGACGGGATTTCCTATCACCTCGACTTTCCGCATCCCACGTATCTAAACGACGCAAGGAACCCGGGTTATACCGTAGTGCAAAGCCGCACCTCGCTGCGCGAGCGAGCCGGCCGGTATATTTTCGTCAGGCCCTCTGTCGAGAAGCGCACGCTGAAGGCAACCTCGCAGCGGGTAGACTTTCAGGCAGCCGAGCACAATACGACCTATTGGCTGGAGGGACGATCGTCGAGCTATGAACTGTTTCCCGCCAGCGCCACGTCCATCCGGCTGTCCACCGCAGAAGCGGATGCCAACGTCTCGGGCTCTTCCACCTGGTTCATTCACACGCAACATCTGCAAGAGCAGATCAGCCACCGCGATCTTTCCATCAAGGACAACCTGCTCAGAATCGGCAGCATCCGGATTCAACTGCCGGACAGCAACGATCCGCTGACGCCACTGGAAACCATCGAAGTCGTGGTCTCCTCGGGAAACCGTTATCGGATCAATGCACTGTTCGAGGTGATCGGTCTGTGCGCCATCAATGCCCGAGCCTACCCATCGGTTCAGGCCATCGCCCAGGACATTTGTGAGCATCAACGGCGTGAAGAGCTTGAGTCCGACGAAGTGTCCGTTCACCACATTCGCCTGAGCGAAACCGCTGCCGGCAAGATTTCATACATCATTGCCACCAACGTCTGGAGCAGCGAAACCGCTCCGACCCGCTCGATACCTGTCGAGCACCTGATCATCGTCAAGGAATGACACCATGCGACCAAAACCACCCTCGCCGCCAGGCTTTTCCAAGGGTAATACGCCCGCCGACTCGCTTGCTGAACTCCCACGATTGCGACCGCAAGCGCCAGACCCACAGCTACCGCATTCGTTGCCAGACCTGACAGCCGCGCATCCACGAAACCCGGGACACACCCCGCCCCTCGCGGACACACCGAAAATCGAAGTGTCTGACCTGCCGGTCGCCTCCCGTGAAACGGCGACCGGACTGGACAGTTACCGTTTGAACCCCGGCTTGCTGCGCAACCTGCAACCGGCCAACGAGGAGGGTCTGCGCTACATCGTCGGGCGAGCATTCGTCGATGTGAAAGACAGCGGCACGGTGTATGTGGAATTCGATGCGAACCTGGGCACCTTTCGGGCCATGGATCTGTACAAAAAGCTGTCTCCCGGGCCGGCGCTCTACAGAAATACCGGTGAATCGACCTGGAGCCCGGCCTCACATACCCCCTCGAAACGCCCCCATTCTCAGGTCAGTGACGTTGATACGCCGCAGCCAGCCAAACAAGCGCAGACCTCTCCTTTGTCGGCGCATGAAGCCACCACCCGACTGCTGAACGACTCGTTGCTCACGATGCATCCACTGATGACGCTCGGCCAGCGCGTCGAGTTTTTGCGCGCCTATAACCTGTCGCCACGACAACACATCCGGTTGCACAGTGATCTGACCGCCAATCCCCGGGTGATGCCGGAGTGGGCCGAGCAGCATCACTTACGCTCTCGGGACGAGAACGATCCGACCCGCTTCGATCAACTGTATGAAGAAATCGAACCGCTGCTACTGCCCGTGCGGAACGGAACACTGCGCAGCGACCTGATCGACTTCGACAAAAGCGTCACCCGGGAATTTCTCGACGCCTTTCTGACCCGACTCGGTTACCTGCGCAACAGCAGCGACTGCCTGTATCGCACGGATATTCCGGGTCTGTTCAGGGCCGATGAACGCACGCCTTTCGAGTTCTACAACGACGGACGCATGCTGCCTCGACTGAAACACCCGCGCGGCGCCACGACCGAAAAACCGATCAGTGCCACGGTCAGCCATCAGCTGGTCAAGAGATATGGCGCCAGGGGCACCGAGGCTCCCGATCCGCAGTACCTGCGCTACAACAGCCAGAGAAACAAATATCCCGGCAAAAAACCGGGTGAATCGGACAACGAGTCAGGGAACTCCGACAACGACTGGTCCGATGCATCGGACGTAGAACTGGACACCGAACGCAATTACGAGACGATCCGCCACGATCAGCAGTTCATCTTCTCTTACGTCATCGATACCCGAAGGATGGAGGTGGTCCTCAACGAAGAGAACCATTTGCTCAATCTGGCGGCACGGGAAAAGAATGCCTGGTTTCCAGATGACGAACTCGAAGCCCTGATTTCAACGTCCAAGCGAGGTATCGAATCAGAGCGTCTGTGGCTGCTCGATTCGACCTTCACGCGTGCCGCCAAGGTCGACGATGTCGCCGCTCAAGCCCAAACCAGCTACATCGGCAATGACATCGAGGCGCGGACCCACAGCGGCATTTCCAATCAACATGAATACGACGCGTTGATCGATGCGGTGGCCAGGGCCGGCAAGCCGATCCTTGCATTTCCAGGTGGCCGGGACTGGTTCGCCAATGACATCGTCTGGCCCGTATAACCGAGTCGAGTCTTAAGCGAACAACTCGCCCTGCAATTCATCGAGCAGCGCCTGGATCGCATCCAGTCGCTGCTGCGGGTCGTCGAGTTGCAGCAAATCGATCTTGTCTTCCTCGGCGAACGGCAGCAGATACGCCAACTGATTGGCCAGTGATTGCTGCCCCGCCGCTTCGATGCCCATGTTCAACGCCTCGACCATCGGGTGCTCGGCGAGAGCCTTGAGCAGCGCCACCAGATCGGCGTCTTCATCCTGCAGCGGTTGCTCGGGTTCTTCGTCCAGCCACTCGACCTCGGCCATGATCAATTGATCGCGCTGCACGTCGGTGCTCTGCACGATGAAGCGCCGCCCGCCCTGCACCCGGATGCCCAGCAGTCCGTTGTCCTGCTGCTGGAAATCGGTGATGCGCGCTTCGCAGCCGACCATGGCGAAACCTTCCGGCGCGACGCCGACTTCGCTGCCTTCCAGGATGCACACCACGCCGAACCCGCCGCCCTGTTTCATGCAGCGGCCGATCATGTCCAGGTAGCGTGCTTCGAAGATCTGCAGATCCAGATTGCAGCCGGGAAACAGCACCGTGTTCAGCGGAAAAAGCGGCAGACTCATAGACATTTCCTTACACCACCATCGACACCGCCAACGGCAGGAACACCGCCGTGGCCACGCCCATCAGACTCATCGCCAGCGCCGCGAAGGCGCCGCACTCATCGCTTTCCTGCAACGCCACCGAGGTGCCGACCGCATGTGCCGTCATGCCCAGCGCCATGCCGCGCGCCTCCGGGCTGTGCACGCCCAGACGGGTCAGCAACGCCGGGCCGAAGATCGCGCCGATCACCCCGGTGATCAACACGAACACCGCCGCCAATGCTGCGACACCGCCGATCTGTTCGGCCACCAGCATGGCGATCGGTGAGGTCACCGACTTGGGCGCCATGGTCATCAGGATCATGTGATCGGCACCGAACCACCAGCCCAGCGCCACGCCCATGCCCGTGGCGACCACGCCGCCTATCACCAGCGTAGTAAAAATCGGCCAGAACAATTGCCGGATGCGTCGCAGATTCAGATACAGCGGCACTGCCAGCGCAACGGTCGCCGGGCCCAGCAGAATACTGAGGATCTCGGTGCTCTTGCGGTACTCGGCGTAGGTCAGGCCGCAGCCGACCAGCACGCCGATCACCAACAGCATCGAGACCAGCACCGGTTGCAGAAAGATCCAGCGGGTTTTCTCGAATGCCGCCAGCACCAGTTGATAGGCACCGAGGGTGATGCCGATGCCGAACAGGGGATGGTGAATCACCGAAGCCCAGGCACCTTGCCAGTCGAACAGCATCAGGACTCCTCCGAATGCGGCGCGTGGCGCTTGACCAGCCGTTGCATCAGCACGCCGGCGAAGGCCATCGACAGAATCAGCGAGACCACCAGCGCACCGACAATGGCCCAGAAATCCGCGGCAATCGCCGTGGCATACACCATCACGCCCACCGCCGGCGGCACCAGCAGCAATGGCAGATAACGCAGCAGGCTGCCGGCCGCAAGGTTCAGCGGCTCGCCGACTTCACCGCGCACGATCAGAAATACCAGCAACAGCAAAAGGCCGATGATCGGCCCCGGCAGTACCGGCAACAGCAAATGATTGAGGGCCGTGCCGAGCAATTGAAACAGCACCAGCATGGTCAGGCCGCGTAGCAACATCCGTCATCTCCGTCTTACTTTTCGCCTCGCAAGTCGCCCGCATTATAAGCACGCCTGCGCTATGGATCGGCATTCGCCAAAAGCATGGTCGGTTGACCTGAGCAAATCGCCATGATGATCTACAGTGGTTCGCAGGGCGGTCAAATCCCCCACCTGAAAAACTATAAAACCGATGAACCCAAGGAGAGTCTCAATGCCCTATGTTCCAGTTGCAGAGCTCAAAGATTATGTCGGCAAGGAACTCGGACGTTCCGAATGGCTCACCATCGATCAGGAGCGCATCAACCTGTTCGCAGAAGCCACCGGGGATTACCAGTTCATCCATGTCGACCCGATCAAAGCCGCGCAAACGCCATTTGGCAGCACCATTGCACACGGTTTCCTGTCGTTGTCGCTGATCCCCAAACTGATGGAAGACATCCTGATCCTGCCGCAAGGCGTGAAGATGGTGGTCAACTACGGCCTGGACAGCGTGCGTTTCATCCAGCCGGTCAAGGTCAATTCCAAGGTCCGGCTCAAGGTCGACCTCGGTGAAGTGACCGAGAAAAAACCTGGCCAGTGGCTGCTCAAGGCCACCGCCACCCTGGAGATCGAAGGCTCGGACAAACCGGCCTACATCGCCGAACCGCTGTCGCTCTGCTTCGTTTAAGCGCCTGGATGCGAAGCGGCTCACGCTGTTTCGCATCCGCTCCTCCCCGCCGGCTGTATAAGGTCACATAGCTGCGGCATACTCGGTCGCCTAATTGCCCGGATCCCGCTATGCGCTCATTCGCTCCTCTTGCTCCCCTTGCCTTGACCCTGTTGCTGGCCGCGTGTGGCGACGGCGAATCGCTGTTGCCGCCGGATGCACGCCTGCCCGACGGCGGCCGCTATCGCGGTGAACTGGTCGATGGTTTGCTGCAAGGCCAGGGCCGGGTCGACTACCCCAACGGCAGCTGGTACGCCGGGGCGTTCGACAAGGGGCAATGGCATGGTCAGGGCGAATGGCACGGCAGCAATGGCGAGGTCTATCGCGGCAACTTCCAGCAAGGGCTGTTCGACGGCCGGGGCACGTTGACCACCACGGCCGGCAGCTACACCGGCGGTTTCAAGCTGGGCCGACGTGACGGCGAAGGCACCCTTAAAGAAAACGCGATGACCTATCGCGGCGAATTCAAGGCCGACCAGTATTCCGGGCTCGGTCGCCTCGAGCTGGATGACGGCAGTTCCTATCAGGGCCAGTTCGCCCACGGCAAACCCAACGGCGAAGGCCAGCGCGGTGATGCCAGCGGCAATCAGTTCACCGGTCATTTCGTCAACGGCCAGCTCGAAGGCAACGGCACCTTCAACAGTGCCGACGGCGACATCTACATCGGCGGCTTCAAGAACAATCAACTGCACGGCAAGGGTCGCTACGAAAACGCCGATGGCGATGTCTGGCTCGGGCAGTTCAAGGAAGGCGCGCTGACCGGCAAGGGCGAACTGATCGGCGCCGACGGCAGCCACTACATCGGTTACTTCAATGATTGGCGCTTCAGCGGTCAGGGTCGCCTGAACCTGTCCGATGGCAGCTTCTACGTCGGTGGATTCGACAGCGACAGTTATTCCGGACGCGGCACCCTGGTGCTCACCGATGGCAGCGTGCTCAGCGGCACCTGGATCAACGGCCAGCGGGTACGCGATGCCGACGGCAAGTTGCTGCCGGACACCCTAGAACTCGGCCTGCTGGCCCAGGGTCGCCTGCTCGATGAAGCGCTGGCCAATGTGCCGGCCTCGACCCCGGCAGTGGAGCTGTACACCCTGACCCTCGGCGGCGACGGCAAGCAGAGCGTGTTCCTGCGCGAATCCGATTACGTGGCCAACATGCTCACCAGCCGTTTCGGCGCGTTTGGCCAGATTCGCCTGGTCAACCATCGCGACCACCTCGGCGACCGGCCGATGGCCACCCGCGAGAACCTGCGCCGCGCAGCCCTGACCCTGGCCGAGCGCAGCGGCCCGGAAGACCTGGTGTTCATTTACCTGACCAGCCACGGCACCGCCGAACACGAACTGGTGCTCGACCAACCGCGCATGGAACTGGCCGACCTGCCCGCCGACGAACTCGCCGCCGTGCTCGCACCGCTGAAGAATCGCGACAAGATCATCGTCATCTCCTCGTGCTATTCCGGTGGCTTCATTCCGGCGTTGAAGGATGAACGCACGCTGATCATGACTGCTTCGCGCGCCGATCGCGTGTCGTTCGGTTGCTCCGAGGAGGCCAACTTCACCTACTTCGGCGATGCCCTGTTTGCCCAGGCGCTGAACCAGACCGACGACCTGGAGCAAGCCTTCAAACTGGCCAGGGCCACCGTCGCCGAACGGGAACTGGCGGACAACTTCGAAGCCTCTGAACCGCAGATCTGGGCGCCGAAAACCGTGCTGGCGCACTGGCAACTGCTGCGTAAACAGCAAGCGAGAAAAGCATTGCAAAGTGCTGCGTTGAACGACGGAGCGATAAAGAGCAACTAAGCTGAACAGTATCAAGGGAGAGACACTATGTACTTGACGCCTCAGCATGTCTTGCTTGCAGGAGCCACCGGACTGACCGGTGAACATCTGCTCGACCGCCTGCTCAACGAGCCGACGATCAGCCGCGTCCTTGCCCCCTCACGCCGGCCGCTGGCTGAACATCCGCATCTGGAAAACCCGGTCGGCGATCCACAGACCTTCCTGCCGCAACTGGCCGGTCGGGTCGACATTGCCTATTGCTGCCTCGGCACCACCATCAAACAGGCCGGCTCGGAAGAAGCGTTTCGCGCCGTGGATCTGGACATGGTGGTGGCATTCGCCAAGCGCGCCCGGGAGATGGGAGCACGGCACCTGATCGTGATCAGCGCCCTGGGGGCCGATCGCCGGTCCTCGGTGTTCTACAACCGGGTAAAAGGCGAAATGGAATACGCATTGCGCGCGCAGGACTGGCCGCAATTGACCATCTGCCGGCCATCGCTGTTGCTCGGCGAACGCAGCGAGCCCCGTCTGGGCGAACAGCTCGCCGCGCCATTCTCTAAATTGATCCCCGGCAAATACCGTGGCATCGAAGCCTGCCAACTGGCCCGCGCCATGTGGCGTCTGGCGCTGGAGGAGCAGGATGGTGTGCGGATTGTCGAGTCGGACGAACTGAGAAAACTCGGCAAGTAATCTCACTCGCCACAGCGGTTCAACGCGGATCCCGGGTAACCATTTCCAATGAAGCCTGAGGATCTTGCGTGAACTGGCCGACATTCGAAATAAAGTGAATCGAATCAACCCGCGTGTCGTAGCTATCTACCACGTGCCCCTTCCCTTTCATGGATAACGTGCCCTCCAGCACACCTGCGTCTACGGCCATTCCGCCATGGGATGACACCACAGCACGTCAGGCAATCAATGAAAGGACTCCTTGATGGCACCGCAAACAAAAACGTCGAAAGGCACCAGCAAAACGCCACCCACCCTCGACAGGTCGACTCCGGAAACATCGCCGACCCAGCGTCATGATTTCCCGGGTTTGATTCGATCCCCGGAAACAGACAGCGCCAGCCGCCCCACGGAGGCGCCTGCCCCACTTTCTTCAAGTGACACATTGCCCGCGATACAGATTCAGGATCTGACCCACCCGGCTGGAGACACTCAAGGAAGCTCATCCAGCGACCCACACGCGAGCGGATCGATCCGTCACTACGAGTTACCGGCGCAACTGCGAACGCGATTACCCGCCGTCAACACCGAAGGGTTGCGGGTTCACAGGGGACGCATTTATGCCGAGGTGCAATACACCACGACCACGACGGTCATGGTGGCCTGGGACGAAGGCCTCGGCACCTACCGAGCTATGCGCCCACAGGAAGCGCAGGCGTCGGGCCCCGTCCTGCAATTCGACACCGAAAGCAATACCTGGCGGGTCGCTGAGCCGCGGGTTATCAGTCAGGCCCTCGAGTCCACGGTACACCGGCAGGCAGACAATACCGACGATAACGCAGCACAGCCCCACCTGCCGGGACCGGCCAGGACGCAGCCGAACACTGCACCGATTTACGTCGATACCCAACATTACGTATGGAACGAGAAGGCCAACAATCACCATGGCTATGTGGTCCTGCACCGAAAAATGCGCCGGACCGAAGAGGTCGGACCGCCGCTGCATCATGCATTCATGGACGAAAGCGGCTCATTTGTCAGTGTCGAGCCTTCCGCTTCGCGAATCGATCAGCCAGCCGAACTGTTAACAGCCTGGACAGACCGCGATATCTGGGATCTCTACGGGATACAGGGCGCAGAAATCACCCGCTTCCGCAGCGAAGCGCACAGCACCGGGAAGAAACCTCTATGGGCTACCGTTCGGACACAACGGATGGAAAACGCCTACCTGTTTGACGAGCTGTACCGCTGGTCTGGCATGGACATGGATCGCGACCTGTTCAACAGCCTCCTGAACCATCAGAACCGCACCCCAGCCCAATGGGCAGAACACCTCCAGTCCGTCACCTTGCACCGCAGCCCATCTGGCCCACAAACGCCATTGCCAAGCCCGCCAACACCCGGCTCGCCCTCTCCACGCCCATCAACACCCGACACGTCCAGGACAGCGGACGCCATGATTGCCTACGGTGATCAGCGCCACTACACCTGGGATCTCGACAAGTCGAATTTCCATGGTTATGTCGAGATGCAGCGCAAGCCTGGCCTGAATGACAATCATGGACCTCTCACCCAACTGGCGTTTCGTGAAGGCGCCAGCCTGATTGTCGTCAAAGCCACCGATTATCCGATCTACAAAGAGAATGTTCTGCGCCCGTTCTGGCGGGACATCGACATCTGGAACCTTTACAGAATCGAAGGACCCGACATCGTGCGCTTTCGTCAGGAGGTTGCGTTGCATCAGAAACCGCCTGCGTGGGTCAAACAACGGGAATACCCTTCCCAGCGTGAACAACTGTTCGACTACCTGCGGCTGTGGACCAACCCTGATTCTCCGCTCAAAACACGAGAGCAAATCCTCGCCCGGTTCCAGCCCTACAATCTTTCCGTCCAGCAACTAATACGACTGTGCAAGGAGCTGTCGCCGACAGGGCAGTTCAAGAACCTGATCAATGATGAAATGCCTGGATGGGTCAAGACCTATCAGGATCGCACCCGGCTGGTAACCAACGAAAAACTCTTCGAACCGTTTCTGCCGGAAATCGATGCTGAAATCATTCAGCTGAGAAATCAGGGAGAAGGCACCAGCCTGCTGAAGGCGAGTCTGACCGAACCCTTCTTTCAGGAGCTGTTGCGGCTCAGCGGCTTCAAGCGCAACACGCACAATTATCTGTACAGAACCGACATTCCTGCCGTGTTCAAAGTGGATGACCGGACACCTTTCGAAATAGCCCGGCCCGGGGCCATGGTCCCACGCGTGGTATCGGCTGTGGGCACCACGAGCGAGACACCCGTCAGTGCAATGTTCAGCCTGAAGACCGCCATGGACTTTGCGAATGAAACCAGAGGAGTGACAGGCATAGAGGCGCACCAGACAACCAGCGGCACTTCGACGCCCCCCGCTCAACGCATCCGGTTTTGCTACCTGCTCGATACCCGCAATGTGGAAGTCGTTGCGGGACAGGACAATCGCGTCTACAACCCGACGCGGCTCGAACGAAGCCCCGCGGACGGCAAAACGTGGTTCCCGAGCATGAAAATGGAGGGGCATGTTTCGATGTCGTCGATCGGTTTCACGTCGAGGCGCGTCTGGCTGGTCAACTCGGGCATGACCCGCGCGGCGACAGTGGAAGATATCCATTTGCAGGCGTTGAAGCACGCCACGGGATCGGATCAAAACCCTGCCGACGCCATTGAGTCCCGCACGCGGGCAGGAGAATTGAACCGGGACGAATATGACGGGTTGATCGATGAAGTGGCGAACGCCGGCAAGCGCGTTATCGAATTGCCGGCGGGACAGGACATATTCTCTGACGACATCGTCTTTCCGCCCGAAACGATCACGTTATAGGGAGCTTCAATGGCACGCCCCTGCGGGGTCGTGCCATTGATTTTCATAACCCGCCAGTCGCCTGAAACCCTACACCGATGACCGTCAGCAACGACAACGGCAACAGCAGCGTATCGAGCAATGCGCTGGCCGGCAGATCCACACCGGGATAGCTCGGTGCCTCGGCGCCGAATCGATCCATCGCGCAACATCCGCCATTCATCGCATACAGATCCAGCCGCGTGCCGGAATACACCACCGGCGCGCCGGACTTGGCGGCATCGAGCGTGCGCACGGTGGCGCAGCCGGTCAGTTGCAAGATCAGCAGCATCGCCAGCAGCTTATTCATCGCTGCTCAGATGGTGTTCGCCCCAACGCGGCAGCATGTCTTGGGGAATGCCCAGCAGATTGAGAATCCGCGCCACCACGAAATCGATCAGGTCATCGATGGTCTGCGGCTGGTGATAGAAGCCCGGCGAGGCCGGCAGGATGGTCACGCCCATGTTCGACAACTTGAGCATGTGCTCCAGGTGAATGCTCGAATACGGCGCTTCGCGCGGCACCAGAATCAACTGGCGACGCTCCTTCAAGGTGACGTCCGCCGCCCGCTCAATCAGGTTGTTGCAGGCGCCGGTGGCAATGGCCGACAAGGTGCCGGTCGAGCACGGCACCACCACCATGGCGGCGGGGGCGCCAGAGCCCGAGGCCACCGGCGACATCCAGTCTTCCTTGCCGTACACACGGATCTGCCCGGCGGACGCGCCAGTGTATTCGGTGAGGAACGCCTGCATCATTTGTGGCTTGGCCGGCAGCGACACGTCGGTCTCGGTGGCCATAACCAGTTGCGCGGCCTTGGAGATCAGGAAATGCACCTCGCGATCCTCGCGCACCAGACAATCCAGCAGGCGCAAGCCGTACTGGGCGCCGGACGCGCCAGTCATCGCCAGCGTTATGCGTTCCGGGCCATTGCTCGCCAGACGAGTGTTCATTTCAGCGCCTCGGCGAGTTTGCCGTGCAGGCCGCCGAAGCCGCCGTTGCTCATGATCACCACGTGAGTACCGGGCTGAGCCTGGCTCTTCACGCGTTCGATGATGCCTTCCAGCGAATCGCTGACAATCGACGGCACGGTGCAAAGTGCGGCGGTGCCTGCCAGATCCCAGCCGAGGTTGGCCGGGGCGTACCAGATCACCTGATCGGCATCGACCACGCTGTCCGGCAGACCGTCACGGTGGGCGCCGAGCTTCATCGAGTTGGAGCGCGGCTCGATGATCGCGATCAGCGGCGCATCGCCGATACGTTTGCGCAAGCCATCAAGGGTGGTGGCAATCGCGGTCGGGTGGTGGGCGAAGTCATCGTAGATGGTGATGCCGCGCACTTCCGCGACTTTTTCCATCCGGCGTTTGACGCTCTTGAATGCGCTCAATCCGGCAATGCCCATCGACGGCACAACGCCGACGTGACGTGCTGCGGCCAGAGTGGCCAGGGCGTTGGCAACGTTATGTTGGCCAGTCAATTCCCACTCGACCACGCCTTGGGACACGCCTTCGAACATCACTTCGAACGCCGAGCCATCGTCTTTCAGCAACTTGACCTGCCATTGACCGCCGGCACCGGTGGTCTGCACCGGGGTCCAGCAACCCATCTCGATCACACGCTGCAAGGCCGGTTCGGTGGTCGGGTGAATCACCAGGCCTTCGCTCGGGATGGTGCGCACCAAGTGGTGGAACTGCCGCTCGATGGCCGGCAGATCGGGGAAGATGTCAGCGTGATCGAACTCGAGGTTGTTGAGGATCGCCGTGCGCGGACGGTAGTGGACGAACTTCGAACGCTTGTCGAAGAACGCGCTGTCGTATTCATCGGCCTCGATCACGAAGAACGGCGTGCCGCCCAGACGCGCCGATACCGAGAAATTCTGCGGCACGCCGCCGATCAGGAAACCCGGGCTCATGCCGGCGTACTCCAGCACCCAGGCGAGCATGCTGCTGGTGGTGGTCTTGCCGTGCGTACCGGCAACCGCCAGCACCCAACGACCTTGCAGCACATGGTCGGCCAGCCATTGCGGGCCGGACACGTACGGCAAGCCTTTGTTCAGCACATATTCCACTGCCGGATTGCCGCGGGACATGGCGTTGCCGATCACCACCAGATCAGGTGCCGGATCAAGCTGCGCCGGGTCGTAACCCTGGGTCAGCTGAATGCCCTGGGCTTCGAGCTGGGTGCTCATCGGCGGATAGACGTTGGCATCGGAGCCAGTGACGTGATGGCCCAGCTCTTTGGCCAGAACCGCCATCGAGCCCATGAAAGTCCCGCAGATACCCAGAATATGAATGTGCATAGTCGACCTCGTAAAACATGGCCGCAGGTTAGCGCAGGGAGGGGGAAATGGCACTCTTTAGGTGATTGAGGGTGGAGGTCTGAACTTGTGTCCGACTTGAGATCGCCCCCTCACCCTAGCCCTCTCCCAAGGGAGAGGGAACCGACCGTCGTGTTCTCTCGAGGTACGCCGACCTGACACATCACGGTGAACTCCGGCCCGAATCCATAATCGACTCGGTCGCTCAGGTCGATGTATGCCAAAAGACACCGCGGTCAGTTCCCTCTCCCTTTGGGAGAGGGCTAGGGTGAGGGGCTTTTAACTGACACGCCGCTCAATCCCGTGCTTGCGCAACTTTCTATAGAGCGTATTGCGACTGACGCCCAGTTGCTGCGCCGTGTGGGTCATGTGCCAGCGCGTTTGCTCCAGCGCACTGAGCAAGGCCAGCCGCTCGGCATCTTCCAGCGGATGTTCGGATGCAGTTTCATCGGCTTTCACCAACAGCGGCTGCACATGCCGAAACATCGCCGGCAGATCATCCAGCCCGATCCGCCCCTCATCGCACAACGCCGCCAGCGTGCGCAGCACATTGCGCATCTGCCGCACATTGCCCGGCCAGTTGAACCCGAGCAAAGCCTGGCGCGCCGGTTCGTCGATCAGGATCGTTTCCCCGCCCGCCTCTTCGGCCAGCAGGAAATCCAGCAGCTGCGACTTGTCACTGCGCTCGCGCAACGGCGGCAGCGC
This sequence comes from Pseudomonas sp. R45(2017), assembly GCF_002112305.1. Classification (NCBI taxonomy): domain Bacteria; kingdom Pseudomonadati; phylum Pseudomonadota; class Gammaproteobacteria; order Pseudomonadales; family Pseudomonadaceae; genus Pseudomonas; species Pseudomonas sp. R45(2017). Next base: position 113,404 of record NZ_NEHH01000009.1, on the reverse strand, counting down.
CACTTCCAGCCCGTTGAGCCGGTAGTAAAGGTCTTCCCGGAAACTGCCATCACCGACCCGCTCCAGCAAATTGCGGTGGGTGGCGCTGATGATTCGCACGTTGACCGCTTCCGGCTCGCCGCCGATCGGCACCACCTGCCGGTCTTCCAGCACCCGCAACAGGCGAGTCTGCAGAGCCAGCGGCATGTCGCCGATTTCATCGAGGAACAACGTGCCGCCATCGGCCTGCTGCAGCTTGCCGCGCATGCCGTCCTTGCGCGCGCCGGTGAAGCTGCCGCCGCGATAACCGAACAGTTCGCTCTCGATCAGGCTTTCGGGAATTGCCGCGCAGTTGAGGGCGACGAACGCTTTGCCGGCGCGCTGACTGGCGTTATGCACAGCCTTGGCGAATGCTTCCTTGCCAGAACCGGTTTCGCCGTTGATCAGCAGCGGCACGTCACGCTCGAACACCCGCAGCGACTTGCGGAAATCCGACTGCAACGCCGCATCACCAAGGCAAATGCCCGCAAGACGCGGCGCTTCCAAAGGCGCCGGAACCGGCACTGCTGGCAGCGGCCGACGGGTTTCGCCGCGCAATACCGCAAACAGATGCCGCCCATCGCGAGTACGCAGCGGCCAACTGGCACTGGCATTGGCACTGGCGCGCCCGAGCAACTCATCCAGCGAACAGTCGAAAAACGCCTCCACCGGTTTACCGAGCAAGCCGCCACGGATGTGCCCGAGCAGGTTCAATGCACTCTGATTGACCGCACTGATCCGCCCTTCCCCGTCAAACGCCAGCAACCCTTCGCTAAACAGCCCGACAGACTCGGCCTGAAGATGAAAACGCAACAACCATTGGTTATCGAAACAGCGCAGGAAGTAGCAGCTCTCGATCATCTTCGCCGACAGATTGACCAGCGCCATGGTGTGGAACTGGCTCTGCCGCGAGACGTCATGCCGAGCCGAGGAAACGTCGAGCACCGCCAGCAGTTCACCGTGCGGGTCGAACACCGGGCTCGCCGAGCAGGTCAGGCCGGTGTGACGACCGCGAAAGTGTTCGTCCTGATGAATCGTCAGGGCCTGACGTTCCACCAGGCAGGTGCCGATGCCGTTGGTGCCTTCGCAGGCCTCGCTCCAGTCGGAACCCAACCACAGGCCGGCGCGTTCGAAAATCTTGCGTTCGGCGGGGGCGGTGACGCAGTTGAGGATCACCCCGCGCGCGTCGGTCAGCAGCACCGCGTGGCCGGCGCCGGAGAGTTGTTGATGCAGGCTGCTCATTTCATTGCCGGCAATCTGCAACACCTGTTGCAAACGCTCGCGGCTTTCGAGGATTCGACCGTGTTCGAGCACGGTCGGCGCCATGGTCAGGGCCGGGTCGAGGTGATAGTCCTCAAGACAACGCAGCCACGAGCGGGCGATCGACGGGTCGGCACCGGGGCCATGCAGGTGCGGCTTGCCCTGGGTGACGGTGAGAACCTGTTGGGCATGGCGACTCAAATGGTTGTCGTGCATTTCTTATTATTCTCCCCGAGGCTCATCGGCCCATGCGTGAAGTGGTGCCCAGCATCCTCCAGCCAACCGGTCTTTGCAATGCTGGCAAGACCGCCCGGTCACGGGTTGTGCCAGAAGCGGTACAAACTGTCACCCAGGCTGTACCGATACCGCCACAGACGTTTGCCACTTGTCCGACACAAATCTCGCAAAGCCTTGATTTGCCTGACCTGCACGGCAGTGGCCCGACCTTTGCTCTACGCTTATAGCAAGCGCTCATGCGCGTCTCTCTGATAAGTACAACAGCCAAGGAGAACATCATGCGTTACGCTCACCCCGGTACTGAAGGCGCCAAAGTCTCGTTCAAGAGCAAGTACGGTAACTACATCGGCGGCGAGTTCGTCGCGCCTGTCAAAGGTCAGTACTTCACCAACACCTCGCCAGTAAATGGCCAACCGATTGCCGAATTCCCGCGTTCCACGGCCGAAGACATCGAAAAGGCCCTGGACGCCGCCCACGCTGCTGCCGACGCCTGGGGTTCCACTTCTGCCCAGGCCCGTTCGCTGATCCTGCTGAAAATCGCCGACCGCATCGAACAGAACCTCGAAACCCTGGCGATCACCGAAACCTGGGACAACGGCAAGGCCATCCGCGAAACCCTCAACGCCGACATCCCGCTGGCTGCTGACCACTTCCGCTATTTCGCCGGGTGCCTGCGCGCCCAGGAAGGCAGCGCCGCCGAGATCGACGGCAATACCGTCGCTTACCACATCCATGAACCGCTGGGCGTGGTCGGCCAGATCATCCCGTGGAACTTCCCGATCCTGATGGCCGCGTGGAAACTCGCGCCGGCCCTGGCCGCCGGCAACTGCGTGGTACTCAAACCTGCCGAGCAAACCCCGCTGGGCATCAGCGTGCTGCTGGAACTGATCGGCGACCTGCTGCCACCGGGCGTGCTCAACGTGGTGCAAGGGTTCGGCAAAGAAGCCGGCGAAGCCCTCGCCACCAGCAAGCGCATCGCCAAGATCGCCTTCACCGGTTCGACACCGGTCGGCTCGCACATCATGAAATGCGCCGCCGAAAACATCATTCCGTCCACCGTTGAACTGGGCGGCAAGTCGCCGAACATCTTCTTCGAAGACATCATGCAGGCCGAGCCGAGCTTCATCGAAAAAGCTGCCGAAGGCCTGGTGCTGGCGTTCTTCAACCAGGGCGAAGTCTGCACCTGCCCGTCCCGCGCACTGGTTCAGGAGTCGATCTATCCGCAGTTCATGGAAGCGGTGATGAAGAAAGTCAGCCAGATCAAACGTGGCGACCCGCTCGACACCGACACCATGGTCGGCGCCCAGGCGTCCGAGCAGCAATTCGACAAAATCCTTTCGTACCTGGAAATCGCCAAGGGCGAAGGTGCCGAGCTGCTGACCGGGGGCAAGGTGGAAAAACTCGAAGGCAACCTGGCTTCCGGTTACTACATCCAGCCGACCCTGCTCAAGGGCACCAACAAAATGCGCGTGTTCCAGGAAGAAATCTTCGGCCCGGTGGTGAGCATCACCACCTTCAAGGACGAAGCCGAAGCCCTGGCGATCGCCAACGACACCGAGTTCGGCCTGGGTGCTGGCCTCTGGACCCGCGACATCAACCGCGCCTATCGCATGGGCCGCGCCATCAAGGCCGGTCGTGTGTGGACCAACTGCTACCACCTGTACCCGGCGCACGCCGCGTTCGGCGGGTACAAGAAGTCCGGCGTCGGCCGTGAAACCCACAAGATGATGCTCGACCACTACCAGCAGACCAAAAACCTGCTGGTGAGCTACGACATCAATCCGCTGGGCTTCTTCTAAAAACCAAGGGCGGCACCGAAATATCGGTGTCGCCCTTTTAATCCCGATGACACTTCCTGGCCTGGCCGCTCTGGCACGGGCCTTGCGTACCCGTCATTCAGGATTTGCGTGAACACTGCCGCTGCGTGAACAGCATCCACTCACTCAACCGCTGCACCCGAAAGTCCAACAGATCGAACAATAAAAAAGACAGAGAGGACTTATGACTTCCACCACACAGCTCAAACCCACACTCGGCACCCTGCACCTTTGGGGCATTGCCGTCGGCCTGGTGATTTCCGGCGAATACTTCGGCTGGAGTTATGGCTGGGGCACCGCAGGAACCTTGGGTTTCCTGGTCACGGCCCTGATGGTCGCGACCATGTACACCTGCTTCATCTTCAGTTTCACCGAACTGACCACCGCGATCCCCCACGCGGGCGGGCCGTTTGCCTACAGCCGTCGGGCGTTCGGCGAGAAAGGCGGATTGATCGCCGGCATCGCCACCCTGATCGAATTCGTGTTCGCCCCGCCGGCCATCGCCATGGCCATCGGCGCCTATCTGAATGTGCAATATCCGGGGCTCGATCCGAAACTCGCGGCAGTCGGCGCGTATTTCGTGTTCATGACACTGAACATCCTTGGCGTCAGCATCGCCGCGACCTTCGAACTGGTAGTGACCGTGCTCGCCGTCGCCGAATTGCTGGTATTCATGGGCGTGGTCGCGCCGGGCTTCAGCTTCAGCAACTTCGTGCTGAACGGCTGGTCGGGTGCCAATGAGTTCACGATGGGCTCGATTCCGGGCATTTTCGCGGCGATTCCCTTCGCGATCTGGTTCTTCCTCGCCATCGAAGGCGCGGCCATGGCGGCCGAGGAGGCCAAGGACCCGAAACGCACGATTCCAAGGGCCTATGTCAGCGGCATCCTGACCCTGGTATTCCTGGCCATCGGCGTAATGGTGATGGCCGGCGGCGTCGGCGACTGGCGTCAACTGTCGAACATCAACGACCCGCTGCCGCAGGCGATGAAAGCGGTGGTCGGCAACAACTCGACCTGGATGCACATGCTGGTGTGGATCGGCCTGTTCGGGCTGGTAGCGAGTTTCCACGGGATCATCCTCGGCTACTCGCGGCAGTTCTTCGCCCTGGCCCGGGCCGGTTATCTGCCGAAAGGCCTGGCCAAACTCTCGCGTTTCCAGACCCCGCACCGGGCGATTCTGGCCGGCGGCGTGATCGGCATCGCGGCGATCTACAGCGACGGTCTGGTCAACCTGCAAGGCATGACCCTGACGGCGGCGATGATCACCATGTCGGTGTTCGGCGCCATCGTGATGTACATCATCAGCATGCTCAGCCTGTTCAAACTGCGCAAAACCGAGCCGAATCTGGAGCGCACCTTCCGCGCACCGGGCTATCCGGTGGTGCCGGCCATCGCGCTGTTCCTGGCGGTGGTGTGCCTGGTGGCGATGGCCTGGTTCAACACGCTGATCGGCTGTGTGTTCCTGGGTTTCATGGCCGCCGGCTACCTGTACTTCCAGTTGACCGCCAAGCAACGCTCCGAAGCACCGGCAGACGCTATGCTCGAAGGTATCTAAACGCTAACTGAGCTGCACCGGCATCGGGCCTCGGGCTCGGTGCCCGCACTAAAAGCATTCATTCAGGAGGAACGCGCCCCATGGCTGCATTTGCCCATACCGTCGGCGCCCAGACCTATCGCTTCGACAGCCTCAAGGAAGTGATGGCCAAGGCCAGCCCTGCACGTTCCGGGGACTTCCTGGCGGGCGTCGCCGCGCTCAACGATGGCGAACGGGTGGCCGCGCAAATGGCGCTGGCCGACATCCCGCTCACGCATTTTTTGCAGGAAGCGCTGATCCCCTACGAATCCGATGAAGTCACCCGACTGATCATCGACAGCCATGACAAACAGGCCTTCGCAGTCGTCAGCCATCTCACGGTTGGCGGCTTTCGCGACTGGCTTCTGAGCGAAGCGGCCGATGAGCAGAGCCTGCGCGCCCTCGCCCCCGGCCTGACACCGGAAATGGTCGCTGCCGTGTCGAAGATCATGCGCGTGCAGGATCTGGTGCTGGTGGCGCAGAAGATCCGCGTCGTCACCCAATTTCGCGGCACCCTCGGCCTGCGTGGGCGGTTATCCACAAGGCTGCAACCCAATCACCCGACCGACGAACCTTCCGGCATCGCGGCGAGCATTCTCGACGGTCTGCTGTACGGCAACGGCGACGCCATGATCGGCATCAACCCGGCCACCGACAGCATCGCCTCGATCTGCGCAATGCTGGAAATGCTCGACGCGATCATCCAGCGCTACGACATTCCGACCCAGGCCTGCGTGCTGACCCACGTCACCACCTCTATAGAAGCGGTCAACCGTGGTGTGCCGCTGGATCTGGTGTTCCAGTCGATTGCCGGCACCGAAGCGGCCAACGCCAGTTTCGGCATCAACCTGAACATCTTGCAGGAAGGTTATGAAGCGGGTCTGAGCCTCAATCGCGGCACGCTCGGGCAGAACCTGATGTATTTCGAAACCGGCCAGGGCAGCGCCCTGTCGGCCAATGCCCACCACGGCGTCGATCAACAGACCTGCGAGACAAGGGCCTACGCCGTGGCGCGCCATTTCAAGCCGTTTCTGGTGAACACCGTCGTAGGATTCATCGGCCCGGAATACCTGTACAACGGCAAACAGATCATCCGCGCGGGCCTCGAAGACCACTTCTGCGGCAAGCTGCTCGGCGTGCCGATGGGCTGCGACATCTGCTACACCAACCACGCCGAAGCCGACCAGGATGACATGGACACCCTGCTGACCCTGCTCGGCGTGGCCGGGATCAACTTCATCATGGGCATCCCCGGCTCCGATGACATCATGCTCAACTACCAGACCACCTCGTTCCACGACGCGCTCTATGCTCGCCAGACCCTGGGCCTGAAACCGGCGCCGGAGTTCGAGCGGTGGCTGGCGAACATGGGCATCTTCACCCAGGCGGACGGCAAGGTCCGCTTCGGCAACAACCTGCCGCCGGCCTTTCGCCAGGCCTTGGCGCAATTGGGATGAGTCAGATGGAAAAACCGCCCGTCGATCCGCAAAACCCGTGGCTGGAGCTGCGTCGTCTGACCCCGGCGCGCATTGCCCTCGGCCGCACCGGCACCAGCCTGCCGACCCGTGCACAGCTGGATTTCCAGTTCGCCCACGCCCAGGCTCGGGACGCGGTGCATTTGCCGTTCGATCACGCCGGGCTCAGCGCCCAACTGACCGAGCGCCAGCGTGACAGTCTGCTGCTGCACAGCGCGGCGGTGGATCGCAACAGCTACCTGCAACGCCCGGATCTGGGGCGCAAATTGAGCGATCAATCGGCCCAGACCCTGCGCGAATACGCCCAGGCGCATCCGGGCGGTGTGGATCTGGTGATTGTGGTGGCGGACGGTCTGTCGGCGCTGGCGGTGCATCGGCATACCCTGCCGTTTCTCACCCGCCTGGAAGAACAGATGAGCGCCGACGAATGGTCGACTGCGCCGGTGGTACTGGTGGAACAGGGCCGGGTGGCGATTGGCGATGAAATCGGCCAGTTGCTGGGCGCGAAAATGGTCGTGATGCTGATTGGAGAGCGTCCGGGCCTCAGTTCGCCGGACAGCCTGGGTTTATATTTCACCTACAATCCAAAGGTCGGCCTCACGGATGCTTACCGCAACTGCATCTCCAATGTGCGGCTGGAAGGGCTCAGTTACGGCATGGCGGCGCATCGCTTGCTGTACCTGATGCGCGAAGCCTGTCGGCGCCAGCTGTCGGGCGTCAATCTGAAGGACGAAGCGCAGGTTCAGACGCTGGAATCGGAAGCCGGTGCAGACATGAAGAGTAATTTCCTACTCGATCCGCCCCCAGCCTGAACCGTTTCCGCATTGCCTTTCTGCGCCGGTTTGAGGCAGGATCGACGCACGGCCGCCCAAGGTTTCCCGATGCCGTCAGCCCCACGTGAAGACAGCCACTTGAAGGACGAGACCTACCATGCGGATTATCCAAGCGACCCTCGAACACCTGGATTTGCTGACCCCGTTGTTCGTTAAGTACCGCGAGTTCTACGGCTCCCTGCCCTACCCGGACTCGTCCCGGGCCTTTCTCGAAAAGCGCCTGCGACGCAAGGAATCGGTGATCTACCTGGCCCTGGCCGATGACGACGACAAGAAGCTCATGGGCTTCTGCCAGCTCTACCCGAGCTTTTCCTCCCTGTCGCTCAAGCGCGTGTGGATCCTCAACGACATCTACGTCGCCGAAGACGCCCGCCGCCAGCTGGTAGCCGACAACCTGATCCGCACCGCGAAGAAAATGGCCAAGGAAACCCAGGCCGTGCGCATGCGCGTCTCCACCAGTGCCGACAACGAAGTGGCGCAGAAAACCTACGAATCCATCGGATTCAAGGAAGACACCGAGTTCAAGAACTACGTGCTGCCGATCAGCGAAGAACTCTGATCGCGGGGTGCCCTGCGGGGAGGGAGCAGACTCCCTCCCCAAAATGAATGCCAACCCGACATTTATTCACACCGACATCCCCCGCTACAAAACCAACGCGCTTTTCACCCCTCTGCCCGTATAATCCCGATCTTCCCGGCTTGTAAGAAAAACTACACCCGCTTGTAGGCTTACACGAAGTCATCCGCACAGGCCTGCCGAGTCAGGCCATCACCACAGGTGCCTCCATGGATTTCAACCCGCTCGACCTTATCCTGCATCTCGATGTTTACCTCGACCTGCTGGTGAATAATTACGGGCCTTGGATCTACGCCATCCTGTTTCTGGTGATCTTCTGCGAGACCGGTCTGGTGGTGATGCCATTCCTGCCGGGTGATTCCCTGCTGTTCATCGCCGGCGCAGTGGCTGCGGGCGGCGGTATGGATCCGGTATTGCTGGCGGGCTTGCTGATGCTCGCGGCGATCCTCGGCGACAGCACCAACTACGTGATCGGACGAACGGCCGGTGAAAAACTGTTCAGCAATCCGAATTCGAAGATCTTCCGCCGCGACTATCTGCAACAGACCCACGACTTTTACGACAAACACGGTGGCAAGACTGTAACCCTGGCGCGCTTCCTGCCGATCATCCGTACCTTTGCCCCGTTCGTCGCCGGTGTCGCGAAGATGCCTTACCCGCGGTTCTTCGGTTTCAGCGTGTTCGGTACGGTTCTGTGGGTCGGCGGTCTGGTGACGCTGGGCTACTTCTTTGGCAACGTGCCGTTCATCAAGAAGAACCTGTCGCTGCTGGTGGTCGGCATCATTCTGCTGTCGCTGGTACCGATGATCATTGGCGTGGTTCGCAGCCGTTTCGGCGGCGCCAAAGCCCAATCGCACTGAACCGATGTGGTCGCTGAGCGCCTGGCGACGCCGGCGCATTCTGGCGAAGTACCCGATTGCCGACGATATGTGGCAGCGGGTGCGCCATCACCTGAGTTTTCTCGATGGCATCACTGCCGCTGAAGACCAGTGGCTGCGCGAAACCAGCGTGCTGTTCCTCGAAGACAAACACCTGACCGCCCTGCCCGGTGTCGAATTGCATCAGGAACAACGCCTGCTGCTCGCCGCCCAGGCGCAACTGCCACTTTTGCATCTCGGCGATCTGAACTGGTATCAGGGTTTTCATGAAATCGTCCTCTACCCCGACGACTTCCTCAGCCCCCAGCGCCATCGCGATGCCAGCGGCGTCGAGCATGAGTGGGACGGCGAACACAGCGGCGAAGCGTGGCAACAAGGGCCGATCATCCTCGCCTGGCCCGGCGTGATGGCCAGTGGTGGCTGGGAAGGCTACAACCTGGTGATCCACGAACTGGCGCACAAGCTGGACATGCTCAACGGTGACGCCAACGGCCTGCCACCGCTGCATGCCGACATGCGGGTCAGCGACTGGGCCGAGGTGATGCAGGCGGCGTACGACGACCTCAATCGCCAGCTCGACCGCCATCCCGACGCCGAAACCGCCATCGACCCGTATGCCGCCGAGAACCCGGCCGAGTTCTTCGCCGTCACCAGCGAGTACTTCTTCAGCGCTCCGGATCTGCTGCACGAAGCTTATCCACAGGTGTATGCGCAGCTGCGGCTTTTCTACCGCCAGGATCCGTTGGCGCGCCTGAAGCAACTTCAGGCCAGCGACCCGGTCTATCAGGCTCACGAGTAAAGGTCTGCACGACTTCCGGTACATGGCGTCCACGGCAGAATATGCCTATAATCGCCGCCACTTTTTGGTCAATCCGGCCAAGTGTTTTTGGTCAACTAACGGGGGCAACGCCCAATGAGCTACAGCAAGATTCCGGCTGGCAAAGACCTGCCGAACGACATCTACGTCGCGATCGAGATCCCGGCCAACCACGCGCCGATCAAATACGAAATCGACAAAGACAGCGATTGCCTGTTCGTTGACCGTTTCATGGCCACCCCGATGTTCTACCCGGCCAACTACGGTTACATCCCGAACACCCTGGCTGACGACGGTGATCCCCTCGACGTGCTGGTCGTAACCCCTTACCCGGTTGCTCCAGGTTCGGTGATCCGCGCCCGTCCAGTCGGCATCCTGAACATGACCGACGACGGCGGCGGCGATGCCAAAGTCATCGCAGTCCCACACGACAAGCTGTCCCAGCTGTACGTGGACGTGAAGGAATACACCGACCTGCCAGCCCTGCTGATCCAGCAGATCGAGCACTTCTTCGCGAACTACAAAGATCTCGAAAAAGGCAAATGGGTGAAAATCGAAGGCTGGGACGGCGCTGACGCTGCCCGCGCCGCGATCACCAAGTCGGTTGCTGCCTACAAAGGCTAAGTCTCACGACCTGCGACACGCTTGAAGAAAACCCCGGTTGATCCGGGGTTTTTTGTGCCTGCCAGATAAGTGCTTAAACAGCCTGTTTATAGCGACCTACAGAAAAGTTTTGGTGTGTGTAATTTCCCACAAGGACGTCTTACATCCCGTCGCAAAATTTGCCCTGATTTTGAACGCAAGGTTTATTCAAACCGCTCTAGGCCGGTCGTAGACTCGTGTTTATGAGAAAGAACACTAGCGGTCCAAGATTCAAGGCACTCCTGGAAGCTGCGAACATCACCACCACGGGATTCGCAAAGTTCTGGGGCACGGAAGCCCAAAACGTTCATAACTGGTACACCCGGGGCGTACCCGCGTACCGCATGGAAGAAGTTGCGCGCCTGTTGTCCGTCAACAGCCAATGGCTGAAGACCGGCGAAGGCCCGAAAGACGCCCCGCACCTGCATACGGACTCGGGCGACATCCTCGATGCGCATGCCATTCGCGGCGTCTACACGGTGCTCGAAACCAACGACATCGAATTGCCGCTCTACAAAGAAACCCCGGTCGCCCCCGGCTCCGACAAAACCCATGTCATCAAAGACCCGGAACAAACCATCCGCCTGCCCCGCAGCCACCTAGAAACACTGGAGATCCGCCACACCGACGCCATCTGCACCCACATGATCGGCAACAGCATGGCCGAGAAAATCGAAGACGGCTCCACCCTCGCCATCGACCGCGGCCTCACCCAGGTGGTGGACGGCGAAATCTACGCCATCGAACACGACGGCATGCTGCGCATCAAATACCTGCACCGCATGCCCGGCAACGCATTGCGCCTGCGCAGCCACAACAGCGCCGAATACCCGGACGAGATCTTCCGCGCGGCGCAGATCGAGGAGCAGAGGATTCATGTATTGGGGTGGGTGTTCTGGTGGTCGACGCTGGGCAAGCGGCGGCCGGTGGTGCCGTTTCTCTGACCCTCCGTCACTCCCGCCCCCTGCAGAAAACTCTGTGGGAGCGGGGCTGCCCGCGAAGAGGCCCGGATACAAGGTACAAATCCCTGCTTCCTGCCGCAGAAATCGCTCTATTCCGCACTTGAGACTGGGAATCCCCGACAAAACTCAGTATCCTGCGCCCCACATTCGCGCATCGGCCCGCCAAGCGGCCCGGATGACGCCTGACGCGGCAGACCACTGTCTGACCAAGTCCCACAGCCGGACGCAAGATCCGGATGTACGTTTTGAAGGCTGGCGCGGTTTACCAAAAATAAACCAAGCCAGTCCCCGAGAAGCCGGCCACAAGCCGGCTTTTTAATGCCTGCTGAAAAACCGGCCGGGGGTCGGTTTACGGGCAGAGCGCTGTGTAATGGTGCTTGCACAACTCATCGCATAACAGAGCCCCGCCTGCTGGAAGCGACGGCAACTTAGATTGCTCAAGTCACCCCACAAGGACGTTCAACATTCATGCCCAAAACCATCACTTCAAACATGAAATCAGTTGGCCTGACAGCCGCCTCGTGCCTTTGTCTTTCAGGATGTGTTGGAGCAATCGTATCGCTCCCGGAAAAAACAACCGTCAAGACAGACGCTTACAAAGCGCAAAGCTATCGATCAATCACACCGCAAATCAGCAGAACGGTCACGTCGACGCCTACACGGGAATGGTGCGGGATCACCGTTTGGGCACTGATCATTCCGGTGCCATTGAAACTACCGGTGTGCACATCGTATTTCGAGCAGTCCTTCGGCAACGACGAGTTCGGAAACGAAGCCGTTCTGCTCGACTCGCAGCAAAAAGTCCCATCCCCTTTCTACGCTTGCGGCCCATTCATGATGTTGGGACCGATCGTTCATGGTTACCAAGGCAATGCGCTTTGCGGTGTTTTTGCGGATTGATGGTGAAACTGACATAGCGACTTACGCTTTCACCTGCAGACGCTTTAGTCGCGAAGCCCTCCATATCCACCGTTGATTTACAATCGCCATCCGATCGGCACGAAAACACTTTCAGCACAGGGATGCGCCCATGTCCGTTCCAACCTACGATCAGTTCATTGAGCCGATCCTTCGCTTTCTCGCCACAAAACCCGAGGGTGCAATCGCTCGGGACGCTCATGAATCAGCAGCAAAAATGCTGCAACTGAGTGAAGCTCAGCGCGAAGAACTGATCGCCAGTGGTCAGGCTACCTACAAGAACCGATCAGGCTGGGCACACGATCGACTCAAGCGCGCAGGTCTTTCCAGCAGTGCCAAACGCGGTTATTGGAAGTTGACCGACGCAGGCGTGCAGTACGCCAAGGAGCATGCATTTCCACTGTCGACCACGGATGTGGAGCACTTAGCAATCGGCTACATGAATGTGAAGCTGAAAGTCGCGCCTGACGCCGAGCCACTGGATGACCAACCAAATGTGGAGCCCGATCTAGCGTCCGCCACCGAGAGCCCCGACGACCGACTGGAGCGAGCGCTTAAGGAATTACGCGATGCCACGGCGGCCGACCTTTTGGACAACTTGCTGCAAGTAAGCCCTAACCGTTTTGAAGTAATCGTGCTGGATGTTCTTCATCGCTTGGGTTACGGCGCCAGTCGCAACGACTTGCAACGTGTCGGAGGTTCCGGTGATGCCGGCATCGACGGCATTATCTCGCTCGATAAATTGGGGTTGGAGAAGGTTTACGTACAGGCCAAGCGTTGGCAGAACACGGTTGGCCGACCTGAGTTACAGGCGTTCTATGGCGCGCTCGCAGGACAAAAGGCCAAGCGCGGTGTGTTCATTACCACCTCTGGTTTTACGGCGCACGCCGTCGACTTCGCCAAATCGGTGGACGGTATTGTGCTGGTAGACGGGACGCGACTGGTGCATCTGATGATGGATCATGAGGTGGGCGTGACATCGCGTTTGTTGCGGTTGCCGACGCTGGATCGCGATTATTTTGATGAAGAGTGAGTTCGGGCGTGTTGCTGCTTGACCCTGCTAACCAATTTCCTTAGTGGGCTTGTGGCCAAAAGTGATGGCACACTAGAATCGCAGCGATTGTTCTACCAACCCCTACGGATCGAGGGTTACATCAGCACGGGGCGAGGCCGGAACTGAATCCAGTTTAGGTTGATGTGCAGGTCAAGGAGACCACTATGTCGGACGTTAAAAGCATCAAGGATCAGAAGCTTCTCTACCATCTCACTTCAGTTGAAAACCTGGATGGAATTTTCAAGGATGGTTTGAAACCTCGCGCTGGCCTCTCGGGTTTCAAAGACGTCGCAGATGCTGAAATCCTGAAAAAGCGGCAGGCTCTGCAGCTCGACAATTACGTGCCCTTCCACTGGTTTGCGAAGAATCCATTTGACGGAAGCGTCCAGCGCAACAGGCCAGAGGCCCAATTTGTACTGATCTCGGTCTACAGATCAACGGCCAGGCAATACGGCTGGAAAATCATTCCACGCCACCCGTTAGCAGGCGACTCAATACAGCTACTTGATTACGAACAGGGTTTCGAAGCCATCGAGTGGGATGTCATGAGCAGTCGCGATTACCTGGACCCTCATTGCAAAAGCATCTGCATGGCCGAGTGTCTCGCACCGGGGGTTGTTAAACCTGAGGCCTTCTTCAAAATCTTTACCCCCAGCGAAGAAGTCGATGCACTTTGCGTAGCTAAATTGCAGGCAGCGGATGTTAATGTGCAGACCAGCGTGAATCAGAGAATGTTTTATCAATGAACTACACCAGCCTGAATCCAGAGAAAGCTCTGATTTGGCGTATCGTCCATCGCGATAACCTGCCCTGGATTCTGGACAACGGCCTGCATTGCGCAAACTCGGAAGTACAGGCACCTCATTACGTGAACATCGGCAACGTCGACTTGATCGACAAGCGCCGTTCCCGTCAGGTGCCTATCGCACCCGAAGGCGTCCTGGCCGACTACGTGCCCTTCTATTTCACGCCCTTCTCGGTGATGATGCAGAACATCCACTCCGGGTGGAGCGTGCAGCAACGCAGCAATGACGAGATCGTCATTCTGGTCTCAAGCCTCCATCGCGTTGAAGAGCTCGGCCTACCGTTTGTCTTTACAAACGCACATGCCTATCCGAGTTGGACAGACTATTACAGCGATCTGGCGAATCTCGACCAGATCGATTGGACTATCCTTCAACGGCGCGACTTCAAGCGCGATCCTGATGACCCTCGTAAAATAGAGCGTTATCAAGCGGAAGCGCTGATCCACCATCACTTACCGATTACGGGACTACTGGGCATCATGTGCCACACCGATGCAATGAAAGAACGCATAGAACAAGACGTCGCCGCTCGAGGCCTGACGTTGTCTGTCCATGCGCGTCCCAAATGGTATTTCCAATGATCAGATTTACCCAAGGCAACCTGCTGGAAGCCAAGACCGAAGCCCTCGTCAACACGGTGAACACCGTGGGCGTGATGGGAAAAGGCATCGCGCTGATGTTCAAAGAACGCTTTGCGCAGAACTATCGTCTGTACGCAGCGGCGTGCAAGGCCAAGGAAGTTGAAACCGGCAAGATGCACGTGACCGCCACCAACGAACTTGAAGGACCTCGCTGGATCGTCAATTTCCCGACCAAACGTCACTGGCGTTCACCTTCGCAAATGGCCTGGATAACAGAAGGTCTGCACGACCTGCGTCGGTTTCTAATTGAGAATGACGTGAAATCAGTCGCTATCCCGCCACTGGGTGCTGGTAACGGTGGATTGAAGTGGCCTGAAGTCCGCGAACAGATCGTTGAGGTTTTGGGGGATCTGGATGTCGACGTGCTGGTGTTCGAGCCGACCAATCAATATCTGAATGTCGCCAAGCGCAACGGTGTAGAGACGCTCACGCCGGCCCGTGCCCTTATCGCTGAACTGGTTCGACGCTATTGGGTGTTGGGCATGGAATGCAGTCTGCTCGAGATTCAAAAACTGGCTTGGTTTCTTGAGCGGGCAATTGAAAAACTTCCAAGTACAGAGAACCCGCTAAACCTGAAATTTATCGCTCATAAATTCGGGCCATACGCCAATCGACTGGAGCATCTGCTCAACAATCTGGATGGTAGCTATCTACATTGCGACAAGCGTATCAGTGATGCGGAAATCACCGATGTGATTTGGTTTGATCAAGATCGCAAGGCTTTTTTGCAGACCTACCTAAAGACTGAAGCCAGGGAATATTCCCAAGCTTTAGAGCGCACAGCTGAATTAATCGATGGTTTTGAATCCCCCTTCGGAATGGAATTACTCGCGACCGTCGATTGGTTGCTGATTAAGGAAGGGGTTGTTCCGACCGTTTCTGCGGTACGTGAAGCACTGAGAAACTGGGACGGCGGGGGTGGAGCTGCGGTGCGCAAAAATAAACTATTCGATGATCAAGCTCTTGAAATCGCGATTAATCGCCTGATCTCCAGCAGTTTCAGCCCGAAAATAGCGGCCTGACGCAGACAATAAATGCGAGTTTGCCTGTCCGCTTGGTACGTGCAATGAGTAGACGGCTCAGGCGATTATTGAACCATCGCAATAAGCCATTAGCACATCCGCCCTAATTGCCGCCCACCCAACCTCGCCACTAAATTTCCATTCTGTTTTTGTGCATTGCAAAAGCACCAAGGAATGGAGCAACACCATGTCGTCGTTTTTCAAACTCAATCAATCTCTTGTTCTAGTAACCGCACTTCTGACCGCCACTACTTGCGCGCAGGCAGAAGAACCGAACCCCGTCGGTGACTGGTGGATCATTTACGGCAACGGCATTCCCAACAAGAACATCATGTATGTAGCCGACAGCACTTCAGTCGTGCCGTCGAACCATACCAAGGGTGCGAAGTTGGTGGCCGTGACGCTGGTGTATGAAGAACCCGGCAAACCGATGATCGATGCCTACAACCTCGAAGTGCAGTGCTCCACGAACAAGGTCCGCTTTCTTAATGGGCAATCCATAGATCGCATTGCCTACATGATGCGGCACCTGAAAGTTAACGACCAATGGCAACAACCGAAGGAGTTCTGGGTACAGCGCGCCGCCGAGTTTGTTTGCTCCCCCGCCAAGAAAGACATGATCGCGCTGGGCAAGATGGAGCCCTTGCAGATGATTCAGGGCATGCAACAGATGTTCTTCAAGCTGGCACCGATTCAGGAGAAGGGGCAGATGATGGACAACCTGGATTCGATCCTCGGTAACAAGTAAGCGGCGGAACGCATGATGAATCAATGGACTAAAACGTTACTGGCGGTCCTGCTGACACCCACACTATTGCTGCTGCATGGCTGCCACCTGATTGCTCAGTCTCGATGGGAGGGACGCGATGTCCAGGAAGCACTCGACCTGTTCGGCAAACCCGACTCGATGAAAAAACAGACCGGTGCCAACGGTGAGAATCTGGCGGTTCTCACCTGGTTCAAATCCTCCAGCTGGACCACTACAGAAGCGGCCGGGACTTCAATGAACCATACCGGCAACGGCATGGTTTACACCGAGTACTACGAGACAGTCGGTCACAGTTCGGATTGCAAACTGGAGGCCACCGTCAACAAAGCCAAGAAGATCGTGCTGTTCAGGATTGAAGACGGGAAGATCATTCACGGGAAGTGCATCAACGTCCCGTTCGTGCCCGGCTATATTCCGCCCGGCTTCTAATGCAACCCTGAGCAGTCTCCTGCTCAGGGATAACTAAACGACTTCACCAACGTCAACTCCCCCACCGCCCGCATCGGCACGATGAAAGTCTCCATCTTCTCGCTAGGCGTCCCCTCCTCCGTAATCACCGTCACCTGCGCGGTAGTCAACGGCTGCACCGCCTCTTCCCCACCCTCATCATCCCCGCGATACCCACCGCCAAAATAATTCACATACACCAGATACTGACCCTTGATCGGCGCCGGCATGGCGAAGATTTCCGGGCCGTAGCCGGTGGTCACGTCGACATCCAGAGCAGCGCCATTGGGCGCAACGCGATCGCCGTACCAGATGTGCGCGCCGTCGGGTGTGATCAGGTGCAGGTCGAGGTCGGTGCCGTCACTGTCCCACGCCAGCAACACCCGCAGTTTCGCCGGAGTAGCGCCGCCGCTGGTGTTGAGAAATTGCGTGCGGTGCCGTTGCTGGCCGTCGGGGCTGCGGACTTCGACGCTGTTGCTGCCGTTGGGGAAGGAGAACGGGCGGTCGAAGCGGCCGCTGTCGTCGATTTTCAGCGGCATGCTGACGCCGTTGACGATCAGGCGGCCGGGCTCTTTGTTTTTCGGGGTGGCTTTGATTTCGCCGCTGATGCGGGCGGTGTTGGCCTGGCCGAGCGGAGTGTTTACCGAGGAGGCCGGGTAGTTGACGGTCTGGCGGAAACTTTCGCCCTCGCCTTCGGGTGCGCCACTGCGCCAGCCGCCGATCGGGGTGTCGAGTTTGACGCCGTCAGCGGCGATCACCGGCGAAACGGCGGCAAAGACGCAGAGCAACAGCAAGACCTGTGGATAACGGAGTGTCATGGTCTATTCCAGCAAAAGGTGACGGGCGAGCCCTTCGATATAGGTTTCATCCTGGCCGTTGGGATGTGCTTCAAAGGCCAGGTGCAGGTATTCGTGAGTCAGGTCGAGGCGATCCTGCAACGACAGCACGCCTCGCACGTAGATGCGCTGGCGTTCGCGGTCGACGAAGGGGCGGCCGAAGGCGAGTTTGCAGACGGCGAACGTGCTGACTTCGTTGTAGCCGGTTTCGCTTTCCAGCCTGGGACGCCAGCCGCGCCGCTGTTTTTGCAGCCAGTCCTGCGCGGCGGGCAGTGCTTCGCAGGACGCCACCGGGTTGTCCCAGCGGCTAAGGCTCGCTCGTGGATAGGCGTGCAGCAGGATCGCGTCGTAACGCTGCCCGGCATTGGCTTGCTCGACGGCTTGTTGCCAGGCCAGTTTGTCGGGGCCAGGTTGATCGGAGTGATAGGTGACGGTGCTGCCGGCCAATACCAGATCCGACGTCCATGCGGCGATGTTGCGGGATTCGGCGGAAGCCGGGCGCGGGGCGACGCGTTGGCGGGTGCTGCTGTCGTCGATGCTCAGGCATTCGCCGTTGCGCGTGGCGTTTTGCAGCAGATACGTGCGGATCGCCACGGCCAACGCTTTGGCGGCTTCGGCCGGCTCGGGTTTGGCTTCACGCTCCAGCACACGGGCGACGTACTCTTCGCGATCCAGCCGAGCCACAAGCTTGTCGTTGAGCAGAAACAGCTCGCCATCGCTGTGGATATCCAGCGTATTGCCATTAACGAATTCGACGCGGTAATCGCCCTGCAACGGGCCGGAGCTCACCACTCGATCACCGACCAGAACCCGCGAAACCGGATAACGCGAGAACAGTCCGACCTCAACGCATCGCCCCGCTTCCGCTGGCCATGATGCGGGCAACACCGTCGCCAACGCCGAACCGTAATGCCGCAGAACCATCTGACTGGTGCCCCGGCCACCGGCCCAGATCGGCGAGCCATCCGCCGTCCACCCAGCGAATCCACCCTGACGTGATTGCGGGTCCTGATCGCCGAGCCAGCTCCAGGTTTTCACCCGCAAGCGCCCGCCGAGTTCACCGACGACATTGCCGTCCGCCGCATTCAGCACCACGTCGAGCAGCACACGGCGCATCTGATCCTGAGCCGGCAGCAGAGACAAAACCTTCAGCAGGTCAGCCACGGAAACCCGAGTAGCCGGTTGCACCGATGGCAAATCCAGCAACCACGACGGCGCCTGTCGCGCCTGCCAATAGGTTCTCCAATCGCCAGCGGTTATGCCCAACCGCGCCGGCTCGAAATACAGCCCGCAGGATTTTACCAGCGCCTGATCACGCTCGATCTTCCCGCCCGCCGTGCAGCAATAGACTTCTTCCTTCGACTGCCCGCGACATTCATAAGCCGGTTCCTGCGCGCCGGTATCCACCAGCCACGCGTAGACGAACATCTTCCACAAACTGCCCAGCGGCGTATCAAGCGACGAAGGCAATGGCTCGCGGGCGGTCAGTTGCGTGGTGTTCAGCGACAGCAATTCGCCCTTGTAGGCTACGCGCAACGGTTCATCCTGCGCCGTCGCCAGCGCAGGAATCACACACATCAGCAGCCAGACCAGCGGCCGGGTCATGTCAGTTGACCGTGACCTGACCGAGGGCCGCTTTCGCTTCGCGGGCCTGATGCTGCGGCGCGTAGACCTGAGTGAAACGCACCGGCGGCAGGTTGAACTGGCCCTTCTGCGAGAACCGAACCAGATGGCGCAGACGCAATTCACCGCTCAGTGCATCCACCGGAACCGCGTAGGCCAGTTGGCCCGGTTCGAACCGCGCCTTCTCCAGCGCGGTCGGCTCGGTGCCGTCCTTGCCCTGCAACTTGATGCCCCACGTGGTGCGCTCGACATCGGCGCCCGGCGGCAACGGCACTTCGAGCATGCCGTAGCGCAACGGTTTTGGTGCCTTGCTGGTGAGGATCACCTCGTCCAGATACAGACTGTCGCTGGACAACGGCTTGGTGCCGACCGGCTCCAGTTTGAAAGTGAAGGCTTCGTCACCCGGCACCAGACGCGACAGGCGACGAGTGATGGTCACCGCCATCGGATCGACCGCCGGTTGTTGGGTCTGGAAGCTCAGCGCGGCACGCAACGGACGCTCCTGAGTGCCCGACACCGACAACACGCTCGGCACCGGCGCAGCACCCTGCCACGTCCAATACATCTCGCCGGTCGCGCCGTAGTTTTTCTTCCAGCCTTCGCCCGGGGCCAGCGCGATGGTCGGCGATGCCTGGGCGATGCTGCGTTGCAGCCAGGTCAGCGCCAGCGCACGTTCGAGGGTCGATTGCTGCGGCAACAGGCGTTGCAACAACGCCGTGGCACGAGCCTGATCGAACGGTTGCAGCGACAGGTTCAGCGCTTCGGCAAACGGCTGCGAACTGACGGACAAGCGCTGTTGCGCAGCGCCCAACTGACGATTGAACGCATCCGGCAGAGCAACTTTCGACTGGGTGGCCAGCGATGCGGTCAAGACCCGCGCCGCCGCCAGACCGAGCGCCGAATCCGGATCGCCCATCACCAGACTGTCTTCGCCGTCGTCCATCAGGTTTTCGGCATTGCCTTCCCCGGCCTTCGCCAGATCGTCCATCAAACCGCTGAGCAGCGTGTTGACCGGCAGATGCATCTGCTTGGCGAACGACAGGATCAGTGCCCGTTGCAGCAACGGCGTGTTCGGCGCCTGCTTGGCGTAGACCTCCAGCACCCGCTGCCAGTGCTCCGGCGGCAAGGTCAGATCCAGCACCTGACTGGCGTTCCAGTCGGCGTAATAGGCGTAAGCGGTGAGGAACGCATCCGGCTCACCATCAAAGCCCCACCAGGTGAAACTCGCCGACGGCCCGGCCATTTGCACCAGGCGCAGACGGCTGTTCTGCATGATCAGACGCAAGCGGTCGCGGATCTGCGGGCTCGACGCCAGCGACGGATAGGCGATGCTCAGCGGCAGCAAGCGGCTGGCGGTCTGTTCGACGCCGCCGTACGGATAGCTGAGCAGATCGTCGAGGGCCGAACGGAACAGCGCTTGCGGGCTGTCATCCAGACGCAGGCGAATGTCGGTGGCGTCTGCCGGCAGGCTCAGCGGTGTGTCACCGCTGGCCACATCGAGGCTCTGGGTCTGCGTCACTTGCCAGCCTTCGCCGGTGGCGGTCAGGCGTACCGCGAGGGCGTCGGCGGTCTTGCCGTCCTGCACCAGTTCGGCGGTCCATTCGCCGGAGGCCAATGCGAAGGCCGGTAGCGGCAGGTAGTTGATGCCGTTGTTGAGGGTCACCGGCAGGCGCTGTTCGGCGCCGGCGTAATGCGTCACCAGCTCAGCCTTGACCGGTTTTTCGGCCTGACTGAAGGAGAACACGCCGAGTTGCGGCTGATCGCCCTTGCGGAATTTGCTCGGGCCGCTCCACTTCAGGTACAGCGGTTTTTCCGAGCGGACAAACTGCTTCTTCTGCCCGACCTGACCGTCATCGGCAATCGCTCGCGCGGTGATGCGCCAGCGGGTCAGCGAGTCCGGCATCTTGAAGGTGAAACGGGTTTTGCCATCAGCGTCGGTCAGCAATTCCGGTTGCCATGCAGCGGTGTCGACATCTTCGCGACGCGGCCGCTCCAGCACTTTCACCCCACGCTCGCTGCGGTTGGCTTTGCCCGGTGCGCCCGGGCTGCCCGGCAACGCCACGTCGTAGCTGATGAACGACAGGCTGGCGCTGGTGCGCACGTTGTTGCGGCGCGGGTGGTAGAAGAACTGGTCGATGGTCGGCGCAACTTCCGGTTGCAGCGCGTAGACCATTTCATCCACGACGCTGACCGTCAGGTGCGCCGGCACTGCCTTGCCAGCGAACTGCGTGGTCAGGTCGACCGTCACGGTATCGCCCGGCTGATAGGTCTCTTTGTCGGTTTTGATTGCCACGTCGATCTGCGGCGCAACAACCTTGATCCCGGCGTTCTGGAAGCTGTACTGACCGCCCTTGGTGTAGAGCACGGAGAACGTCAGGTTCGGCGCGAAGTTGTCCTTCACCGGGATGCGTGCGCGGTATTGGGTGTTGCTGAGTTTTTCCAGTTTCAGCCAGTCGCCGCCCTTGGTCAGCAGCGCGGTGGCTTCGACCTTGTCACGCTCCAGCGACAGCAGTGCATCGCTGACAGGCTCCGGGAAAGTGATCAGCGCCAGCGCTTCGTCGCCTGCCTTGTACTCGGGTTTGTCGAGGACGATTTCCACGGTGCCCGGCACAGCCTTGACGCCGTCACCAGTGACGGAATGACCAGTCGCACCGAGCACTCGGCCGTGCTGATCTTTCAGCGACAGGTTGTAGGTGCCCGGGCGATCGAACGCCACGCTGAAGCCTTTGTCTTTCGCCGCCAGTTTGCCTTCGCCGGTGGTCTGGTCTTCCAGGCGAACCCAGCTGTAGCTGCTCGGCACAACGGCCTGGGCCTGTTGGCTGCCGCCCTCGTTGGCGTAGCTGAACGCGACCTTGTCACCCACCGCGCTGAAGCGCTGCGGCGCAGTCAGGCGGAAGCTGGCGGCACCGCGGTCGATGAGGATTTCCTTGGTGGTTTTGACCCGATACGCTGCGCCATCGCTGGCAAACACGGTGAGCATGTAGCGGCTCGGTTTGTCGGCGGCCGGCAGGTCTAGGGTCGCGTTGCCCTTGCTGTCGGTGGTCAGTTCGGTGCTGGTCAGCTCCACCGGGAATTGACCGAGGTATTGCAGCTCGTTGTCGACCATCGACAGTTGCTGGGCGCGCAGGCTCAGGGTCAGTTTGGCGTTCGCCACCGGTTTGCCGTCCGGGTAAAGCAGCACCAGGCTGCCCTTCACCGGTTCGCCGGTGCGGTAATCCTGCTTGGCCAGATTCAGCGAGATTTCGAAGTGCGGCTTGATGTACTCCGCCACCCGGAACGCGCTGCTGTAGGCCTGATCCTTGTAGTTGAAACGCAGCTCGTAACCACCGGCCACCGCATTGTCCGGCAACTGGAAACGGCCCTGGGTGCCGGCCTTGGAATCAAGTTTCAGATCGAGCCGCTGCAACTCGGTGCCGGTAGCATCGAGCACGCTGACATTGACGTCCGCCGCGCCCGGCAATACCGAATCCCGCGCGTTCCTGAATTCACGGCCGACGATTTTCAGCGACACCCAATCACCCGGACGATACAGCGGCCGGTCGGTGAAGGCGTAGAGTTTGGTGTCGTAGATTTCGCTGTCGTAATAGAAGTTTTCCGAGACGAATACGCCACCCTCTTCGTCCTCGCCAATCACGAACGAACGCTCCGGGCTGACGTGTTTCAGGCGGAGCAGACCATCGGTGTCGGTGGCGCCGCTGCTCATCACGCCGAGGCCGTCTGTCCACAGCACATTGACCTTCGGCACCGAGCTGCCTTCGTGTTTGCGTGCGGCCCACACCAGCAATTCATCACCGGCAATCTTGCTCACCGCCACGGTGTTGGAAACGAACACCATGGTGGTCGCGCGGTACTTGCCGATCAGCGCTTCGACCAGATACAGGCCAGGTTTCAGATTGCCCAACGGGATGTAGACGTTACCCGGCGCGACGCTGACGAACTCGCTGGAAGACCCGGCCAGATTGACGCCTGTCGGTGGCTGAATCGGTTTGGCCTGCCACAGCGGATAACGGAACTGACTGACCACCGGCAGACCCGGAATCAGGGCGAATTGCGGTTGCGCGTCGTAAGGGGTCGGCGCGGCGATGGCATTGCCCATCTTCAGTTCCGGCACCTCCTCGGTGACTTGCTGGCGCGACTCGTAGGAGAACGCACGCTGCATTACGCGACGGGATTTGCGGTACCAGTTGTCCCACAGGTACGCGAGGGTGTTCGACAGGCCTTCGCCCTTGAACTGGCCGTCACTGACCACGCGGTGCAGGTTCTTCTGGCGCTTGAGGAAGTCCAGCGGCTTGTCGATCTTGTACACCCGGATATCGGCGCCGCCGTACGGTTCCATGCGGAAACGGCGATAGTCGCGACCCGGTGCTTCGAGGCGCACCACCGCCTGTTCGTCGGCGGCGAAACTGCTGTCGGCCAGCAGGAAAAAGCTCTCACCGGACACCGGCGTATAGCCGCTTGGCTCCACGGTGTCTTCGGCATTCACGGCCGAAAACGGCAGGGTCAACAGCAACAGAAAAGGCAGTAAACGCAGCATGCGGGCACCGGTCATTGGGAGAGAAAATTCAGTCGATAGACGCCGATGAAGTTGGGGTTGGCTGCGTCGGGTATCCATCGGGTGTCCTTCCATGTCATGAGTTGCTGCAGGCTTGCCGAACGCATGCCGTTGTCGGTTGGGGTGGTCGTGCCGGTGTGATAGGCGATGTAGCGGCCCATCCAGATCATCAGGTGCTGGTCGTCGCCCTGATCGAAAAACATCAGATCGCCGGGCCGTGCCTGGGACACGTCGCGGCCGATCAGATGGCTGTTGAACTGAATCAGTTTGATCGCGTTGACGTAGGGCCCGACCTTGCCGCCGCCCTGCTGCCATTGCTGGGCGAGCTTGCGCTGATCGGCGCTCAGGTCCAGCTCCGGCGGCAGGTAGCGGTTGGACACGCCATTGCTGCGCAGCCATTTGTCGTCATGGACTTTCAGCGCTTCGTTGGCGGCGAAACGCACCAGCCCCGCGCAGTCCTGCTGATACCAGCGCGGGCTCGGGCCTTTGCTCAACTGCTCCTGAGCGATGCGCACGAACCAGGCGCGAAACACCTGGGATTGCTGCGGATCGAGGGCTGGAATCTCAACGGCTCGGGCACCGGCGCTGAGCAACAGCGCCAGAAGGCCAAGGCTGCGAATGAGTCCGGTCACAGCGCTTTCCACTCCAGCGGCAGCCATTGCCAGTGACCGTCAGGCTCGCTGCCTTCCGGCAACGTCAGGGCGTATTTGCCCATGCCGCCGAGGGTGCGCAGTTTCGGGATCAGGTAGGTTTGCGCGGCGTTGTAGAACACCGGTTCCATGTCCTGCGGCAGGCTGTCGAGGGTTTCCTGCTGGATCAGTTGCGCCATCGAATCCGGGCCGAAGTAGATCGGCATCAGCACGTCTTTCGGCAGTACATCGGCCATCGGCGGGAAGCGTTTGTCGAGGGTGCCGAGCGCCTTGTCGACCAGTTTGTCGTCGAGGGAAAACAGCAGCGTGGAACCGTGGCGCGCCAGGCTGACTTTCATGAAGGCACGGCCGGTGATCGCGTCCGGGTTCTCGGCATCCTTGGCCGCGTAAGGGCCGAAGTTGGAACTGACCTGACGCTGCCAGAGGTGGCTCTGGCCTTCCTGTTTTTCCACCACCGGGAACGCGTGCTCGTCGACCTTGCCTTCGTAAGCGCCGACCATCGAATCGAACAGCGTGCCGATATCAGCGTCGAGTTTGCCGTTGTCTTCGTCGTTCAGACTGGCCACCAGCAACGGCGTGTACAGCCGCGAATCGGCGTACCAGCACAGGCCCGCCGCGCCGGCCACGTGTTCGGTGAGTTTCTGCGCCACGGCTTCTTCGGCGCCGAGTTTCACCAGCAGCGGCTTCTGCGGCTCGGCAGCGACCGGCAAGGTCACGCAGGCACTGGCGCCCAATGGCATGGCCTGCCAGACCGGTTTGAAATCGAAGTCCGGCTGGTTCTCCAGTTCGTCCATGGCGAGGTAGCTGTGCCAGCCCTTGTCGTCCATGTCGAAACGCAGGCCGGCGAAGTTCGGGATGAAGCGCTGGTAACCCATGGCCAGAACGCTGGAATTGACCGACAGGCGCTGTTTGGTTTCAGGTGTTTTGGCCTTGAGCCCGATCGCTTCGGGGAACAGTTTTTCGCCGTTGAGCAGCGCCGCCAGCGCTTGCGGCGAGACATGGCCGGACTCCTCGGAAGCACCACTTTCCGGATCGTAGAATTTGGCCGGATTGGACAGCACCACCAGTTTGTCGCCACGGGAGGCGAACAACAGGGATTTGCCGGCGTTGTAGGTCAGCTGATAGAGCGGTACTTCATCGCCGCCGACTTTCAGGGTGCTGAGCACGCTCAGTTGCGAATCATCCAGGGCGACTTTCGCCAGCGGCTCCAGCACCTTGGCCAGCCCGCCGCGATCCATCACCAGCAGGAAATCCTTCAGCCGGCCATCGGCGCCGCGCCACAACGCCACGTCTGCCGGTTGATCGAAGAGCTGCTCGATCAGGCTGTCCTGCAGCTTCAGGTCATGCTCGTAGATGATCCGCCGCAGACTGCCGATCAACCCGAGACGGTCGGCGTGGGTTTCGTAATAGAAGACGAAATCCTCAGTGAGCGTGGCCTTGAGGAACGGCACCGTCAGCAAGTCCTTGGGCAACTGGCTCAGGGAGCGGGTTTCCAGCAGTGCGTCCGGGCGGCTCAAGCCAAGCTTGTCGCTGGCCAGTTCCGCCGGCGGCGCCTTCGGTTTGTGCATCAGCCAGCCGAGCCCGCCCGCCACGCCGGCCACCAGGCACAGCCCGACCGCCAGCAGCGGCCAGCGCCGGGAAGGTTTGGCGGCGGGCGCATCGGTAGCCGGGGTCGCAGTGTTATCGCTCATCTTCTCGCTCATGTTCCCAAAGCTCGGCAGTTCATCCGTGGTGCGGGATGCTTAATAGTTGAAAGTCTTGACCAGCAGCAGATCACCGATGGCCCGCAGGGGTACGATGAACGTTTCGCGTTTTTCGTCGACGGTGTTTTCGTTCAGCACCAGGGTGATCTGCGAGGTGATGACCTCGTTCTGGTTGCTGGTCTCCTCGAAGTTATAGCCGCCGTTGCCAAAGTTGCCCCAATAGTTGACGTAAACCAGATAGGTGCCGTGCAACGGCGCGGTCATGGTGAACATTTCCGGGCCAGGGCCATCGACGCCGTCCGGATCGAGGCCACCGCCGTTGCTCATCGCCGGACGCGCCCAGAAGGCATGCTGGCCGTCAGGCGTAATGACGTGCAGGTCGAGTTCGGCTTTAGGGTCGTCCCAACCGAGCACCACGCGGATCCGCGCCGGCGTGCGCAGGTTATTGGCTTCGTAGAATTGAACGCGCTTGAGCGACTGGCCGTCGGCGCTGATCACCTCGACGCTGTTGGAACCGGCGCCGAACGCATACGGCCGGGCGAAACGGCCCTGGTCGTCGGTGTACAGATTCAGTGGATTGCCATTCACCGCCAGGCTGTGCGGCGGACGTAAATGGCCGATCGCCTTGAGCTGGCCTTCAATCATCGTGCGATTGCGCTGGATGCCGCGATCGATCGGCGGCGTGGGATAGGCGACTTGCGGGTTTCCCGTGCGATCGAGCAGCCCGTGATAGCGCCAGCCGCCCACCGGCTCCGACAGCTCCGCGCTCGGCGCCGCCAGCAGCGCGGGTGCGCAGGCCAACCCGATCAGCAGCAAAAGAAGTGAACGCATGTGATGCCTCCTGCCATGCCTGAACGAAACCTTGCACCCGATCCTCGGTACTTCACAGCGGTGAAAACTGCGTTTCGTCTGAAAGACCCGTGACTGTCGGGTCGTAGAAGGCGCGAAGGTTAGCGATTCGGCAGTTTTTTAACAATCGGATACATCTGGATTTGCGGTGGGAATCACGGCGACCAGTGGACGATGAGCCGATTAGGCGTCATATTCGGCTCACGAAATGAGCCGAATAGCGTTTCCAATCGGCTCACGCACTCAGGATCAGCAATTAATGGCGACTCACTGGATCTGGCAGCAGCCTGATTGGCCGGACTTCAACTGGCAGGCGGAATGCCTGGCACCGTTGTTGCGCGAGTGTGTTCAGGCACAAGGTCAATTGATGGGCATGGCGGGATCGGTGAGCCATTCACTGAGCGCGCAGACAGAGCTGGACGCTTTGCTGCAAAACATCGTGACCTCCTCGGCCATCGAGGGGGAGCAGTTGAATGTTGAATCCGTGCGCTCTTCATTGGCACGACGTCTGGGGCTGGAATCACCGGATGGCGACAACGTCAGCAAGCGCAGCGAGGGGCTGGCGCAACTGATGCTCGATGCCACTCAACGTTTTGCCGAACCGCTGACGCTGGAACGATTGCTGGAATGGCATTCATGGCTGTTTCCAGAACAGGAGAGTGGTTTCCTTTCGCGAGCAATCAATGTCGGCGCTCTACGCGGCGATGAGCCAATGCAGGTGGTTTCCGGGCGAATCGACCGCCCGACCGTGCATTTCGAGGCGCCACCGCGACAAGGGCTTGAGCGACAACTCGACAGTTTTCTCAAGTGGTTCGACGCCAGTCAGCACCAGGCAGGCCTCGATCCTTTACTGCGGGCAGGCATCGCGCACTTCTGGTTCGTCACCTTGCACCCGTTCGATGACGGCAACGGCCGTCTTACCCGCACGCTCACCGATCTGGCACTGGCTCAGGGCGAAGCGCAGGCGATTCGTTTTTATGCGATGTCCGCCAGCATTCTCGACGACCGCGCGGGCTATTACCGGATTCTCGAATCCAGCCAGAAAGCCACGCTGGACATCACCGACTGGCTCGCATGGTTCCTGCAAACCCTGCTGCGCAGCCTGCAACAGGCCATTGCGCGGATTGAAAGTGTGTTGGGAAAATCACGCTTCTGGCAGGCGCACCGGGAATCCGGGCTGTCGGCGGAGCAGATCAAAGTGCTCAATCGTTTGCTCGACGGTGGTGAGCGCGGTTTCGAGCACGGTATCAGCGCAGCGCAATACCAGAGTGTGGCCAAGGTCTCCAAAGCCACGGCCACCCGACATCTGGCGGAACTGCTGGAAAAGGGCTGCCTGCAACGTCTTCCGGGCGGCGGACGCAGCACTCGGTATCAGATTCAATATCCTGGCGAATTGACCGACTGACACCCTTGTCCGTCGGCCCGCTCATTTGCCCATACCCCCCCTATCTGCTAGTGTCGCGCCGGTTTAACGTCAACCGGAATTAGCCGCCATGGCCCGCAAAAAAGCTGCACTGGATTTCGAACAGTCCCTCGCCGACCTGCAAACGCTGGTGGAGCGTCTGGAGAACGGTGAATTGTCGCTGGAAGACTCGCTGACCGCTTTCGAGCAGGGCATCGGCCTGACCCGTGACTGCCAGGCGGCGCTGGCCCAGGCCGAGCAGAAGGTCCAGGTGTTGCTGGAGCGCGATGGCGAACTCGCCGAGGAACCCTTCGACGCGGATCAGCCAGAATGATTGCAGCGTATTCGGCCACCAGCCAGGCGCGGGTCAACGCGGCACTGGAAACCCTGTTCAACGCCCCGCTGCCAGAACTGGCGCGTCTTTATGAAGCCATGCGCTACAGCGTGATGAACGGCGGCAAACGCGTGCGCCCGCTGCTGGCTTACGCGGCGTGCGAAGCTCTTGGCGGCAAGGCCGAACAGGCCAACGGCGCGGCGTGTGCGGTTGAGCTGATCCACGCGTATTCGCTGGTGCACGACGATTTGCCGGCGATGGACGACGACGATCTGCGCCGCGGCCAGCCAACCACGCACAAGAAATTCGACGAAGCCTGCGCAATCCTCGCCGGCGACGGCTTGCAGAGCCTGGCGTTCAGCGCCCTGCTCGACCCGCGTCTGAGCGACCTGAGCGCGGACATCCGCCTGCAACAGGTCACGGCGCTGGCGCACGCGGCGGGCCCGGCGGGCATGGTCGGCGGTCAGGCCATCGACCTCGGTTCGGTCGGCCTCAAGCTCGACCAGAAAGCGCTGGAACAGATGCACCGGCACAAGACCGGCGCGCTGATCGAAGTCAGCGTCAAGCTCGGCGCCCTGGCCAGCGGCCGTGCCGAGAAGGATGAACTCAAGTCCCTGCAGACTTATGCACAGGCCATCGGTCTGGCATTCCAGGTCCAGGACGACATCCTCGACGTCGAAAGCGATACCGAAACCCTCGGCAAGCGCCAGGGCGCCGACATCGCCCGCGACAAGCCGACCTACCCGGCCCTGCTCGGCCTCGACGCCGCCAAGACCTATGCGCTGGAGCTGCGCGATCAGGCCCTGCACGCACTGCGACCGTTTGACGCGGCTGCCGAGCCGTTGCGCGATCTGGCCCGGTATATCGTCGATCGGCGTAACTGAAGGCTAATCAGCCAAAAAAGACCAACGCGTGGGCAGGGGGCGATGCATCAGGTAAACTGCCGCATCTTTTATACCTATAACGATTCGCCTGATGCCCACGACGTTTCATGAGATTCCCCGCAAGCGCCCGACCACGCCCCTGCTCGACCGCGCTAACACGCCGGACGGCCTGCGCCGGTTAGGCGAAGCCGAGCTGGAAACCCTGGCTGATGAGTTGCGCCTGGAATTGCTCTACACGGTCGGCCAGACCGGTGGGCATTTCGGTGCCGGCCTGGGCGTCATCGAGCTGACCATCGCGTTGCATTACGTCTTCGACACCCCGGACGACCGGCTGGTGTGGGACGTCGGTCATCAGGCCTATCCGCACAAGATCCTCACCGGTCGTCGCGAGCGCATGGAATCCTTGCGCCAGAAGGACGGCATCGCGGCTTTCCCGCGCCGTTCCGAGAGCGAGTACGACACCTTCGGCGTCGGTCACTCCAGCACCTCGATCAGTGCCGCGCTGGGCATGGCCATCGCCGCCCGCCTGCAGAACAGCGATCGCAAGGCGATTGCAGTGATCGGCGACGGCGCACTGACCGCCGGCATGGCGTTCGAGGCGCTGAACCACGCGCCGGAAGTCGACGCCAACATGCTGGTGATCCTCAACGACAACGACATGTCGATCTCGCGCAACGTCGGCGGGCTGTCGAACTATCTGGCGAAGATCCTTTCCAGCCGCACTTACGCGAGCATGCGTGAAGGCAGCAAGAAAGTGCTGTCGCGCCTGCCCGGCGCCTGGGAAATCGCCCGTCGCACCGAAGAATATGCCAAGGGCATGCTGGTCCCCGGCACCCTGTTCGAAGAACTGGGCTGGAACTACATCGGCCCGATCGACGGCCACGACCTGCCGACCCTGATCGCCACCTTGCGCAACATGCGCGATCTGAAAGGCCCGCAATTCCTGCACATCGTCACCAAGAAAGGCAAAGGCTTCGCCCCGGCGGAAGTCGACCCGATCGGTTACCACGCCATCACCAAGCTCGAACCGCTGGACGCCCCGGCCGCTGCGCCGAAAAAGGCCGGCGGGCCGAAGTATTCCGGCGTGTTCGGTGAATGGCTGTGCGACATGGCCGCTGCCGACCCGCGTCTGGTGGGCATTACCCCGGCGATGAAGGAAGGCTCGGATCTGGTGGCGTTCAGCGAACGCTTCCCGTTGCGCTACTTCGACGTGGCAATTGCCGAGCAACACGCCGTGACACTCGCCGCCGGCATGGCCTGCGAAGGCGCGAAACCGGTGGTGGCGATCTACTCGACATTCCTGCAACGCGGTTACGACCAGTTGGTGCATGACGTCGCGGTGCAGAACCTCGACGTGCTGTTCGCCATCGACCGCGCCGGTCTGGTGGGCGAAGACGGCCCGACTCACGCCGGCAGTTTCGATCTGTCGTTCCTGCGTTGCATCCCGGGCATGGTCATCATGACCCCGAGCGATGAAAACGAACTGCGCAAGATGCTCACCACCGGCCACCTGTACAACGGCCCGGCGGCGGTGCGTTATCCACGCGGTACCGGCCCGAACGCGACCATCGAGAAAGACCTCGAACCGATCGAGATCGGCAAGGGCGTGGTGCGTCGTAAGGGCAGCAAGGTCGCCCTGCTGGTGTTCGGCGTGCAAATGGCCGAAGCCCTGAAAGTCGCCGAGACGCTGGACGCGACCGTGGTCGACATGCGTTTCGTCAAACCGATGGACGAAGCGCTGGTACGCGAGATCGCCAACAGCCACGACCTGCTGGTGACCATCGAAGAGAACGCGATCATGGGCGGTGCCGGTGGCGCGGTCAGCGAGTTCCTCGCCCGCGAGAACATCCTCAAGTCGGTGCTGCACCTGGGCTTGCCGGACGTTTACGTCGAGCACGCCAAGCCGGCGCAGATGCTGGCCGAGTGCGGGCTGGATGAAGTAGGGATCGAAGCGGCGGTGCGTGAGCGCCTGACTCTGCTCAACAAGTAATCACCATCCCTGTGGGAGCGGGCTTGCCCGCGATGAGGTCGGCACAGTCAACATTGATGTTGGATGTACCGACGCCATCGCGGGCAAGCCCGCTCCCACAGTGTTTTGTGTCGCTGGAAATCTAGTGCACACCAGAAATACCAACGGAATACCGATGAACCTCTCGCGCCTCGCCCTGCCCCTCCTGCTGCTGCCCTCCGCCAACGCCCTCGCTGACAATTTCGAACGCGATCAGGCCCTGAAGCTGCCGGACATGCTGATCAGCGCCAACCGTCAGGTCGAAGCACGCAACGACAGCAGCGCCGCCAACACCGTGTTCACCCGCGAAGACATCGAGCGTCTGCAACCGCGCAGCGTCACCGATCTGCTGCAGCGGGTGCCGGGCGTGCAAGTCTTGCAAACCGGCGGACGTGGCAGCCTCCCGGGGATCTACATTCGTGGTACGCAATCGGCGCAGAGCCTGGTGCTGGTCGACGGCCAGCGCATCGGCAATTCCACCTCCGGCGACAGCAACCTGCAACACCTGAACATCGAACAGATCGAGCGCGTGGAAGTGCTGCGCGGTTCGCGCTCGGTGATTTACGGCAGCGATGCGATTGGCGGGGTGATTCAGATCTTCACCCGGCGCGGCGGCGAACAAGGCTTGCAGCCGCGGATGCATGTCGGATTCGGCAGCAACCAGACCTGGGAACGCAGTATTGGCCTCTCCGGCGGAGACGAGAAAACCCGCTTCAACCTCGGCGCCAGCCTCGATGAAACCGCCGGCCTCGACCGCACCCACGAGTCCTACCCCAGCGACAGCGACCACGACGCCTACCGCAACAAATCCATCAGCCTGAGCCTCAGCCATGCGTTGACCGATGACATCGAAGTTGGCGCCAATCTGCTGGATAACCGTGGCAAAAGCGAGTTCGACAACCCGTTCGGACGCTTCGACCCGGTGACCTTCGACTCTGTGCAGCAGCAACCGTACAGCGATTTCACCGTCAGCAGTTTCAGCAGCTACATCGACGCGCGGATCAACGAGCGCTGGAAGTCGCGCCTGGAACTCGGCCATAGCGAAAACCGCGAGAAGTCCTTCGACAAGCTCAGCGACGAGCGCTCGGTGTTCAACACCTACCGTGATTCGGTGACCTGGCAGAACGACCTGACCCTCGATGCACGCAACAGCCTGATCCTTGGCGGCGACTGGTACGAAGATCGCGTCAACAGCAGCACCGCGTTCGACGAAGACAGCCGCTGGAACCGCGCAGCCTTCATCCAGCATCGCTTCCAGGCCGACAGTTTCTCCACCGAACTGGGCCTGCGCCGTGACGACAACCAGCAGTTCGGCGGCCAGAACAGCTGGAGCGGCACGCTGACCTTGCCGGTCAACCCGGACAACGATCTGCTGCTCAGCTACAGCGAAGGCTTCCGCGCGCCGACCTTCAACGATCTGTATTACCCGGACTTCAGCAACCCCGACCTGAAACCGGAAACCTCGAAAAGCTACGAGCTGCAATGGCGCAGCCAGTTGAGCGACAGCACTCGCCTCGAAGCCTCGCTGTACCGGACCGATCTGGAAGACGCGATCATCTTCGGCAGCAACTCACGCCCGGAAAACGTCGCCTCGGCGCGAATCAACGGCTTCGAAGCAGCGCTGAAACAGGAGCTGTTCGGCTGGCAGAGCAACCTCGGCGTGGCGATCATCGATCCCCGCGACCGCGACACCGGCCACACTTTGGCACGGCGTGCCCGTCGCACCCTGAGCTGGGATCTGGATCGACAGTTCGATCGCCTTGGCCTCGGCGCCAGTTGGCAGGCCGTCAGCAGCAGTTACGACGATCTGAACAATCAGCAACCATTGGGCGGTTATGCACTGCTCGGACTGCGCAGCAGCTGGGCGCTGAACCGCGAGATCAAGCTGGATTTCAAGGTCGATAACCTGCTGGACAAGGGTTACAGCCGGGCGCTGTACAGCCATGACGGCAGTCAGTATGACTATCGCGAGGAAGGTCGGGCGTTCATGTTCGGCGTGACCTGGACGCCGCAGCTCTAACGATCTGGCGCGATCAGCTGGCAGAGCTTGGCGGTCGCCTCGATCATCTGCCCGCTCGGACGCTCAAGGCCTTTATCGGTGACCAGCAGCAACTGCCCGTGCTTGACCGCTGCCACTTGTGGCCAGGCGTTCCACGCCTCCAGTTGCGGCTGATCGCCGGCCAGTATCACTTCGGGATCACGCTGTAAAACCGCTTCGATGCTCACCTGTGGCGCTGGCAGGCTCAGGTCGGCGAACACATTGCGTGCGCCACACACTTCAAGCGCATCGCTGATGATTTGTCCGCCACCGACGGTGTACAGCGGCTTGTCCCAAACCTGATAGAACACCCGCAGCGGTACTTCGCGGCGGTAGCGCTGGCGCAGCTTATCGAGTTTTTGCCGCAACTCGCTGGCCCGCGCGATCCCACGCTCAGGACGACCGAGCTGTATCGCGATGCCCTCAATCTGCGCAATCAGCTGTTCGAGACTGTGGGGCTCGGCAACGAACGTCGGGATGTTCAGGCGCTTGAGCTGATCACGTTGAGCCGGGCCGACACTGCCGAACCACAACAGCAACAAGTCAGGCTTGAGGCTGAGCAGGCGCTCCATGTCGAGCTGACCGTAACGGCCCACCGAAGGCACGTCCTTGATCGCAGACGGACGCTCACCGGCATCCAGCACCCCGACCAGCAGGTCGGCCGAACCCAGTTCAACCACGATTTCGGACAGGGATGGCGCGAGGCTGACCACCCGCAGAGCGGCCAGCGTTTCACCGCTGACGGCCAGCAGCAGAACCGCCAGCCAGAGACGACGCATCAAGCGAGTTGACGCGGGATACGGTAGAGGTAGAACAGCACCGCCGTGGACAGCGCCAGCAGCATCAGCGGCACCGCTTCAAGGCCGACGAACACCGCCAGCGAACCAATCCATGCCGGCAGCGCTGCGACCACGTATGCACTGCGAAGGCAGGCCGCCAGGGCAATCCAGGCAGCGGGCTCTTCAGGAGTATCGAGGGCTTTTTGCGTGGCGATCAGCGCATGTTTGTAGCGCCCGAAAAACTTCAGGCTGACAAACATCGAGGCCACGCCAGCGATAAAGAAAGGCAGCGCCAGCACCGGCAGAATCGCCTCGCCCTGGCCGAACACAGCGTTGATCACGAACAGCGGCACCAGCGCCAGCGCCAGGTATTTCCACCAGGCGATCGACAGACGGCGCCGCACTTGCCCGCGGGTCACGCCCGGTCTACCTCGCCCTGATGCTCGTTGCCCATCATGTGGTCGAGCTTGCTGGCCTTGGTCGCCAGATAGAGTTTGTTGTGCGGGTTGTGGCCGGTGTGCAGCGGCACGCGCTCGGCAACAACGATACCCATATCGGTCAAGGCTTTGACCTTGCGCGGGTTGTTGGTCATCAGACGCAGGGATTTGACGCCCAGATGCTCCAGCATCGGCAGGCACATGGCGTAGTCACGCTGGTCGGCGGCAAAGCCCAGACGCTCGTTGGCTTCAACGGTGTCGGCGCCGCCGTCCTGCAATTCGTAGGCACGGATCTTGTTCAACAGACCGATGCCGCGTCCTTCCTGACGCAGGTACAGCAACACGCCACGACCTTCGCGAGCGATGGCTTTGAGGGCGCCCTCAAGTTGCGAACCGCAGTCGCAACGCTGGCTGAACAAGGCATCGCCGGTCAGGCATTCGGAGTGCAGACGGCCGAGTACCGGGGCACCGTCGGCAATCTCACCCAGGCTCAGCACGACGTGCTCGCGGCCGGTGGCTTCATCGAGAAAACCGTGCATGGTGAATTGCGCAAAAGGCGTTGGCAGCTTGGAAGCGGCGACAAAAACGACAGGCACCGGTGTGCTCCTGATCTGAAAAGTCTGAAGATTCGCTGGGCGGCATTGTAACAGCAGGTTCCCGCAGGCGCTTAGGCTGAATTATCGGCCATAACGATCAAAAAGTTTGATAACAGGCTCGCCCTTATCGCGTTCATTCGAAGGGATACGGCTGCTTCCAGCGCTCGAAGATCGGTTTCAACTCGCCGTTCTTTACCAGTTGCTCCATGCGCTGGTCGTAGATCGACATCAGTGCACGGGCTTGCGGGGTGTCGGCGAAACCGAGGTACAGCGGCAATTCCGCCAGATGTGAATAACGGTACTGCGACGGGTCGGCGGCGTTTCTCACCACCGCTTCTATTTCCGTCAGCGCATCGATGTAGTAATCCGCCCGCCCCTGTTTGAGCATCGACAGGATGCCGGTGCGACGCTCGATCTGGTTGAAGCGTTTGACGTTCGGCAGGTAGGTTTCGTAGCGATAGCCGCGCACCCAGGCCAGTCGGTATTTGCCCAGCGTCGCCTGGGTCGGCGAGGGATTGCTGGCCAGGCCGAGCGCGTAGATGTGGTCGGAATCGAAATTCCATTTCGGGTACAGCACCTGTTCGGCTTCACCGCGATAGGAACCGACCAGTGCGTCGGCTTCCTTCAACTGCACCAGCCCGACCGAGCGGGTGTAGGGCACGGTGCGAATATCCAGGGTCACGCCGGCCGGCTCGAAGACTTTGCGCAACACGTCCCAGCCCAGGCCATGACCATCGGCGGCGGTGTAGTCTTCCCAGTCTTCGCTGGCCAGGTGAATGACCGACGGCGGTGCGTCCTGTGCCTGGGCCATGGCGCCAAGCAAGGTCAAAACCACTATCGCCAACCAGCGTCGAGTCATCCCTGCGTCCCTCATCCACACCTGGAAATCAGGCGAAAAGCCACACCAGTCCCTGCATCGCCAGCCAGGCGAATACGCCGGCCAGCACGTCGTCGAGCATGATGCCGACGCCGCCGTGAACATGCCGGTCGATCCAGCGGATCGGCCACGGCTTGAGAATGTCGAAGAAGCGGAACACCAGGAACCCGGCGAGCAACCAGTACCAGCCTTCCGGCACCAGCCACAGGGTGATCCACATCCCGACCATTTCGTCCCAGACGATGCCTTCGTGGTCGTGCACCCGCAGATCGTCGGCCACTTTGCCGCACAGCCAGAAGCCGAACAGCATGGTGATACCAAGCATCAGCCAGTAACCCCAGTCGGGCAGCATCTGCCACAACGGGATAAAGGGTAGCGCAACTAACGAGCCCCAAGTGCCCGGCGCCCTGGGCAAGGTGCCCGAGCCGAAGCCGAACGCGAGGAAATGCCAGGGATTGCGCCAGACCGACGGCGGAACGAATTCGGCCGGAACCTGTTTCGGGTGATCTGTCACGGTGACTCCTGAAAATGTTGATAACCCCGGATTTGCGGGGTGATGTCGTGCCCGTCGCGATCCAGCAGCACCACGCCCTGGCCTTGCGTTACGCGGCCGATCACATGGATCGGCCAGCCATCGGCGAGCAGCGCCGGCAACTCGTCGGACGGCAACGTGAAGGCCAGCACGTAATCATCGCCACCGCTCAACGCCGCACGCTCGGCGCCGCGCTGGCCGAGAAACGCCACCAAGGCGTCCGACAACGGAACACGCTCGCGCTCGACTTCGAGGCGAACCTTCGAAGCCAGTGCGATGTGACCGCAATCGGCGAGCAAGCCATCGGAGATGTCCAGCGCCGAGGTGGCCTTGCCACGCAGGGCCTGACCAAGGGCGAGTTGCGGTTGCGGCGACCAGTAATGATCGAGCAGCGGCTGGGCGATATGGGGTTCGGCGTCACGCTGACCCAGCACCAGCGGCAAGGCACCGGCTGCGTTGCCCAGCTCACCGCCGACACACAGCAGATCGCCCGGTTGTGCGCCGCTGCGGGTGAGCGCTTTGCCGGCCGAGACGCGGCCGAACACGGTGACGGTCAGGCTCAACGGCCCGCGCGTCGTGTCGCCGCCAACCAGTGCCACGCCGCAGCCCTGCGCCATGCGGTTCAAACCGCGGGCATAGGCTTGCAGCCAATCGGCGGTCACCGTCGGCAGAGTCAGGGCAAGGGTAAAGGCAACGGGCGTGGCACCCATGGCAGCGAGGTCGCTGACCGCCACGGCCAGCGAGCGCTGACCGAGCAGAAACGGATCGCAGGGATCGGCGAAATGCACGCCGGCCACCAGCGTATCGGTGGAAACCGCCAGCTGTTCCCCGGAAGGAACCGCCAGCAAGGCGCAGTCATCGCCGATCCCCAGTGCAACGCCTTCGCCGCCCTGCGCACAAGGCGCGGCGGCGAAGAAATTGCGGATCAGCTCAAACTCGCCCATGGCCGAGAAAAAGTATTCAAGCGCGGATCAGCGCTTGAACGCCTTCACTTCAGCTTCACGCAGGCGCGGAGCCAGCTTGTCGAGCACGCCGTTGACGAACTTGTGGCCGTCGGTCGAACCGAACACCTTGGCCAGTTCGATACCTTCGTTGATCACAACGCGGTACGGCACGTCGACGCGCTTGAGCAGTTCCCAGGTGGACAGGCGCAGAACGGCCAGTTCAACCGGGTCCAGCTCTTCGATCGCCAGGTCCAGGCAAGGCGTGAGCGCGTTGTCGATTTCGGTCTTGAACTGCGGAACCCCGTGCAGGATTTCGCGGAAGTAAGCACCGTCGACATCGGTGAAATCGTTATCGACCCGGAACTGCGCTTCGATCTCGTTCAACGACTGCCGAGCCATGTGCCACTGATACAGGGCCTGGGTCGCGAGCTGACGGGCTTCGCGGCGCTTGGCGCTTTTCGATGGCTTGCCGGCATCCGCAGGTTTCGGATCGCGCGGGTTGAAACGATCGCTTTCGTCGCTAATCACTTGGCCTCCAACTGCGCCAGCAGGCTGACCATTTCCAGAGCGGACAGGGCAGCTTCAGCACCTTTGTTGCCGGCCTTGGTGCCGGAACGTTCGATGGCTTGCTCGATGGAATCAACGGTCAGGACGCCGAAAGCGACCGGTACGCCGAACTCCATGGACACCTGGGCCAGGCCCTTGGTGCACTCGCCAGCCACGTATTCGAAGTGCGGAGTGCCGCCACGAATGACCGCGCCCAGGGCGATGATTGCTGCGAACTCGCCTTTCTGGGCGACTTTCTGCGCAACCAGCGGGATTTCGAAGGCGCCAGGTGCGCGGATGATGGTGATGTCGCTTTCGCTCACGCCGTGGCGAACCAGGGCATCAACTGCACCGCTGACCAGGCTTTCAACCACGAAGCTGTTGAAGCGGCCCACTACCAAAGCGTAGCGGCCTTTAGGGGCGATGAAGGTACCTTCGATGGTCTTCAGGGTCATTCGTCAGATCTCTTAAAGAGCCGGGACGCGTCTGTTTCGCGTCCCTCAGTGATTTATTTGCCGCGAATTCGGAGCCGGAAACAACCGGTCATTATTCGGAGGGCACGTATTCTACAACTTCCAGATCGAAACCGGATATTGCATTGAACTTCATCGGCGCCGACATCAGTCGCATTTTGCGCACGCCGAGGTCACGCAGGATCTGCGAACCGGCACCAACGATGCTGTAGGTGGTCGGTTTTTTCACCGCCGCCTGATCGCCGGTTTCGCGGATGTGCGCCAGCAACACGTCGCCATCCAGTGGGTGACCGAGCAACAGCACCACACCGCTGCCGGCCTCGGCAACCGCAGCCATGGCGGCGCGCAGGCTCCAGCGGCCCGGTTGTTTGACCATCAGCAGGTCACGCAGCGGGTCCATGTTGTGCACGCGAACCAGGGTCGGTTCTTCGGCGCAAACGGTGCCCAGGGTCAGTGCCATGTGCACGTCGCCTTCCACGGAATCACGATAGGTCACCAGGTTGAATTGGCCCAGTTCGCTGTCCAGCGGCTGCTCGGCAATCCGCTGAACGGTACGTTCGTGGATCATCCGGTAGTGAATCAGGTCGGCGATGGTGCCGATCTTGATGTCGTGTTCGGCCGCGAAGGCTTCCAGCTCGGCGCGACGGGACATGGTGCCGTCGTCGTTCATCACTTCGCAGATCACACCGCTCGGCTCGAAACCGGCCATGCGCGCCAGGTCGCAGGCGGCTTCGGTGTGACCGGCGCGGGCCAGGGTGCCACCGGCCTGAGCCATCAGCGGGAAAATGTGGCCCGGGCTGACGATGTCTTCGGCTTTCGCGTCTTTCGCAGCGGCCGCTTGCACGGTGCGCGCACGGTCAGCGGCGGAAATGCCGGTGGTCACGCCTTCGGCGGCTTCGATCGAGACGGTGAACTTGGTGCCGAAACCGGAACCGTTGCGCGGAGCCATCAGCGGCAGCTTCAGGGTTTCGCAGCGCTCGCGGCTCATCGGCATGCAGATCAGGCCACGGGCGTGCTTGGCCATGAAGTTGATGTGCTCGGCCTTGCAGCATTCGGCGGCCATGATCAGGTCGCCTTCGTTTTCGCGGTCTTCGTCATCCATGAGGATGACCATCTTGCCTTGGCGGATGTCTTCAACCAGTTCTTCGATGCTATTGAGCGCCACAAGGCACCCCCTTCAGTCAGGATTTGAGGTAGCCGTTGGCGGCCAGAAAGCTTTCAGTGATGCCACCGCCAGGCTTTTGTGAAGAGTCAGGCTCAGCGGCCCTGTCGCCCAGAAGCAGACGCTCCAGATAACGCGCCAGCAAGTCGACCTCCAGATTCACCCGGCGACCTGGCTTGTAGGACGCCATGATGGTTTCGCTCAGGGTGTGCGGAATGATCGTCAGCAGGAATTCGGCGCCATCGACCGCATTCACGGTCAGGCTGGTGCCGTCGACGGTGATCGAGCCTTTGTGGGCGATGTACTTGGCCAGCTCTTTCGCCGCGCGGATGCGAAATTCCACGGCGCGGGCATTGTCACTGCGCGATACCACTTCGCCGACACCGTCGACGTGACCGCTGACCAGATGGCCGCCGAGACGGGTGGTCGGGGTCAGGGCTTTTTCCAGGTTGACCGGGCTGCCGCATTTCAGGTCATTCATGGCGGTGCAGTCGAGGGTTTCGCGACTGACGTCGGCGGCGAAGCCGTTGCCCGGCAGTTCAACCGCGGTCAGGCACACGCCGTTGACCGCGATGCTGTCGCCGAGTTTGACGTCGCTCAGGTCGAGCTTGCCGGTTTCGACATGCACCCGCACATCACCGCCCTTTGGGGTCAGTGCGCGGATACTGCCGATGGATTCGATGATGCCGGTAAACATGGGGTTCTCCTTGAGAACGAAGCCAGCGCTAACGCGATGGCCGGGAATTATACGCTCGCCGATGAGACAGGGATTGCAGTGACTCGCCAGTCATCGCCAACCGCGCGAATTTCAGTGATTTTCAGCTCCGGCGCATCCTTCATATAGGCCAGCGGCCAGTCCAGAAGCGGACGCGCCGTGGAGCCGAGGAACTTGCCGGCAATGAAGATCACGAACTCGTCGACCAGACCGAGCTGGGCAAACGCGCCGGCCAGTCGCGGACCGGCCTCGACCAGCACTTCATTGACGCCACGGTTGGCCAGTTCGATCAGCAACTGGTGCAGATCGACCTGACCGTCATCGCCCGGCACGATCAGGCATTCCGGACCGTGGGCGTACTGTTCTTCGATGGCCACGCAGGTGGCAACCAGCGCCGGACCGGCCTTGAAGAACGGTGCATCCAGCGGCACTCGCAGACGCCCATCGATCAGCACCCGCAGCGGCGGACGGCTCAGGGCCAGCGTGGTTTGTTCGGCATCCAGTCCCAACTCGTCACCGCGAACGGTCAGGCGTGCGCCATCGGCCAGCACCGTGTCGGCGCCGGTCAGCACTACGCTGGCCTGGGCGCGCAAACGCTGCACTGCCGAACGCGCGGCCGGGCCGGTGATCCATTGGCTCTCGCCGCTTTCCATCGCCGTGCGACCGTCGAGGCTCATGGCCAACTTGACCCGCACGAACGGCAAGCCGTGTTCCATGCGCTTCAGAAAACCTTGATTGAGCTTGCGAGCTTCGCCTTCCAGCACGCCGCTTTCGGTGGCGATGCCGGCATCGGCCAGACGCTGCAGACCGCGTCCGGCGACTTGTGGATTCGGATCACGCATCGCCGCGACCACCCGACCGACACCGGCATTCACCAGCGCATCGGCACACGGCGGTGTGCGGCCGTGGTGGCTGCAAGGTTCGAGAGTCACGTAAGCCGTGGCGCCCCGGGCCAGTTCACCGGCGGCGCGCAGGGCGTGGACTTCGGCATGGGGTTCGCCGGCACGTTCATGCCAGCCTTCGCCGACAATCTGCCCGTCACGCACGATCACGCAGCCAACCCGTGGATTGGGATGCGTCGTGTAATGCCCCTTGCGCGCCAGCTCCAGGGCCCGGGCCATGAAGTGGGCGTCGAGGATGGCCTGCTCGACGGCGGTGGTCATTCTTTCACCGGTTCGCGGGCGAGGCGGTCGATCTCTTCGCGAAATTCGTTGAGGTCCTGGAAGCGGCGGTACACGGAAGCGAAACGGATGTAGGCCACTTCATCGAGCTTCTGCAGCTCGGCCATCACCAGTTCGCCGACCACGAGGGACTTGACCTCGCGCTCGCCGGTGGCGCGCAGCTTGTGTTTGATATGGACCAGAGAGGATTCGAGGCGCTCGACGCTCACCGGACGTTTCTCCAGGGCGCGCTGCATGCCGGCGCGGAGTTTTTCTTCGTCGAACGGTTGGCGGCTGCCGTCGGTTTTGATCAGGCGCGGCAACACCAGTTCGGCCGTCTCGAACGTCGTGAAACGTTCGCCGCAGGCCAGGCATTCACGCCGGCGGCGCACCTGTTCGCCCTCGGCGACCAGACGCGAGTCGATGACCTTGGTGTCGTTGGCACCGCAGAAGGGACAGTGCATGGTGGCTGGCAACAAAAAAAGGGAGGGCCATGGTAGCGCATCCCGGTGGCAAGACAAGCCATAGGCTTTGCGGTATACAGACTGCCATGATCGTTTGATCCATGGATTTCATTTTGCTGGAGCCGCCAATGTCCCTACGACCGCTCGTTTTGCTCAGTGTTTTCAGCCTGCTGGTTGCCTGTGGCAGCGATACGCCCAAGCCTCAGCCGCCCACGCCGGGCCCGGCGCCGCAACAGGCGCAGAAAAAAGCCCGGGAAGCCGCCGACCTCGGCCCGCTGCCCGCGTATCAACGGGAACTGAGCGGCACCCTGCAAGGCGTGCCGGCCGGCGCCGAAGTCGAACTGGCGCTGCTGGTGATCGACGCAAAGGATCGCCCGCAACAATTGCTCGCCAGCTCCAGCCTGATCGGCAACAACCAGATTCTGCCGTTCCATCTGCGCTTCAACCCCGACGCGTTCCCGGTGGGCGCGCGGGTTGAACTGCGCGGCCGCGCCAGCCAGTCCGGCCAGTTGATCCTGCACCTGCCGTCGCAGACCATCACTCAGCCGACCACCCAGGCGCTGGGCCAGCTGCAATTTGTCAAAGCACCATGAATGCACCGTTAGACCTGCAACAGTCGCTGGGCGAATTGCTCGGCGACGCCCGACTGAAGGCCTGTGCGTTGCCGGACACCGATTTGCAGCTGTGGCTGATCGACGGCGACAACATGGCCCGCGAATTCAGCCAGGAAGAAACCCAACGCATCCTGCATGAGCCGCCTTACTGGAGTTTCTGCTGGGCCAGCGGTCTGGCGGTGGCGCGCTATCTGGCGGAGTTTCCCGAGTGGGTTCGAGGCAAGCGGGTGCTGGATTTCGGCGCCGGTTCCGGAATCGCCGGCATTGCAGCGGTGAAGGCCGGCGCGCTGGAAGTAGTGG
This sequence comes from Pseudomonas sp. R45(2017), assembly GCF_002112305.1. Classification (NCBI taxonomy): domain Bacteria; kingdom Pseudomonadati; phylum Pseudomonadota; class Gammaproteobacteria; order Pseudomonadales; family Pseudomonadaceae; genus Pseudomonas; species Pseudomonas sp. R45(2017). The sequence goes on along the minus strand of NZ_NEHH01000009.1, from coordinate 70,180 downwards.
CCTGCGACCTCGACCCGCTGGCGATTGCCGCCTGTCGGGCGAATGCCGAACTCAATGATGTGCAGATGAGCTATTCCACGGATTTCTTCGCCGAGGCGGATCGCTTCGATCTGATCCTGGTGGCCGACGTTCTTTACGACCGGGAAAACCTGCCGCTGCTCGACGCCTTCCTGAGCCGTGGCCGCGAAGCGCTGGTGGCGGATTCGCGGGTTCGGGATTTCCGTCATCCGTTGTACCGGCGCATCGAAATGCTCGAAGCCATGACTCTGCCGGATCTGGCCGAGCCCGAAGAGTTTCGCCATGTCAGCCTCTACCATGCGGCCCGCGCCTGACCGTATAGTTGCCCCATTCACGCTTTTACGAGATACCCCATGAGTCAGCAAACGCCGTACATCTTCGACGCCACGACGGCCGACTTCGACCAGTCGGTGATCGAGGCTTCCTTTCAAAAACCGGTGCTGGTGGATTTCTGGGCCGAATGGTGTGCACCGTGCAAGGCGCTGATGCCGATGCTGCAAGGCATCGCCGAAAGCTATCAGGGTGAGTTGCTGCTGGCCAAGGTCAACTGCGATATCGAGCAGGACATCGTCGCCCGTTTCGGCATCCGTAGCCTGCCGACCGTGGTGCTGTTCAAGGACGGTCAACCGGTGGACGGTTTTGCCGGTGCGCAACCGGAATCCGCCGTGCGCGCCCTGCTCGAACCGCATGTGCAGATGCCGGCGCCGTCCGCCGCCGATCCGTTCGAACAGGCTCAGGCACTGTTCGATGAAGGCCGTTACGCCGACGCGGAAGCGGCACTGGTTACGCTGCTGGGCGAAGACAACACCAACGCCAAGGCGCTGATCCTCTACGCTCGCTGCCTGACCGAACGCGGTGAGCTGGGCGAAGCGCAAACCGTGCTCGACGCGGTCAAGAGCGACGAGCACAAAGCCGCATTGGCCGGCGCCAAGGCGCAGATCAAGTTCCTTGGTCTGGCCCGCGACCTGCCGGACGCCGCCGACCTGAAGAGCCGTCTGGCGCAAAACCCGCAGGACGATGAAGCGGTGTATCAACTGGCGATCCAGCAACTGGCCCGTCAGCAATACGAAGCGGCGCTGGACGCCCTGCTCAAGCTGTTCATCCGCAACCGCAGCTACGGCGAAGGCCTGCCGCACAAGACCTTGCTGCAAGTGTTCGAACTGCTGGGCAACGATCACCCGCTGGTGACCGCTTACCGGCGCAAGGTGTTTGCGGCGCTGTACTAAGCGCTACTCGATCCAACTGTAGAGCGGCGTATCCCCGCCGCTCAGCACTTTCACATCGGAAGAATGACGCAGGCGCACCAGCAAGCGCTTGCCCGCCACCGCGCTGCCGGTCAGCCCTTCGAGCTGATCCAGCAATTCCGGGCCGCTGAGTTGCCCGGCCTTGCGCAACAAATCCCTGGCGACCTGCCACAACGCGTCATCCTGATTCACCGGTTTCGCCACAGGCGCCGCCGCTGCTGTCTGCGGCTGGGCCGTCTGCACCTGCACGCCAAACTGCGCACCGAGCCGCGCCCAGTCGCTTTCATCCAGTTCCAGGGTCAAATCCACCGGCAATTCGCCGACGGTTCCGCGTATCCGCAACATAAGCTTCGCTCCCGCACATTTCTGACCTGCATGCTCCCATGGGACTTGTGTAACGCCAAGCGGGCGGGCAAACTCTGCGCACTTTCGTTATAAGATTACATAACAAACTCTTCACTTTACTTCCCGGAGACCGCCATGCGTCGTCTGCTGCTCGCTTTGCCGTTTGCCCTGTTGCCGCTGGCCATCGCCCATGCCGCCGATGAGCATGATCACGACCATGAGCACGGCAGCCTCGGTGCCCACGAACATGGCGTCGGTCGCCTGAACGCCGCGCTCGACGGCCAGACCCTGGAGCTGGAGCTGGAAAGCCCGGCGATGAACCTCGTCGGTTTCGAACACGTCGCCACCAGCGATGCCGACAAGGCCAAGGTCGCAGCCGCGCGTGCTCAGCTGGAAAAACCACTGGCGCTGTTCAGCCTGCCGGCCGCCGCCGGTTGCAAGGTCACCAGCCAGGAACTGGAAAGCCCGCTGTTCGGCGACAAACCGGATGCCGACGACCACGACGAAGAGGAAGCCGGCAAGGACGGTCACGAGCATCATCACGACCACAGCGAAATCCACGCCCACTACCAATTCAGCTGCGCGGCGCCGGGTGCGTTGAAAACCCTGGATCTGGCGAACCTGTTCAATACCTTCCCGGCCACTCAGAAAATTCAGGTACAACTGATCAGCCCGAGCGGCCAGCAAGGCACGGAAGTGACGGCCAAGGCCGCCGCCCTGAAGTTCTGACACGAAACGGCGCCATGACCCAAGCACTCATCGAACTGTCCGACCTGGGCTTCAACTGGCCCGGTCACCCGCCGCTGCTGGACATCCCGGCGTTTCGCCTGGAAGCCGGCGAAACCCTGTTCCTCAAGGGCCCCAGCGGCAGCGGCAAGACCACCCTGCTCGGCCTGCTCGGCGGGGTGCAGAAACCCGGCCGCGGCAGCATTCGCCTGCTCGGCCAGGAGCTGACCGAACTGGGTGCCGGCGCCCGTGATCGCTTTCGCGTCGATCACACCGGCTATATTTTCCAGCAGTTCAACCTGTTGCCGTTTCTCTCGGTGCGCGAGAACGTCGAGCTGCCCTGCCACTTCTCGAAGCTGCGTGCCGAACGTGCGAAGCAACGTCACGGCAGCGTCGATCAGGCTGCTGCCACCCTGCTCGCCCACTTGGGCTTGAAGGACGAAAGCATCCTGAGTCGCCGCGCCGATTCGCTGTCGATCGGTCAGCAACAGCGGGTCGCTGCGGCCCGTGCGTTGATCGGTCAACCGGAACTGGTGATCGCCGACGAACCGACCTCGGCGCTGGATTACGACGCCCGGGAAAACTTCATTCGCCTGCTGTTCGCCGAGTGCCGCGAAGCCGGCTCGAGCCTGTTGTTCGTCAGCCACGACCAGAGCCTGGCGCCGCTGTTCGACCGTCACCTGTCCCTGGCCGAACTCAATCGCGCCGCCACGTCTGCCGAGGTTTGAGATGTATCTGTTCCGTCTGGCCATGGCCAGCCTCGCCAACCGGCGTTTCACCGCCCTGCTCACCGCTTTCGCCATCGCGCTTTCCGTCTGCCTGCTGCTGGCGGTGGAGCGGGTGCGCACCGAAGCCAAGGCCAGTTTCGCCAGCACCATCAGCGGCACCGACCTGATCGTCGGCGCCCGTTCCGGTTCGGTGAACCTGTTGCTGTACTCGGTATTCCGCATCGGCAACGCCACCAACAACATTCGCTGGGACAGCTTCGAACACTTCGCCAGCAACCCGAAGGTGAAGTGGGCGATCCCGATGTCCCTCGGCGATTCCCATCGCGGCTACCGGGTGATGGGTACCACCGAAGCCTATTTCGAGCATTACCAGTACGGTCGCCAGCAGCACCTGGAACTGGCGGACGGCCGCGCCTTCGCCACCGATCCGTTCGAAGTGGTGCTCGGTGCCGAAGTGGCCGAGGCGCTGCACTACAAGCTCGGCGACAAACTGGTGCTCGCCCACGGCGTGGCGGCGATCAGTCTGGTCAAGCACGATGACAAGCCGTTCACCGTGGTCGGCATTCTCAAGCGCACCGGCACCCCGGTGGATCGCACGTTGCACATCAGCCTCGGCGGCATGGAGGCGATCCACATCGACTGGCACAACGGTGTGCCGGCCCGTGGCAACGGCCGGATCAGCGCCGATCAGGCGCGCAACATGGACCTGACGCCGCAAGCGATCACCGCGTTCATGCTCGGCCTCAACAGCAAGATTTCCACCTTCGCCCTGCAACGGGAAATCAACGAATTCCGTGGTGAGCCGATGCTGGCGATTCTGCCGGGCGTGGCGCTGCAGGAGTTGTGGAGCCTGATGAGCACCGCCGAAAAAGCGCTGTTCGTGGTCTCGCTGTTCGTGGTGCTGACCGGATTGATCGGCATGCTCACGGCGATTCTCACCAGCCTCAACGAACGCCGCCGCGAAATGGCGATCCTGCGTTCGGTGGGCGCGCGGCCGTGGCACATCGCGAGCCTGCTGGTGCTGGAAGCCTTTGCTCTGGCGCTGACCGGGGTGATCGCCGGGCTGGCGTTGTTGTATATCGGCATCGCCGCTGCTCAGGGTTATGTGCAGGCCAATTACGGTCTGTATCTGCCGCTGGCCTGGCCAAGCGAGTATGAATGGACGCTGCTCGGTGGCATTCTGGCTGCCGCGCTGCTGATGGGCAGCGTGCCGGCCTGGCGCGCGTATCGCCAATCTCTGGCCGATGGCCTGTCGATCCGTTTATGAGGATGTTCACCATGCCCCGCGCCGTGCTTGCGCTGCTGTTGCTGGTCGCCCTGCCCGTGTGGGCGGCGGCGCCGAAAGACCTGACCTGGTCGGAGATGATCCCGCCGGACGCGGCGCCGGAAGTGCCGAACATGACGCCGCTGCACGACCTCTCGAAGATGAGCGATGCACTGTCTGCCGAGTCCGCGCCAGCGGCCAAGCAGGACATGCCCAACGCCCCCGTGGTGCAAAGCCTCGATGGCCAGAATATCCGCCTGCCGGGCTACATCGTGCCGCTGGAAGTCAGCGAGGAAGGTCGCACCACGGACTTCCTGCTGGTGCCGTACTTCGGCGCCTGCATCCACGTGCCGCCGCCACCGTCGAACCAGATCGTGCACGTAAAAAGCGAACTCGGCGTGAAGCTCGACGAGCTGTATCAGCCGTACTGGGTCGAGGGGCCGTTGCAGGTCAAGCAGTCCACCAGCGAACTGGCCGATGCCGGGTATCAGATGGAAGCGGACAAGATTTATGTGTACGAGCTGCCGGAGTAAGTCCGGCAGTCAGTTATAGCCCTCTCCACTGGCTTTGCGAGCAAAGGTTCCACAAAAAAACCGCCCATCACTGTTTCATTGAGCTGAGTCAAAAGACCGTATCAGACGGATTCGTACCATAGGACATCAAACATTTTTAACGTCCTTTGGGAGCTTCCATGAACAAGTCCTTGCTCAGCGCCTCGCTGTTTGCCCTCGCGCTCGCAGCCCCGCTCGCCCACGCCCACGAAGCCGGCGACATCATCGTTCGTGCCGGTGCGATCACCGTCAACCCGAAGGCCGACAGCTCCAGCGTCAAGGTCGATCAGGGTCCGTTGAGCGGCACCAACCTGGGCGGCAAGGCGACCATGAGCAGCGACACCCAACTGGGTCTGAACTTCGCCTACATGCTGACCAACAACATCGGTATCGAGCTGTTGGCCGCGTCCCCGTTCGAGCATGACGTGAAGCTCAAGGGCACTGCCCTGCCAGCCGCCAACGGCAAACTCGGCACCCTGAAACACCTGCCGCCGACCCTGAGCGTCGTCTACTACCCGCTGGACGCGAAGTCGCCGTTCCAGCCGTACATCGGCGGCGGCATCAACTACACCTGGATCTACGACGAGCACGTCGGCAGCGAAGCCCAGTCCAACGGTTTCAGCAACTTCAAGGCGAAAAACTCCTGGGGCCTGGCCTGGCAGGTCGGCGCCGACTACATGCTGACCGACAACATCATGCTCAACGCCCAGGTGCGCTACATCGACATCGATACCCGCGCCACCGTCGAGAACAACGCCGTGGCCCCGGGCACCCGTGCACGGGTGAATGTGGACGTTGATCCCTTCATCTACATGGTTGGTCTAGGCTACAAGTTCTAAAGAACGTTCACGTGGTGGTGAATGAGGCTTGGTGGCGAGCAGGCTCAGAACTGGCGGCGATGTTACGCCATCGACCGGGGAGCAAGCTCCCTCGCTACAGGAAACCGGTTTGAAAGCCGAATTCCGGCCGTGAAAAAGGCGCCTGTCAAAAGGCGCCTTTTTCATGTCCGCAAGAAGCTCAGCGGCCGAGCAGACGGGCCAGGCCGACGTTCATCGGCGTTGGCGTCGGGCACTTGAATCGCTCAAGCAACCGGCGGTTGTTCGCCCGCGAATGACGGATGTCACCGGAGCGCGCCGGGCCATAGCTGACGGGCGGCAATTCGCCGACCACCGCTTCGAGCGCGGCCAGCATCTGCTTGAGATTGGTCGCCTGATTCCAGCCGACGTTCACCGCACCGACGTCCACTCGCGGCTTTTCGATCGCCTGCACCAGCACATCGACCAGATCTTCGACGTACATGAAATCCCGGGTCTGCTCGCCATCGCCGAACACAGTGATCGGCAGGCCTTTCTGCGCGCGTTCGCTGAAAATGCTGATCACCCCGGAGTACGGCGAGGACGGATCCTGACGCGGGCCGAAGATGTTGAAGAAGCGGAAGATCGCCGGTTCCAGACCGTGCTGGCGACGGTAGAAATCGAAGTACTGCTCGCCGGCCAGTTTGTCCGACGCGTAAGGCGTCAACGGCGCCTTGGGCGTGTCTTCGTCAATCGACTCGCCTTCGCCATTGTTGCCGTAGACCGCCGCACTGGATGCGTACAGCACACGTTTCACGCCAGCCTCGCGCATGGCTTCGCAGACGTTCAGCGTGCCGATGAAATTGCTCTGGTGGGTTTTCACCGGATCATCCACCGACGCCTGCACCGACGCTACGGCGGCCAGATGGGCGACAGCGCTGCAACCCTGCATTGCCTGTGCGACTAGAGCTGCATCGGCCACATCGCCAACGATCAGTTCGACCCTGGGATTATCCAGCGGCAGATTGCTGCGCTTGCCGGTCGACAGATCATCGAGGATCCGCACCGAATGGCCGTTGGCGAGCAACGCGTCAGTCAGGTGCGAGCCGATGAAACCGGCGCCGCCGGTGATGAGAACAGGGCCTTCAGCCATGACGATAAAACCTATCCAGTAAGCCCGGAAGCGCGGCACGCCAGGCGCGCGGCTTGATCCCGAAGGTGTGCAGAATTTTCTTGCAGGCGAGTACCGCGTGTTGCGGTTCTTCAGCGGCATCCGGCCGCGCGGCGTGGGCCTGGGCGGTCGGCGCTTCGATGGCCAGCGGGTGCAGACTGCGCGCCTCGGAGAGAATCGCCTGGCCCAGCGCCAGCGGCGTGGTCGCCTCGTGGCCGGCGTAGTGGTAAGTGCCCCACAGCGGCGCGGCGCAATCGAGTTGCTTGAGCACCGAAATGATCACCCGCGCCGCATCGTCGACCGGTGTCGGATTGCCACGGCGGTCATCGGCCAGCAGCAGTTCTTCAGGCTGTTCGGCACGGGCCAGGAAGCGCCCGAGGATCCCCTCCGGGCTGTCGTCGAGCAGCCAGCCGAAGCGCAGCAGCACGTGTTGCGGACAGGTGGCACGTACGCTCTGCTCGATCCGCCACAGGGCCTGACCGCGCAGGCCCAATGGCACTGGCTCGTCCTTTTCGCTGTAGGCAGTGGCACGAGAACCGTCGAACACCCGATAACTGGACGGCTGCACCAGCACGATGTTGTGGTGCTGGCACAGTTCGGCCAGACGCTCGATCGCGCGTTCCTGTCCGGCCAGACGGCTTTCGCTGACGGCCTCGGCCTGGAACCAGTCGAAATAGTAGGCAAGGTTGATCAATGCATCGGGACGGGTGTCGTCGAGCAATTGGGTCAGGCTCGCGGCATCCCAGCCGTCTTCGGGCGGGCGGGGGGCGAGGAAACCGATGTCTTCCTCCGCACCGAGGCGAATCAGCGCCTGCCCAAGGGCATTTCCGCCGCCCAGTAACATAAGGCGCATTCGCATAGAGTCAGCAGGCCCAGTCTGATTGGAACGATGGCTTTGGCGACGATGCTCGTGGCAGCGTCGTCGATAATTGCCGGAATCGTTGCATTTTGCGGGTTTAGTGCGCAACCGTCACCCGTAAAGTGTAGATCCCGAGCGGTACTTGCAACTTCGCCCGCCCACCCGCATAACTGAAGGCATGAATCTGCCCCTCCCCAAGGACGCGGCCCTGGCAGGCTTCCACCCCGCCGTCAGCGCCTGGTTCAGCAGCACCTTCCCGACGGTAACGGCCGCCCAGGCCCGCGCATGGCCGTTGATCCGCCAACGCCGCTCGACGCTGATCGCCGCGCCCACCGGCTCCGGCAAGACCCTCACCGCGTTCCTCGCGGTGCTCGACGAACTGGTCCACCGTGGCCTGGAAACCCCGGACGGTCTGCCGGACGAAACCCTGGTGGTCTACGTTTCGCCGCTCAAGGCGCTGTCCAACGACATCCGCATCAATCTGCAGAACCCGCTGGCCGGGATTACCGACCAGCTGCGCCAAATGGATCTGCCGGCGCTGGAAATCACCACCGCCGTGCGCACCGGCGACACCCCGCAGAAAGACCGCGCCGCCATGCGCAAGAGCGCGCCGCACATATTGGTGACCACCCCGGAATCGCTCTACGTGCTGCTCGGCTCCGAGTCCGGCCGAAAAATGCTCGGTACCACGCGCACGGTGATCGTCGATGAAATCCACGCCATCGCCGCCGGCAAACGCGGCAGTCACCTGGCCTTGAGCCTCGAACGCTTGCAGTCGCTGTGTCCTGAACCACTGACCCGCATCGGTCTGTCAGCCACGCAAAAACCGATCGATGCGGTTGCGCGTTTTCTGGTCGGCCATGACCGCCCGTGCGAAATCATCGACATCGGCCACGCCCGCCCACGGGATCTGGGCATCGAAGTGCCGCCGGTGCCGTTGTCGGCGGTGATGGCCAATGACGTCTGGGAACTGGTCTACGACCGCCTCGCCGCACTGGCCCGTGAACACCGCACCACGTTGATTTTCGTCAACACCCGACGCCTGGCCGAACGCCTGAGCCGGCACCTGAGCGAACGCCTCGGCAAACACGCGGTGGCCGCGCACCACGGCAGTCTGGCGAAGGAGTTTCGCCTCGACGCCGAGCAAAGGCTTAAACGCGGCGAGCTGCAAGTGCTGATCGCCACCGCCTCGCTGGAGCTGGGCATCGATATCGGCGAAGTCGACCTCGTCTGTCAGATCGCTTCACCGCGCTCGATTGCCGGTTTTCTGCAAAGAGTTGGCCGCTCCGGGCACCAGGTCGGCGGCACGCCCAAGGGGCGCCTGTTCGCCACCACTCGCGACGACCTGATCGAATGCGCCGCGCTGCTCGACTGCGTGCGCCGGGGTGAACTCGATACGCTGCACATCCCCGAGGCGCCGCTGGATGTGCTGGCGCAGCAGATCATCGCCGAGGTCAGTTGCCAGGAGTGGGCCGAGGACAATTTGCTCGCACTGTTCCGCCGGGCCGAGCCCTACGCCCGCCTCGATGAACAACATTATCAGGCGCTGCTGGGCATGCTCGCCGAGGGCTACAACGGCCGTCAGGGCATCCGCAGCGCCTACCTGCACCGCGACGCCGTGAGCCGAACCCTGCGTGGACGACGCGGCGCACGGCTGACCGCCGTCACCAGCGGCGGCACCATCCCCGACAACGCCGACTACAGCGTATTGCTCGAACCTCAGGGCCTGAACATCGGCAGCGTCAACGAAGACTTCGCCGTGGAAAGCATTGCCGGCGACGTGTTCCAGCTCGGCAACGCCTCCTATCGCATCCTGCGAGTGGAAACCGGCAAGGTGCGGGTCGAGGATGCCCAGGGTCAGCCACCGACCATTCCGTTCTGGCTCGGCGAGGCGCCGGGACGCAGCGATGAACTGTCGGCGGCCGTGGCGCGCCTGCACGCGCAGCTCGATCAACTGCTCAGCGCCAGCCCCGGCAACCTGCAACCGGCCCTCGACTGGCTGACCGACACCCTCGGCCTGAACCTGGCCAGCGCCGAGCAACTGGTGGATTACCTGGCCCGCGCCCGCCTCGCCCTCGGCGCCTTGCCGTCCCGGGACACACTGCTGATGGAGCGTTTTTTCGACGAGTCCGGCGGCACCCAGCTGATCATTCATTCGCCATTCGGCAGCCGAATCAATCGCGCCTGGGGCCTGGCCCTGCGCAAGCGTTTCTGCCGCACCTTCAACTTTGAATTGCAGGCCGCCGCCAGCGAAGACGCGATCGTGCTGTCGCTGTCCACCAGTCACAGTTTCGAACTCGACGAGGTCTGGCGTTACCTGCACAGCAACAGCGCCGAGCACATCCTCATTCAAGCGGTGCTGGATGCGCCGCTGTTCGGTGTGCGCTGGCGCTGGAATGCCGGGGTGGCGCTGGCCCTGCCGCGTTACACGGGCGGACGCAAGGTCGCACCGCAATTGCAGCGGATGAAAAGCGAAGACCTGATCGCCAGCGTGTTTCCCGATCAGATCGCCTGCCTGGAAAACCTCGCCGGCGAACGGGAAATTCCCGAGCATCCGCTGGTGGAGCAGACCCTCGATGACTGCCTGCACGAGGCGATGGACAGCGAAGGCTGGCTCGAACTCCTGCGGCGCATGGAGCGCGGCGAAGTGCGCCTGATCGCCCGTGACCTTCCGGCGCCCTCGCCGCTGGCGGCGGAAATCCTCAGTGCCCGGCCCTACACCTTTCTCGACGATGCACCGCTGGAAGAGCGTCGAACCCAGGCCGTACTCAACCGCCGCTGGAGCGATCCGCAATCCACCGATGACCTCGGCGCGCTGGACGCCGATGCGATCGACGCCGTGCGCGAAGAAGCGTGGCCGACGCCGAACAGTGCCGATGAAATGCACGAAGCGCTGATGAGCCTGGCCTGCATCAGCGACCGCGAAGTCGAGGCCAATCCGCAGTGGCGCGACTGGCTGAATGCCTTGGCCGAGACCGGGCGAGCCTGCCGATTGCAGATCGACCCCGTGCATTCACTGTGGCTGGCAAGAGAACGCCTGACCTGTCTGCAAGCGCTGTATCCACAGGCACAGTCGGCACTCCCCACGCTGCCCGGTTTCGACGAACCATGGACAGCCGATGACGCACTGATCGAAGTGATCCGCGCGCGGCTCGGCGCATTCGGTCCGCAACCGCTGGTGGCGATTGCCGAGCCGCTGGCCCTGATGCCGGCCGCTGTTCATCAAGCCCTCGCTCATCTGGAGCGTGAAGGTTATGTACTGCGCGGCCAGTTCACGCCGGGATCGACCGTTGAAGAATGGTGCGAACGCCATCTGCTGGCGCGCATTCACCGCTACACGGTCAAGCGTCTGCGCCGGGAAATCGAGCCGGTGGCGTTGCAGGATTTCATGCGGTTTCTGTTCGACTGGCAGCACTTGTCCCCGTCAACCCGTGGTCAGGGCAGCGGTGTGTTGCCGGCGATTGTCGGTCAGTTCGAAGGCTACCCGGCTGCCGCTTCGGCGTGGGACAGCGACCTCCTTCCCGCGCGGCTCAAGGACTATTCACCGAGCTGGCTGGACGATCTGTGCCGCAGCGGAAAGCTGGTGTGGACGCGCCTCAGCGCCCGGCAAAACATCAGCGGCACGGCGTTGCGCAGCACACCGATCGTGTTGCTGCCGCGCAGTCAGGTCGGCTTGTGGAGTGCGCTGGCCGAGCAGACGCCGGTGAGCGAACTCTCGCCCAAGACCCGCAAGGTTTTCGACGCGCTGAGCCAGCACGGCGCGCTGTTTTTCGATGAGCTGATTCATGAAGCGCACCTGCTGCGCACCGAGCTGGAAATCGCCTTGCAGGAACTGGTCGGCGCCGGGCTGGTGAATGCCGACAGCTTTGCCGGATTGCGCGCGCTGATCACCCCGGCGAGCAAGCGCCAGCAGCGCAGCAGTCGACGCGGACGCGGGGCGTTTGTCGGTGGCATGGACGATGCCGGGCGCTGGGCGTTATTGCGTCGCGGGCCGGTTGTGGAAAACCGTCAAACAGCGTCGCCCGAAACCCTCGAACACATCGCCATTACCTCGTTGCGTCGCTATGGCGTGGTGTTCTGGCGCCTGTTGGAGCGCGAAGCCGATTGGCTGCCGAGCTGGCGCGAACTGCTGCGCACGTTCCATCGACTGGAAGCGCGGGGCGAGATTCGCGGCGGACGCTTTGTCAGCGGTCTGGCCGGCGAGCAGTTCGCCCTGCCCGAGGCGATTCCGCTGCTGCGCGAAGTCCGCCGTCGGCCTCATGACGGCAGCCTGATCGCGGTGTGCGGCGTCGATCCGCTGAACCTCGCCGGCACCTTGTTACCGGGGGCGAAGGTGCCGGCTCTGGCGAGCAATCGACTGGTGTATCGCGACGGATTGCCGGTCGCTGCCGAGGTCGCGGGCAAGCAACAATTCTGGGTGGAACTGGACTCCGCCGCCATGAGCGAAATCCGCAACAGGCTGACCCGTCACTGAGTGCGCGCCTGCTCCGGCAACACCACCGACGAATGCGCAGGCGCCACCTCTTCTTCCTGGCGCTTGGGCAGCAAAACCTGCTGTGGATAAGTCTGCGCGAAATGCACCCACGGGCTGTTATCCACAAGCTTTTTCAGACGCTGGTTGAATGCGCGGCTCACCGCATATTGCCCGCCGGAAACCGTGCGAAATTGCGCGGTCAGCACCACGCCGTTCAGGTCCATCTTGTCCACACCGAACACATCCAGCGGCCCTTGCAGGTTGTACTTGAGGAATGGATCTTCGCGGATCGAATCGCCCGCCTCGCGGATCAGCTCGATGGCCTTGTCGACATCGGTGTCGTAGGTGAACTGCACCGAGAAAAACGCGAACGCAAACTGCCGCGATTGATTGGTCACGGCCTTGATCTGACCGAACGGCACCGAGTGCACGAAGCCCTTGCCGTCACGCAGGCGCAGGGTGCGAATGGTCAGGCCCTCGACCGTGCCGGCATGCCCGGAATCGAGCACCACCCAGTCGCCGATCGAGAGGGTGTCTTCGATGATGATGAACAGCCCGGTGATCACGTCCTGCACCAGTTGCTGCGAGCCGAAACCGATGGCCAGACCGACCACCCCGGCACCGGCCAGCAACGGCGCGACGTTGATCCCAAGATTGGCCATGGTGGTGATCGCGCAGATCACCACCAGGATGATTTTGATCGCGTTGCGCAGCAGCGGCAGGATGGTTTTCACCCGGGTGCTGGGCTGGCGCGCCGAGCGTTTGCTGACCGGTGGTTTCAGTGCTTCCTGGATCGCCGTGTCGAGCACCACCCACAGCAGCCACGTCACGAGGAAGATCAGGCCGATGCTGCTCAGGGCATTGCTGATCGCCCGACCGACCGTGCTGCTTTGCGCGAAGTCGAGCAGCGACACACCCCAGATCCGCCCGAGGATATCGATAAACGCAATCGCAACGACGATCCGCAGCAAGGCGTGCAACAGGCTGAGGAAACGTTCCTTGTAGGCACTGCTGCGCTGGATCGCCTCGGCCCTGCGCGACTTGAACAGGTGTTGCAGCACAGTGCTGAGAAACACCGTGCCGATCAGCAGCACCGTGGTGAGCAACGCGCAGCGCAGGGCTTTCTGGTTGTCCTCGCCGATGCCGATCAGATTGACCGCCGAGACCAGCACCATCAGCACGATCGGCCAGTACCAGAGCCCGGAAAAAATCCGTAGCGACTCCTGCAGCGACGGCTGTTTCAGGCGCTGGGCCAGAGGACGATTGCGGATCAGGTGCGCCACCGGCCGACGCAGGCGAATCACCAGCAGACCGAAGATGATCGACGCCAGCAGACCGGTGAACACCGCGATGCTGCTGGTGATGTTGCCGCCCAGTTGCCGGGCGATCTGCGGGCTGGTCAGGGCGTCACTCAACGCGGCGAGGAAGCCGATCAGGAACAGCGGTTTCGGGCAGTAGTCGCGAATGATCTGCACGGCGCGGCGCTTGTGGCCGACATTAAACATCACCACCACGCACAACAGCATCGACGTGGAAAATATCCCGCTGCTGGTGGCGTAGGCAAAACACAGCGCCAGCGCCCGGCCGACCGAAGCCGACAAAAAATGGCTGACGTACAGGGTCAGCGGCAGACAGATGAGCGCGGGCAGCGTGTAGGGCAACAGGTAACCGAGCAGGTCCTGACTGCGCTGGCGGGTGCGCAGCCAGCGCCCTTCCCGCAGGCGTTTGCCCAGCACGCTGCCGAGCACGGTCAACACGGCAAAGGTGCCCAGCCACACGCCGGAGAGCATCAGGAAATCCCCCGCCACGCTCCAGCCCGAGCGGTTCGAGGGTTGGTTGACCAGCCTGTCGACTTCATCCGCCGCCCGGTCGGCGCGCAGGCGCCAGGCGTCGACCAGATGCTCGTTGAGATCGAGTTTGTCCTGCACGTCGTCGATGCCGGAACTGATGGCGCCGAGCAGTCCTCCCTGCACGATCGGCTCCGGTTTGGCCGGCTCTTCACTGGCCGCCGGAACGCCCGGCAAGCTGGCGGCTTGCACTGCATTGCCGCCGAACAACAGCAATGCCCCCAATAGAATCGCGATCCTGAACCTGGTCAAAACGCAGAGCTCCCTTGGTTGAACCTGTATGGAACTGATCGACATTTGGCCGGCAAAGTTCAAGAGCCCCCTCACCCCAGCCCTCTCTCAGAGGGAGAGGGAGCCGACTGAGTTGTTTTCAATAGTTACATCGACCTGAAAGGTTCGTTTTGATCTCAAGTCCGAGAGCCGGCCTATGCTGCGTCGGAACCTGAGTACGGCTCGGTGTATCACGTCGGCGTAACTCAAAAGGACACATCGATCAGTCCCCTCTCCCCTCGGGAGAGGGTTAGGGTGAGGGCGTGCTTTTGATCTTTGCTCTCAGGTCAAATATCAAATGCCCATCCCTGTATTTTTTCACCCCCACCAAACCCCGACACTGCGCTTCATTCAATCCCCCACCGGAGTGCCGTGATGCCCATTGCCCTGCTCGCGCTGACCCTCAGCGCTTTCGCCATCGGGACGACCGAGTTCGTCATCGTTGGCCTGCTTCCTACCATCGGCGCCGATCTCGGCGTCAGCCTGCCGTCCGCCGGTCTGCTGGTCAGTCTCTATGCCCTCGGCGTAGCCATCGGTGCGCCGGTGCTGACCGCCCTCACCGGCAAAGTCCCGCGCAAACTGTTGCTGCTGTCGCTGATGGTGCTGTTCACCCTCGGCAACCTGCTGGCCTGGCTGGCGCCAAGTTATGAATCACTGGTGCTGGCGCGGATCGTCACGGGTCTGGCCCATGGCGTGTTCTTCTCCATCGGCTCGACCATCGCGACCAGCCTGGTGCCCAAGGAAAAAGCCGCCAGTGCGATTGCGATCATGTTCACCGGCCTGACCGTGGCGCTGGTCACCGGCGTGCCGCTGGGCACGTTCATCGGTCAGCATTTCGGCTGGCGTGAAACCTTCCTCGCCGTGTCGGCACTCGGCGTGATCGCGTTCATCGGCAGCTTGCTGTACGTGCCGAAAAACATCGCCCACAGCAAACCAGCCTCGCTGTTGCAGCAATTGCAGGTGCTCAAGCAACCGCGCCTGTTGCTGGTGTACGCCATGACCGCCATCGGTTACGGCGGTTCGTTCATCGCCTTCACATTCCTGGCGCCGATCCTTCAGGACATCTCCGGCTTCAGCGCCGGCACCGTCAGCCTGGTGTTGCTGGTGTACGGCGTGTCAGTGGCAGTCGGCAACATCTGGGGCGGCAAACTGGCGGACAAACGCGGGCCGATCAGCGCGCTGAAAATCATCTTCGCCCTGCTCGCCGCCGTGCTGTTCGTGCTTACTTTCACCGCAGGAAATCCATGGCTGGCGCTGGCCACCGTGCTGGTCTGGGGCGCAGTCGCCTTCGGCAACGTGCCGGGCTTGCAGGTGTATGTGGTGCGTCAGGCTGAACATCACACACCACAAGCCGTGGACGTCGCATCGGGCCTGAACATTGCCGCGTTCAACCTCAGGATTGCCGGCGGTGCGTGGGGTGGCGGTTTGATCGTCGAGCACATCGGCCTGATTCACACCGCGTGGATCGGCGGCCTGGTGGTACTGGTGGCATTGGCCCTGACAGCCTTGAGCGGTCGCCTCGATCGCCTGGGCCCGGTGTACGCCGAACCCGCCGAAGGCTCGGCCCGGATCGTCACCGGGCATTGATCAAGCCAGCCCGACCGTCCGTAATCCCGTCGAAACTTTCCGCGACCGCCCGCAGTCATCCACAGACAGAGGCCGTACGGGGACTTTCGACGGGAGGGCGGCATGGCAACGATTCATATCGGTATTTCAGGCTGGCGTTACGCCCCGTGGCGCGGGGACTTTTACCCGAAGGGGCTGGCGCAGAAACGCGAATTGCAGTTCGCCTCACGGGCGGTCAACAGCATCGAAATCAACGGATCGTTCTACGCCCTGCAACGGCCGGAACGCTACGCCCAGTGGTACGCCGAGACGCCGGATGACTTCGTGTTCAGCATCAAGGCGCCCCGCTTCATCACCCACATCCGCCGCCTGCGCGATATCGAAAAACCCCTGGCCAATTTCTTCGCCTCCGGAGTGCTGGAGCTGAAGGAAAAACTCGGTCCGGTCCTCTGGCAGTTCCCGCCCAACTTCACGTTCGACCCCGAACGCTTCGAAGCCTTTCTCGATCAGTTGCCCCACGACACCCAGGCTGCCGCCGCCCTCGCCCGCCAGCACGACTCACACCTGCACGGCCACGCGAGCCTGAAGGCCTACGGCAAAAAACCGCTGCGCCATGCCGTGGAAATCCGCAACGACAGTTTCATCGACCCCGACTTCGTGCGCCTGCTCAAACGCTACAACACCGCGCTGGTGATCGCCGACACCGCCGGGAAATGGCCGTACCGCGAAGACCTCACCAGCGATTTCGTCTACCTGCGCCTGCACGGTGCCGAAGAACTTTACGCCAGCGGTTACACCCGTGCCGCCCTGCAACGCTGGGCCGAGCGGATCGACGCCTGGCACCACGGCCGGCAACCGGGCGACGCCCATTTGATCGCGCCGCGCCTGAAGCCTCGGACCCGTAAATCCCGCGAGGTGTTCTGCTACTTCGACAACGACATCAAGGTCCGCGCGCCGTTCGATGCCCGCAGTCTCCTGCAGCGTTTCGATCTGGATAAAAACCTTGAAACCGTGCCCGGTGAGCCAGCCGCCGAAGGGGTACTCGCATGAGCATTCCCGAGCCGCTCGGCGTCACCGACGAGCAGACCACGGTAATCACCACGGTGCGCCGATTCACCGTGCTGACGGTCAACACCCACAAGGGTTTCACCGCACTGAACCGGCGTTTCATCCTGCCGGAATTGCGCGAAGCGGTGCGCAGCGTGTCCGCCGATGTAGTGTTTCTCCAGGAAGTCCACGGCACTCACGAACATCATCCCAAGCGCTACAACAATTGGCCGACGATGCCGCAGTACGAATTTCTCGCGGACAGTCTCTGGCCGCAGTTCGCCTACGGGCGCAACGCCGTGTATCCGGAGGGCGATCATGGCAATGCAGTGCTGTCGAAATTCCAGATCGTGCGCCATGACAACCTCGACGTTTCGATCAGCGGCCACGAAAACCGTGGCCTGTTGCACTGCGTGCTGCGCCTGCCGGGAGATGACCGTGAAGTGCATGCGATCTGCGTCCATCTGGGCCTGCGCGAAAGTCATCGCAACGATCAACTGCGCCTGCTGCGAGAACGTCTGGCCGAACTGCCTGATGACGCGCCGGTGATCGTCGCCGGTGATTTCAACGACTGGCGCCAGCGCGCCGATGCCTTGCTTGAACCCTGTGGCCTGCGTGAAGTATTTGCGGCGCATCACGGCCGGTCGGCGCGCAGCTTTCCCGCACGTCTGCCATTGCTGCGCCTGGACCGGATCTACGTACGCAACCTCAAGGCCAGTCAGCCAAAAGTGCTGGCGAACCGTCCCTGGTCACACCTTTCCGACCACGCACCGCTATCGGTGGAGATTGAACTATGAGCAGTGCACCGTTGGAGAAATCCGCTGTGGAGCCCGTCAGCATCACCCCGCCCGTGCGCGAGCCGGGCACCGTCGATGTCGAGTATCGCTGGCAGGGCAACAACCGGATCGAGCTGCTGGAAAACGGCGAGGAATATTTCCCCCGGGTGTTCGAAGCGATGCGCGCGGCGAAAAGCGAAATCCTGCTGGAGACCTTCATCGTCTTCGAAGACAAGGTCGGCAAGGAATTGCAGGAGATCCTGATCGATGCCGCCCGGCGTGGCGTGCGCACCACCGTCAGCCTCGACGGTTTCGGTTGTGGCGAACTGAGCACCGGCTATCTCGCCGCGCTGAGTGAAGCCGGCGTGCATCTGCAAATCTTCGATCCGGCCCCCAAGCATCTGGGGATTCGCACCAACTGGTTCCGGCGGTTGCATCGCAAGATTGTGGTGGTCGACGGGTTGGTCGCATTCATTGGCGGGATCAATTTTTCCGGTGATCACCTGGCCGATTTCGGTCCCGAAGCGAAGCAGGATTACTCGGTGGAAATTCAGGGCCCGGCAGTGGCCGACATCCATCATTTCGCTTTGCTGCAAAGCGGCCGACCGGGACGGGCGAGATTCTGGTGGCAGCGTCGCCGGCAACGGCGTGCCGAGATGGCGTTCGACGATCACGACGGTCAGGTGCGTCTGGTGTTCCGCGACAACGACCGGCACCACACGGATATCGAAGACGTTTATTTGCAGGTGCTGCGCCGCGCCCAACGGCGGGTGGTGATCGCCAACGCCTACTTCTTTCCCGGCTATCGCCTGCTGCGTGAGATCCGCAACGCAGCCCGGCGCGGGGTCGAGGTGCGGCTGATTTTGCAGGGGCAGCCGGACATGCTGGTGGCCAAACTCGCCGCGCGCATGACCTACGACTACCTGCTCAAGGCCGGGGTGCAGATTCACGAATATTGCGAGCGGCCGCTGCACGGCAAAGTGGCGCTGGTGGACGAGGAATGGAGCACTGTCGGCTCGAGCAATCTTGATCCGCTGAGCCTTTCGCTGAACCTGGAAGCCAATGTGCTGATCCGCGACCGCGCCTTCAATCGCCACCTGTTCGAACGCCTCGAAGACCTCAGCCACAACCACTGCAAGGCGATGGACGCCGCGAAGTCGCCGCGCGGGCGAATCTGGCACATGACCGTGGGCTTTCTGGTGTTTCACTTCCTGCGGCATTTCCCGGCGATGGCCGGCTGGCTGCCGGCGCACAAGCCACGGCTCAAACCCTTCACCCACGCCGCCGGGAGCGATCCGTCATGAGCCATTCCGAAGCCCACGCGGCGGTGCATCCGGCACCGGCGGGCAAGTCCCGCTGGAGCCGCTGGAAACGTCCGCTGACCCTGCTGTTTTTCCTTGCGCTGATCGTTTTGCTGACGATGTTCGCCAGCCGTATCGAATGGGCCGAGGTGCTGCAAACCCTCGCCGACTTCAAGGTGCGCACGCTGATCATCGCCTCCAGCCTGACCCTGCTGAGCTTTCTGGTGTACGCCAGTTTCGACCTGATCGGCCGCACTTACATTCGTCAGGACCTGACGTGGAAACAGATCCTGCCGGTGGGCGTCATCAGCTATGCGTTCAACCTCAACCTCAGCGCGTGGGTCGGCGGAATCGCCATGCGCTATCGCCTGTATTCGCGGCTCGGGGTGAGCAAAAGCAACATCGCCAAGATCCTCGGCCTGAGCCTGGCGACCAACTGGTTCGGCTACATGACCATCGCCGGCGTGGTGTTCGCCAGCGGGCTGGTGCGGATGCCACCGGGCTGGAAAATCAGCAGCGGTGCGTTGCAGGGCATTGGCGTGTTGCTGCTGTTGGTCAGTGTCGGCTATCTGGTCGCCTGCCAGTTTTCCCGGCGGCGCGAGTGGTCGATTCGCGGGGTGGAGATCAACCTGCCGTCGCTGCGCATGGCGGTCCTGCAATTGCTGCTCGGGGCGCTGAACTGGTCGCTGATGGCGGCGGTGATTTTCACCTTGCTACCGAGCAAACTCGACTATCCGCTGGTGCTCGGGGTGCTGTTGATCAGCGCGATTGCCGGTGTCATCACCCACATTCCCGCCGGGCTCGGCGTGCTGGAAGCAGTGTTCGTGGCGCTGCTGCAACACGAGGCTTCGCGCGGCAGTCTGGTGGCGGGGCTGCTGGCCTATCGGGCGATCTATTTCCTGCTGCCGCTGCTGATCACCGTGCTGATGTATCTGGTGGTGGAAGCCAAGGCCAAGGCGTTGCGGATCGAGAAGAAACCCAAGTCCTGATCAGCGCGACTGAATGATGCTCAACCGCTCGCCCACCACCATCTCGGTGATCCAGTCGACCAGGATCGAGGTGTAGGCCTGCTGCGAGGTCGGATCGCTCAGGGCATGGTCGGCGCCGTCGATGATGCGGTGCGTCAGCGAGTGAGTCTGCTGGCATGCGGCGCGGTAACTCATGATCGTCGCGTGGGGCACGTAGTCGTCGGTTTCCGACTGCACCAGCAGCACGTCGCCAGTGAATTGCGAGCAGGCGTGCAAGGCACGGTTGCTGTCGGCGCGCACCAGCGTGCCGCGATAATCGCGCAGGTCGGCCTTGTCCAGATCGCGCTTGGGCGTGTGCCATTGCTCGTCGCGGTACAGCGCCGGCACCCGCAGCGCCAGCCAGCGCACCGGGCGCAGCGAGGTCAGAATCGAAGCGAGGTAACCGCCATAGCTGGTGCCCACTACCGCAATGGCCGAGGTGTCCAGCGCCGGATGGGCGAGCAACCGGTCGTAGGCCGCCAGCAAGTCACGCAGGTTGTCTTCACGGGTGACCCGGCTCAGCGGAATGCCGGTGCCGCCGGTATGCCCGCGCAGATCGAACGTCAGGCACACGCAGCCCAGGCCGGCGATGCCTTTAGCCCGTTCCAGATCGCGCTCCTGACTGCCGCCCCAGCCGTGCACGAACAACACGCCGGGGACTTTCGATTTGGGACTGAGAAACGTCCCGCTCATCTGTTCATCATCAATGTCGATTTGAATGCTTTCGCTTCTAGCCGTCATAGGATTTGACCGTTACGTATTTGAGGAGAAAGTCGCTGTTCTCGGCCGGCCCGCGATACACCTCGATGGCATCCGCCGGCAGGGCCTGATCGGTATAGGTTTCCACCGACGACACGCGGATCGCGCGCATCGAAGGATCGTTGACGAAGCTTTGCAGCGCCGCCACTTCCGCGCTGCTGGCGCCGCCCATGCGCCAGGACTGTTCGAGAACGCCACTGCGCGGCCGGCCTTCGCTGTCCAGGCCCTGGGCGATGTCGTAATTGCGCCGCGAGGCATAGAAACGCGGATAGGCTTCGTCCGCCGCCCGGTCGAACACCTGCGCCTGCTGAATGGCCAGACGCACGTCGTCGGGCAGATCCAGCGCCAGCAGATCCTCGTAACCGCCCTGCACCACCAGCAGGTTCGAGCCTCCGTACACCTCTTCGCCGTGGGCGTCCTTGGTCAAGTATTGATCACCGCAGTAACTCAGCACCCTGCCGCCGATGAACGACTGACCGACGCTGTGGGTAACCACCTGACTCAAATCCTGCTCCAGCACCACGCCATCGCTGAACAGTTCTCCGGCCTCGGGTCGGGCGAGAATTTCGTCGAACGCATCCAGGCTCTTGATCACTTCCTGTCCGCGCCCGGCACAGGCGTGAATCGGCTTGATCCGGATCGGTCCGCTGTACAACAGATGTTCAGCGGCAGGCCGGGCATCTTCCAGCGCAAAGACGCTGAGCCCGTCCAGCACCACGGTGCGCACCCGCTCGGAAAACAGTGGCGACCAGCCTTGCGGCGCATGGGCCTGATGGCTGCGCAGACCGTGGCTGATGGCTTTGGTGCAGATGAAATCGTGCTCGACGAAACCGCCCCACAGATCATCCGGGCCGCTCACACCCAATTCGCGGGCCGCCGCGCCGACGAGGGTCTGGGTCGGCAGCAGATAAATATCCCGGCCGCGATGTTTTTCGGCGTCGTAACTGCCGCCGAACTTGAGACCGAGGATCTGCGCCAGCCATCGCGCGAGGGCCTTGTTGGTCTGCACTTCATGTTGTGGTGCGCCGGGTCGAACCGAGTGGGCGACGACCACTTTCCTGCGGGATGTCGGGGTCATGCGTCCCCCTTCCAACGGCGGGTTGAATGTAGGTCAGAGGGTGCAGAGATCAGGCCAACCGGGGTTCGCCGGAAACGCCCTGCAAATCAGCCACTTGAAAAACCCGTGCTGGCACCGCGCCTATTTCAATCTGCACGACTGCGCTGTGGGCTCCGGCATTTTGCACGACGGGTGCGTATTACTTCGCCACGGCTGGCGGCGGACTCACGCCGAATCGCGTGCGGTATTCACTCGGCGCCAGCCCGGTGATTTTCTTGAACGTCGCGCGAAAGGCTCCCGGATCCTGATAGCCCACCGTCCACGCGATGTGGTCAATAGTGCCATTGGTGAACTCGAGCATTTCCCGGGCCTTGCCGACCCGCAGGTGCTGGCAGTATTCGGTTGGCTTCAGGCCGGTCGCCGCGCGGAAACGACGCAGGAACGTGCGCTCCTCAAGGCCCGCGCGCTCGGCCATCGCCGTCAGTGAGACATCGGTCGCGCCATTGCTTTGCAGCCAGTGCTGAACCTTGAGAATCGCCGCGTCGCCATGATTGAGGATCGGGGCGAAATTGCTGCCGCAGGCACTGGCGCTGTCGCTGTGTTCCACCACCAGGAACCGCGCGGTCGCGCTGGCGATGCTCGGCCCGAGCAGACGATCGACCAGCCGTAGCCCCAGTTCCGACCAGGCCATCAATCCGGCCGTGGTGATCAGGTCGCCGTCATCGACAATCGGTGTGTCGGCCTTGAGTTTGATGTGCGGATAACGCTCGGCAAACGCCTTGGCTGACGTCCAGTGCGTGGTGGCGCTGCGACCGTCGAGCAGACCGCTTTCGGCCAGCAGCAGAGAACCCACGCACACCCCGCCGAGGGTGGCGCCGCGGGCGTGTTGCTCGCGCAGCCAGTGAATCAACCCGACGGACACCTGGGCCGCCGAGAAACCACCAATGGACGGCGGAATCACGACCGCCACCAGACCCGCTTCGGCGCCGGGGTCGCTGTCGTGGACCCGTACCGGCGGCTGATCGCCCTCAACCTGCCAATGGCTGACGCGCAAGCGCGGCAACTGCGCACTCTGGTACTCGGCAGCGACCCGGTTGGCCACCGCGAACAGGTCAGTCAAACCATGCACCGCCGCCAGCTGCGCGCCGGGATAGATCAGCACACCCAGTTCGACGACCGCCGGTTTCGCGTCCATTGTCAGTTTTCCCCTGTGTATTGTCGGTGCGGCCAATCCTCGAAAACGTGGCCAGCGCCAATACTGAGCCCACACCCAACGTTCACTTCGAGGACACACCCATGGCCAAGCAAGCGCTCATCGTAGTCGATATCCAGAACGACTACTTCCCCCAAGGCAAGTGGCCGCTGGCCGGTGCCGACGCCGCAGCGGACAACGCCGCCCGGTTGATCGCGGCGTTCCGCGAGGCCGGTGATTCGGTGGTGCACATCCGCCACGAATTCACTTCGCCCGAAGCACCGTTTTTCACCCCGGGCTCTGAAGGCGCGAAACTGCATCCGAAAGTGCTCAACCGCGCCGATGAGCCGGTAGTGCTCAAGCACTTCGTCAATTCATTCCGCGAAACAGAGCTGCAATCGATCCTCGATGAACAAGGCATCAAAGAGTTGGTAGTGGTCGGTAGCATGAGCCACATGTGCGTCGACGGCATCACCCGCGCAGCGGCAGATCTGGGTTACACCGTCACGGTGATCCACGATGCCTGCGCCAGCCGCGATCTGGAATTCAACGGCATGACCGTTCCCGCCGCCCACGTGCATGCGGCGTTCATGTCGGCGCTGGGGTTTGCCTACGCCAGCGTGGTGTCCACCGACGAGTTCCTCGTCGCCAGCCACTGAGCCCTGCTCTGATACAACCAGAAAAACCTGCGCCCGCCTCGTTGCGGGCGTTTTTTCGCGTGTCATGAAAATCTCACGCGTGAGCCATTGATGGCATTTTGATTTGGTTGTAGTGTTGCTCACGCGTGAGATGTTCATAACGGAGTCATCGCCATGAAAAGCCGCTCCCCCGCTACAGCGTCAGAGAGCCCAAAGGGAGTGCGCTCGACACCGTCCGCGAAAAAACCGTCGAGCTTCTACATGAAGCAGATGCGCGCGGGCCTGGCTGCCGCCGGTTATGTGAAACACGAAACTTGGGTGCTTCCGGAAAACCGAAGCTTGCTCAAGCAAATGGAGCAACAGCTACGCCAACCGATTCTGGCTGGCTCTTTCATGTCGGAGAATTACATGAGCGCAGGCAACAACTGGAACATCGATAGCCTCTACAACGCTTTCAAGGCGCTGGACGAGGTGGCTTCGCAAGAAATCACGCTGTCTCTGATCCAGAGCTCCGAACCCAGCCTCAAGCTGGAAATGAACGAATTCGGCGGTCTGCCGATTCACATCGCCATCGCCGGCCAGCAGATCATCGTCGACACCGTGCTGGTGGACATTGATTCGATCACCGACGTACGCGCGTTCAACGACGCCGTGCTGCGCAGCCGGGAAATGTTCCCGCTGTCGTCGATCGGCATCGAAACCATGCCCAATGGCCAGACCGTCTACAACATGTTCGGTGCACTGAGTGCCGATTCGAGCCTGACCAACGTAGTCACCGAGGTGAAAACCCTGGTCGACAACGTGCAGCGCGCCAGCGAAGCCTTCGAACACTTCTTCAAGTAATCAACAGGGAAAATCCAATGACTCAGTCCATCTGGAACAAGTTGTTCACCGCGCTGCGCGGCGGCGCCAATGAAGTCGGCGAAGCGATCGTTGACCAACAGGCCCTGCGCATCCTCGATCAGGAAATCCGTGACGCCGACAGCGCCCTGTCCAACGCCCGTCGCGAACTGGTCACCATCATGGCCAAGCACAAGCTGTCCGCCGACCGCGTGAGCGAGTACGACGCCAAGATCAAGGACCTGGAAGCCAAGGCTGTTTCCGCCCTGAACGCCGGCCGCGAAGATCTGGCGATGGAAGTGGCCGAAGCAATTTCGACCCTGACCAACGACCTGACCACCGAGAAGGCCCAGAGCGACGAGTTCGGCACCTACGCCGACAACATGCGCAAGGACATCAACAAGGCCGAAGCGCGGATCAAGAGCCTGCGCCAGCAAGTGGACATGGCTAAGGCCCGTGAAAGCGTGCAGAAGGCTCAGGTCAGCGCTTCGATCGCCAGCGGCGGCGCCAACGGCAAACTGGAAACCGCCGTCGGCACCCTGAACCGTCTGCAGGAAAAGCAAAAGCAACGTGCCGCCGAGCTGAATGCTCAGGACGAACTGGCCGATGCCACGACCGGCAACGACCTGGACCGCAAGCTGCGCGAAGCCGGCATCACGCCGAACGAAGGCAGCGCCAACGCCATCCTCGAGCGTCTGAAGCAGAAGTCCGCCCAGTAACGGCGGCCAGAAAAAGAAGGGCACCGCGTGCCCTTCTTTTTTTTGCCTGCTCGTTCGCCGCGCGGCCCGGTACACTAGCGGCGTTTTGCCAACGAATACCTCCACCCGCTTCAAGGAATGTACCCATGGGATGGTTCAAAGATTTGCTCGGCACCAGCAACCGGCAGTCGGCGGCGTCGACCTCCGAGTCTGCCGGTGGCCCGCTCGGACTGGCGCAGGGCAAGGCGATCCGCTTCGACACGACCCTCGGCCTGTTGCTCGACGGCAGCACCTCGGTACGTGTTCCCGACGCCCAGGCCATCTGGAGCGCCGGCTGGATCGACCTCGGTCAGTCGAACAAACTGCATCGCTACTATCTGAACGATGAAGAATTCTGGGTACAAGTCCATGTCACCGGCGACGACCAGATCGAGTCGGTGACGCTGTTCAATTACGTCAGCTATGTGACGGTCAACAGTGACGCCGAACTGCAGCGCCTGGCCGGCCCGAACAGCCTGATCGGCCTGCCGACCTACCGCCACGAAGGTGTCGAATACACTCGTGAATGGGGCACCGAACGTGGCCAGACCGAACTGGTGCCGCTCACCGAACAGGTGATCAACCCCGACGAGTCCTACACCATCAACCATCACTCGATGCTCTACGCCCGCGAGACCGGCCTGACCGATCGCCGCGAGCTCTTGCTGTTCTCCGTCGAACAGGACGAAGAAGG
This sequence comes from Pseudomonas sp. R45(2017), assembly GCF_002112305.1. Taxonomy (NCBI): domain Bacteria; kingdom Pseudomonadati; phylum Pseudomonadota; class Gammaproteobacteria; order Pseudomonadales; family Pseudomonadaceae; genus Pseudomonas; species Pseudomonas sp. R45(2017). Next base: position 44,275 of record NZ_NEHH01000009.1, on the reverse strand, counting down.
CACCGTCAGCCTGAGCACCTCGCTGGGCATCTCGCTGTACACCACCGATTTGAGCACTATCTAAAAGGAAGTTTTCCATGCTGGAAGCGTTGTCCATTTCCCTGAACAAAGCCGCGCTGGTCGGTTTCGTTGCCTACCTGATCGGCGCCGTGCTGCTGTTCATGCTGTTTCAGTTCGTCTACACCCGCGTCACGCCGCACAAGGAATTCGAGCTGATTCGTTCCGGCAACGTCGCCGCCGCCATTGCCCTGTCCGGCGCGATCATCGGCTTCGCGATTCCGGCGAGCAACGTGATCGCCCATTCGATCAACGTGCTCGACTTCGTGCTCTGGGCGGTGATCGCGGCTGTGGTGCAATTGCTGGCCTTCCTGGCGACCGGGCTGGTGCTCAAAGGCACGTCCCAACGCATCGCCAACGGTGAAATCGCCGCGGGCATTTATGTGGCGGCGGTGGCAATCAGCGTCGGCATGCTCAACGCCGCGTGCATGACCCCGTCCTACTGATCGGCAGGAAGCCTGAGATGAAACGAAGCAAGTACGTTCAACTGTCCCTGGCCGCTTCGGTGGCCCTGGCGATTTCCGGTGAAGTGGCCGCCCAGGAACAGCAACGCAACTTCCAGAGTGTCGAACAATGCGTCGACGCCGAACTGGCGCCGGATGTCTGCTCGAATGCCTACGTCGCCGCCCTGGCCGAACACCGGCGGATCTCCCCGGCCTACGACGACAAGGCTGCCTGCGACGCGGACTTTGCTGCTGACTGGTGTCAGAAAAATTCCGCCGGCCGTTTCGTGCCGAAACTCGGTGGCTTCAAGGTGCCGCAGGACGGTGAGCCGGCGCAGAACCTCGATGCGATCGCCAATGCACAGATGCCGGCGGGTGATGCGGCTGCCGTGCAGAGCAATCAGACAAGTACCTCGCACTCATCCAGCGGTGCAGGCAACGGCTGGCTCACCGGATGGCTGATCGGCAATGCCATGAGCAACAACCGCGCGAGCGACTCGCGGCCGGTTTATCGTGAGCGCAATACCCGCCAGACCTACGACACCTCGACGCTGAACCGTCGAATCGAGTCGGCACCGAGCCGCAGCCAGCGGGACTACGACAGCGATTACCGCAAACCGGTCAACGTCGCCTCGTCCACTTCCCGTGGCGGTTTCGGCAGCCAGTCCAGCGCACGCAGCGGTTGGGGCGGCTGGGGCCGTTCGAGCAGCTGACCATGAAGAAGATCCACTGCGCCGAGCGCCACGACTGGAAACAGACCGCCGAAAGCCTCGGTTTTCTGTTTCATACCATCGACGACGAGCCGTACTGGGACGAGCGCGCCTACTACCAGTTCACGCTCGCGCAGATCGAAAACGATCTGGAGGATCCGACCACCGAGTTGCACGAGATGTGCATGGATCTGGTCGACCGCGTCGTGCACAGCGAAGAACTGCTGGATCGTCTGAGCATTCCGGCACCGTACTACGACATGATCCGAACGTCCTGGCTGGAAGGTCATCCGCATCTGTACGGGCGCATGGACTTCTCCTACAGCGGCAACGGCCCTGCGAAGCTGCTCGAACTCAACTACGACACGCCCACCAGCCTTTATGAAGCGGCGGCGTTCCAGTGGGGCTGGCTGGAGCAATGCATCGAGCGCGGAATGCTGCCGCGCCATGCCGACCAGTTCAACAGCATCGACACCCGGCTGCACGAAGCCTTTGCTCAACTGAAACTGAAGCGGCCGTTTTACTTCGCCTCGATGAAAGACTCGGTCGAAGACAAGGGCACCACGGATTATCTGCGGCTGATCGCAGAGAAGGTCGGCATCGAATCGCGGCACATCGATATTGAAGACATCGGCCTGAGCGCTGACGGCCGCTTCGTGGATCTCGAAGATCGCTGGATCCCGCACCTGTTCAAACTGCACGCCTGGGAATTCATCTTCCACGAGCCGTTCGGCGCGGCGATTGCCGAGTGCGACACGCAGTTTTTCGAACCGGCGTGGAAGTCGATCCTCTCCAACAAGGGCGCCCTGCCCCTGCTATGGGAGTTTCACAAGGGCCACCCGAATCTGCTCGCCGCGCACCTCGACCCGAACCCGGGCAGCGCGGTGCCAAAGGGTTGGGTACGCAAACCGTACTTCTCTCGGGAAGGCGCCAACATCGAGCTGCAGACCGCCGAAGGTCTGATCGTCAAAGAGGATGGGCCCTACACCGACGCGCCCTTCATCCTGCAGGAGTTTGCCCCTTTGCCGAAGTTCGACGACAGCTACACGTTGATCGGTTCGTGGGTAATCGGTGATCAGGCGGCGGGGATTGGCGTACGCGAAGACAACAGCCTTATCACCAAGGATTCGAGCCGGTTTCTGCCACATCTGATTCTTGATTGAAAAACCTGCGTGCATGAAAAAGGCCCGTCGCATTCAGCGACGGGCCTTTTTTGTTTAGCGCGGATACAGCAGCGAATCAGAACGGAATGTCGTCATCGAAGCTGTCGAAATCCGGAGCCGGTTGCGGTGCGGCCTGCTGTGGAGCCGGGGCCGAACGCTGCTGAGGTGCCGACTGCTGCGGACGCGGAGCCTGCTGGCGTGGCGCCTGCTGCTGGTAGTTGTTGCCACCGCCTTGTTGGTCGCCCTGTTGTGGACGGCCGCCGAGCAGTTGCATGGTGCCTTGCATGTCGACCACGATTTCAGTGGTATAACGCTTGATACCGTCTTTTTCCCACTCACGGGTCTGCAGCTTGCCTTCGATGTAAACCTGCGAACCCTTGCGCAGGTATTCGCCGGCGATTTCGGCAACCTTGCCGAACATCGATACGCGGTGCCACTCGGTCTTCTCGACCTTCTGACCGGTCTGCTTGTCGGTCCACTGCTCGCTGGTCGCCAGACTCAGGTTGGTCACGGCGTTACCGTTGGGCAGGTAGCGTACTTCGGGATCCTGGCCGCAAGTACCGACCAGAATGACTTTGTTAACCCCACGGGCCATAACGTTCTCCTAGGCTTCGCACGCAGTCTGCGCCGGGTTGTTCACCAGGCGTTCGAGAGTGGTGCGATCCATTAATTCGGTGTCCAGTTTGATGTAGATCGCCGCTTCATCAGCGACTATCACTGCATCAGTTACCCCTACGAGGGCCTTGAGACGCTCGACCAGACCCGCTTCGCGGATCGCTTCGGGCGACAACGGCAGGCGCAGGCTCGTCACGTAGGGAGGTTCGCGCATGGTAACAGCAAAGGCCAGCCAAAGTGCAGCCAGCCCGGCACATCCGAGGAACACAACCGACAGACCGCCATGCTGGAACATCCAGCCGCCGAGAATACCGCCGAGTGCCGAACCGAGGAACTGACTGGTGGAGTACACGCCCATGGCCGTGCCTTTGCCACCTGCCGGTGAAACCTTGCTGATCAGCGACGGCAGCGAAGCTTCCAGCAGATTGAACGCGGTGAAGAACACCACCGTCCCGATCACCAGAGCCCGCAGGCTGTCACCGAACTGCCAGAAGAATAGCTCAGTGAGCATCAGCGTCATCACGGCGCCGAGCAAAACTCGTTTCATTTTGCGTTTCTTCTCGCCGTAGATAATGAACGGGATCATGGCGAAGAAAGAAATCAGCAGTGCGGTGAGGTAGACCCACCAGTGCTGTTCCTTGGGCAGACCGGCCTTTTCAACCAACGCCAAAGGCAGTGCGACGAAGCTCGACATCAACATCGCATGTAACACAAAAATGCCCAGGTCCAGCCGCAGCAGGTCCGGGTGCTTGAGTGTCGGCATCAACGCCTGCCGTGCAACGCCGGACTCGCGATGGCTCAACGGCCCGGTGGATTTCGGCACCATGAACATAACGATCACGACCCCGACCAGTGCCATGCCACCGGTGGCGAGGAACAGGCCGGACAAGCCGAATGCACGGGTCAGCAGCGGGCCGACCACCATCGCCACGGCGAACGACAGGCCGATGGTCATGCCGATCATGGCCATTGCCTTGGTGCGGTGCTGTTCGCGGGTCAGGTCGGAGAGCAAGGCCATGACCGCCGCAGAAATAGCGCCGGCGCCCTGCAGGATCCGCCCGGCAATCACGCCCCAGATCGAATCGGCCTGAGCCGCCAGCACGCTGCCGAGGGCGAAGACGATCAGCCCCAGGTAAATCACCGGACGGCGACCGATGCGGTCGGAAATGATCCCGAACGGAATCTGGAAAATCGCCTGGGTCAGGCCGTAAGCGCCGATCGCCAGCCCGATCAGGGCCGGGGTCGCTCCCGCCAGATCCATGCCGTAGGTCGCCAGTACCGGCAACACCATGAACATGCCAAGCATACGGAAGGCGAACACCAGGGCCAGACCGCTCGCCGCGCGGGTCTCGCTGCCACTCATGCGTTCGCTGTGGGGATCGTGCATGGAAAAACCTCGTGTGAACCGGCGGCGATTCTACCAGTCCCATCGAGAGACGGGGTATATCGCGACGCTTTGACGCGTACAGATGAAACTCTCTTCATGTAAGGCAAAAAACCCTTAACTTGATAGTGTGCATCCATCCAGTATTTGGCCGTATACTCCTGTGTTTTCGACGCCCGCCGAGCGAGGCCATTTTGGACAAGATCCTGATTCGTGGGGCCCGCACCCACAACCTGAAGAACATCGACCTGACCCTGCCACGGGACAAACTGATCGTCATCACCGGCCTGTCCGGATCCGGCAAGTCGTCCCTGGCCTTCGACACGCTGTACGCCGAAGGTCAGCGCCGCTATGTCGAATCCCTGTCGGCCTATGCCCGACAGTTCCTGTCGATGATGGAAAAACCCGACGTCGACACCATCGAAGGCCTGTCGCCGGCGATCTCCATCGAACAGAAGTCGACCTCGCACAACCCGCGCTCCACGGTCGGCACCATCACTGAAATCTACGACTACCTGCGTCTGCTGTATGCCCGCGTCGGTACGCCGCGCTGCCCGGATCACGACATTCCGCTGGAAGCCCAGACCGTCAGCCAGATGGTCGACCTGGTGCTGGCTCAGCCGGAAGGCAGCAAGCTGATGCTGCTGGCGCCGGTGATTCGCGAGCGCAAGGGCGAGCATCTGTCGGTGTTCGAAGAACTGCGCGCCCAGGGCTTCGTCCGGGCCCGGGTCAACGGCCGGCTCTGCGAGCTGGACGAACTGCCGAAACTGGATAAACAGAAGAAGCACACGATTGAAGTCGTGGTCGACCGCTTCAAGGTTCGCGCGGATCTGCAGCAGCGTCTGGCGGAATCCTTCGAGACCGCGCTGAAGCTGGCGGACGGCATCGCGCTGGTGGCGCCGATGGACGACGAGCCAGGCGAAGAGATGATTTTCTCCGCGCGCTTCGCCTGCCCGATCTGCGGCCACGCGATCAGCGAGCTGGAACCCAAGCTGTTTTCCTTCAACAACCCGGCCGGCGCCTGCCCGACCTGCGACGGTCTGGGCGTGAAGCAGTTCTTCGACATCAAGCGACTGGTCAACGGTGAACTCACGCTGGCCGAGGGCGCGATTCGTGGCTGGGATCGGCGCAACGTCTATTACTTCCAGATGCTCGGCTCGCTGGCCGCGCATTACGGCTTCAGCCTGGAGCAGCCGTTCAACGAGCTGCCGGCCGACCAGCAGAAGTACATCCTGCACGGCAGCGGCTCGCAGAACGTCGATTTCAAATACCTCAACGACCGGGGCGACATCGTCAAGCGCTCGCACCCGTTCGAAGGCATCGTGCCGAATCTCGAACGCCGCTACCGCGAAACCGAATCGGCAAGCGTTCGCGAAGAACTGGCGAAGTTCCTCAGCACCCAGTCCTGCCCGGATTGCCGTGGCACCCGCCTGCGTCGCGAAGCGCGGCACGTGTGGGTCGGCGAGAAAACCCTGCCGGCGGTGACCAACCTGCCGATCGGCGACGCTTGCGATTACTTCGGCGCGCTGAAGATGACCGGGCGCCGTGGCGAGATCGCCGACAAGATTCTCAAGGAAATCCGCGAGCGCCTGCAATTCCTGGTCAATGTCGGTCTCGACTATCTGTCGCTGGATCGCAGTGCCGACACGCTATCTGGCGGCGAGGCACAGCGGATTCGTCTGGCCAGCCAGATCGGCGCGGGCCTGGTGGGTGTTCTGTACATCCTCGACGAGCCGTCCATTGGCCTGCACCAGCGCGACAATGACCGCCTGCTCGGCACCCTCAAGCACCTGCGCGACATCGGCAATACGGTGATCGTGGTCGAGCATGACGAAGACGCGATTCGTCTCGCTGACTACGTAGTGGATATCGGCCCGGGCGCCGGGGTTCATGGCGGGCAGATCGTCGCCGAAGGCACGCCGGACGAAGTCATGGCACACCCGGACTCGCTGACCGGTAAATACCTGTCGGGCCGGGTGAAGATTGAAGTGCCGGCCAAGCGCACGCCGCGCAACAAGAAACAGGTGCTGGCGCTCAAGGGCGCGCGTGGCAACAACCTGCGCAACGTTGACCTGGAAATCCCGATCGGCCTGCTGACCTGCGTGACCGGCGTTTCCGGCTCCGGCAAATCGACGCTGATCAACAACACGCTGTTCCCGCTGAGCGCAACGGCACTCAATGGCGCGACCACCCTGGAAGCCGCAGCCCACGACAGCATCAAAGGCCTGGAACATCTGGACAAGGTTGTCGACATCGACCAGAGCCCGATCGGCCGTACACCACGCTCCAACCCGGCAACCTATACCGGGCTGTTCACGCCGATCCGCGAACTGTTCGCCGGCGTGCCCGAGTCCCGCTCCCGTGGTTACGGCCCGGGGCGTTTCTCGTTCAACGTGAAGGGTGGTCGTTGCGAAGCCTGCCAGGGCGACGGTCTGATCAAGGTGGAAATGCACTTCCTGCCGGACATCTACGTTCCGTGCGACGTGTGCAAGAGCAAGCGCTACAACCGCGAAACACTGGAGATCAAATACAAGGGCAAGAGCATCCACGAAACCCTCGAGATGACCATCGAGGAAGCGCGGGAGTTCTTCGATGCGGTACCAGCGCTGGCGCGCAAGCTGCAAACGCTGATGGATGTAGGCCTGTCCTACATCAAGCTCGGGCAGTCGGCGACCACGCTGTCCGGTGGTGAGGCTCAGCGGGTCAAGTTGTCTCGCGAGCTGTCCAAACGCGATACCGGCAAGACCCTGTACATCCTCGACGAGCCGACCACCGGTCTGCACTTCGCGGATATCCAGCAACTGCTCGACGTACTGCATCGCCTGCGCGACCACGGCAACACCGTGGTGGTGATCGAGCACAACCTCGACGTGATCAAGACCGCCGACTGGCTAGTGGATCTCGGCCCCGAGGGTGGCTCGAAAGGTGGGCAGATCATCGCCACCGGCACGCCGGAGGAAGTGGCCGAGATGAAACAGTCTCACACCGGCCATTACCTCAAGCCGCTGTTGCTCCGCGATCGGGCCTGATCGCCGGGCATGAAAAAACCCCTGCCACTTCATCAGTGACAGGGGCTTTTTTGTATCGGCTGCAATCAGGACGCGTGGGACTGCAGGTAGTTCTGGATACCGATCAGTTTGATCAGGCCCAACTGCTTTTCAAGCCAATAGGTGTGATCTTCTTCGGTATCGTGCAACTGAAGCTTGAGGATATCGCGGCTTACATAGTCGCCATTCTTTTCACACAGCTCGATGCCTTTGCACAGTGCAGCACGAACCTTGTACTCAAGACGCAGATCCGCCTCGAGCATGGTCTCTACCGTGGTCCCAACATCCAGGTCATCCGGGCGCATGCGCGGAGTGCCTTCGAGCATCAGAATGCGGCGCATCAGCGCATCGGCGTGACCGGCTTCTTCTTCCATCTCGTGGTTGATTCGTTCGTAGAGCTTGGTGAATCCCCAGTCCTCATACATCCGCGAGTGAACGAAATATTGGTCACGCGCGGCCAGTTCGCCGGTCAGCAACGTGTTGAGGTAATCGATAACGTCTGGGTGGCCTTGCATCGCCCTACATCTCCCTGCTTGAAAGTCTGTAGTTTGAACCAACCTGACTGGAAGGTCACTCACTTCGCGCAATAAAAGCGAAGATATTCTGAGAAAAGCAGCCTAAATAACGCAAAAACCGCCCTAATGAGGGCGGTTCTGCTTCTCGTTTAGACTTCGTTAAGCTGTACGTTGAGCAGCTTTGCGATTGCTTCTCCGTACGCCGGATCGGCCTTGTGGAAATGCTGCAACTGACGGTCGACGACATCACTCGATACACCCGCCATCGCGCCGGCGATGTTGCTGACCAGCAATGCTTTCTGCTCGTCGCTCATCAAACGGAACAGCGCACCGGCGTGGCTGTAGTAGTCGCTGTCTTCACGATGATCGTAGCGATCAGCCGCGCCGCTCAGGGCCAGTGCAGGCTCGGCATAGTGCGGCGCTTGCTTCGGCGACTCTACATAGCTGTTCGGCTCGTAGTTAGGCGCTGCGCCACCATTGCTGCCAAAAGCCATCGAACCATCACGCTGGTAAGTATTCACCGGGCTGCGTGGGGCATTCACCGGCAGTTGCTGGTGGTTGGTGCCTACACGGTAGCGGTGAGCGTCGGCGTATGCGAACACACGACCTTGCAGCATGCGATCCGGCGACAGACCTACGCCAGGCACCATGTTGCTGGGACCGAACGCAGCTTGCTCGACTTCAGCAAAGTAGTTGAGCGGATTACGGTTCAGTTCCAGCTCACCCACTTCAATCAGTGGAAACTCCTTCTGCGACCAAGTCTTGGTCACGTCGAACGGGTTCTCGTAGTGCGCAGCGGCCTGGGCCTCGGTCATGATCTGGATGCACACGCTCCATTTCGGGAAGTCACCACGTTCGATGGCCTCGAACAGATCGCGCTGGGCGTAGTCGGGATCTGTGCCCGCCAAACGTGCCGCGTCTGCCGGCGCCAGGTTCTTGATTCCTTGCTTGGTCTTGTAATGCCACTTCACCCAGTGGCGCTCGCCTTGAGCGCTGATCAGGCTGTAGGTGTGGCTGCCGAAGCCGTGCATGTGGCGATAGCCGTCCGGAATGCCGCGATCGGAGAACAGGATCGTGACCTGGTGCAGCGCTTCAGGAGAATGCGACCAGAAGTCCCACATCATCTGCGCGCTTTTCAGGTTACTTTGCGGCAGGCGTTTCTGGGTGTGGATAAAGTCAGGGAATTTCAGCGGATCACGAATGAAGAACACCGGCGTGTTGTTGCCGACGATGTCCCAGTTGCCTTCTTCGGTATAGAACTTGAGGGCGAAGCCACGTGGATCGCGCTCGGTGTCGGCCGAGCCACGCTCGCCACCGACCGTTGAAAAACGCAGGAAGGTCGGCGTCTGTTTGCCGACAGCGGAGAACAGCTTGGCGCTGGTGTACTGCGTAATGTCGCGAGTGACCGTGAAAGTACCGTATGCGCCCGAACCCTTGGCGTGTACACGACGCTCAGGAATGTTTTCCCGGTTGAAGTGAGCAAGCTTCTCGATCAGATGGAAATCATCGAGCAGCAACGGGCCACGAGGGCCAGCGGAGCGAGAATTCTGGTTATCAGCGACAGGTGCGCCACTGGCGGTCGTAAGCGTCTTGTTCTGGCTCATGCGATCTTCATCCTCTATCGGTCTTGAACTGCCGGCTAATCGGCTTGTTAGGGAGTATCGATCATCAATATGACAGCCACAAATTCATTAACTCATGACTATCAATAGATAAAAACTAACGATAAATCCTGGCATATAGTGCAGAACCAAACAAAGTAGAAGCTTGTACGAATAGCGCATTTCTTACAGGCACAAAAAACCGGGCACTAGGCCCGGTTCCTTGTTTCAGACTGATGTCTTACTCAGCGGATACAGCTTCACCGCCGACAGCACGATCAACCAGTTCGACGTACGCCATAGGCGCGTTGTCGCCAGCGCGGAAACCGCACTTGAGGATGCGCAGGTAGCCACCCTCACGGGTAGCGTAACGCTTGCCCAGGTCGTTGAAGAGCTTACCAACGATAGCTTTCGAACGAGTACGGTCGAAAGCCAGACGACGGTTAGCAACGCTGTCTGTCTTGGCCAGAGTGATCAGCGGCTCGGCAACGCGGCGCAGTTCTTTGGCTTTTGGCAGAGTAGTTTTGATCAGCTCGTGCTCGAACAGCGACACCGCCATGTTCTGGAACATGGCCTTGCGGTGCGAGCTGGTGCGGCTCAGGTGACGCCCACTTTTACGATGACGCATGGTTCATTCCTTACCAAACACTACGTTCGGTGATTACGACGATCAGGCAGTCGCCTTGTCGTCCTTCTTAAGACTTGCAGGCGGCCAGTTGTCGAGGCGCATGCCGAGGGACAGACCGCGGGAGGCCAGAACGTCCTTGATTTCAGTCAAGGATTTCTTGCCCAGGTTCGGAGTCTTCAACAGCTCTACTTCGGTACGCTGAATCAGGTCGCCGATGTAGTAGATGTTTTCCGCCTTAAGGCAGTTAGCCGAACGTACAGTCAGTTCCAGATCGTCAACCGGGCGAAGCAGGATCGGATCGATCTCGTCTTCCTGCTCGACAACCACTGGCTCACTGTCACCTTTGAGGTCGACGAACGCAGCCAACTGCTGTTGCAGAATGGTTGCAGCGCGGCGGATAGCCTCTTCAGGATCCAGAGTACCGTTGGTTTCCAGATCAATAACCAGCTTGTCCAGGTTGGTGCGCTGCTCGACACGGGCGTTTTCCACCACGTATGCGATACGGCGAACCGGGCTGAACGAAGAGTCAAGCTGCAAGCGACCGATGCTGCGGCTTTCGTCTTCATCGCTCTGACGCGAGTCTGCTGGTTCATAACCACGACCACGAGCTACGGTGAGCTTCATGTTCAGGGCGCCGTTAGACGCCAGGTTAGCGATTACGTGATCGGGATTAACGATCTCGACATCATGATCCAGCTGAATATCGGCAGCGGTAACCACCCCCGAACCCTTCTTCGACAAGGTCAGCGTAACTTCGTCACGACCGTGCAGCTTGATGGCCAGACCTTTAAGGTTCAACAGGATTTCAATTACGTCTTCCTGTACACCTTCGATGGCGCTGTACTCGTGGAGCACACCGTCAATCTCGGCCTCGACTACTGCGCAGCCGGGCATTGAGGACAACAGGATGCGGCGCAGCGCGTTGCCCAGGGTGTGGCCAAAACCACGCTCGAGAGGCTCGAGAGTGATCTTGGCGCGGGTTGGACTGACAACCTGCACATCAATGTGGCGGGGTGTCAGGAACTCATTTACCGAAATCTGCATGGATGCACCTATTTTCTAGCCCTTACTTGGAGTAGAGCTCGACAATCAGGCTTTCGTTGATGTCGGCGGACAGATCACTGCGAGCAGGAACGTTCTTGAAAACGCCCGACTTCTTCTCAGTGTCTACTTCTACCCATTCTACGCGGCCACGTTGGGCACACAGATCGAGAGCTTGGACAATGCGAAGTTGGTTTTTTGCTTTCTCGCGAACAGCAACCACGTCACCAGCACGAACCTGGTAGGACGGAACGTTTACGGTCTGACCGTTAACGCTGATCGACTTGTGCGATACCAGCTGACGGGATTCGGCACGAGTCGAACCAAAGCCCATACGGTATACAACGTTGTCCAGACGGCATTCGAGCAGTTGCAGCAGGTTTTCACCAGTTGCACCTTTCTTGCCAGCAGCTTCTTTGTAGTAGCCGCTGAACTGACGCTCGAGAACGCCGTAGATACGACGGACCTTCTGCTTTTCACGCAGTTGGGTGCCGTAGTCGGACTGGCGACCGCGGCGTTGGCCGTGGATACCAGGTGCTGCTTCAATGTTGCACTTCGATTCGATCGCGCGCACGCCGCTCTTCAGGAAGAGATCGGTGCCTTCGCGACGAGCGAGTTTGCATTTTGGACCAATGTAACGAGCCATTCTTTACAATCTCCTGGATTACACGCGGCGCTTCTTCGGCGGACGGCACCCGTTGTGCGGGATTGGCGTCACGTCGGTGATGCTGGCGATCTTGTAGCCACAGCCGTTCAAAGCGCGGACTGCGGATTCACGACCTGGACCTGGACCCTTGACGTTCACGTCGAGGTTTTTCAGGCCGTATTCCAGCGCAGCTTGACCAGCACGCTCAGCAGCTACTTGAGCAGCGAACGGGGTGGACTTGCGGGAACCGCGGAAACCCGAACCACCGGAGGTAGCCCAGGAAAGAGCGTTACCTTGACGGTCGGTGATGGTCACGATGGTGTTGTTAAAAGAAGCATGGATGTGGGCGATGCCATCAACCACTGTCTTTTTAACTTTTTTACGAGGACGAGCAGCAGGTTTTGCCATGATTAAATTCCTGTCGATTCGCTGGGGCGATTACTTGCGGATCGGCTTACGCGGACCTTTACGGGTACGCGCGTTGGTCTTGGTACGCTGACCGCGTACTGGCAGACCACGACGATGACGCAGACCGCGATAGCAACCGAGGTCCATCAAGCGCTTGATTTTCATGTTGATTTCGCGACGCAGGTCACCTTCAGTGGTGAACTTCGCCACTTCGCCACGCAGCTGTTCAATCTGCTCGTCGCTCAGATCCTTGATCTTTGCGGCTGGGTTTACCCCAGTCTCTGCACAGATCTTCTGTGCAGTAGTGCGACCAACACCATAGATGTAGGTCAGCGAGATAACAGTATGCTTGTTATCTGGAATGTTAACGCCTGCAATACGGGCCATTCAGTGGGACTCCAATTGACAGCTACCTACGCCCCGGAAGCCAAGAAATAGGGCGCGAGATAATATCGCTGTAATAACAAATAATCAACCCGGTAGCGCACTAGCTACCGGGCTTGAAGCACAATCACACTCAGCCTTGGCGCTGTTTGTGACGCGGTTCCGCGCTGCAAATTACTCGAACAACACCTTCGCGGCGAATAATCTTGCAGTTACGGCACAGCTTTTTCACCGATGCACGAACTTTCATCACCAACTCCTCGAACCTTATGGGTACTCAGCGCAACATGCCGCTGCCGTAACCCTTCAGGTTGGCTTTCTTCATCAGGGATTCGTACTGGTGCGAAACGAGGTGCGATTGTACTTGGGACATGAAGTCCATCACAACCACGACCACGATCAGCAACGAGGTCCCGCCAAGGTAGAACGGAACGTTTGCTGCAACCACCAGGAACTGGGGCAACAAGCACACGGCCGTCATGTAAAGAGCACCGAACATGGTCAAGCGAGTCAAAACGCCATCAATATAGCGTGCGGACTGCTCACCTGGACGGATGCCCGGAATAAAGGCACCGGACTTCTTCAGGTTTTCCGCTACGTCTTTCGGATTGAACATCAACGCCGTATAGAAGAAGCAGAAGAAAATAATCCCTGCACTAAACAGCAGAATATTCAACGGCTGACCAGGAGCGATCGACTGCGAGATGTCCTGCAACCAGCCCATACCTTCAGACTGACCAAACCAGGCACCCAACGAAGCCGGGAACAGCAAAATGCTGCTCGCGAAAATAGCCGGAATAACACCGGCCATGTTCACCTTCAGCGGCAAGTGGCTTGTCTGCGCAGCAAAAACCTTGCGGCCCTGCTGACGCTTGGCGTAGTGAACAGCGATACGACGCTGACCACGCTCAATGAACACCACGAAACCGATAATCGCTACTGCCAGCAAACCGATGGCAACCAAAGCGAAGATGTTGATATCGCCCTGACGCGCAGACTCGAAAGACTGCCCGATTGCTCTCGGAAGACCGGCGACGATACCCGAAAAAATCAACATCGAGATACCGTTGCCTACACCACGCTCAGTAATCTGCTCACCCAGCCACATCATGAACATCGCGCCAGCCACAAACGTGGAGACCGCGACGAAATGGAAGCCAAAGTCACCAGTGAACGCAACGCCCTGCCCCGCCAGACCAATGGACATGCCAATGGCCTGAACGAGAGCGAGGACGACGGTGCCGTAGCGGGTGTACTGGCTGATCTTGCGACGGCCAGCTTCACCTTCCTTCTTCAACTGCTCCAGCTGCGGGCTGACGGCGGTCATCAACTGCATGATGATCGATGCCGAAATGTACGGCATGATCCCCAGTGCAAAGATGCTCATCCGCTCCAGCGCGCCGCCGGAAAACATGTTGAACAAGCTAAGAATGGTCCCCTCATTCTGTCGAAACAGGTCTGCGAGTCGGTCCGGGTTGATACCTGGAACCGGGATGTGTGCGCCTATTCGGTAGACGATAATCGCCAGGAACAGAAAACGCAGACGAGCCCAGAGTTCAGACATACCGCCTTTGCCGAGCGCAGAGAGAGCACCTTGCTTAGCCATTTATTCCTCGAACTTGCCGCCAGCTGCTTCGATAGCCGCACGCGCACCTTTGGTGGCGCCGATTCCCTTGCCGATAGTGACAGCGCGAGTCACTTCACCGGACAGCATGATTTTCACACGCTGTACGTTGACGTTGATCACGTTGGCATCTTTCAGGGACTGCACGGTGACGATGTCGCCTTCCACTTTAGCCAGCTCGGACAGACGCACTTCTGCGCGGTCCATGGCTTTCAGGGAAACGAAACCGAACTTCGGCAGGCGACGATGCAGCGGCTGTTGACCGCCTTCAAAGCCTGGAGCAATGGTGCCACCGGAGCGGGAAGTCTGACCTTTGTGACCACGGCCACCAGTCTTACCCAAACCACTACCGATACCACGGCCCGGACGATGCTTTTCGCGACGGGAACCCGGCGCTGGACTCAGATCATTGAGTTTCATCGATTAACCCTCGACACGCAGCATGTAGTAAGCCTTGTTGATCATCCCGCGATTCTCGGGAGTATCCTGGACTTCTACAGTGTGACCGATGCGACGCAGACCCAGACCCTTAACGCACAGTTTGTGGTTAGGGATGCGGCCGGTCATGCTTTTGATCAGCGTAACTTTAACGGTAGCCATGATTACTTGATCTCCTCAACACGCAGGCCACGTTTGGCTGCAATGGATTCAGGAGACTGCATAGCCTTCAGACCCTTGAAAGTGGCGTGAACCACGTTTACAGGGTTAGTCGAGCCGTAGCACTTGGCCAGAACGTTCTGAACGCCAGCAACTTCGAGGACAGCACGCATAGCGCCGCCAGCGATGATACCGGTACCTTCAGAAGCAGGCTGCATGTACACCTTCGAAGCGCCATGGGCGGACTTCATTGCGTACTGCAGAGTGGTGCCGTTCAGATCAACCTGGATCATGTTGCGGCGAGCAGCTTCCATTGCCTTCTGGATCGCAGCAGGCACTTCACGCGACTTGCCACGGCCGAAGCCAACACGCCCTTTACCATCACCAACCACGGTCAACGCGGTGAAAGTGAAGATACGGCCGCCTTTAACGGTTTTGGCTACGCGGTTAACTTGAACCAGCTTCTCGATGTAGCCTTCGTCGCGCTTTTGGTCGTTATTTGACATAACTTAGAACTCCAGCCCAGCTTCACGAGCAGCATCAGCCAGCGCTTTAACGCGGCCGTGGTACTTGAAGCCAGAGCGGTCGAAAGCCACCTGCGAGACGCCAGCGGCCTTAGCACGCGTAGCGACCAGCTGGCCAACCTTAGTGGCCGCGTCGATGTTGCCAGTGGCGCCATCACGCAGTTCTTTATCCAAAGTCGAGGCGCTTGCCAGGACTTTGTTGCCGTCGGCCGAAATGACCTGGGCGTAGATGTGCTGCGAAGAGCGGAACACGCAGAGACGCACGACTTCGAGTTCGTGCATTTTCAGGCGTGCTTTGCGAGCGCGACGCAGTCGAGTAACTTTTTTGTCGGTCATTTGCTATGCCCTACTTCTTCTTGGCTTCTTTACGACGGACGACTTCGTCCGCGTAGCGCACACCTTTGCCTTTGTACGGCTCTGGTGGACGGAAGTCGCGGATCTCGGCGGCCACTTGACCTACCAGCTGCTTGTCGATGCCCTTGATCAGGATATCGGTCTGGCTAGGAGTCTCAGCGGTGATGCCTTCCGGCAGTTCGTAATCCACTGGGTGCGAGAAGCCAAGAGCCAGGTTCAGCACCTGACCTTTTGCTTGCGCTTTGTAACCAACACCGACCAGCTGGAGCTTACGCTCGAAGCCTTGGCTTACGCCCTGGACCATGTTGTTTACCAACGCACGAGTGGTACCGGCCATTGCGCGAGTCTGTTGATCGCCATTGCGAGCAGCAAAACGCAGCTCACCGGCTTCTTCAACGACTTCAACGGACGAATGGACGTTCAGTTCAAGAGTACCCTTGGCACCCTTCACCGAAAGCTGTTGGCCTGCGAATTTTACTTCGACACCGGCTGGCAGCTTAACGGGGTTCTTAGCGACGCGAGACATGCTTATCCCCCCTTAGAACACAGTGCAAAGAACTTCGCCGCCGACACCGGCAGCGCGCGCAGCACGATCAGTCATCACACCTTTGTTGGTGGAGACGATAGACACACCGAGACCGCCACGTACTTTTGGCAGTTCTTCGACGGACTTGTACTGACGCAGGCCTGGACGGCTAACGCGCTTCACTTCCTCGATGACCGGACGGCCTTCGAAGTATTTCAGCTCGATGGACAGCAGTGGTTTGGTTTCGCTGCTGATCTGATAACCCGCGATGTAACCTTCGTCCTTCAGGACTTTTGCTACAGCCACCTTCAACGTGGAAGACGGCATGCTTACGACGGACTTTTCAGCCATCTGGGCATTACGGATTCGAGTTAGCATGTCCGCTAACGGGTCCTGCATACTCATGGGCTAGACGCTCCTAATACAGAAAAATTAGCCTTGCGGCTACTACTTGTCGCCGAGAAATTCCGGGCATAAAAAACACGGGCTCAGGCGAGCCGGTCATTCTAGACATACCCCAGAAATGAATCAAGCCCCAAAAGGGGCTTGATTCAAGTTCAAGGCCACCGATGGTCAGGTTCTTGCGACCCCGACCATCAAGGCTTTGACAGCAATTACCAGCTGGCTTTAACCAGACCTGGTACGTCACCACGCATTGCCGCTTCACGCAATTTGTTACGGCCGAGGCCGAACTTGCGGTAAACGCCGTGCGGACGACCGGTCAGACGGCAACGGTTACGCATGCGCGAGGCGCTTGCGTCACGTGGCTGCTTCTGCAGAGCTACGGTAGCTTCCCAACGCGCTTCTGGACTTGCGTTCAGATCAACGATGATAGCTTTCAGCGCTGCACGCTTGACGGCGTACTTGGCAACGGTGAGCTGACGCTTCAGCTCACGGTTTTTCATGCTCTTCTTGGCCATTTTCCTACTCCAATCAGTTGCGGAACGGGAATTTGAAAGCACGCAGCAGAGCGCGGCCTTCATCATCGTTCTTGGCAGTGGTGGTCAGGGTAATGTCCAGACCGCGGAGAGCATCGATCTTGTCGTAGTCGATTTCCGGGAAAATGATCTGCTCTTTCACGCCCATGCTGTAGTTGCCACGACCATCGAAGGACTTGGCATTCAGGCCGCGGAAGTCGCGAACCCGAGGCAGGGAGATCGACAGCAGACGATCCAGGAACTCGTACATACGCTCACGGCGCAGGGTCACTTTGACGCCGATCGGCCAACCTTCACGGACTTTAAAGCCAGCGATGGATTTGCGAGCGTAGGTCACAACGACTTTCTGGCCGGTGATCTTTTCCAGGTCAGCAACAGCGTGCTCGATGACTTTTTTGTCGCCGATCGCTTCGCCCAGACCCATGTTCAGGGTGATTTTGGTAACGCGCGGAACTTCCATCACGTTCGAAAGCTTAAGTTCTTCCTTAAGTTTCGGAGCGATTTCCTTCCGGTAAATCTCTTTTAGTCGTGCCATGGTCTTCTACCTAGCAGTGTTCAAGCATCAACCGCTTTTTGGGTCGACTTGAAGACACGAATTTTCTTACCGTCTTCTACTTTGAAACCAACGCGGTCAGCCTTGTTGGTTTCGCCGTTGAAGATGGCGACGTTGGAAGCGTGCAGTGGCGCTTCTTTCTCGACGATACCGCCCTGTACGCCCGACATCGGGTTAGGCTTGGTATGACGCTTGACCAGGTTCAGACCACCAACAACCAGACGGTTGTCAGCAAGAACCTTCAGCACCTTACCGCGCTTACCTTTGTCTTTGCCGGCGATCACGATGATCTCGTCGTCACGACGAATCTTTTGCATGTCGGATCTCCTTACAGCACTTCTGGGGCGAGCGAGACGATCTTCATGAACTTCTCAGTACGAAGTTCACGGGTCACTGGCCCAAAGATACGGGTGCCGATCGGCTCTTGCTTGTTGTTCAGAAGAACAGCAGCGTTGCCATCAAAGCGGATAATGGAGCCATCAGCACGACGTACGCCGTGACGAGTGCGGACTACAACAGCAGTCATCACTTGGCCTTTTTTCACCTTACCGCGAGGAATTGCTTCCTTCACGGTAACTTTGATGATGTCACCGATACCAGCGTAACGACGATGGGAGCCACCCAGCACCTTGATGCACATAACGCGGCGAGCGCCGCTGTTATCGGCCACATCGAGCATGGATTGAGTCTGAATCATATAATTTCTCCGACCCCTAGCCCTTAGACTTCCACAGCGCGTTCGAGAACATCAACCAGCGCCCAAGACTTGGTCTTGGCCATCGGACGAGTTTCACGAATAGTGACTTTGTCGCCGATGTGGCACTGATTGGTTTCGTCGTGCGCGTGCAGCTTAGTCGAACGCTTAACGTATTTACCGTAGATCGGGTGCTTAACGCGACGCTCGATCAGAACGGTGATGGTTTTGTCCATCTTGTCGCTGACAACACGGCCAGTCAGCGTACGGACAGTTTTTTCGGCTTCAGCCATGATCACTTACCTGCCTGCTGGTTGAGCACAGTCTTCACGCGAGCGATGTCACGCTTAACTTGCGAGAGCAGATGAGACTGCCCCAACTGGCCAGTTGCTTTCTGCATGCGCAGATTGAACTGGTCGCGCAGCAAGCCGAGCAGTTGCTCGTTCAGCTGCTGTGCGGATTTTTCACGAAGTTCATTCGCTTTCATCACATCACCGTCCGTTTAACAAAGGAGGTGGCGAGCGGCAGCTTTGCAGCAGCCAGGGCGAAAGCCTCACGCGCCAGCTCTTCAGAAACACCCTCGATTTCATACAGGACTTTGCCTGGCTGAATCTGGGCAACCCAGTACTCCACGTTACCCTTACCTTTACCCATACGAACCTCGAGAGGCTTCTTGGAGATCGGCTTGTCCGGGAATACACGGATCCAGATCTTGCCGCCACGTTTTACGTGACGGGTCAGAGCACGACGCGCTGACTCGATCTGACGAGCGGTGAGACGACCACGAGCTACAGACTTCAGCGCGAACTCGCCGAAGCTGACTTTGCTACCGCGCAGTGCCAGACCACGGTTGTGGCCGGTCATCTGCTTGCGGAACTTCGTACGCTTAGGTTGCAACATTTGGCGTACCCCTTACTTAGCAGCTTTTTTACGAGGCGCTGGTGCTTGTGGCTTCAGCTCTTCTTGGCGACCACCAATTACTTCGCCTTTGAAGATCCAAACCTTTACACCGATCACACCGTAAGTGGTGTGAGCTTCGTAGTTGGCATAGTCGATGTCGGCACGCAGGGTGTGCAGTGGCACACGACCTTCGCGATACCATTCAGTACGTGCGATTTCAGCACCGCCGAGACGACCGCTCACTTGGATTTTGATGCCTTTGGCACCAATGCGCATGGCGTTCTGTACAGCGCGCTTCATGGCGCGACGGAACATTACACGACGCTCCAGCTGCTGAGCTACGCTCTGCGCAACCAGCATACCGTCGAGTTCCGGCTTGCGGATCTCTTCGATATTGATGTGCACAGGCACACCCATTTGCTTGGTCAGGTCCTGACGCAGCTTCTCAACATCTTCACCTTTCTTCCCGATAACGATACCTGGACGAGCGGTGTGGATGGTGATGCGTGCAGTTTGGGCCGGACGATGGATATCGATACGGCTTACGGACGCGCTTTTTAGTTTGTCTTGGAGGTATTCACGCACCTTCAGATCAGCGAACAAGTAGTCCGCATAAGTCCGACCGTCTGCGTACCAGACGGAGGTGTGCTCCTTGACGATTCCCAGGCGAATGCCAATGGGATGTACTTTCTGACCCATCTCTTCGACTCCGTTACTTGTCAGCAACCTTGACAGTGATATGGCAAGACCGCTTGACGATGCGATCAGCACGGCCTTTGGCACGTGGCATGATGCGCTTCAGCGAACGCCCTTCGTTGACGAAAACGGTGCTGACCTTCAGGTCATCAACGTCTGCGCCTTCGTTATGCTCGGCGTTGGCTACGGCCGACTCCAGCACTTTTTTCATGATCTCGGCGGCTTTCTTACTGCTGAAAGCCAACAGGTTGAGCGCTTCGCCCACCTTCTTCCCGCGGATCTGGTCGGCGACCAAGCGGGCTTTCTGGGCGGAGATTCGAGCGCCCGACAACTTAGCGGCTACTTCCATTTCCTTACCCCTTAACGCTTGGCTTTCTTGTCTGCCACGTGCCCGCGATAAGTGCGGGTACCGGCGAACTCGCCCAGTTTGTGGCCGACCATGTCTTCGTTTACGAGAACTGGGACGTGCTGACGACCGTTGTGTACAGCGATGGTCAAACCGACCATTTGTGGCAGGATCATCGAACGACGCGACCAAGTCTTAATTGGTTTGCGATCGTTCTTTTCCGCCGCCACTTCGATCTTCTTCAGTAGGTGAAGATCAATAAAAGGACCTTTTTTCAGAGAACGTGGCACTGTCGTATCCCTCTATTTACTTGCGACGACGGACGATCATTTTGTCGGTACGCTTATTACCACGAGTCTTCGCGCCCTTAGTCGGGAAGCCCCATGGCGATACCGGATGACGACCACCAGAGGTACGACCTTCACCACCACCATGTGGGTGGTCAACCGGGTTCATGGCAACACCACGAACGGTTGGGCGAACGCCACGCCAGCGCTTGGCACCAGCTTTACCCAGCGAACGCAGGCTGTGCTCGGAGTTCGAGACTTCGCCCAGGGTCGCACGGCACTCAGCCAATACTTTACGCATTTCACCGGAACGCAGACGCAGGGTCACGTAAACGCCTTCACGAGCGATCAGCTGAGCCGAAGCACCAGCGGAACGAGCGATCTGTGCGCCTTTACCTGGCTTCAGTTCGATGCCGTGTACGGTAGAACCGACTGGAATGTTGCGCAGTTGCAGAGCGTTACCTGGCTTGATTGGAGCCAGGGCACCTGCGATCAGCGTGTCGCCAGCACTCACGCCTTTAGGGGCGATGATGTAGCGGCGCTCGCCGTCTGCGTAGCAGAGCAGTGCGATGTGAGCAGTACGGTTTGGATCGTATTCGATACGCTCAACAGTGGCGACGATGCCATCTTTGTCGTTGCGACGGAAATCGACCATACGGTAATGCTGCTTATGACCACCACCGATGTGACGAGTGGTAATACGGCCATTGTTGTTACGACCACCAGTCTTCGATTTTTTCTCGAGCAGCGGTGCGTGAGGAGCGCCTTTATGCAGCTCCTGGTTGACCACCTTGACCACAAAACGGCGGCCAGGGGAAGTCGGTTTGCATTTAACGATTGCCATGATGCACCCCTTCCTTACTCAGCACTGCTGCTGAAATCGAGATCTTGGCCTGGCTGAAGGGAGATAACTGCCTTCTTCCAGTCATTACGCTTGCCCAGACCGCGAGCGGTGCGCTTGCTCTTACCCAGAACGTTCAGGGTAGTAACACGCTCAACTTTCACGCTGAACAGGCTTTCGACGGCCTTCTTGATTTCCAGCTTGGTTGCGTCAGTAGCAACCTTGAAAACGAACTGGCCTTTCTTGTCTGCCAGAACCGTAGCCTTCTCGGAAACGTGCGGGCCAAGCAGAACTTTAAATACGCGTTCCTGGTTCATCCCAGCAGCTCCTCGAATTTCTTCACGGCCGACACGGTGATCAACACCTTGTCGTATGCGATCAGACTAACTGGATCGGAACCTTGCACGTCACGTACATCTACGTGTGGCAGGTTGCGAGCAGCCAGGTACAGGTTCTGATCAACAGCGTCCGACACGATCAGAACGTCGGTCAGGCTCATGTTGTTCAGTTTGCCCAGCAGGTCTTTGGTTTTCGGAGTTTCAACTGCGAAATCCTGAACCACGACCAGACGATCAGTACGCACCAGCTCAGCAAGGATGGAACGCATTGCTGCGCGATACATCTTCTTGTTCAGCTTCTGCGAGTGATCCTGTGGACGAGCTGCGAAAGTGGTGCCGCCGCCGCGCCAGATTGGGCTACGGATAGTACCGGCACGAGCACGGCCAGTACCTTTCTGACGCCATGGGCGCTTACCGCCACCACGAACGTCGGAACGGGTCTTTTGCTGCTTGCTACCTTGACGGCCGCCGGCCATGTAGGCCACGACTGCTTGGTGAACCAGCGTCTCGTTGAATTCGCCGCCAAATGTCAGTTCGGAAACTTCGATCGCTTGAGCGTCATTTACATTTAATTGCATGTCAGCTTCCCCTTAACCGCGAGCCTTGGCTGCTGGACGTACAACCAGGTTGCCGCCAGTAGCGCCAGGAACAGCACCCTTGACCAGCAACAGATTGCGTTCAGCGTCCACGCGCACTACTTCCAGGGACTGCACGGTCACGCGCTCAGCGCCCATATGACCGGACATTTTTTTGCCCTTGAATACACGACCAGGAGTCTGGCACTGGCCGATAGAGCCTGGGACGCGGTGGGATACGGAGTTACCGTGGGTGTTATCTTGCCCGCGGAAATTCCAACGCTTGATCGTACCCTGGAAGCCTTTACCTTTGGACTGACCGGTTACATCAACCAGTTGACCAGCAGCGAAGATTTCAGCGTTGATCAGATCGCCGGCCTGGTACTCGCCTTCTTCAAGGCGGAATTCCATTACGGTACGACCAGCGGCAACGTTCGCCTTGGCGAAGTGGCCAGCCTGAGCAGCTGTTACACGGGAAGCACGACGCTCGCCGACAGTGACTTGCACTGCACGATAGCCATCGGTTTCTTCAGTTTTGAACTGGGTGACGCGATTCGGCTCGATCTCAATGACCGTGACCGGAATGGAGACACCTTCTTCGGTGAAAATACGGGTCATACCCGCTTTACGACCGACTACACCAATAGTCATGTTGTAAACCTCATGAGTGTACGGGGCTTTCACCCGCTATGGCCGCCCATTTCAGAGCGTTACACGACCAAGACCGAGTCTTAGCCGAGGCTGATCTGCACTTCCACACCGGCCGCAAGATCAAGCTTCATAAGTGCATCAACGGTTTTATCCGTTGGCTGGACGATGTCCAGAACGCGCTTATGAGTGCGGATCTCGTACTGGTCACGCGCGTCTTTGTTGACGTGCGGGGAAACCAGAACGGTGAACCGCTCTTTACGGGTAGGCAGTGGAATTGGACCACGCACTTGAGCACCAGTACGTTTCGCGGTTTCCACGATTTCCTGGGTTGATTGGTCGATCAGGCGATGGTCAAAAGCCTTCAACCTGATACGGATTTGCTGATTTTGCATTGGATTTCAGACTCCGGCTGCTATTCCCACCGGGCGCAATACGCCCGTTAAAAGGAGGCGCAATTCTATAGACGCCCCAGATAGGTGTCAACCCAATAAAAAAGCCCCCGCTAAGCGGGGGCTTTTTTCAACTCATCAAAGCTGACTCAATAAAGAGATCACTCGATGATTTTAGCTACGACACCAGCACCAACGGTACGGCCGCCTTCACGGATTGCGAAACGCAGGCCGTCTTCCATCGCGATGGTTTTGATCAGGGTAACAGTCATCTGAATGTTGTCACCTGGCATTACCATTTCAACGCCTTCTGGCAGCTCGCAGTTACCAGTCACGTCAGTAGTACGGAAGTAGAACTGTGGACGGTAGCCTTTGAAGAACGGAGTGTGACGGCCGCCTTCTTCCTTGCTCAGAACGTAAACTTCTGCGGTGAACTTGGTGTGCGGCTTAACCGAACCCGGCTTAACCAGAACCTGACCACGCTCAACGTCGTCACGCTTGGTGCCACGCAGCAGAACGCCGCAGTTCTCGCCAGCACGACCTTCGTCCAGCAGCTTGCGGAACATCTCAACACCGGTGCAGGTGGTGGTGGTGGTGTCACGCAGACCAACGATTTCCAGGGCGTCTTGAACGCGAACGATACCGCGCTCGATACGACCGGTCACAACAGTACCGCGACCCGAGATCGAGAACACGTCTTCGATTGGCATCAGGAAAGGCTTGTCGATAGCACGCTCTGGCTCTGGGATGTAGCTGTCCAGAGTTTCCACCAGCTTCTTAACAGCGGTGGTGCCCATTTCGTTGTCGTCTTTGCCTTCCAGCGCCATACGAGCCGAACCGATGATGATCGGAGTGTCGTCGCCTGGGAAGTCGTAGGTGGACAGCAGGTCGCGAACTTCCATCTCAACCAGTTCCAGCAGCTCAGCGTCGTCTACCAGGTCAGCCTTGTTCAGGAAAACCACGATGTACGGAACGCCTACCTGACGGGACAGCAGGATGTGCTCACGGGTTTGTGGCATCGGACCATCAGCGGCCGAGCAAACCAGGATCGCGCCGTCCATCTGCGCAGCACCAGTGATCATGTTCTTCACGTAGTCAGCGTGACCTGGGCAGTCAACGTGAGCGTAGTGACGAATGTTCGAGTTGTACTCAACGTGCGCGGTGTTGATGGTGATACCGCGAGCTTTTTCTTCTGGAGCGCTGTCGATCTTGTCGAATTCAACTACGGCCGAACCGAAAACTTCGGAGCAGACGCGAGTCAGAGCAGCGGTCAGAGTGGTTTTACCGTGGTCAACGTGGCCGATGGTGCCAACGTTTACGTGCGGTAGGGAACGATCAAATTTTTCTTTAGCCACGACAATTAACTCCTAGCCTAAAGGGGCTGAATCAGCCTTGTTTTTTGGTAACGGATTCGACGATGTGCGACGGAGCCGTATCGTATTTTTTGAATTCCATAGAGTAGCTTGCGCGACCCTGAGACATGGAACGAACGTCGGTCGCATAACCGAACATCTCACCCAGCGGAACTTCGGCACGGATAACCTTGCCGGACACTGTGTCTTCCATACCCTGGATCATGCCGCGACGACGGTTAAGGTCGCCCATCACATCACCCATATAGTCTTCAGGCGTAACAACCTCTACCGCCATGATCGGCTCGAGCAACTCACCACCGCCCTTCTGGGCCAGTTGCTTGGTCGCCATGGAAGCAGCCACTTTAAACGCCATCTCGTTGGAGTCGACGTCGTGGTAAGAACCATCGAACACGGTAGCCTTCAGGCCGATCAGCGGATAGCCGGCAACAACGCCGTTCTTCATCTGCTCTTCGATACCCTTCTGGATAGCCGGGATGTATTCCTTAGGAACCACACCACCCACTACTTCGTTCAGGAATTGCAGACCTTCCTGACCTTCGTCAGCAGGAGCAAAGCGAATCCAGCAATGACCGAACTGGCCACGACCGCCGGACTGACGAACGAACTTGCCTTCGATTTCGCAGTTCTTCGTGATGCGCTCACGGTACGAAACCTGTGGCTTGCCGATGTTGGCTTCGACGTTGAACTCACGGCGCATCCGGTCAACCAGGATGTCCAAGTGCAGCTCGCCCATGCCGGAGATGATCGTTTGACCAGTCTCTTCATCAGTTTTGACGCGGAAAGACGGGTCTTCCTGAGCAAGCTTACCCAGAGCGATACCCATTTTTTCCTGGTCATCCTTGGTCTTAGGCTCTACGGCAACCGAAATAACCGGCTCCGGGAAGTCCATGCGAACCAGGATGATTGGCTTGTCAGCATTGCAGAGGGTTTCACCAGTGGTGACGTCCTTCATGCCGATCAGGGCCGCGATGTCGCCAGCGCGTACTTCCTTGATCTCTTCACGGGCGTTTGCGTGCATTTGCACCATACGACCCACGCGCTCTTTCTTGCCTTTAACCGAGTTGATCACGCCGTCGCCGGAGTTCAACACGCCCGAGTAAACGCGGACGAAGGTCAAGGTACCCACGAATGGGTCGGTAGCGATCTTGAACGCCAGGGCCGCGAACGGCTCGTCGTCGCTTGCATGACGCTCCATCTCTTCTTCCTCGTTATCAGGGTTGGAACCCTTGATAGCAGGAATGTCGGTCGGAGCAGGCAGGAAGTCGATAACGGCGTCGAGAACCAGGGGAACGCCCTTGTTCTTGAACGAAGAACCGCAAACAGCCAGAACGATTTCGCCGGCGATAGTACGCTGACGCAGAGCAGCCTTGATCTCGGCGATCGACAGCTCTTCACCTTCCAGGTACTTGTTCATCAGCTCTTCGCTGGCTTCGGCGGCGGCTTCAACCATGTTGTTGCGCCATTCTTCAGCCAGTTCAAGCATGTCCGCAGGGATTTCCTTGCGAACCGGAACCATACCCTTGTCAGAATCGTTCCAGTAGACAGCTTGCATGTTAATCAGGTCGATCTGGCCCTGGAAGTTATCTTCCGAACCGATAGCCAGCTGGATCGGCACCGGAGTGTGACCCAGACGCTGTTTGATCTGACCGATCACGCGCAGGAAGTTGGCACCAGCACGGTCCATCTTGTTTACATAAACAAGACGTGGAACGCCGTATTTGTTGGCCTGACGCCATACGGTTTCCGACTGAGGCTCAACACCCGAAGTACCGCAGAACACAACGACCGCGCCGTCGAGTACGCGCAGGGAACGCTCTACTTCAATGGTGAAGTCTACGTGGCCCGGAGTATCGATTACGTTGAAGCGATGCTCGTGTGGGTACTGCTTCTCGGAACCTTTCCAGAAGGCGGTAATGGCAGCAGAAGTAATGGTAATACCACGCTCCTGCTCCTGAACCATCCAGTCTGTGGTCGCGGCGCCGTCATGCACCTCGCCCATTTTGTGACTTTTGCCAGTGTAAAAAAGGACGCGCTCGGTGGTGGTGGTTTTACCAGCATCCACGTGTGCGACGATACCGATGTTACGGTAGCGACTAATCGGAGTAGTACGAGCCATAAAGCCCTCGCAAAATTAGTGAAGCTAAAATTAGAAGCGGTAGTGCGAGAAAGCTTTGTTAGCTTCGGCCATACGGTGCACGTCTTCACGCTTCTTAACAGCAGCACCTTTACCTTCAGCAGCATCCAGCAGCTCGCCAGCCAAGCGCAGAGCCATAGACTTCTCGCCGCGCTTGCGGGCGAAGTCTACCAACCAGCGCATTGCCAGAGCGTTACGACGGGACGGACGAACCTCGACCGGAACCTGGTAAGTAGCACCACCAACGCGGCGCGACTTCACTTCGACCAGCGGAGCGATGGCGTCGAGTGCTTTTTCGAAGAGTTCCAGGGGATCGGTGCCGGTCTTGCGAGCCGCAACGGTTTCCAGGGCACCATAAACGATACGCTCGGCAACGGCTTTCTTGCCGCTTTCCATAACGTGGTTCATGAATTTGGCGAGGATTTGGCTTCCGTATTTCGGATCGTCCAGAATCTCACGCTTTGCTGCTACGCGACGTCTTGGCATTGATAAGCCCTCAAACGGTCTTCAGGTTAGCTCGGGACAGATCCAGTGGATGCGCGCCCGACCTTACTCTTATCGACTCAATAAAATGAAAATCTGCAAAACGGCCGATTACTTCGGACGCTTGGTACCGTACTTCGAACGACCCTGGTTACGGCCTTTAACGCCGGAAGTATCCAAGGAGCCGCGAACGGTGTGATAACGAACACCTGGCAAGTCTTTTACACGACCGCCGCGGATCAGTACCACGCTGTGCTCTTGCAGGTTGTGGCCTTCACCACCGATGTACGAGGAAACCTCGAAACCGTTGGTCAGACGCACACGGCATACTTTACGCAGTGCCGAGTTAGGTTTTTTCGGCGTAGTGGTGTACACACGGGTGCACACGCCACGACGTTGCGGGCAGTTCTGCAGCGCAGGCACGTCGGATTTCTCGACGATACGCTTACGCGGCTGACGTACCAGCTGGTTGATAGTTGCCATCTACTAGCTCCACTGTTGTCTTGCGACGCTATTGTCTTGCAAGAAAAGCAAAATGGCAGGAACGAATTCCCGCCAAATTTAGGGGATCAAGAGTCTAAAGAGGATCTTGTCCCCAGTCAAGGCAAGGCCCCGACCTCCCCGCTCGTCGAACCTCGACAAATTGTCTCGATTCGATGAACGGCTTGATCAGGGCCTCAGCTCATTTTTCGCAGAACTCAGTTACCGCTCGAGTTCAGCGCTTCGGTCAGTGCAGCTTCCACTTCACTGGCGCTTACGCGCAACGGCTTGTCTGCATCACGACGACGCTTGCGCTCGCTGTGATAAGCCAGACCGGTACCGGCCGGGATCAGACGACCCACGACCACGTTTTCTTTCAGGCCGCGCAGGTAATCGCGCTTGCCGGTTACGGCCGCTTCGGTCAGTACGCGGGTGGTTTCCTGGAAGGAAGCCGCCGAGATGAACGATTCGGTCGACAACGACGCCTTGGTGATACCCAGCAGAACGCGGGTGAACTTGGAGACAAATTTGTCTTCCGCGTTCAGACGCTCGTTCTCTACCAGAACGTGAGTCAGTTCCATCTGGTCGCCCTTGATGAAGCTGGAGTCGCCGGACTCGGAGATCTCAACTTTACGCAGCATCTGACGCAGGATGGTCTCGATGTGCTTGTCGTTGATCTTCACGCCTTGCAGACGGTAAACGTCCTGGATCTCGTTGACGATGTACTTGGCCAGCGCGCTCACACCCAGCAGACGCAGGATGTCGTGCGGATCGCTCGGACCGTCGGAGATAACTTCGCCGCGGTTTACCTGTTCGCCTTCGAACACGTTCAGGTGACGCCACTTCGGAATCAGCTCTTCGTACGGATCGCTACCGTCGTTCGGGGTAATAACCAGACGGCGCTTGCCTTTGGTCTCTTTACCGAACGCGATGGTGCCGCTGACTTCAGCCAGAATCGACGCTTCTTTCGGACGACGGGCTTCGAACAGGTCGGCAACACGCGGCAGACCACCGGTGATGTCACGGGTTTTCGAAGTTTCTTGCGGGATACGAGCGATAACATCACCGATCGCAATCTTCGCACCGTCCGCAACACCGACCAGGGCGTTGGCTGGCAGGAAGTACTGAGCGATAACGTCAGTGCCTGGCAGCAACAGATCCTTGCCGTTGTCATCAACCATCTTCACCGCAGGACGGATGTCCTTGCCGGCAGCCGGACGGTCTTTGGCATCGAGTACTTCAATGTTTGTCATACCGGTCAATTCGTCAGTCTGACGCTTGATCGTGATGCCTTCTTCCATGCCCACGTAGGTCACGGTACCTTTCATTTCGGTAACGATCGGGTGAGTGTGCGGATCCCACTTGGCCACGATTGCGCCAGCGTCGACCTTGTCACCTTCTTTAACCGAAATCACGGCACCGTAAGGCAGCTTGTAACGCTCGCGCTCACGACCGAAGTCGTCAGCGATTGCCAGCTCACCGGAACGGGACACAGCAACCAGGTTGCCATCCACACGTTCAACGTGTTTCAGGTTGTGCAGACGGACGGTACCGCCATTCTTCACCTGAACGCTGTCGGCTGCGGAAGTACGGCTTGCCGCACCACCGATGTGGAACGTACGCATCGTCAGCTGGGTACCCGGCTCACCGATGGACTGGGCAGCGATAACGCCGACCGCTTCACCGATGTTCACCTGGTGACCACGAGCCAGGTCACGGCCGTAGCACTTGGCGCAAATGCCATAGCGGGTTTCGCAGCTGATCGGCGAACGCACGATCACTTCGTCGATGCTGTTCAGCTCGATGAACTCGACCCACTTCTCGTCTACCAGAGTGCCAGCAGGAACGATGACGTCCTCGGTACCCGGCTTGAATACGTCACGGGCAATGACACGACCCAATACGCGCTCACCCAACGGCTCTACAACGTCACCGCCTTCAATGTGCGGAGTCATCAGCAGACCGTGTTCAGTGCCGCAATCGATCTCGGTTACAACCAGATCCTGCGCCACGTCTACCAGACGACGAGTCAGGTAACCGGAGTTCGCAGTTTTCAACGCGGTATCCGCCAGACCTTTACGAGCACCGTGAGTCGAGATGAAGTACTGGAGTACGCTCAGACCTTCACGGAAGTTCGCAGTAATCGGCGTTTCAATGATGGAACCGTCCGGCTTGGCCATCAGACCACGCATACCGGCCAGCTGACGAATCTGTGCTGCGGAACCCCGCGCACCCGAGTCGGCCATCATGTACATCGAGTTGAACGATTCTTGCTCGACTTCGTGGCCGTGACGGTCGATGACTTTCTCTTTCGAGAGGTTGGCCATCATCGCCTTGGAGACTTCGTCGTTCGCTTTCGACCAAAGGTCGATCACTTTGTTGTACTTCTCGCCCTGGGTTACCAGGCCGGAGGCGTACTGGCTCTCGATTTCTTTCACTTCGTCGGTGGCAGCACCGATGATGCGGGCTTTTTCATCCGGGATAACGAAGTCGTTAACACCGATGGAAACGCCGGAAATGGTCGAATAGGCAAAACCGGTGTACATCAACTGGTCAGCGAAGATCACGGTCTCTTTCAGACCAACCACGCGGTAGCACTGGTTGATCAGCTTGGAGATCGCCTTTTTCTTCATCGGCAGGTTGACGACGTCGAACGACAGACCTTTTGGCACAACCTGGAACAGCAGCGCACGGCCGACAGTGGTGTCGACGATACGGGTGTTGTTCACGCTGTTGCCGTCACGATCGTTCACGGTTTCGTTGATACGAACCTTGATCTTGGCGTGCAGTGCGGCTTCGCCGGCACGGAACACACGGTCAACTTCCTGCAGATCCGCAAACACACGACCTTCGCCCTTGGCGTTGATCGCTTCACGAGTCATGTAGTACAGACCCAATACAACGTCCTGCGACGGAACGATGATTGGCTCACCGTTGGCTGGCGACAGAATGTTGTTGGTCGACATCATCAACGCACGCGCTTCGAGCTGGGCTTCCAGCGTCAGCGGTACGTGTACGGCCATTTGGTCGCCGTCGAAGTCGGCGTTGTACGCGGCGCAGACCAGAGGGTGCAGCTGGATAGCCTTACCTTCGATCAGTACCGGTTCAAACGCCTGGATACCCAGACGGTGAAGAGTCGGTGCACGGTTGAGGAGGACCGGGTGTTCGCGAATCACTTCAGCGAGAACGTCCCAAACTTCTGGCAGTTCGCGCTCGACCATTTTCTTGGCCGCTTTGATGGTGGTCGCGAGACCACGCATTTCCAGCTTGCCGAAAATGAACGGCTTGAACAGCTCGAGAGCCATCTTCTTCGGCAGACCGCACTGATGCAGACGCAGGGTCGGGCCTACGGTAATTACCGAACGACCGGAGTAGTCAACACGCTTACCGAGCAAGTTCTGACGGAAACGACCTTGCTTACCCTTGATCATGTCAGCCAGGGATTTCAGAGGACGCTTGTTGGAACCTGTGATAGCGCGGCCACGACGACCGTTGTCGAGCAGTGCATCGACAGCTTCCTGCAACATACGCTTTTCGTTGCGCACGATGATGTCCGGAGCGGACAGATCCAGCAGACGCTTCAAACGGTTGTTACGGTTGATCACTCGACGATACAGATCGTTGAGGTCGGAAGTCGCGAAACGACCGCCATCCAGCGGAACCAGTGGACGCAGATCTGGCGGCAGAACCGGCAGAACGGTCAGCACCATCCACTCTGGCAGGTTGCCGGAACCCTGGAAGGCTTCCATCAACTTCAGACGCTTGGACAGCTTCTTGATCTTGGTTTCGGAGTTGGTTTGCGGAATTTCTTCACGCAGACGGCCAATCTCGTGTTCCAGGTCGATAGCGTGCAGCAGTTCACGGACAGCTTCGGCACCCATACGGGCGTCGAAGTCATCACCGAACTCTTCCAGCGCTTCGAAGTACTGCTCGTCGTTCAGCAGCTGACCTTTTTCAAGAGTGGTCATGCCCGGGTCGATAACGACATAGCTCTCGAAGTAGAGAACGCGTTCGATATCACGCAGGGTCATGTCCATCAGCAGGCCGATACGGGACGGCAGCGATTTCAGGAACCAGATGTGGGCAACTGGCGAAGCCAGTTCGATGTGCGCCATGCGCTCACGACGAACCTTGGCCAGTGCAACTTCAACGCCGCACTTCTCGCAGATCACACCACGGTGCTTCAAGCGCTTGTACTTACCGCACAGGCACTCGTAATCCTTTACCGGGCCAAAGATCTTGGCGCAGAACAGACCGTCACGCTCAGGTTTGAACGTACGGTAGTTGATGGTTTCCGGCTTTTTAACTTCACCGAACGACCACGAGCGGATCATCTCAGGCGAGGCCAATCCGATACGGATGGCGTCGAACTCTTCGACTTGACCCTGGTTTTTCAGCAAATTCAGTAGGTCTTTCAAGGCCTTTCCTCCTGGCGGAGCAGAGAGCGGGCAATCCTGCCCCGCTCTCGATCGCGTCACGTGTTATTCGGTTTCCAGATCGATATCGATGCCGAGGGAACGAATTTCCTTGATCAACACGTTGAAGGACTCGGGCATGCCCGGCTCCATACGGTGATCGCCGTCCACGATGTTTTTGTACATCTTGGTCCGGCCGTTCACATCGTCCGACTTCACTGTGAGCATTTCTTGCAGAGTGTAAGCAGCACCGTATGCTTCCAGTGCCCAGACCTCCATCTCCCCGAAACGCTGACCACCGAACTGCGCCTTACCACCCAGCGGCTGCTGGGTAACCAGGCTGTACGAACCGGTAGAACGCGCGTGCATCTTGTCGTCTACCAAGTGGTTCAGCTTCAGCATGTACATGTAGCCAACGGTAACTGGACGCTCGAACTTGTTGCCGGTACGGCCGTCGGTCAGCTGCATCTGGCCGCTTTCTGGCAGGTCTGCCAGTTTCAGCATGGCCTTGATTTCGCTTTCCTTGGCACCGTCGAACACTGGAGTGGCCATTGGAACACCGCCACGCAGGTTCTTCGCCAGATCCAGGATTTCCTGATCGGAGAAGCTGTCCAGATCTTCGTTACGACCGCCGATCTGGTTGTAGATCTCGTCCAGGAAGGTACGCAGCTCAGCGACTTTGCGCTGCTCTTCGACCATCCGGTTGATCTTCTCGCCCAGACCTTTGGCCGCGAGGCCCAGGTGGGTTTCAAGGATCTGACCAACGTTCATACGCGAAGGTACGCCCAGCGGGTTGAGGACCACGTCGACCGGGGTGCCATTGGCATCGTGCGGCATGTCTTCAACCGGCATGATCACGGAGACCACACCTTTGTTACCGTGACGACCGGCCATCTTGTCGCCCGGCTGGATGCGACGACGGATTGCCAGGTAAACCTTGACGATCTTCAGCACGCCTGGAGCCAGGTCATCGCCCTGCTGCAGTTTGCGCTTCTTGTCTTCGAACTTGTCGTCCAGCAGACGGCGGCGATCAACGATGTAGGCCTGAGCCTTCTCGAGCTGCTCGTTCAGAGCATCTTCAGCCATGCGCAGTTTGAACCACTGACCATGCTCAAGACCGTCGAGTACTTCGTCGGTGATGTCCTGACCTTTCTTCAGGCCCGCGCCGCCTTCAGCCTTGTGGCCTACCAGAGCGGAACGCAGACGTTCGAAGGTCGCGCCTTCAACGATGCGGAACTCTTCGTTCAGATCCTTGCGGATCTCGTCCAGCTGGGACTTCTCGATCGACAGTGCACGAGCATCACGCTCAACGCCGTCACGAGTGAAGACCTGCACGTCGATGACAGTACCTTTGGTGCCGGTAGGCACGCGCAGGGAGGTGTCTTTAACGTCGCTGGCTTTTTCACCGAAGATCGCACGCAGCAGTTTTTCTTCCGGAGTCAGTTGGGTCTCGCCTTTCGGAGTGACCTTGCCTACCAGGATGTCGCCTGCGCCGACTTCAGCACCTACGTAAACGATACCGGCTTCGTCCAGCTTGTTCAGAGCGGCTTCACCCACGTTCGGGATGTCCGCAGTGATTTCCTCTGGGCCAAGCTTGGTGTCACGGGCCACACAGGTCAGTTCCTGAATGTGGATCGTGGTGAAGCGGTCTTCCTGAACCACACGCTCGGACAGGCAGATGGAGTCTTCGAAGTTGAAGCCGTTCCATGCCATGAACGCGATGCGCATGTTCTGACCCAGAGCCAGTTCACCCATGTCGGTGGACGGGCCGTCGGCCATGATGTCGCTACGCTGAACGCGATCACCTTTGCTCACCAGCGGACGCTGGTTGATGCAGGTGTTCTGGTTCGAGCGGGTGTATTTGGTCAGGTTGTAGATGTCGACACCAGCTTCGCCGGTTTCAACTTCGTCATCAGCAACACGAACCACGATACGACTGGCATCAACGGAGTCGATCACGCCGCCACGACGAGCCACGACGCAAACGCCGGAGTCGCGAGCCACGTTACGCTCCATGCCGGTACCTACCAGCGGCTTGTCAGCGCGCAGGGTTGGTACAGCTTGACGCTGCATGTTCGAACCCATCAACGCACGGTTGGCGTCGTCGTGCTCGAGGAACGGAATCAGCGACGCTGCAACCGAAACTACCTGCTTCGGCGAAACGTCCATCAAGGTGACGTCTTCCGGCGCCTTGACGGTGAATTCGTTCAGGTGACGCACGGCCACCAGTTCGTCGATCAGGACTTTCTGCTCGTTCATGGTCGCCGAAGCCTGCGCGATCACGTGATCGGCTTCTTCAATGGCGGACAGGAACACGATGTCGTCGGTGACCACACCCTCTTTCACCACACGGTACGGGCTCTCGAGGAAGCCGTACTGGTTGGTGCGAGCGTAAGCAGCCAGCGAGTTGATCAGACCGATGTTCGGACCTTCCGGCGTTTCAATCGGGCAGACACGACCGTAGTGAGTCGGGTGTACGTCACGGACTTCGAAGCCCGCGCGCTCACGAGTCAGACCGCCAGGGCCGAGTGCAGAGACACGACGCTTGTGGGTGATCTCGGACAACGGGTTGTTCTGGTCCATGAACTGCGACAGCTGGCTGGAACCGAAGAACTCTTTCACCGCCGCAGCCACTGGCTTGGCGTTGATCAGGTCTTGCGGCATCAGGCCTTCGCTTTCAGCCATCGACAGACGCTCTTTGACCGCACGCTCAACACGTACCAGGCCAACGCGGAACTGGTTCTCGGCCATTTCGCCTACGCAGCGAACACGACGGTTACCCAGGTGGTCGATGTCGTCGACGATGCCTTTACCGTTACGGATGTCGACCAGAGTCTTCAGTACCGCGACGATGTCTTCCTTGCACAGCACGCCCGAACCTTCGATCTCGGTACGACCGATACGACGGTTGAACTTCATCCGGCCGACCGCAGACAGGTCATAGCGCTCAGGGCTGAAGAACAGGTTGTTGAACAGGGTCTCGGCAGCGTCTTTGGTTGGCGGCTCGCCTGGACGCATCATGCGATAGATCTCGACCAGCGCTTCCAATTGGTTGCTGGTGGAGTCGATCTTCAGCGTGTCGGAGACGAACGGACCGCAGTCGATGTCGTTGGTGTACAGAGTTTCGATGCGTACGACGCCGGCCTTGGCGATTTTCGCCAGGATCTCGGTCGACAGCTCGGTGTTGCATTCTGCCAGGATCTCACCGGTAGCCGGGTGTACGATGGCCTTGGCGGTGGTACGACCCAGAACGTAATCCAGAGGCACGTCCAGCTCTTTGATCCCGGCTTTTTCCAGCTGGTTGATGTGGCGGGCAGTAATACGACGGCCCTGCTCAACGATCACCTTGCCTTTGTCATCCTGGATGTCGAGAACTGCGACTTCACCACGCAGGCGCTGAGGCACCAGCTCCAGGCTCAGGCCTTCGCCTTTCACGTGGAATACGTTGGTGGTGTAGAACGCGTCCAGCACTTCCTCGGTGGTATAACCGAGCGCGCGCAGCAGTACCGAGGCCGGCAGTTTGCGACGACGGTCGATACGCACGAATACGCAGTCTTTCGGGTCGAACTCGAAGTCCAGCCACGAACCGCGGTAAGGAATGATGCGCGCGGAGTACAGCAGTTTGCCGGAGCTGTGCGTCTTGCCACGGTCGTGGTCGAAGAACACGCCCGGGGAACGGTGCAGCTGGGAAACGATAACACGCTCGGTACCGTTGATTACGAAGGTACCGTTCTCAGTCATCAATGGGATTTCACCCATGTAGACTTCTTGCTCTTTGATGTCCTTGATCGCTTTGTTCGACGATTCTTTGTCGAAAATGATCAGGCGCACTTTTACCCGCAAAGGTACGGCGAAAGTTACACCGCGCAATACGCATTCTTTGACATCAAATGCCGGTTCGCCCAAGCGATAACCGACGTACTCCAGCGCAGCATTGCCGGAGTAGCTGATGATCGGGAAAACGGATTTGAAGGCCGCATGCAGGCCCACGTCGCGGAACTGATCTTTAGTCGCTCCCGCTTGCAAGAATTCACGATACGAATCCAGCTGGATGGCCAGGAGGTAAGGCACATCCATGACGTCCGGCAACTTGCTAAAGTCCTTGCGGATACGTTTTTTCTCAGTATATGAGTAAGCCATCAGCGTTCCCCAGCTTGGTCACCTGCTTGTTTGGCCCCTCCCGACGGGAGCAGCCAGAAAATCGTGCAAACCCCATGGTTTGCGCCACCGCATCGGGTGGTTACAGCTCGTTATCGACACCGACCCAGTCGGCTGCCAATAACGGAAAAAGGCCGGTGGCAAGAGCCACCAGCCATCAGCCTGTCGCTTGACGCTCGGGCTGGAGGAGCAAAGTCGATGCTTACTTCAGCTCGACTTTAGCGCCTGCTTCTTCCAGCTTCTTCTTAGCGTCTTCAGCAGCTTCTTTCGAAACGCCTTCAGCTACAACCTGAGGAGCGCCGTCGACTTTCTCTTTGGCTTCTTTCAGGCCCAGACCGGTCAGTTCACGAACTGCCTTGATCACGTTTACTTTCTTCTCGCCGGCTTCAACCAGAACAACGTTGAACTCGGTTTGCTCTTCAACAACAGCGGCAGCAGCAGCTGGACCAGCAGCAGCAACAGCAGCGGTCACGCCGAAGGTTTCTTCCATTGCTTTGATCAGCTCAACAACTTCCAGAACGGTTTTCTGGCCGATTGCTTCGATGATTTGTTCGTTAGTCAGAGACATGACTCAATTCCTGATTTGGTGGACAGCCTGTACGGCCGTCGAAATAAACAAAAATACGCGAGAGTGGAAACGCTCAGCCTCAGGCTGCAGCTGCTTCTTTCTGATCGCGAATTGCCGCCAGAGTACGAGCCAGCTTGCTGGTAGCGCCTTGAATCACGCTCATCAGTTTCGCAATAGCTTCGTCGCGAGTTGGCAGGCTTGCCAGCACGTCGATCTCATTCGCTGCGAGGAACTTGCCCTCGAACGAAGCTGCCTTGATCTCGAACTTATCCTGACCCTTGGCAAATTCCTTGAACAGACGAGCAGCAGCGCCCGGGTGTTCGTTGGAGAATGCAATCAGGGTCGGGCCGGTGAACACGTCGTTGAGGACACTGTAAGGAGTGTCAGCAACAGCGCGCTTGAGCAGGGTGTTACGTACAACACGTACGTAAACGCCAGCTTCACGAGCCTCTTTACGGAGTCCGGTCATTGCGCCTACTGTTACGCCACGGGCATCAACCACGACAGCGGACAGAGCGACTTTGGCAGCCTCGTTGACTTCAGCGACGATGGCCTTCTTGTCTTCGAGATTAATTGCCACGGGTTTAACTCCTGCTTGTTACCGTTTCATTCGATCGAAACCGAATGTCGTTTTGGTGTCTGATTCGGTAAGGAACCGGGAGCACCATCTGCGTAGGCTTGAGGTTTAAGACTTGCGTCGCCTACGGTCTTGGATAGCCCCCGCCAGGCAGGGACCCCAATCTTTCAATTGGCGCAGTCAACTGCGCCAATTTTTGTCTTACGCGTCCAGCGAGCTCTGGTCGATGACCAGACCTGGGCCCATAGTGGTGCTCAGGGTAACGCGCTTGACGTAGATACCTTTCGAAGAAGCTGGCTTGATACGCTTCAGATCAGCGATCAGGGCTTCAACGTTTTCCTTCAGCTTGACGGCATCGAAGCCGATCTTGCCAACGGAAGTGTGGATGATGCCGTTTTTGTCGGTGCGATAACGAACCTGACCAGCCTTGGCATTTTTAACCGCGGTAGCGACGTCTGGGGTAACAGTGCCGACTTTCGGGTTAGGCATCAGACCACGTGGACCGAGGATCTGACCCAGCTGACCTACAACGCGCATGGCATCCGGGGATGCGATCACTACGTCATAGTTCAGGTCGCCGCCTTTCATTTCGGCAGCCAGTTCGTCCATACCTACACGGTCAGCGCCGGCAGCCAGAGCGGCCTCAGCAGCTGGACCCTGGGTGAACACAGCAACGCGAACAGTCTTGCCAGTGCCGTGTGGCAGCACAGTAGCGCTACGAACGACCTGGTCGGATTTACGCGGGTCTACGCCCAGGTTTACAGCTACGTCGAACGACTCGCTGAACTTGACAGTCGACAGCTCGGCCAGCAGTGCAGCGGCTTCTACAATGTTGTAGGCCTTGCCTGCTTCGATTTTGCCGGCGATAGCCTTTTGACGCTTGGTCAGCTTAGCCATTACACACCCTCCACGTTAAGGCCCATGCTACGAGCAGAACCGGCGATAGTACGCACGGCTGCATCCATATCAGCTGCAGTCAGATCCGCGTTTTTGGTTTTCGCGATTTCTTCCAGCTGAGCACGGGTAACAGTGCCAACCTTAACGGTGTTCGGACGAGCGGAACCGCTGGTCAGACCGGCCGCCTTCTTCAGCAGAACCGAAGCAGGGGTGGATTTGGTTTCGAAAGTGAAGCTACGGTCGCTGTAGACAGTGATGATCACTGGAGTCGGCAGACCAGCTTCCAGACCCTGGGTACGGGCGTTGAAAGCTTTGCAGAATTCCATGATGTTCACGCCGTGCTGACCCAGAGCAGGACCAACAGGTGGGCTTGGGTTAGCCTGAGCGGCCTTCACTTGCAGCTTGATGTAAGCGGTAATCTTCTTGGCCATGAGGCACTCCAATTACGGGTTCGAACGCCTCGAAAGGCTCCCCGGTTACTTGCGCGTTTATCCCAGTGACGACAAAACCCCACAGCCTAGGGCTGCGGGGTTGGGATGCTTGCTCAGCTAGACCTTTTCGACCTGACTGAACTCCAACTCTACCGGAGTAGAGCGTCCGAAAATGAGCACTGCCACTTGGATCCGGCTCTTTTCGTAGTTAACTTCTTCAACAACACCGTTAAAGTCAGCAAACGGACCATCATTGACTCGAACGGTTTCGCCTGGCTCGAACAGCGTCTTCGGCTTCGGCTTGTCGCTACCGTCAGCAACGCGACGCAGAATCGCTTCAGCTTCTTTATCGGTGATTGGTGCTGGCTTATCAGCAGTACCGCCGATAAAACCCATCACCCGAGGAGTATCCTTGACCAAGTGCCAAGTACCCTCGTTCATATCCATCTGAACCAGCACATAACCTGGGAAGAATTTGCGCTCGCTTTTGCGTTTCTGGCCATTACGCATTTCAACCACTTCTTCAGTGGGAACCAGAATTTCGCCGAAGCCATCTTCCATGCCAGCCAGCTTTACACGCTCGATCAACGAACGCATGACATGCTTCTCGTAACCCGAGTAAGCATGCACAACGTACCAACGCTTAGCCACGGGACACCCTTAGCCGACAATCAAGGAAACAAGCCAGCCGAGCAGGGAATCAAGCCCCCACAACAGCAACGCCATAACCAGAACAACAGCCACAACAATCAGCGTGGTCTGCGTGGTTTCTTGGCGAGTTGGCCATACGACTTTACGAATCTCGGTGCGAGCTTCCTTAACCAGTACAAAGAAAGACTTGCCCTTGGCAGTCTGCAGGCCTACAAAGGCAGCTACAGCAGCAATAACAAGCAATGCGAGTACACGGTACAGGATCGGCGAAGCAGCGTAATACTGATTGCCGACAACGCCAACAATTACCAAAGCGACTACGACAAGCCACTTGAGCAAATCGAAGCGAGAGCCTTGAGCTTCAGCTTTAGGAGTCATCTATGAAGATCCTGTGAAAAGAAAGCCAGACACACCAAGTGAATCTGGCAGGTCAGGAGGGAATCGAACCCCCAACCTACGGTTTTGGAGACCGTCGCTCTGCCAATTGAGCTACTGACCTAAAACAAAATCAGGCCGGCCATTATGCCGGCCTGAAAAAGACATTACAACTATTTACTCGATGATCTTGGCTACGACGCCAGCACCAACGGTACGGCCGCCTTCACGGATTGCGAAACGCAGGCCGTCTTCCATCGCGATGGTTTTGATCAGGGTAACAGTCATCTGAATGTTGTCACCTGGCATTACCATTTCAACGCCTTCTGGCAGCTCGCAGTTACCAGTCACGTCAGTAGTACGGAAGTAGAACTGTGGACGGTAGCCTTTGAAGAACGGAGTGTGACGGCCGCCTTCTTCCTTGCTCAGAACGTAAACTTCTGCGGTGAACTTGGTGTGCGGCTTAACCGAACCCGGCTTAACCAGAACCTGACCACGCTCAACGTCGTCACGCTTGGTGCCACGCAGCAGAACGCCGCAGTTCTCGCCAGCACGACCTTCGTCCAGCAGCTTGCGGAACATCTCAACACCGGTGCAGGTGGTGGTGGTGGTGTCACGCAGACCAACGATTTCCAGGGCGTCTTGAACGCGAACGATACCGCGCTCGATACGACCGGTCACAACAGTACCGCGACCCGAGATCGAGAACACGTCTTCGATTGGCATCAGGAAAGGCTTGTCGATAGCACGCTCTGGCTCTGGGATGTAGCTGTCCAGAGTCTCCACCAGCTTCTTAACAGCGGTGGTGCCCATTTCGTTGTCGTCTTTGCCTTCCAGCGCCATACGAGCCGAACCGATGATGATCGGAGTGTCGTCGCCTGGGAAGTCGTAGGTGGACAGCAGGTCGCGAACTTCCATCTCAACCAGTTCCAGCAGCTCAGCGTCGTCTACCAGGTCAGCCTTGTTCAGGAAAACCACGATGTACGGAACGCCTACCTGACGGGACAGCAGGATGTGCTCACGGGTTTGTGGCATCGGACCATCAGCGGCCGA
Source organism: Pseudomonas sp. R45(2017) (assembly GCF_002112305.1). Classification (NCBI taxonomy): domain Bacteria; kingdom Pseudomonadati; phylum Pseudomonadota; class Gammaproteobacteria; order Pseudomonadales; family Pseudomonadaceae; genus Pseudomonas; species Pseudomonas sp. R45(2017). The sequence goes on along the minus strand of NZ_NEHH01000009.1, from coordinate 3,202 downwards.
GCAAACCAGGATCGCGCCGTCCATCTGCGCAGCACCAGTGATCATGTTCTTCACGTAGTCAGCGTGACCTGGGCAGTCAACGTGAGCGTAGTGACGAATGTTCGAGTTGTACTCAACGTGCGCGGTGTTGATGGTGATACCGCGAGCTTTTTCTTCTGGAGCGCTGTCGATCTTGTCGAATTCAACTACGGCCGAACCGAAAACTTCGGAACAGACGCGAGTCAGAGCAGCGGTCAGCGTGGTCTTACCGTGGTCTACGTGACCGATGGTGCCTACGTTGACGTGCGGCAGGGAACGATCAAATTTTTCCTTAGCCATCGATATCACCCCTAACAGAAGAAATTGAGCAAACAACACGAGCCATTAAAACAAAGGCAGATATTTTCATATCTGCCTTGTTATATGGAGCTCTTGAGCGGATTTGAACCGCTGACCTCACCCTTACCAAGGGTGTGCTCTACCAACTGAGCTACAAGAGCGTAAAACTTTGCACAACCTGCAAACTTGGAGCGGGTAGCGGGAATCGAACCCGCATCATCAGCTTGGAAGGCTGAGGTTCTACCACTAAACTATACCCGCGGAGCCTGCAGCTCACGCTAAAATCTGGTGGAGGGAGAAGGATTCGAACCTTCGAAGTCGTAGACGTCAGATTTACAGTCTGATCCCTTTGGCCGCTCGGGAACCCCTCCTAATCAGGCCGGCATTCTATACTATGCCAAACCCCTGTCAAGCATTTTCTCATTTAAAAACCTGAGGTTAGCTGCATTGACACCACCCCACTGCTTCTACCTTTTCAGGTCTTCGCTGTGGAGCGGGCGCCATTCTATGCAAACTATTCAGTAGGTGCAACCCCCTCGCACAGCATTATTTTATGTTTTAACTCATTGAATTCCCTGGAAAGGTTTTGTAACTGAGCATCACCCAGCAAACGCTGGGTTTCGGGCGTAATCTGGAACCAATATGAGCCGCCGGAAGACTCTTTTGACGAAGGAAGAGCTTTTGCTCCAATCTCCGTCAAACGCTGTTCCAACGCCTGAGCGGTCTCGGGGCGCGCCAAACCACCTACATAAAGGCACTGCCCATCAGACTTCCCCCCAGTCCTTTTTTCACGGGAAGCATCACCACCAGCTTCACTCAGCAAGCGAATATCCTGTTGCGAGCCACGATAAAGACTGAGCGGCGTTACATCCTTTGCGCGTAGCGGGGCCTCCTGCTGATGCCAGACGTAATAAAACACATTGAGTACCAGAAGCAGAAGAAACAACCAACGCATACAAACCTCAGGACAAAGGACACGCCATAGCCAAACCCACGAACACCAAATCGGGAACAATCCGAGCCTCAGGCGCAACATCCGAAACCAGCTCGGCATCACCACCCGTAATGAAGACACTGTAGTCATCACCCCAGTAGGAGCGCGCCATCTCCAGCTGCGTCAACACAAATCCTCTGAGCATCAACGAACAGCCACGCTCTACAGCCTCAGCCGTATTGCGCCCCGGAGCCTGGCTCGTCAATGCACGCTCTGCCGCCAGGTCTCCATAGCGAATTTTTCGAGTATGCGTACGCAACTGATTACGCATCAGCGGCATGCCAGGACAAATGAAGCCTCCCAGATGCTCGCCGTCCACGGAGATAAAGTCCGCAGTCACCGCTGTCCCGAAATCAAGAACCAGACAAGCACCTTTAGCCAGGTGAAAACCACCAAGCATCGCCAGCCAGCGATCGAGACCAAGGCGCTCATAGTCGTCGTAACCATTCTTTACGCCGGACATCTCGCGAGCGGGCGCCGCACAGACAACGGAAATGCCGAACTCATGCTTGAGCAAGCCAATCAGCAAATTAGTCTCATCTTCGGTTCTTACGCTGACGAGGCGACATTTCTTGAGAGACACTTTCTCGAACGATCGAAGACCGTCAACCAACGCCATGTCAGAGTCGACCACGCCCTCCGCGACCAAGACGCCGGCCTCAACGCTCAGCACACGCCATTTGATAAAGCTGTTTCCACAATCGAGCTCAAGAATCATCACGCAACCTCAAGCTGAGCTCACCGCCACTAAAGACCTTTTCCACACCATCTACCTTCAGCCTAAGCGCGCCCTGATTATCGATTCCCAGCACCACACCCTCTACCTGATTGACACCGGCGGTGAGAGAAACCGGCTGCCCTTGCCACAAATGACTCGCCTCCCACTCCGCCTGAAGCGCAGAGAAGCCACCTGATTGGTGACGCTGCAGATAGAGTTGCAGCTGCTTACTCAGCTCAATCGCCAGAATATTGCGATCACAAGATTTGCCCGATTCTAGACGCATTGAAGTCCATTGCTGATCAACTTCGTCTGTAGCCTGCATGTTCACATTAATGCCTATGCCCAACACTACATGGCACACGTCTGCTGGATCACCAACCAGCTCCAACAGGATCCCGGCGATTTTTTTTTGGTCGACCAATACATCATTGGGCCATTTCAGCCCTGCACCTGGCACCCCAAGCGCATGCAAGGCCTGCATGACCGCGAGACCAACAACGAGACTTAACCCTTCAAGCTGACGCATCCCACCATCGATGCGCAGCACGAGACTGTAATAGAGGTTTTCAGCAAACGGACTCACCCATTTACGGCCTCTGCGCCCCCGCCCTGAGCTCTGGCGCTCAGCCAGTACAAGAAAGGGAGCCGCCCGCCCCCCATCCACCGCGCGCAGCGATTCAGCATTAGTCGAGTCCACGGAATCGAAGATACTGACAGACCAGCCGGAAAGACTTTCCTCTATCCTGAGCGAGTCAAGCAGCGCCAATGGCGAAGCCAATTGATAGCCCCGCCCTCGAACTTTATGTATGGATAACCCAAGCTCCGCCTCCAGATGCTGAAGCTGCTTCCACACCGCACTTCGACTAATTCCCAGAGCAACACCCAGGGCCTGACCGGAATGGAATCGACCATCCTTCAGAAGGTTCAACAACGTCAGCATGCAGGTCTCGCCTCAGAATGAGGCCCGAATAATAGCCATGCACCGGGCCGCTGCATAGAATTCAAACAATCCATTTTCCTGCGGGCAAAACAAAACCCCAACTGCTTTCGCAATTGGGGTTTCGGAATTTAATCTTGACGATGACCTACTCTCACATGGGGAAACCCCACACTACCATCGGCGATGCATCGTTTCACTTCTGAGTTCGGGATGGGATCAGGTGGTTCCA
>NZ_NEHH01000008.1:0-374642 GCF_002112305.1 Pseudomonas sp. R45(2017) | reverse complement strand
TGGAACCACCTGATCCCATCCCGAACTCAGAAGTGAAACGATGCATCGCCGATGGTAGTGTGGGGTTTCCCCATGTGAGAGTAGGTCATCGTCAAGATTAAATTCCGAAACCCCAATTGCGAAAGCAGTTGGGGTTTTGTTTTGCCCGCAGGAAAGTTTTTGCTCACGTTTGAGCACGCGTTGTTGGTTACCATGTGCGTCCGTTCGGCAGGAGGCAGGCAATGCAACTCAAGTTCAGTCACGTCGATGTACTCGTCAATAACCTCGAAGAAGCCTGCGCGTACTACGCGCAAATATTAAAGGCGAGAACCTCCAGGACGCTGGTGTGGGAGCGGGGCGGCCTGCATGTGCGTTATGCGATTGCGTTGATCGGGCAGGAGCGTTTCATGCTGGTTCAGCCATTGGCCGGTAATCTGCGGGAGCTCCTGGATAGCGCAGGCGAGGGCATGATCTACCGTCACTGCTATTCGACTCCCGATATCGAAAAAGCCTACGACGAGCTTGTCGCTGAAGGCGTACAGCCCGAAGATGAAAACGGTAAACCGTTGGTCCGCGAACATCTCCAATCACCGGCAGGGGCACGCATCATCTGGTTGCCCAAGCGCTTCGGCCACTTCTCGATCGAAATCCTCGAGGAAGAGACGCTAGAGGCATTTATCGAAGACGCGTTTGCCTGATAGCTTCTCCTCTTGTGATACGCCATCACTACCCCGTATAAGAGCGACTTTCATTTCCGATATCAGAGTAGGGTGCACGCATGAGCAATGCCTGGAACGAGGGATATTTCACGGACGAAGGCTACACCTACGGGTATAGCCGGGAAATCAATCCGGTTTTCCAGCGTTATTGTCTGCTGCTGCGCGGTTTCGCCACGCTGGAGAGCACCGACGGTTATCACTGTGAGCTGGGCTTTGGTCAGGGCGTTTCGATCAACATCCATGCCGCGGGCAATCCAGGCTCCTATGTCGGTACCGACTTCCACCCGGGTCAGGCGTCCCATGCCATCGCTCTGGCCAGAGACTGGGGCAGCGATGCGCGACTGTATGACGACAGCTTCGAGCAGTTGCTGGCCCGCCATGACTTACCTCAGTTCGATAGCATCAGCCTGCATGGCATCTGGACCTGGGTCAGCCGCGATAACCATAAGCTGATCGTGGAATTCGTCCGCCGTCATCTCAAGCCAGGTGGTCTGCTCTACGTCAGCTACAACTGCTTCCCGGGCTGGTCGCCTCAGGCACCGTTGCGCCAACTGTTCAGTCTGCACGACCGTTTCGCCAGCCAGCCGTCTGCGCGCCCTGATCAACGTATCGACGCTGCGCTGCAATTTTCCGAAGCGCTGCTGGCTGCAAATCCTAAATATGCCAACTCCGCACCGGGGCTGGACGCCAAGCTCCAGAGCATCAAGGGTCAGGATCGCCAGTACGTCGCCCATGAGTATTTCAACCGCGACTGGAACTGCATGTATTTCACCGACGTGGTGGATGCCCTGGCACCCGCCAAGCTCGATTACGCCACGACAGCCGTGCCGCTGGACTCCGTCGACCCGCTCAACCTGAGCGCCGAAGGCATGGACTTTCTGGAAGGTATCGAGCATCCCGTCATGCGTGAGCAGGCGCGTGACTACTTTGTGAACCAGAGTTTCCGCCGGGATCTTTATGTGCGTGGCGCCAACAAGCTGTCCGCCTCCGAGCACCGTGAGCGGATGCTCAGCACGCGCTTCGTCCTGTTGCAGGCAGCCGACAGCGTGCCGGCCAACGTCACCGGTCCGGCGGGCGCAGCGACGCTGCAGGCAGAGATCTATGGCCCGGTACTCGCAGCCCTGGCGGATGACGCCTATGTGCCGAAGAGCTTGCGGCATTTGCTGGATCTCGTGCCCTCGTTGGCCTATGGCGACGTCGAGCAGGCCCTCAACGTGCTGATCGGCATGAGCGTTGTAGCGCCCTGTCAGAGCGAGGCGGCTGAAAAGCTGGTGCAGGCCCGTTGCAACACCCTCAACCTGCAGCTGTGCAAGCGTTCGTTGTACGGCAACAGGATTCAGACCCTGGCGAGTCCGGTGACCGGTGGTGGCGTGACGGTCAGCCGCTTCCAGCAGTTGTTCCTGATCTCGATCAAGCAAGGCAAAAAGCACCCGGCTGAATGGGCGCAACTGGCGTGGGGCATCATCGGCGGCCAGGGCGAAGGTCTTCTGAAGGACGGCAGGGCCCTGACCACCGCTGAAGAAAACCTTGCCGAACTGACCTGGCAGGCTCAAGCGTTTGCCGAGAATACGCTGGTGATTCTCAAGGCTTTGAAAATCGTCTAGTCGAGACGAGGGACGGCGCAGCGGTCGTGGCGCAAATAATCCTGAAACGCTTGGCGCAAGAGCCTATCGCTCACCGGACCAGTCCATTCGGCCGAGTGAGTGTGAGCATCGGCACTGCGGCCGCCACAGGGTCGCAACTGGACACGGTACAAGGCCTGATCGCTGCGGCAGATCAGGCGCTGTATCAAGCTAAAGGGGCGGGCCGCAATCAGCTCGCCAAAAGTGTCGCCAGCGAAAGCTACTCTCCGTACACCGGGTAATCCACATAGCCTTCGGCATGGCCGCCATACACCGTGGCCGGGTTCAGCGAATTCAGCGGCCAGCCATTGGCGATCCGCGCGGGCAGGTCCGGATTAGCCATGAACGGGCGACCGAAAGCCACGAGGTCCGCCAATCCGGATTCAAGCAACCGCGCACCGCTTTCGGCGTTGTAGCGGCCCGCGTAGATGATCGCGCCGCTGAAGGTGTCGCGTACCGCTCGACGGAAGGTTTCCGGCATCACTGGCGCGTCGTCCCAGTCGGCTTCGGCGATGGACAGGTAGGCGATGCCGACGTCTTGCAGCACCTTGATCGCTTCGATATAGGTGGTGTGCGGGTCTTCCTCGACCATACCCAGATAAGTCCGCTCTTCATCGGTGGTGGTGAACAGCGGGGCAAAGCGCACGCCGACCTTTTCTTTGCCGATGCATTCGGCGACCCCGGCCACCACTTCACGCAGAAAGCGCAAACGGTTATGCAGCGAACCGCCGTATTGATCGGTGCGCAGATTGCTGTGGGCGGAGATGAACTGGTTCACCAGATAACCATTGGCACAATGCAGTTCGATACCGTCGAAACCGGCGTCCATGGCATTGCGCGCCGCCTGGATGTACAGCTGAACCAGTTCCTGGACTTCATCGGTGGTCAGCGCTCGAGGCGCGGACGGCGGAACCAGAGCGCCCACACCGGGCGCGGTTTCGATGAACACACTGATCCGGTCGGTGGCGATGGCGGAGGCCGACACCGGTGCGTCGCCATTGGGTTGCAGGGCAGTATGGGATACGCGACCGACGTGCCATAGCTGCGCGAAAATCACGCCGTCACTGGCGTGGACAGCCTCGGTGACCTTGCGCCAACCGGCAATTTGCTCAGGTGTATGAATACCTGGAGTCCAGGCGTAACCCTGGCCACGGGGTTCGATCTGGGTGCCTTCAGTCACCAGCAAACCGGCACCGGCACGCTGCTGGTAATACTCGGCCATCAATTCATTGGCGACATTGCCCGGTTGGGTGCTGCGCTGGCGGGTGAGGGGCGGCAGGACTATGCGGTTTTTCAGGATGTGGCGGCCCAGGGTGACGGGTGTAAAGAAACTGCTGTGGTTCATGGAAATACCTTTTCATGGCCTTATTAGACCAGTCGACTATTCAAGTGGCGAAAAAAGAACACCGTGCAACGCACACACGGTGTCCGGATCAGTTGTTCGAGGATGTAGCGGAAAGCTTCAGCCCAGCAGCTTCAGCAGTTTTTCGGCGACAGCTGCCGAGCTGGCAGGATTCTGGCCGGTGACCAGTTTTCCATCCGTCACGACATGAACTTGCCAATCCGCAACTTTGGAATAGCGACCGCCAAGACGCTGAAACTCGTCTTCGATCAGGAAAGGTACGACATCCGTCAAACCGACGGCCGCCTCTTCGGAATTGGTGAAACCGGTCACTTCGCGATGCTGGATCAGCGGTTTACCGTCTGCGTCGACGACATGACGCAGCACCCCCGGCGCATGGCAGACGAAGCCATGGGGCTTGTTGCTGCGCGCGAAGGCTTCGATCAGGGCAATCGAATGCTTGTCTTCGGCCAGGTCCCAGAGCGGGCCATGGCCACCTGGATAAAACACCGCATCGAAATCTTCGGCGCGGACGTCGGCCAGGCGGCCGGTGCTCGCGAGTGCCTGCTGGGCCGCAGGGTCCTGGCGGAAGCGATCGGTTTCAGTCGTCTGAGCATCGGGCTCGTCGCTCTTCGGATCCAGCGGAGGCTGGCCGCCAGCGGGCGAAACCAGGGTGACGTCGGCGCCGGCGTCCTTGAAGGCGTAGTAGGGGGCGGCGAACTCTTCGAGCCAGAAGCCGGTCTTCTTGCCGGTATTGCCGAGTTGATCGTGGGAAGTCAGAACCATCAAGATTTTCATAGAGCACCCTGGGTTGGTCAGGTGGCGTTCATGAGCAAGGTATTCGCACAGGTTCGACACCGGGGAAAAGGTTTGTCGGAGCGCAGCATAGTTTCCAATTAGACCGGTCGTCTAGTAATTTTTTCTGTGAAGCTTTTTCATGGACAGATGTGGCAAACTCGCGTTCCTTTGAGTTAAACGACTGGTCTATTGCCTGGTAATCTGCGCCCCATGAAACCGACCTACGACGACACCCGCCAACATTTGCTCGACACCGGCCACCGGATGATGGCCGAGAAAGGCTTCACCAGTGTCGGCCTGAACGAGATCCTGCAGACCGCCGGCGTGCCCAAGGGCTCGTTCTATCACTACTTCAAATCCAAGGAACTGTACGGCCAGGCCTTGCTCGAGGATTACTTCGTCGACTATCTGGCGGACATGGAGCGACGCCTGACGCTGCCCGGCCTGAGCGCCTATGAACGGCTGATGGATTATTGGCAAGGCTGGCAGGATCGCTGCACCCTGGAAGGCCATGGCGACGAATGCCTGGTGGTCAAACTCAGCGCCGAGGTGTCTGATCTGTCCGAAACCATGCGCCTGACCTTGCGTGATGGTGCAGAGCGAGTGGTGGCGCGCATCAGCGAGTGCATCGAACAGGGCCTGGTCGAAAAAAGCTTGCCTGAGGGCGATGCTCGGCAACTGGCTGAAACCCTGTATCAACTGTGGCTAGGGGCCAGTTTGCTGAACAAACTGCAACGCACAGGACAGTCGTTGAGTACGTCAATGGCGACCACGAAACGCCTGTTGAGCGTGTGAGCAGGAAATAGACGCAAGAGGTGAGAGTCAGCTGCACAAACGAATGGGAATGCCTATCAATTGCGCGACGAGTGGTATACCATCCGCCGCGTTTTTGCTGGCAGTTATCCCCTTCGTTCTGGCCTATCCGTAAGGTTTTCTCCTCATGCGTCGAACTCTGCTGTCCATCTGTGTGTTGCAAACGTTGTCTCCCTTTGCTTGGGCCGAGCCATCCGATTCAACGGTGTCAGCGCTGGAGCTGGAGGCAACCGATGTGGTCGGTACCGCGGATTACGAAAGAGCGGACGGCCCGGTACACGGATATCGCGCGACCCGTTCGGCCAGCGCCACCCGAACCGATACCTCGATCCATGAAACCCCGCAGTCGATCAGTGTCGTCACTAAAGACGCGGTCGAAGACATCGGTGCTACCCGGCTGCAGGACGCACTGGATTACGCGGGCGGAGTAGGGCGAGCCAACAATTTCGGCGGCCAGGGACTGACCACGTTCACCGTGCGCGGATTTACCACCGGCGAGTTCTACCGTAATGGTTTCCCGATCAATCGCGGGTATCCGAACATGCCGGATGCCAACACCATCGAGCGTCTTGAGGTCCTGCGCGGTCCGGCGACCATGCTCTACGGCCGTGGCGATCCGGGTGGCACCTTCAATGTCGTTTCCAAACAACCGTTGCCCGAGCGCACGGTCACACTCGGCAGCCAGTTGAATGACCAAGGCATGCGCCGCGGTACTCTGGATGCTTCCGGTCCGCTCGATGAAGAGGGGCGTCTGGCCTATCGCCTGAACGTGGTGGGCGAGGGCGGCGATACCTTCCGCGACCACGTCGAAACCGAACGCTACGGCGTGACCCCCGTGCTGACCTGGCAAGCCAGCGATGACACCCGAGTGATCTTCGAGGGTGACTTCATGCGCAACAATCATCCGCTGGACCGGGGCGCGACGCGTTATCCCCGGCAGATCGGCACTGCCTCCCGTGACACCTTCTTCGGTGAACCGGACGCTGGCAAATTGCACAACGACAACAACATGGCGCAATTGCGCTTCGAGCATGTGCTCAATGAGGACTGGACGCTCGGCGGTGGCTTCCAGTGGCTCGACGGTACCTTGCAGGGCAATGCCATTGAAGCCAACGGCATTGCCGCCGACGGCCGGACCCTGGGACGAAATTTCAACTACCGCAAGCTGGAGTGGACCGACAAGGACACTCAGCTCAACCTGACCGGTCACTTCTCCACGGGCGGCCTGCAGCACACATTGCTCACCGGTATCGAATACGAGGACTACGACTACCAGTCGATCATCCAGCGCTCCAGCGGCGCGGTAAGTGCCTATCCGATCGATATCTTCAATCCGGTGTATGGGCAGCCCCGTCCGGCACTGACGCGCACCCCGACCCACGACAAGGAAAATCTCAAGACCTACGCCGCGTTCGTACAGGACCAGGTGGCCCTGACCGATCGGCTGAAAGTCCTGGCCGGCGCACGTTTCGAACGCTTCGAACACGACTACGAAACCTACGTGCCCGGCGGCAAGAACTGGCAGGCCAGTGACAATGCCGTGACGCCCCGCGTCGGTGTGATCTACGACCTGACCGACACCCTCGCGGTCTACGCGGACACCGCGCGTTCATTCAAGCCCAATACCGGCGCGAGCCGACAGGGCGGGGGCTTTGAACCGGAGAAAGGCAAGTCCTGGGAGATGGGCGTCAAATGGGAAGCGCTGGATCATCAGTTGAGCGTTGACGCGGCGATCTATCAGATTGAAAAGCGCAATGTCCTGACCACTGACCCGGTGGACTCGACTTTCAGCGTGGCTGCCGGGGAAGTGCGCAGCCGCGGGTTTGACCTCAATGTCGCCGGCAACCTGACCCCCGAGTGGCGTGTCATCGGGGGTTACGCCTACGTCGATGCCGAGGTGACCAAGGACAACGTGATCCGCTCCGGCACGCAACTGATGAACATCCCGAAAAACAGCTTCAGCCTGCTCAACGTCTATGAGTTCCAGGACGGTGCCCTCAGTGGTCTGGGTCTGGGAACAGGCCTCAAATATGTCGATGAGCGCGCCGGTCAAACGGCGAACACTGCGTTCTCGATGGGGAGCTATACGGTTGTCGACCTGCTCAGCTACTACAAGGTCAATGACAAGGTACGCCTCAACCTCGACCTGAAGAATCTGTTTGACCGGGACTACGACGAGGGCGCATTCGGTAACGTCTACGCCTATCCGGGGGCGCCGAGAACGGTGCAGGTCGGTATCTCGTACACGTTGTAGTCCGGGTCCGGAATCCATCATCGGGGGCAGTGGCCCCCGATGACTTTGAGGCTCAGCCGGTTACACACCCTTGCGGAGTCTTTCCGGCAAAACTGTCCACCAGGCTCGCCACAACCATCTCGCCCATGCGGGTGCGGGTCTGCAGGGTCGCGCTGGCGCGGTGCGGTTGCAGCACCACCTGTTCCTGGGCAAACAAGGCTTCAGGAACGTTGGGCTCATCGACGAAAACATCCAGCGCCGCACCCGCGATCTCACCGGCCGTCAGGGCCGCCACCAGATCGGTTTCGTTGACCAGTTTTCCCCGGGCGACGTTGATCAGGTAGCCGCCCTTGCCCAGGGCCTGCAGCACGGAGGCATCGATGATGGCTTCGGCCTTGTCGGCGGCCGCCGCGAGAATCAGCGCATCACTGTCGCGGGCCAATTGCTTGAGGTCGGCGATGAAGGTGTGGCTGATATCGCTCATCGGTTGCAGGTCGGTGTAACTGATCGGACAGCCAAACGCGGCAGCGCGAGTGGCGACCGCTCGGCCCACCCGGCCCATGCCCACGATGCCGATCCGCATGCCGGACACCTGACGTGCCAGCGGCAGCGGTGCAAGCGGCGTCGGGCTCTGCGGCCACTGGCCCGAGCGCACGTAACGGTCACTGGTACACAACCCACGGCACACGGCGATCAGCAAGCCGATGGCCAGGTCGGCCACGTCTTCGGTCAGAGCCCCGATGGTCGCCGTCACGCGGATCCCGCGATCCCGGGCGTAGGCCAGGTCGACCGCATCGGTGCCGACACCGTTGACCGCCACCACTTCCAGTTTGGGCAGTTGCGCCATCAACGCCTGACTGATGCCCGTGTGGCCACCGGTGATCACGCCGCGAATGTTGGCGCCGTGTTCCTGCAAATACGCCGCTTTGTCGGCCTGCTCGAAATAACGCCTGATCGTGAACAGTTCGCCGAGACGGGCATTGATTTGCGGAATCAGGATCGGGCTCAACTGCAAGACTTCTGGCTTCATGTAAACCTCACTTACGCAATAAAAAAGCCGGCTCAACCACGGCCGGCAAACGGCATGGCAGTCGCCATGACGGTCATGTTCAGGACGTTGGCCGACAGGGGCAGACCGGCGATGTAGCGCACGGCGTCGGCGACATGCTTGACGTCGACCATCGGCTCCACGGCGATGCTGCCGTTGGCCTGGCGCACGCCTTTGGTCATGCGCACCGACATTTCGGTCAAGGCATTGCCGATGTCGATCTGGCTGCAGGCGATATTGAATTCCCGACCATCCAGCGCCAGGGATTTGGTCAGCCCCAGCACCGCGTGTTTGCTGGCGGTGTACGCGCTACTGAAAGGACGCGGGGTGTGAGCCGAAATCGAACCGTTGTTGATGATGCGTCCGCCCTGTGGCTGCTGCCGGCGCATGAGCCCGAACGCGCCACGGGCGCAGAGAAAAACCCCGTTGAGGTTGGTGTCGATCACGTTTCGCCACTGCTCGAACGTCAGTTCGTCCAGCGGCACGGCGGGGGCATTGACCCCGGCGTTGTTGAAGACCACGTCCAGGCGTCCGTAGACTTCGGCAATGGTTGCAAACAGCTGATCGACACTGGCCGGGTCGCGTACATCGGTGGGCACCGCTAGCGCTTCGTTTCCTTCGCTGGCCGCCAGATCGACCAACGCGTGCAAGGGTTCGGGCCGGCGTCCGGCCAGCACCAGGGTGTATCCGTCGGCCAGCAGGCCCAAGGCTACGGAACGGCCGATCCCGCTGCCGGCGCCGGTCACCAGGGCAACTTTCAAGGATTGAGTGTCAGACATTTTGTTGTTCTCCTTTTTCTAATCACTTAAGGTCAGACTCAAGGCCGTGGGCCGACGCGCATTTCGAGTTGGCCAATGCCGTCGATCCCGGCGCTGATGACGTCGCCGGGTTGCAAGACATCGACGCCAGCGGGGCTGCCGGTCATGATCAGGTCGCCGGCCTTGAGTGTTACGGATTGCGAGATGCGGCTGATGACTTCACTCACCGACCAGATCTGGCTGTCGAGACGATCGCGCTGGCGTTCTTCACCGTTCACGCTCAACCATAATTCCCCTTCGAGCCGACCGGCCCGAGTGACCGGCACAATGGCGGTCATCGGTGCGGCGCCGTCAAACACCTTGGCACCTTCCCATGGCAAACCGTCGCGCTTGGCCAGGCGCTGTACGTCACGACGGGTCAGATCCAGCCCGGCGGCGTAGCCCCAGACATAGGCCAGCGCCTGGCTCTCGGGAATCTGCGCGCCGCCTTCGCCGATGGCCACGACCAGTTCGATTTCATGGGCGAACTCTTCGGTCAGTGACGGGAAGATCACTTCGCCGGCAGCGTCCACCACAGTGCTGGCCGGTTTCATGAAGAACACCGGTGGCTGACGCGGTTGGCCCAGGGTGTCCGGCCACGGGTAGTTGCGGCCGACGCAGAACACGCGTCCGACGGGAAAGCGTTGCTCGCTGCCGACAACCGGCAAGGTCACTGGCAGATCCGGGGTAAAGACGTATTCGGTCATGTTCATCCTGCTGCAAGTCCTGTTTGAAAGGTAAGCGTACGGCGACAGTCGCTGGCGAAGTTGGACGAAAGCCGCTTCCAATTGGAGAAAACAGTTGTTCTGGCTTCAGCGCGTTTTCAACTCGATGCGGTACAGGCGACCGAGCAGCAATGAGTAGGAGAGAGTGCCGATCAGCGCCACGGCGCCTATGAACCAGAACGCCCAGGCGAACGAGCCGGTGGCGTGGACGATGGCGCCGATCACGATCGGGGTCACAATGCCGCCGATGTTGGCGGCCAGGCTGGTGATCCCGCCGGTCAGCCCGATCAGTTCCTTGGGCGCCACCTCCGACACCGCCGCCCACGAGGACGACGCGATGCCCTGCGCGAAGAAGGCAATGGTCAGCACGGCGATGCAGATGACGTTCGAGTCGGTGAAGTTCACCAGCACGATCGACATGCCCAGCATCGACCCGACTACCAGCGGCAGTTTCCGGGCGAAAGACATTGAATAGCCACGACGGATCAACAGGTCGGAGACGATGCCGGCGAGCAGGATGCCGACCGTTGCGCCCACGAAGGGCATCACGGCAAAGATCCCGGCCTTGATCGTGGTCAGATGGCGTTCTTCAATCAGATAGGTCGGGAACCAGGTGAGGAAGAAGTACAGCGCCGAGGTGCTGGCGAACTTGCCGATACAAATGGCCCAGACCTGGCGATAGCTGAACAGCTCGGCGATCTGACGCCAGTTGAAACGGGTGCGTTCCTGGCTGCTCTTGACCAGTCCGCCACCGGCCTCGATGTATTTCAACTCTTCTTTGCTGACCTTCTTGCAGTTCAGCGGATCGCGATACAGATACAGCCACAGCGCACCGAAGACGATGCCGAGCGCGCCAGTGCTGTAGAAGACATGGCGCCAGTCAAAGGTTGTGGCCAGCCACAGCAGGGCACCGGTAAACAGTGCCGTGCCCAGGTATTGCCCGCAGACGTAAATGCTGCTGGCCAGGCCCCGTTCCCGCGCCGGGAACCACACGGTTACCGCACGGCTGTTGGCCGGAAACGCCGGCGCTTCCATCGCCCCGACGGCCAGGCGCAGGCCGAACAGCGAAGCGAATCCCGTGGCGAAGCCTTGAAACACCGTGACGGTCGACCAACTGATCAGTGAAACCCCGTAGGTGAAGCGTGAGCCGAAGCGGTCGGCGATAAATCCGGCCGGCACCAGAGCGAGTGCGTAGGTCCAGGCAAAGGCAGAGAAGATCAGCCCCATTTCGATCTTGTCCAGGCCCAGGTCCTTGGCCATGAACGGGGCGGCGATCGAGATGTTCACCCGGTCGATGTAATTGATGATCGTCGCAATCAGCAGCAGCGAGAGCATGAACCAGCGTCGGCGCGTCGGCAGCCGCCGGGAAGAGACGGCGTCCCTGTCGCCGGCAATCAACGGCGGGGCGGTGGTGGGGGAGGTGTGTGAATTCGACATGAGTGGACCTCGTTATTGTTAGAAGTGTCGAGTTGTTTGCGGACAGCCGACGCCGTTGCCCGCTGTTCGGGGGCAAGGCAATCGAAGTTGAAACCAATGGCAAAAACGGCCAGGGTCAGACGTTCAGGGACGTCTTCCGGCTGGCATCGTCGGTAAAGGGTGGGGAGGGGCGGCGGGGAGCAATAGCGGATTCATGACGTGCGCACCTTCTGTTGTTTTTGAAAGAGGTTGGGCGTGGGAAATACAGTGGTCGTACAACCTCTTGAAATCAATCAAGGTGTTAGATCATTTTTTCCGGAGAAGGGCGCGTCGGATAAACCTGTCCAAAAAAAGTCCACACAGTAAATTTTCCATATGCTCTCTGCTTTGTTTTCTATCCGACTGTTTTTAAAAGGAAAAAATACTGAATTTGCGGTCGCGTTTTTTGGACAGTGATCATTGGCAGTGGCGGTGTAGAAAAAACACTGAGTCTGGCGTCGTCGTATGACTGCTTGAAGGGTCGGCGACGAACCTTCAAGATGAGCCACGCCGATAACTCGGTAACGCCAGGAAAACCTGCCCAAGTAACCTGTCGAGGATTCTCAAGAAATGACGTCACAATGCCGTGTGCCCACCTACGTCATGCAGCAACGCAGCGAGATGATGGATTTCTACATTCGTGACAAGAAAGGTCGCCGCGCCGAGACTGGCCCGCACCGACACGAATACTTCCAGATCCAGATCAACCTCGGCGGCGACACGGTGCAGCACATAGGCAACGCGGTTCGTCCGTTTCCGCGTAACGCACTGGCATTCATCCTGCCGCACCGTGTGCATGTCATCCCGCATCCGGCGGACAGCAATTTCATGGTGATCAACTTTTCCCAGACCTTTCTGTTGCCGCATTTGCAGTGCGACCCAATGGATCTGGAGGAGGTATCGATTCTCCTGGCGCCCGAACTGTCGCCGTTTCGCTTTCAGGAGCATCTGGATTTCATTCTGGGGAATGAGGATTTCAACGAGGTCTGTGGCCTGATCGAACAGATGCGCAGGCTGGACGAGAATCGTCAGTTCGGTACGCGCGAAGTGCTCAAGGGATTGCTGCTGCAACTGGTGGGCAAGGTGTGCGTCCTGTATGCCGAACCGCTCAAACGCCTGGCGGAAGAAAACGCAGCACAGGCCAGTCGACGGGATGCACTGAGCCGGATGTTCGAGTACCTGCGCAAGAATATTGCCGACCCCGATCTCAATCTGATCAAGGTGGCGGCGGCGACCTACCTGTCACCGACTTACCTCACGCACTGGCTGCGCAAGGAAATCGGCAAGACCTTCACCGAGCTGGTGCTGGAACGCAGAATGCACGCGGCGCGCAATTACCTGCTCAATGGAGCCCGGCCAGTGGGCGAGGTGGCGAGGCTGTGTGGTTTTGCGGATGAAGCTTATTTCTCCCGGCGCTTTCGCCAGATCCACGGCCAGCCACCTGGACAGTTCCGCCGTCGGCAATTGGACCCCGACACCCCGCAGTCACCTGTAGATGCCTGATCGGCTAATGCGACGAAACATAAACCGAGGCCGACGTCGGCGCAGGCAACGCATACGTTGCCTTCATCCACTCGATCTCCGCTTGCGGCGTTCGGCCGAAGAACCGTTTGAACTCGCGGCTGAATTGCGAAGCGCTTTCATAGCCGACACTGAACGCCGCCGCTGACGCGGTCATGGCATGGCGCAATATCAAAAGTCGCGCCTGATGCAGGCGTGTCGACTTCAGGTATTGCATGGGCGAGGCGTCCGTCACGCTGCGAAAGTGCAGGTGAAAACTGGGCACGCTCATGCTCGCTTCGCGGGCCAGTTGCTCGACGTCCAGGCGCTCCTGATAGCTGCTGTGGATCTTGCGGATCGCCCGCGTCACCTTGCCGAAGTGTCCCTGTCGATTGAGTGCGGCGCGCATCGAGCCGCCTTGTTCGCCGGTCAGGATGCGGTAATAGATTTCCCGCAACAGAGCTGGCCCCAATATCTGTGCCTCACCCTCAATACTCACGGCTTCGAGAAAGCGCAGCGTCGATGCGCGCAGGCGGTCGTCCATCGGCGAGGCGAACATGCCCTTGGGTAGCGCATCACTCGGGCCGTGAATCTCATCCACTTGCGGCATCAACTCGCTGGCCACCTGGAAATCGAGTTGCATATAGATCGCGAGCATTGGCTCGTCCTCAGAGGCATCGGTCTCCATGGTGAAGGGGATCGGAACCGACACCACCAGATAGTGCTGGGCGTCATACACGTAGACGTCATCGCCCAGATACCCGCGCTTCTGGCCCTGACAGAGAATCACGATGCCGGGGTCGTACAGCACCGGCGTGCGGGTCAGTGGCCGGTTCGAGCGCAGGAAGCGCACGCCCTCCAGCGCGCTGAGGTTGTAGCCCTCGACCGGTGCCAGCGTTTCCATGAGCTGCACCATGCGCGAAGTGCTTGGGTCGGCCTGTTTCATCGGGTTCTCTCTGTGGGCCGTTCAATGGTCGGTGGAACGGGTCAGCGCTTCCCATTGATCGATCTCGCTGGCGGCGCGTTTCAGCTTGTCGCGCACCAGGCTCAATGCATCGCTGCCGAGCAACAGATGCGCCGGTGGAGCAGGGCTGGCGATGATCTGCAACATCGCCTGCGCCGCTTTGCGCGGATCACCGAGTTGCTTGCCGCTTTTGTCTTCGCGGGCCTTGCGCACCGGATCGAAACTGGCGTCATAGTCGGCGATGCTGCGGGGCGTGCGCTGCATCGAACGGCCGGCCCAGTCGGTCCGAAATGAACCCGGTGCGACGGCGGTCACGAAGATATTGAACGGCGCCAGTTCCTTGCTCAGGGTATCGGAGATACCTTCGAGCGCAAACTTGCTGCCGCAGTAGTACGCGATACCCGGCATGGTGATTGTGCCGCCCATCGACGTGATATTGAGAATATGACCCGCCCGCCGCTGGCGAAAGAACGGCACAAACGCCTTGGTCACCGCGACCGCGCCGAACACATTCACGTCGAACTGGCGGCGCATGTCCTCCAGCGGCGACTCTTCGAAAATGCCTTCGTGGCCGTAGCCGGCGTTGTTGACCAGCACATCGACCGGACCGTGGGTCGCTTCGACGGTCGCCACGACGCCTTCGATGCGGTCGAAGTCCGTGACGTCCAGCAGCACGCCGTACGCATTATCGATAGAAAGAGCCTGAAAGGCTTGCAGATCGGCTTCGTTGCGCACGGTGCCGATGACGCGGTGGCCGGCATCCAGCGCTTCCTTGGCCAGCGCGTGGCCGAAGCCGCTGCTGACGCCGGTGATGAAGAGGGTTTTGGTGGTGGTCATGACGGGCTCCAGTTAATCCGGTTTCAGCTCATGGTATCCATCGAAGAAACACTCACCTATGTCGGTTTGTCTTTGATCATTGCCTATTCCTATCAACGGCGCGACAAACGGCCAATGAGCTTTTTGCGTTGCTCCAGGCATCCAGGCTGGAACAGACCGCAACCGCTGATATCCTGCGCAACAACCGCCGATGAGCCAGGACGAAATGAAGACATCAACCCGTTGGCCCGCAGACGATAACGAGTTGGCGCAATTGCGCGCGTTCAACCGCAAGCTTGCCCGGCTGCCGCGCTTTCGCATCCGCAATCGCATCACCCCACGGGCGATTCAGTTGTTGTTGCGCCTAAGCCAATTGGGCGGCGCAAGAAAGTTGCTCAAGCACGGGCTTAAGGCCGAACGAAAAGTGGTGGGTGTCGACGGCGCGTCAGTGCCGGTGCGGATTATTCGGCCAAATACAAAGGCCAAAGGCGTAGTGCTGGATTTCCATGGCGGCGGCTGGGTCATCGGCAACGCGCAGATGAACGACCCCCTCAACATCGCCATGGTGAAAGCCTGCGACGTGGCAGTGGTCTCGGTCGACTATCGGCTTGTGGTCTCGACTCCGATCGAGGGCGTCATGCAGGACTGCCTCACGGCGGCCCGCTGGCTGTTGAGCGATGACTGCCGCGAGTTTGCGAACCTGCCCGTCATCGTCGTGGGCGAGTCGGCAGGCGGCCATCTCGCCGCCGCGACCCTGTTGCAACTCAAACAGTGGGCGGACCTGCTCGAACGGGTGAGCGGGGCGCTGTTGTATTACGGCGTCTACGACCTGACCGGAACCCCCAGCGTACGCAACGCCGGGCCCGATACCTTGCTGCTGGACGGGCCGGGTATGGTTGAAGCGCTGCAAATGCTCACGCCGGGGTTGAACGATGAAGAACGCCGGCAGGCGCCGTTGTCACCGCTGTACGGTGACTTCACCGGTTTTCCGCCAGCGTTGATGTTTGCTGCGCAACTGGATCCGCTCAGGGATGACACGCTTGAGTTGGCTGAGCGTTGGGGTAGAGCGGCGGAAGTGGAGGTGCATCTGTTGCCGGAAACCGCACATGGGGTGATTCATTTTCCGCTGGGGTTGGCGGGGAAAGTGCTTGGGTATAGTCGTGCGTGGGTTGCGGGGCGGCTTGTTGAGGGGTGAGCCATCGACCCTCACTCAGCCGCCACCTTGAATTGCTCGAGAATAAGTTCAGCCAATGTCCTGACAGGCTCGGTGAAACTTCGCCGAGGCCTGTGCACCAGTCCGATATCACGATGGAAGGTGTGTTGGCCGAGATCAAGCGCCCGCACACCTGACGGCCATTGCTGATGGGTGGCCGTCTGCGGCACGAGCGCGACCCCTACGCCATTTTCCACCAGCCTGATGATGGCCTCCAGCTCATCCAGCTCAGAGACTTCACGCAAAGTGAAATGCATCTGTCGCAGGAAACGATCGACCTGCCTGCCGCCGAAGGAGGAGCGGTCATAGCGAATGAACGGCAGGCTTGAGAGCAGTTCGATCCAGTCTTCTCCCGGTACGTCCTTGGGCACGATCAGACGGTAGGGTTCAAGCGCCAGCGTGGTCCAGCGCAGATCGCTTTGAAGCGAGAAGGGCGGCCGAATGATCGCTGCCATGTCGATTTCGCCGGTGTCCACCAGATTCACCAGCTCCATGGAAAGACCGGGCACGACACGCGTTCGGCATTCCGGGCACTGCTGGTGGAACCTGGCGAGTGCGTCCGGGAGAAACGATCGCTGGACTGAGGCGATTGCGCCGACGTTGACCAGAATGCTGGTGGAAAGACCGACGGTGGTCGATCCCAGGTTGTCGTAAAGACGAAGCAGGTCCTGCGCCTGAAGCAGGACTTGCTGGCCCATCCTGTTGAGGTGGGCCGAGCGTCCTTTTCTGTCGAATATTTCAAAGCCGAGCTCGGCTTCCAGACGTTGAATCTGGGCGCTCACCGCCGCCTGGGTGAGGCCGATCCGGTTGCCGGCAGCCGCGAAAGTGCCTTCCCGGGCGACGGCAATGAGGGTCTTGAGTTCTTTGATCATTCACAAATATTAGTTGTGTTTCTGAGAAATATATATTGATTTTTTTGCTGTCAGTGTCGCCCTACGATGTGCTCACCAACCACAAAAACCGTATCGGAGTCCTGATGAGCCTTTCGCCATTCCACCTCGCCATCCCCGTGTACAACCTGGCTGCAGCCCGCACTTTTTACGGTGAGGTCTTCGGCCTGGAAGAGGGTCGTTCCAGCAACCAATGGGTCGACTTCAACTTTTACGGGCATCAACTGGTGATTCACGAACACCCGAAAACCGACTCTCAGCAAAGCGTTCACAGCAACCCGGTCGACGGGCACGACGTTCCTGTTCCTCACTTCGGCATCATCCTGGGATGGGAAGAGTGGGAAGCGCTGGCAGAGCGCCTCAAGTCTTTCGGTACCGAATTTGTGATCGAACCTTACATTCGATTCAAAGGACAGGTTGGCGAGCAAGCCACCATGTTCCTGTTCGACCCTTGCGGCAATGCCCTCGAATTCAAGGCCTTCAAGGATATGAGCCAGCTCTTCGCCAAGTAAGAAACGCAATGGCACAACGGCGTTGTGCCATTTGATCTCAAGTGAGCTGGAAGCTCATGACTCTAGCAACTGCCGATTGATGCAGTCCTTTCATTCCAACAAGAAGGCTAGACATGAAACGTATTCCCCTGGTGTGGCAAATCGTTGCCGGGCTGTTGCTTGGCGTGCTCGTTGGTTGGTACTTCAATACCCATCCGCAGTATCAGTCGTGGGTCAGTACGGAGATCCTGAAACCGCTTGGCGATATCTTCATCAAGATGATGAAGATGGTGGTCGTGCCTATCGTGTTCTGTTGCATGATCCTGGGTATCGCCGGAGGCGGGGATAACAAGTCGTTCGGCCGGATGGGCATCAAGTCGCTGGGCTATTTCTTTGCGATCACCGGCCTGGCCATCGTGATCGGCCTGTGTTTCGCGAACCTCTTCGAACCCGGTACGGGCACCGATATTTCGGGCATCGCACACGGTGCTGCCGCCATCACGATGGAGCCTTCGAAGGGCGCGCTCGTGATTGTGCAAAACATCGTTCCGGATAACGTTCTGGTGGCGATGTCCGAGGCGAAGTTGCTTTCTGTGCTGTTCTTCGCGGTGTTGTTCGGTGTCGCGCTCAACGCATTGCCCAGGGAGAAAAGTGCACCTGTGGTTGCGCTGGTCCAAGGCATTTCAGATGCGATGTTCAGGATCGTCTCGATCGTCATGGCCTATGCCCCGATAGGGGTGTTCGGCATGATCGGTGCGACCGTCGCGACCTTCGGTTTTGCCTCGTTGTTGCCCCTGCTCAAGTTGATTGGTGTGGTTTATCTGGCGCTGATCGTCTTCGCATTGGTAGTGCTCGGAGGAATCAGTTACCTGATCGGCGAGAACATCTTCAAGTTGATCAGGTATTTCCGCGACGAGTTGATTCTTGCGTTCTCCAGTGCTGCCTCTGCAGCGGTCATGCCGCAGTTGATGAGCAAGCTGGAGAACTACGGCGTACCACGGCGCATTGTCAGTTTTGTGGTGCCAGTGGGGTACGCGTTCAACCTCGATGGCGCGTCGATCTTCCTCGGCGTGGCGACAATTTTCATCGCCCAGCTTTATGGAATCGATCTGTCGCTTTCTCAGGAAATCCTGCTGGTGGTGACCATGGTGCTGACCTCCAAAGGTGCTGCCGGGGTGCCTGGATTCGCCATCGTCATCCTGTCGGCCACGTTGGCGTCTGCCGGTCTCCCGCTGGAGGGCGTGGCACTGATCGCCGGTATCTTCAGGATTATCGACAGCGGCACCACCACCCTGAATGTGTTGGGCAATGCGATCGCGCCCCTGGTGATCGCCAAATGGGAGAGGGTGACTCTTGAGCCTTCGCGCACCCGCCCGGACGTACAAAAGGCCTGACGATCACAAGGAGCACTGACGGTGCTGCACGAGTAAACGCCTGCTGATGTACAGGCGATTTTTTTCATCAAGTTACTAGACGACCGGTCTGATATTGAAGGTATGCAACATGATTGATAACAGTCGCAACACGGATCTTTTTTCTCCCATGCAAATGGGCGCCCTGCAATTGGCCAACCGGATTGTCATGGCGCCCGTGACTCGCAGCCGGATGGCTGAAGACGGCGTTCCGAACGAACTGCACGCGACTTACTACGCACAGCGCGCGAGTGCCGGCTTGATCATTGCCGAAGCGACAAACATTTCGGCGCAGGGGCGTGGCTATGCCATGACGCCGGGGATCTGGTCGGACGCGCAGGTGGCGGGCTGGAGAAAAGTCACGGACGCCGTCCATGCCGCAGGTGGCAGGATTGTCAGCCAGTTGTGGCACGTGGGGCGTTTTTCCAGCGTCGAGTTACAGCCCGACGGTGCCGCTCCCGTTGCGCCCTCGGCGATCAAGGCAGAAGGCAGCACCTACACCGAGAACGGCTTTGTCGAAGTGTCGATGCCCCGAGCGCTGGAGACGTCGGAGATTCCCGGCATCATCGAGCAATACAAGCGCGCCGCTGAAAATGCCAGGCGTGCCGGTTTCGATGGGGTGGAGGTTCATTCGGCGAACAGCTATCTGCTCGACCAGTTTCTGCGTGACTCGACCAATCAGCGCACTGACCGGTACGGCGGCACCATTGAGAACCGCGCCCGACTGACGCTTGAAGTCACTGAAGCGGTGATTTCGATCTGGGGCAGTGACCGCGTCGGCATCCGTCTTTCGCCGGTCACGCCCGATGCCGGAAACACGCCTCCCGACAGCAATGTCATGGCGACTTACGGATATCTGATTCAGCAGCTCAACCGGCTCAATCTGGCCTATCTGCACTTCGTCGAAGGCGCCACCGCGACTTCGCGAACGGTTCCTGATGGCGTTGATATGGATGCATTGAGCGCGCAGTTCGAAGGCCCCTTCATCGGCAATAACAACTACGACCTCGAGATGGCACTGAAGCGCCGGGCACAGGGCCGGATTGACGCGGTGGCGTTCGGGCGCCTGTTCATTTCCAACCCCGACCTCGTGGAGCGCCTGCGTCGGGGCACCGAACTGACCATCGCGCCACGCGAGAGCTACTACGGCGGCGGCGCCAAGGGCTACACCGACTGGCCAACGGCTGACCATTGATGTGTGCGCCCTGAACCGGATCGGCGCAGGGCGGCTTGATTGAAAAAACATTCACAGCAAACAGGAGTTCATCATGAGTCATCCAACTTACGTGCAGGAATACAACGCAATCGTCGAAGTGCTCAGCCAGTACAACGAAGGGGGAGCAAAGGCTGACAGCGCCTTGATGAAGCCCGCGTTCAATGCGCAGGCGACCATGTTCGGGGTTGACGACGGCAAGCTCGTCGGCGGCGCGATCCAGAATCTGTATGACGTCATCGACAGCGCGTTTCGTCCATCTCCTGAAGCCGAAGCCGCGATCGTCCGCATCGACATCGTCGACACGGCCGCGAGTGCCCGGGTCGATACCGACAACGTGTCGGGGTTCCGTTTCACCGACTTCTTCAACCTGCTGAAGGTAGACGGCAAGTGGACGATCGTCAGCAAGATCTACCACACCCACCCGAGCGCCTGAGCCCTCGTCTTCTGCCCCGGCAGTACCGGGGCAGCACCGTTTACGCCTGATCCATCGCCTCGGCCACGCCCTGATCCTCACCCAGAAACCCGCCACTCTGATGCTGCCACAACCGCGCATAGGTGCCGTTTTTCGCCAGCAGTTCGGTGTGGGTGCCTTGCTCGATGATCCGTCCCTCATCCATGACAATCAGTCGGTCCATCGCCGCAATCGTCGACAGTCGATGCGCAATCGCGATCACGGTCTTGCCCTGCATCATTTCATCGAGGCTTTCCTGAATGGCGACTTCGACTTCTGAATCCAGGGCGCTGGTAGCTTCGTCCAGTAGAAGAATCGGCGCGTTCTTGAGCATTACCCGGGCGATGGCGATCCGTTGGCGCTGGCCACCGGAAAGCTTGATGCCGCGTTCGCCCACCAGCGTGTCATAGCCGGTGTGGCCCTGGCGGTCGCTGAGCTGGTTGATGAAGCCGGCGGCCTGAGCATTGGCCGCCGCGCGCTGGATCTGTTCGTCGGTCGCGTCCGGTCGGCCGTAGGCGATGTTGTCGCGAATCGAGCGGTGCAGCAGGGACGTGTCCTGAGTGACCATGCCGATCGCGCTGCGCAGGCTGTCCTGGGTCACCTGTGCAATGTTTTGCCCGTCGATGCGAATCTCGCCACGGTCCACATCATAGAAGCGCAGCAGCAGGTTGATCAGCGTGGATTTGCCGGCGCCGGAGCGGCCCACCAGACCGATTTTCTCGCCCGGCTGGATGCTCAGGCTCAAGCCGTCGAGCACCTGGCGTTCGCCGTTGTAGTTGAAGCTGACGTTGTCGAATTCCACGGCGCCGCCGGAAGGTACCAGCACGCCGGCGTCCGGCGCGTCCTGCACCTTGGGGCCACGGGTCAGGGTATCCATGCCGTCCTGCACGGTGCCGATGTTTTCGAACAGCGACGTCATCTGCCACATGATCCAGTGCGACATGCCGTTGATGCGCAACGCCATGGCCGTGATCGCCGCCACCGCCCCGGTGCCGACTTCGCCCTGATGCCAAAGCCACAAGGCATAGCCGCCGGCGCCCATGATCAGCCCGACCACCAGCGCCTGATTGACGATCTCGAACTGGCTGACCAGACGCATCTGGCGGAAACCGGTCTGCTTGAAATCCTCCATTGCCGCCCGCGCAAAATGCGCTTCACGTTTGGAGTGGGAGAACAGTTTCACCGTGGTGATGTTGGTGTAGGCGTCCGAAACCCGGCCCGTCATCGACGACCGCGCATGGGCCTGCTCTTGTCCGACCTGGCCCAGGCGCGGTACGAAATACAGCATCGCCAGCCCGAACAGCGCGACCCAGGCAATGAACGGCAGCATGAGTTTCAGGGCGAAGCCGCCGGCCAGGGCGATGATCGCAATGAAATAGACGCCAATGCCCGGTGCGATCTCGATGACGGTGAACAGCACTTCGCGCACGGCCAGTGCGGTCTGCATCACCTTGGTCGTGACCCGGCCGGAGAACTCATCGGAGAAGAACGAAAGGCTCTGCCGCAGCATCAGCCGATGAAAATCCCAGCGCAGGCGCAGCGGCAGATTGATCGCCAACACCTGGTGCTGAACCATCGTGCGCAACGCCACCAGCCCGACGCTGGTCAGCAGCACGATGCCGATGCCCCACAGCACACGGCTCTCTTGCCCGTTCACGTCGCCGCCGGCCTGCCAGGTCGAGAGCAGGTCCACGACCTGACCCAGAAAGGAAAACAACCAGGCTTCGTAGATCGACACACCGGCACTAAGCAGCGCCAGCGCGAGGATATAACCGCGAGCGCCACGGGTGCAGGCCCACAGGAATCGCGCCAGACCGACCGGCGGTGGCGGCGCTTCGTCGGGCGGGAAGGGGTCGAGCCGTTGTTCAAACAGGCGAAGCATTGGGGGTCTCCGAAATCATCAGTTGCGGGGATTCTGCCACTTATCGATCACATTGAGGGGCCGCAGGTTCAGTGCGTGATCTTTTGAGGGAAAACCCTCATTGTTGTAACGCTGACGCCTTACTAGCATGAACTCCGACGTTGACCCACTCGATGGAGAGCACCATGGCTACCACGCAGACTGACGACAAGCGCCCAACCCCCGATCCGGCCGAGGACAACGCGTTTTTCCCCTCGCCGTATTCCCTCAGCCAGTTCACTTCGCCCAAATCCGATCTCAGTGATGCCGAGTACCCCAACCGTTACAAGGGCGGGCGCTGGAAGGTTCTGATGATCGGTGCGGACGAGCGCTATCTGTTGACCGACAACGGCACGATGTTCTCCACGGGCAATCACCCGGTTGAAACGCTGCTGCCGATGTATCACCTGGACAAGGCCGGTTTCGGCTTCGATGTCGCGACGCTGTCGGGCAATCCGGTCAAGTTCGAATTCTGGGCCATGCCCTCCGAAGACGCCGAAGTGAAGGGCTTCTACGAGCAATACCGCGATCAGTTCAAGCGTCCGCTCAAGCTGTCCCAGGTGATCGAAGAAGCGCTGGGCGAAGACTCGGACTACATCGGCGTGTTCATTCCCGGCGGGCACGGCGCGCTGATCGGCCTGCCGGAAAGCGAGGACGTGAAGAAAGTCCTGCAATGGGCCGTCGCCAAGGACAAATTCGTCATTACTCTGTGCCACGGCCCGGCGGCGCTGCTGGCGGCCGGCCTCGGCGAAACAAAAGATTCATGCATCTTCAATGGCTACCGGATCTGCGCGTTTCCCGATGCCCTGGACGCGACAACCCCTGACATCGGTTACATGCCCGGCCACCTGACCTGGAAGTTCGGCGAGCAGTTGCAGGCGCTCGGTGTGGAAATCACCAATCAGGGTATTTCCGGGGCCACGCTTCAGGATCGCAAGTTGCTGACCGGTGACAGTCCGCTGGCGGGCAACGCACTGGGCAAACTGGCGGCGGCCGCGCTCCTGAAAGAGGTCACGTCGGGGTGAACTCCGGACCTGCCGAGGCACTCTTGCGCGCCGCCCTCGACATCGAGGCGGCGCCCACGCTAGTGGCGATCCATAAGGCCGTTCGCGGTTTCGCCGGGGCCTATGGTTACGATCGGTTCGTCCTGTTCTCCGCCACCTCGGCGTCGGAGGACGTGGTCGAGCGCATTTACTGGGTGGAAGGCGACTGGTTTGGTGATGGCACTGGCGTCGACGCCGAGACCTACGTTCAGCGCTGCCCAGTGACTCGCCACCTGTTGGACGCCCCCGAATCGTTCTTCTGGAGCAAGGTGCAGGAGGAGAGCGGCGAACTCTATCGGGTGGTTCGCTTGCCAAGCGGGCCGGGCGTGCATGGATTACAGATTCCGGTCTTCGGCCCGCAGGGGCTTGAAGGCGCCATGAGCCTGGGTGGCGAACAGATCGATGCTTCTGCGCGGACTCGACTGGCGCTGGGCATGCTCGCCTCGGTGGCGTTTTACGCTGCACGACGCTTGCTCGAAGCGCCGCTGGACGAGACGGCCGGAAAACTCTCGACCCGTGAGCGCGAAGTGCTGGCGTGGGTCGCTGCCGGTCGGCGGCAGGCCGACATCGCTGCCACCCTCGGTCTGTCCGGGCGCACGGTGGAAAATCACCTGCGTTCGGCCCGTCGGCATCTCGGCGTGGCCACCACCGCTCAGGCCATCAAAATTGCCATTCGCAAAGGGGAAATAAAGGGGTGAGGTTCTCACTCTGCCGGTGCCGTGCTTGAACGACCATGCAAAACTCCTATCATGCAAAGGGCCTGCGCCGGCTGTCTGTAACTGGCGCCGCCCCCTACGTTTTTTAGAGAGATCGATCCTCGTGGAGTCTTTTCCGGACGCATTGCACGAATCCCTCACGACCCAATTCATTTTCGGTCCGTTCTGTGTCGTTCCAGGTAAACGGCTGCTGACCCGCAACGGGGTGGCGGTCGAGATCGGCGGGCGGGCGCTGGATCTGCTGATCGCCCTGCTCGAGCAACCGGGACGCGTGCTGTCCAAGTACGACCTGATCGACAAGGTATGGCCCGACAGCGTAGTGGCCGAAGGCAGCCTGCGCTTTCATATGACCGGCCTGCGGCGGATTCTCGGCGATGGCGAGGAGCAGGCGCGTTACATCGCGACCCAGGTGGGCGTGGGTTATGCCTTCGTCGCACCGCTGGAAAGAAAACAGGCCGCTGTGCAACCGGCGCCCATCGTGACCCGAGCCATCGAGGGCGTGTGCAGTCTGCCGCCCCGGGCCAAACTGATCGGCCGAGAAACCGATCTGCAACTGGTCATCGACCACATGCAGCAACCGAGGCTGTTCACCATCGTCGGCCCCGGCGGCGTCGGCAAGACCAGCCTGGCCATCGAAGTGGCGCACCGCATCGCCGCCCAGGGCTACGAGCGCGTCAGCTTCGTCGATCTGGCGCAAGTGGAAGACTGCGCGCTGGTGCCGTCGGCGCTGGCCCGATCGCTGGACATCCCGGTGCAGGCGGAAGACCCGCTGTTCGTCCTGCTCGCGCATTTGCGCGAGCAGCGGCTGATGCTGGTGATCGACAACTGCGAACATCTGATCGACGCGGTGTCGACCCTCCTGGAACAGATCAGCGACACCGCGCCGGATGTTGGTGTTCTGGCGACCAGTCGCGAACCGCTGCGGGTGCGTGGCGAATACGTGCACTGGCTCAATCCGCTGGAATTTCCCCGTGAGCCGCAACACCTTTGCGTTAAAGAATTGCTGGCATTCCCGGCCATCAAGCTGTTTGTCGAACGCGCATCGTCGAGCAATGCGGCGCTGTTGCTGGAAGCGGACGGAGGGCAAATGATTGCGGACATTTGCCAGCGGCTGGAGGGCATGGCGCTGCCGATCGAACTGGCGGCGATGCGGGTCGCCAGCCACGGATTGAAGGCCACCCACGCGCTGCTCGGCGAGCGCTTCTCCCTGGGCTGGTCGGGGCGCAGGACCGCCGTTCCCCGCCATCAGACCCTGCGCGCCATGCTCGATTGGAGTTATGACCTGCTGTCGCTGCAAGAGCGCCTGGCGCTGGAGCGGTTTTCGGTCTTCGTCGGGCCGTTCTCCCAGGAAGCTGCCGTTCAGGTGGTTGCCGAATCGCAACACGAAAGCGCCACGGCGGCCGCGATCCTCGATGATCTGGTGTGCAAGGGACTGGTCACAGTCGATCACAGCGACTCGACGGATTCGTATCGCTTGCTGGAGATGACGCGCGCCTACGCCCGGGAGAAATTGACGGCGCGGGGAGAGGCCGAGGTCAATGCGCTGGCGTTCCGGCACGCGGCGTTTTACATGGATCTGCTCGGCCATTTGGGGCCTTCTCCCGAGGAGATTTTCCGTCATTCGGCGCGTCTGGCCAGCCAGTTGGGCAACGTTCGCGGTGCGCTGGAATGGAGCTTCGGCCCCCACGGTGATCCGGGTCTGGCGTTGCCGCTGGCGGCCGCGAGCGCGCCGTTGTTTCTGCATTTTTCATTGCTGGTCGAGTGCCGAACCTGGTGTTCCCGGGCAGTGGAACTGCTGGAACTGGGGTACTATGGCACGCCCACCGAAATGGAACTGCAAGCCGCGCTCGGTCTGGTGCTGATGTTCACCCGGGGCAACAGTGAGGCCGCCGAAAAAGCCTTGCTCCGGGCGCAGGACATTGCCGTCGCGTTGAACGACTACGGCTCACAGCTGAGGCTGCTGGGCCGCTTGCAGATCTTCTACGAGCGCATCGGTGATTTCCCTTCGTCGCTGGCCTGGGCCGAGCAGGCAGCCGTGGTCGGCAACATCCTCAACGAGCCCGCCGCCATCGCGATTGCTTCATCGCTGACGGGCATCTCCCATCATCTGCTCGGCAATCAGCGTCTGGCCCGCCAAGAACTGGAAAGCTCATTGCGCAACAGCTTGCCGTCCCATCCCAGCAATACGATTTACTACGGCTTCGATCACCGCAATCGCACGGGGCTGGCGCTGGCGCGTTCACTCTGGCTGCAGGGCTATCCCGATCAGGCCCGGCGCTGGGTCGAGCAGATCGAGGCCGAAGCGTCGGCGCTGCAGCATCCGGTCACCTACTGCATCGCCATGGTCTGGATCTTGTGCATCTATATCTGGACCGGTGATCTGGCGAAGGCAGCTGCGAGCCTCGAACGATTCAGCGCCATCGCCGAAACCAACGCACTCGGCCCCTATATTGCCGCCTGCCACGGGTTGCGCGCGGCGATCGCCATCCGCGCCGAGGAGCCGGGGGATGCAGTTGCCATGCTGGAAGAAAGTCTGGCGCGGTTGCGGGGCATGCGTTACGAACTGCTCACGACCTCATTCGAAATCGCACTGGCCGAAGGCCTGATGCTGGTGGGCGAACACCCAAAGGCACTGACTCTGGTCGAAGGCACGATCGATCACTGCCGGCGAAGCGGTGATGCCTTTGCACTGCCGGAGTTGCTGCGAATCAAGGCCGGTATTCTCAAGGTCATCCAGGCCGATGATGTTCAGGCCATGCTGGCGGTTCTTGAGGATTCCATTGCGCTGAGCCGCGAGCAGGGCGCCTGGGCGTGGGAGTTGCGGTCATCGATGGATCTGGCCCGGTTCTGGCTTGAACAGGGTCAACCGGATCAGGCCCGGACGTTGCTCGGTGCCTGCCGCGAGCGCGCTTCGGAAGGCTTTGACAGCCTTGATCTGCGTCGGCTGGAAAGCTTCTGGCAGAGCCTGCCCGCTACTCCGGCGTAATCAGGGCGGCCATTTTCACCAGATCCGCCAGCGAGCGGGCCTTCATCTTGCGCATTACCTTGCCGCGATGGGCCTTGACGGTGATTTCGCTGATGTTGAGGTCGGCGGCAATCAGTTTGTTCAGCCGCCCGCTGACCACCGATGCCATGATCTCCTGCTCGCGGGGCGTCAGGGTCTTGTACGCCTCGAGCAGTGAGCGCAGGTTCTTTTCTCCCTCCAGCGCCACACGACTGCTTTGCAGCGCATCGGCCATGGCGGCAAGGATCACATCGTCATTGAACGGTTTGGTCAGAAACTCCACCGCGCCGGCCTTCAAGGCCCGCACCGTGCGCGGAATATCGCCGTAGCCGGTGATGAAGATGATCGGCATGTTGTGGCGTTCGTCGGCCAGGGCGGTCTGCAGATCCAGGCCGCTCAGGTCGGGCAGATTGATGTCCAGCACCAGACAACTGGGCACCAGCGCCCGGGGTGCGTCGAGAAAATCCTGCGCGGACTCGAACAGCCGTGGCTGCCATCCGGCAAAGCGGATCATCAGCTCCAGCGACTCGCGCACGGAAATGTCGTCATCGACAACGAATACGACGGGCGTGACATCACTCATCGGTAATGCTCCACGGGAAGGGGCGATTGCGTTGTTCGCGTTCAACATGTCGATTCCTTGTTCTGTTCGGCTTCACGCTCAGTCGAGGGGCAGGGCGGCGCTCAGGGCCTTGAGCAATTGGGCTTCGCTGAAGGGTTTGAACAGGCACTCCACGGCGCCACTGTTCAGCAGCTTCGCCTGTTCGCTGGCGTCGCCGTGCGCGGTGATGAAAATCACCGGAATGCGATAGTCACGGCGCAGCAGCTCCCGTTGCAGATCCGGGCCCGACATCCCCGGCATGGCCACGTCGAGAATCAGGCAATGGGTCAGGTCCAGATAGGGCGATGCCAGAAACGCCTGCGCCGAGGCAAACGCCTGGACGGCAAAGCCGAATTCCTTGATCAGATCAGGCAGGGATTCACGAACCGATTCGTCGTCATCGACCACCGATACGAGCAAATGCGTACCCATCAATCATTCTCCACGGTGCGATCGGCGAGGTCGCGGTTATCGGTTTGCGGCAAGTCCGTCGAATTCGGGATGGCAAAGGTAAACGTCGCTCCCGGGCCGTCGTTGGCGGTGGCCCACAGCTTCCCGTCGTGGCGCTCGATGATCGAGCGACTGATGGACAGACCGACGCCCATGCCCGAGCTTTTGGTGGTGTAGAACGCGTTGAAGATGCGCTCGATGTCCTGCGGATCGACGCCGTTGCCGCTGTCTTTCACCGCCAGGTAAACGCTCTCGTCCGTCGCAAGGCCGGTGCTGACGATCAATTGCCGGGGCCGGCCGTGGATCGCGCTCATGGCCTCGGCGGCATTCATGATCAGGTTGAGGATCACCTGCTGAAGCTGGACCCGGTCACCCCTGACCAGCGGCAGCGCTTCGGCAAATTGCGGATGCAGCACCACGCCGTTGCGTTGCAGCTCGCCCAATAGCATGGCGATGACTTCCCGTGCCGCGTCATTCAGATTGACGTCTTCAAGGGTGATGCTTTTCTTCGAGAACAGCGCTCGCAGTCGATTGATCACATCGGCCGCGCGATTGCCGTCGCGAATGGTGCGGCGCGCGGTTTCCCTGGCACCGTCGACATTCGGCGGATCCGCACCGAGCATGCGCAGGCAGGTGCTGGCGTTGGTGATGATGCCGGCCAGCGGTTGATTGACCTCGTGGGCAATCGACGCCGTGACCGCGCCAAGGCTGGCGACTCTGGCCAGGTGCGTCAGTTCCGAGCGCGCCTTGCTCAAGACCTCTTCGGCGAGCCGGCGCTGGGTGATGTCCTGCAGGGCGGCGATGTATTCGAAACCGTCCGGCGCATGGGCGATCGCGTGCGCCACCAGCCGCACGTATTTCACCGTGCCGTCGGGCATCAGCAGTCGATGTTCGTGTTCGAAGTCACGCCCCTTGCGGCGTTGGCGCTTGATCATTTCCCGATGGCTGGAGATGTCGTCCGGATGCACGCGGCGATAGATCGCCTCGAAGCCCGGCGGGGTGTCCGGGTCCAGTTCAAGGATGCGGTAGACCTCGTCCGACCAGGTGATCTCGTCGGTACTCACCCGCCAGGAAAACGTGCCGGTGGCACTCAGGCGTTGGGCCTTGGCCAGAAAGACTTCCGCCCGTTTGCGGTCTTCGATATCCGTGTTCTCGCCATACCAGCGCACGACGCGCCCGGTGTCATCGCGCTGGGGTACGGCGCGGATCAGAAACCAGCGGTAAACGCCGTCGAAGCGTTTCAGTCGAGCTTCGTACTCACCGGCGCTGCCCGATTGCAGAATCCCTTGCCAATAGACTGCCAGGCCCGGTGCGTCGTCCGGGTGGATGGACGCCGTCCAGCCATGGCCGCAGGCCTGTTCGAGGGACATGCCGGTGTAGTCGCACCAGCGTCGATTGACGAAGCCGACGCTGCCTTCGGGCGAGGCGCTCCAGACAAAACCGGGGACGGCATCGATGATCCCGCGCAAGCGCTCTTCCGATGCGCTGACTTCAGCGAGGGCACTGGCGATCAAGGCCTTGTCCCGCCGGCGCTCGTCGATGTCGACCTGCAGCACGCACCAGCGTGTGATGGTGCCTTCGCTGTCTCTGATCGGCAGGCCGCGCACATGGAACCAGCGATAGACACCGTCGGCGCGTCGGATGCGATGCTCGATTTCATAGGGAGTGCCGGTGCCGACCGAATGCATCCACGCGGCGATGACCGAGGGCAGATCGTCCGGGTGCACGGTTTCGCCGGCCTGCCATTTTTTCAGTTCATGGAGCGGGGCGCCGATGTAGTCCATGATTTGCCGGTTGACCTGCTCCAGCTCACCGGACGGCGTCATGAAGGCGACCATGGCCGGGATGCTGTCGATGATGGCTTCGACCCCCGGCATGGGCATGATCTCGTCACTGGCGCGGTCTGGACCGTCCTCGATGACGCGCTCCTGCTCGTTCGTCATACCGATTCTCATTGTGTGCAGTCACCGTTGAACAAAGATGCGCCTTCTGCTGGCACTCGCCCATCATACTTTGGTGTCGCCTGTAGCGAATATCGGCTGCCGTCGCACACTGCGACGGGCATCACAGTGGCGCTTTTGTAAGCCACTGTATCTACGGCTCTTCGAGCCATACAAGCATGCAAATGAGCCTGTTCGCGAAACTGCGCGGATACACCACCCGCTCACTCTTGGCCCTGGTTTCAACGTCCTTCGACGTTGAGTGAAAGCAACGTGACGTCCGCGCTCCTGCCACCCGAAAGGCAGCAGTACCGGTCGTCCCGATGACAGGGCAGAAGATTATGAAAGCAGTGGTTATCCAGGCCTTTGGCGGGCCCGAAGTGTTGACGGTGCAGGACATTCAACTGGCAGAACCGGGGCCCGGACAGGTCCTGGTCAAGGTCATGGCAGCGGGCATCAATTTCATGGACACCGGTGTCCGGCGCGGGCTCGGCGGCTCCTGGGCGTTGCCGCTGACGCCGGGTGCAGAAGGCGCCGGCATCGTTCTGGCCGCCGGCCCGCAGGTAACGGAGTTCGCTGTCGGTGACCGCGTGGCCTGGCATTACGTGCCGGGCAGCTACGCCAAACAGGTGATCGCCCCGGTCAGCCAGTTGGTGCCGCTGCCGGACGATATCGACTTTGCCACCGCCGCCAGCCTGATGATGCAGGGCCTGACCGCCAGCAATCTGGTGGACAAGGTGCATGCGATCCAGCCGGGTGACGTGGCCTTTGTGCACGCGGCGGCGGGTGGCGTGGGATTGATGCTGACCCAGTTGATCAAACTGCGGGGCGGCAAGGTCATTGGCCGGGTGTCCCATGCCGACAAAGTGGAGGCGGTGCTCGCGGCCGGGGCTGACTATGTAGTGATCGGGCGAGCGCAAAACATTGCCGGACAGGTCATGCGCCTGACCGAGGGGCAGCGGGTGAATGTGGTGTACGACGGCACGGGCGCGGAAGGTTTCGCCGACTCGCTGGAGATGCTGGATTACTTCGGCACCCTGGCCTTGTACGGGCCGTTCATGAACCCGATCCCGCCGATCGATATCTTCAGCATGCCGCGCAGCATCAAGCTGACGTATCCCTCGGTCATGCACTACGTGCGCGATCGCGAGGTGCTGCTGGAAAAATCCCGGCAACTGTTCGCGTGGGTCAGCACCGGCAAACTGAAAACCTTCATCGGCAAACGTTATTCACTGGACGAGGTGCAACAGGCCCATCGCGATATCGAGTCGCGCAACACGACGGGCAAGCTGATCATCGTCCCTTAGTGCCACGCCAGATCAGCAGGGCCGCCAACACCTGGCTACCGGCGAAAAACGTGAACAGGTGTTGTGCGGTCCATCCGGCATCCAGCAGAAAACCGGCGACCAGCGGCGAAATGATCGCCCCCAGACGCCCCATCCCCAGCACCACGCCGACACCGGTCGTACGAACCGAGGTGCAGAACGCTTGAGGAGCCAGGACATACAGAGCCGCGACCGCACCATTGAGCATCAGCCCCAGCGTGACTGCCACGAGTGTCGCCAGACCGGGGACGCGAGTGGCCGGCAGCATCAATGGCAGCAGGGCGGCGTTGAGCAGCAGAAACCCCGACAACAATCGCCGGCAGCCGAAACGATTGGCCGCCAGTCCCAGCAGCAGGGCACCGAGCATCCCCCCCAACGCCAATAACACTCCGATCCGGGCGCCTTGTTGGTCGGTAAAACCATTGTGGACCAGCAGGCTCGGGGTCCAGCTCATGACGAAGTAAAAGCAGAACATCAACAGAAAGAGTGCCAGTGCCAGCGATGTGGTCTGTTGCGACTGACCGGGCAAAAGCGGTCGGCTGGGGTTGTCAGGCGACGCTGTAGCGATTGGCGTGCGGCGTTCGAGTGCCAGAAATGACGGCGACTCTCGCAGCCAAAAGACGCCGGCAAGCGCGGCTGCCAGCGTGATGCAACCCCCGGCCAGAAAGACATACCGCCAGCCCATCAAATCATTGAGTACATGAGCCAGCACTCCGCCCAGACTCGCGCCCATGGCGAAGGCGAGGGATTGCAACGCGATGGCCAGATTGCGCCGCTGCGGGCTGGCGTGTTCGAACGTCAGCACGTTCGCCCCCACCAGCACCGCCCCCGTGCCGATGCCGGTCAGCAGTCGCAAAAGCATCAGTACGTGATGATCCGGGCTCCAGAACGACAGCAACATGCTCAGGCCGCTGAGCAGCAATCCGGCGAGCAACAAAGGCCTGCGCCCGAAGCGGTCGGCCCTGGGCGCGGCCAGCAGCGAACCGAGCGCCATCCCGACCAGGCTTGCGCTCAACAACAGGCCCAGTTGCGCGCCGCTCAACGCCCATTCGGCCGCAACCCGGCTGGCGGTGAAGGCCATGGCCATCACGTCGAGTCCGTCGATCACGTTGAACAGCATGCACAGCCCGATCACCCACCACGGCGAAGTGGTCGATGGCGTACTGCTCAGGCGTTCGAGCGCTGTCTCCCCACGCATCCGCGATCCTTGTTCCGCTCTGTGATTCAAATGGGTCTTTTCCCCGCCGCATTCTGCCCGTTAACCGCTGCTGAATTCGAGCGCGATTTTGTGCGCCAGGCCTGCGCGTCATACCAAGGTATCGACCGACACCATCGTGTAATCGCCCCGGTGCCAGCGCAGTGGTCTGATCCGATTGGCGATGCCTTTCGAATAATGACTACAAGGAGATCCATCATGGTTGCGCTTTCGTCCGGTCTTACCTGGCGCCATTGCCTGGCGTCATCCATCAGGGGCGGCGCGCTCGGCATTGCCGTACTCGCTGGCAGCAGCGGGGTCTGGGCCGCGGATCCGTCGCAAGCCATTCGCCCGTACACCATCCATGTTGACGAAGCGAAGTTGAGCGATCTGCGCAAACGCATCGCCGACACCCGCTGGCCGGACAAGGAAACGGTCGGCGACGTGTCCCAGGGAGTGCAACTGGCGCAGGTCCAGGCGTTGGTGAAGTATTGGGGCGACGGCTATGACTGGCGCAAGGCTGAAGCGAAGCTCAACGCCTTGCCGGAGTTTGTGACCACCATCGACGGCGTCGACATCCAGTTCATCCATGTGCGTTCGCGCAATCCCAATGCGATGCCGCTGATCCTCACCCACGGCTGGCCGGGTTCGCAGTTCGAATTCCTCAAGACCATCGGCCCGCTGACCGACCCCGTGGCCTATGGCGGCAAGGTCGAGGACTCGTTCGACGTGGTGATCCCGTCTATTCCCGGCCATGGTTTTTCCGGCAAACCGACCGAGCTCGGCTGGGGCCCTGACCGGGTGGCGAAGGCCTGGGATGTGTTGATGAAACGTCTGGGCTACAGCCATTACGTGTCCCAGGGCGGCGATCACGGCTCGGTGATATCCGATGCACTGGGTCGCCTGGCGCCGCCCGGTTTGCTGGGCATCCACCTGAACATGCCGGCCACCGTGCCGCCGGAACTGGTCAAGCCGATCAACAGCGGCGACCCGGCACCGGCAGGGCTGACTGCACCGGAGGTGACGGCCTTCAATTCGCTCAGCCAGTTCTTCGGTCGTAACGCCGCTTACGGCGCAATGATGGTGACCCGGCCGCAAACCATCGGTTATCTGCTGGCCGACTCGCCCGCCGGCACGGCCGCGTGGATGTATGAAAAATTCGCCGCGTGGACCGACAGCGACGGTCAGCCCGAGAAAGTCCTGAGCCGCGATGAAATGCTCGATGACATCAGCCTGTACTGGCTG
This sequence comes from Pseudomonas sp. R45(2017), assembly GCF_002112305.1. Lineage (NCBI taxonomy): Bacteria > Pseudomonadati > Pseudomonadota > Gammaproteobacteria > Pseudomonadales > Pseudomonadaceae > Pseudomonas > Pseudomonas sp. R45(2017). Next base: position 340,739 of record NZ_NEHH01000008.1, on the reverse strand, counting down.
ACCGACAGCGGGGCGTCGTCCTCCCGTTTCTACTGGGAGAACAACAACAATAACTTCAGCGCCGCCGCGCAGAAGACTGCCGACATCAAGGTGCCGGTGGCGATCACCGTGTTCCCGCACGAAATCTACCGCGCGCCGAAAGTCTGGTCGCAGCGCGCCTATCCGTCGCTGGCCTACTTCAGCGAAGTCAGCAAGGGCGGTCACTTCGCGGCATGGGAGCAACCGCAACTGTTCAGCGAAGAACTGCGCGAAGCCTTCCGGCCACTGCGCGCGGCTGCGCAGAAAACCGCTGCTCAGGCAGCCCGCTAACCCTGCAATTCGCAAGCCCTTCAACACCAAGTCCGGAACCGCCGCCCGGCGGTTCACGAGGGAGACTCGGCATGACTGACTCTAACGCTGTAACCCCATCCCGGCGCGTGCTCGCCGTTTCGATCCTGGCGCTTGCGCTGGGCATCGCTTCGGCATACGCCAGCGCCGCTGAAGTGCCCGCCGGCAAGATCGACGCCATTACCGCCGGCACCAACGTTTCCTTCGGCGCGCTGAAACACGTCAAGGCTGGATTGCTGGACGTGTCCTACGCCGAAGTCGGTCCCGCCGACGGTCCGGTGGTCATCCTGCTGCACGGCTGGCCCTACGACATTCACAGCTACACCGACGTGGCGCCGGCACTGGCGCAGAAGGGCTATCGGGTGCTGATTCCTTACGCGCGCGGCTATGGCGACACACGTTTCCTGTCTGCCAAAACCGTGCGCAACGGCCAGCCGGCGGCGCTGGCCAAAGACCTGATCGACTTCATGGACGCCCTGAAAATCAAGCAGGCCGTACTTGGCGGCTATGACTGGGGCGCGCGTACCGCCGACATCGTTGCAGCGCTCTGGCCCGAGCGGGTGAAGGCGCTGGTGGCGGTGAGCGGTTACCTGATCGGCAGCCAGGAAGCGGGCAAGACGCCGCTGCCGCCGGCGGCGGAGTTGCAGTGGTGGTATCAGTTCTACTTTGCGACCGAGCGCGGTCGCCTGGGTTACGAAAAAAACACCCATGATTTCGCCAAACTGATCTGGCAGCTGGCCTCGCCGAAGTGGACCTTCGACGACGCGACCTACGACCGCAGCGCCGCCGCGTTGCAGAACCCGGATCACGTCGCCGTGTCGATCTTCAACTACCGCTGGCGCCTGGGGCTGATCAAAGGGGAAGCGCAATACGATCCGCTGGAGAAAAAACTGGCGACATTCCCCTCGATCGGCGTGCCGACCATCACTCTTGAAGGCGACGCCAATGGCGCGCCGCACCCACCGGCCGAGGCCTACGCCAAACGCTTCACCGGCAAGTACGAATACCGGCTGATCAGCGGCGGCATCGGCCACAACCTGCCGCAGGAAGCGCCGCAGGCGTTCGCTCAGGCGGTGATCGATGCCGATCATCTCTGACTGCTGGCCTGAGGGGATCCGACGATGAAACTCAACCATTGGGCCGTGTTGCCGGCGGCCATTGCGCTCGCGGCACTGGCGGCCACCGGTGTCGCGTTGGGCGAGGCCGATGAGGGCGATGCCTCGCCGATCTACGGCGTGAAGCTGCCGAAAAACTATCGCCAGTGGGCGCTGATTGCCCCGGCCCAGGAAGCCGCGCCGCTGGATGAACTGCGTGCGGTGCTGGGCAATGACCGGGCGATCAAGGCTTACCAGAGCAAGACGCTGCCGTTTCCCGACGGCACGGTGCTGGTGAAGCTGGCGTGGAAACACGTGCAGTCGCCGGAGTTCGAGCCGGCCTCGATTCCGGGGGCGGCCACCACCGTTCAGGTGATGGTCAAGGACTCGCGCAAATACGCCTCGACCGGTGGCTGGGGATTCGGCCGGTTCATCGATGGCAAACCCGCCGATCAAGCCCAGCACCAGACCTGCTTTGCCTGCCATCAGGCGCGGGTGCAGAACCACGATTTTGTCTTCACTCGATACGCTCCCTGAATCCGTCATACGAGGAACATCCAGATGAAAAAAACACTGATTGCACTGAGCATCGCTGCGGGCCTGTGCCTGGGCGCCAATGCCTTCGCCCAAACCGCCAAACCCACGGTGGTGCTGGTGCACGGCGCATTTGCCGACGCGTCGAGCTGGAACGGCGTGGCGAAGATTCTCGAGAAGGATGGCTACACGGTGATCGCCGCCGCCAATCCGCTGCGCGGCGTCAAGAGCGATGGCGCAGCGGTATCGGCATTGCTGAGCAGCATCCAGTCGCCGGTGGTGCTGGTCGGTCACTCCTATGGCGGCAACGTCATCAGTGATGCGGCCAACGATCATGCCAATGTCAAAGCGCTGGTCTACGTCAGCGCGTTTGCCCCCGAGGCCGGTGAAACCGTCGCCGGTCTGGCCGGCAAGTTTCCCGGCAGCACCCTAGGGCCAACGCTGGCGCCACCCGTTGCGCTGGCCGATGGCGGCAAGGACCTGTACATCCAGCAGAGCAAGTTCCACGATCAATTCGCCGCCGACGTCCCCGCTGCACAAGCGGCCCTGATGGCCGCGACTCAACGTCCGGTCACCGAAGCCGCGCTGAACGAGCAGGCCGGCACGCCGGCCTGGAAGCACATTCCGTCGTGGTACATCTACGGCGACAAGGACAAGAACATCCCGCCCCAGGCGATGGCGTTCATGGCCAAGCGTGCGGATGCCAAGGCCGTTGAGGTGGTGAAGGGCGCCTCGCACGTGGTGATGGTGTCGAACCCGGCCCCGGTGGCGCTGCTGATTGAAAAAGCCGCTGCAGCCAACTGAAAACCTGCGACGTGCCGAGGCGCGTCGCAGGTCTGTCACCCCCGGCTCAGGCAACGGACACCTGCGGCGATCCAGCCGGTGCCAGTCTGAGCAGGGGTGTGATGCCGAGCATCAACAGCAGTACCGCGAACAGCAAGGTGTACGCCGGGCCATAGTGTCCGGCGTATTCGCGCAGGGCACCGAACAACAGCGGCCCGAGCGCGGCGATCAGGTAACCGATGAACAACATGAACACCGTCCACAATCCGGCCTGTTCACTGGTGCTGGCGTGATCCAGCGGCAAGGTCATGGCCACGGTAAAACCCATGCCCAGGCCGATGGCCGCGAGCACCACGTACAGCATCGGCCAGTACGCCGGCAGGAATGCCATGCCGCCCACCCCGAGCAGGGCCAGCAACGCCGACAGCCCAAGCAAACCGCGCCGGTCGTGGGCCTTGCCCGGAATCAGCCCCGCAACCACGCTGGCCACGGCGAACACCGCGGTAAAAATGCCCAGCAGAACGCCCGGGGAAACACTCGATGTGGCCGCTTCCACCGACGCTGGCGCCATCCAGGCGAAGAGGGCGTAAACCACGAATTGACCGGCACCGAAGTTCAACGCGATCAGCCACGCCTGCAGATTGCTCCATGGCAGACGTTTGCTCGGACTCGACGGCGATTTCACTACAGGCGCCGGTGTCGCAAAACGCCGCGCCATCCACACCCAACTGGCGATGGCGGTGACACACAGCACGCTCCAGAACCCGGCGCTGACCCGCCAGTCCTGCGCCAGCTCGGCAATCGGGGCGCTGAGCACCGCCGCGAGAGTCGCGCCCAGACTCAGGCCGCCGGCATAAATGCCCATGAACAGCGCCGGCCGCTGCGCAAAGTGGGTCTTGATCCACGCGCCGGTCATCGCGCCGGCTACGGCAATGCCGATGCTGGCGAAGAACGTACTGCCGAGCAGGAAAAATGCATTCGGCGAGATTGCCCGCAGCAAGGTGGACGCGCCCAGCAACGTCAGTGCGACCACCACACTGCGATCGATCCCGAAGCGTCTGGCCAGGCTCGGAACCACCAGCGCGAACACGCCCATGCAGATGTCGGGAATTGAAGTCAGCAGCGCGGCCTGGGTATAGCTCAACTGGAAGTGCTGCTGGATCAACAGCAGAATCGGCCCCACCGAAATGATCGGCGGCCGCAAGGCGATGGACAGGATCAGCAGGCCGATCACCGCCGTGACGCTCTGCTGGTGGCCGGAGAGATTGCGGGTGATTGCCATGGGAGAAGCCTCATTGATGAACAATGAGCGCAAGGCTAACAATGGGCCGGCCATGGCAAATGCCAGGGTTTGTCGCCAAAGTGACAATCGCCGCTTTAACACGATCAAGGTGTGTTTTCAGGAGACTCCAGCCGATGAAACGAGAGGTGCGCAAGGTCATTGCCAGGCGTGAACCCGCGCCGCGCAGCGAACGTTATCCCGACTATCAGGATGTGCCGCGGGTAATGACCGTGCTGGTGCGCGATCAGTCCACCGGCGAATACAACGAGCCGCACGAGCATCGACACGGGCAATTGCTTTATGCCTCGAACGGGGTGATGCGGGTGGCTACCGAGCGCGGGTTGTGGATCCTGCCACCGAAGCGCGCGCTGTGGATTCCGCCCGGGATGGTCCACGACCAATTGATGCTGAGCGCGGTCAAGATGCGTTCGATCTACATCGAGCCGCAAGTCTGCGCAGGGCTGGGCCATCACTGCAAAGTACTGGAGATCCCCGGACTGCTGCGCGAGTTGATTCTGGCCCTGGCCGAGCAACCAATCGAATACCCGCAGGAAGGCCGCAACGCGCACATCGTGGCGTTGATACTCAGTGAATTGCAGGGAGCCCGGACGTTGCCGATCGAAGTGCCGTGGCCGGCCGACCGGCGACTGGTCACGGTGTGCGAGGCGATTCTGCAGGATCCCGGACAAGACCATTCGATCGGCTATTGGGCAGACCGGGTCGGTGCCAGTTCGCGCACGCTGATACGCCTGTTCGTCAATGAAACCGGCCTGAATTTCCGCCACTGGCTGCAACAGGTGCGGCTGGCGACCGCCATCGATCGGCTCGACAAGGGGCAATCCGTCGGGGTGATTGCCCGGGATCTGGGCTACGCCAGCCAGAGTGCCTTCAGTGCCATGTTCAGGCGAGTGATGGGTGAATCGCCCCGTGAATTTCTCGTCCGCGATTAGGGCATTCAGGTCATTCCGATACCTTCGTATTCTGTCGTCGAAGGGAGGCGGGTGGTATCAATGACACTGCTGTTGCAGGTGCACTGAACACCCACCCGCGTTCCGCTAGGAACCTTCGAAGAGTGAGAATCCTGATGCTTTTATACCTATCGACCTGGTCCGAAATAGCGCAATTCCTCGAACGCAGCCGCACCATCGTCATCCCCATCGGTTCCAACGAACAGCATGGGCCGACCGGCCTGCTGGGCACCGACTGGATGTGCCCGGAAATCATCGCCCATGAAGCGCAGAAAAGCGCCGACATCCTGATTGCCCCGACCTTCAACATCGGCATGGCGCAGCATCACCTCGGGTTTCCCGGCACCATCTCGCTCCGGCCTTCGACCTTCATCGCCGCCATCGCCGACTGGACCCGCTCGCTGGCCGCCCACGGCTTTGAAAAGATCTTTTTCCTCAATGGCCACGGCGGCAACATCGCGTCAATCGAAGCGGCGTTTTCGGAGCTGTACGCCGAAGCGAGTTTCGCCCGACGCAAAGCCGGGTTTGCACTGAAGCTGTGCAACTGGTGGGATCTGGAAGGGGTGAACGAGCTGGCGCGTGAGCAGTTCCCGACCGGCCACGGCATTCACGCGACGCCTTCGGAAATCGCCGTGACCCAATGGGCCTACCCCGATTCCATCAAGTCGGCCGACTACTCGCCGCAGATCGCCAACTGGGGGCCGATCCGTGAAGCGGCGGATTTCCGCGCCCGTCACCCGGACGGCCGCATGGGCTCGGACCCGGCGCAGGCTTCGCCGGAAAAGGGTCGGCAACTGGTGGAAATGGCCGCTCGCGGTCTGGTGCAGGAGGTGCAGGCCTTCAGCCGCGAATCACTGCCTGACTGATTCGTACAAACAACAACGCCCGGATAATCCGGGCGTTGTTGTTTCGGCTCCCTGCCAGCGTCATTGCAGATCAGCCCAGTGCCTCAATGGCGTGCGCAACTCCTGCGCCATACGCCGGATCTGCCCGGGTGCAGTGGTCGATGTGTCGTTGTTTCGACTCTGCGCTGGCGCCATGGATCGAGCGTGCGGTGTTCTCGAACAAGACCTGTTGCTGGGCGGGGGACATGGTCCGGAACAGTGCACCCGGTTGCGAGAAGTAGTCGTCGTCCTCGCGGTGATTCCAGTGCCCGGCGCTGCCTTTCAGGGCCAGCGGTGGTTCGCTGAAATCCGGTTGCTCGGCCCACTGCCCGTAGCTGTTGGGTTCATAGCCGATTGTGCTGCCCGCGTTCGCATCGGTGCGCATCTGGCCGTCCCGGTGGTAGCTGTTGACCGGGCAGCGCGGGGCGTTCACCGGAATCTGGTGATGATTGACGCCGACGCGATAGCGCTGTGCATCGCCGTAGGAGAACAGGCGCGCCTGGAGCATTTTGTCCGGTGAAAAACTGATGCCCGGCACCACGTTGGCCGGGTTGAAGGCCGCCTGTTCGACGTCGGCGAAGTAGTTGTCAGGGTTGCGGTTGAGTTCGAGCACGCCGACTTCGATCAGCGGGTAATCCGCGTGAGGCCAGACCTTGGTCAGATCGAACGGGTTGATCGGGTAGGTCTCGGCGTCCAGTTCCGGCATCACTTGCACGTAAAGCTTCCATTGCGGGAAGTGGCCTTCCTCGATGGCGCTGTACAGGTCGCGCTGGGCACTTTCGCGGTCATCGCCGATCAGGGTCGCGGCTTGTTGATCGGTCAGGTTCTCGATGCCTTGTTGAGTTTTCCAGGTGAACTTCACCCAGAATCGTTCGTTCGCCGGGCTGATGAAACTGAAGGTGTGGCTGCCGAAACCGTGCATGTGGCGGTAGGTGCGCGGCAGTCCGCGGTCGCTCATGACAATCGTGACCTGGTGCAGCGCCTCCGGCAGCAAGGTCCAGAAATCCCAGTTGTTGCGGGCGCTGCGCATGTTGGTGCGCGGGTCGCGTTTGACCGCATGGTTGAGGTCGGGGAATTTCAACGGATCGCGCAGAAAGAACACCGGCGTGTTGTTGCCCACCAGATCCCAGTTGCCTTGCTCGGTGTAGAACTTGATGGCGAACCCGCGGATGTCACGCTCGGCGTCCGCCGCGCCACGCTCGCCGGCCACGGTCGAAAACCGGACGAACACATCGGTGGTCTTGCCCACGCTGGAAAACAGCCTGGCCTTGGTGAAACGGGTGATGTCGTGGGTGACGGTGAAGGTGCCGAACGCGCCCGAACCCTTGGCGTGCATGCGCCGCTCGGGTATGACTTCCCGATCGAAGTGCGCCAGTTTTTCCAGCAACCAGACGTCCTGCAACAGCATCGGGCCTCTCGGGCCTGCCGTCTGTACGTTGTTGTTATCAACCACGGGCGCGCCCGCAGCAGTCGTCAGCTTGTTCATGCGCAACTCCTGGCTTTTGTCGGTTTCCCGCCATCACATCAAAAGCCCCGGGCGCGATCTATTGCACCATGGTGTCGCCGGATAGTACGAAGGTGTGGTTGGAATGGATTGCGTTTTGCTGTCGGCAAAAGACGGATCAGGCGAGGGTGATGCTGACCTTGATGTTGTTGCGCGTGGCCTTGGAGTAGGGGCAGTTCTGGTGCGCTGCGTCGATCAGCTGGAGCGCCACTTGCGGTTCGATATCCGGCAGCGAGACCGCCAATTGGGCCTGCAGGAAGAACCCTTGCTCCCCATGAGCCAGATCGACTTGCGCATTAACCATCGCTTGTGCAGGAAAACCGATCTTGCGCGCGTTGCAGGCATGGCGCAGCGAGCCGAGGAAGCAGGCCGACCAGCACACGGCGAACAATTGCTCGGGGTTGGTTCCGGTGCCCGGCGCACCCGGTGGCGACAGCTTGAGATCCAGTCGGCCATCGTCACTGCGTCCTGTGCCCTCGCGGCCACCTGTGGTGCAGGTATGGGCGGAGTAGAGGGTTTTTTCGATATCGATCATGGGCATTCCCTGAAGAGCATTTCTCAGCGTGGAGGGCGGTTCATGTGGCCCGCGTGGGTTCATGACAATCGCGTGCAGATGCACCCGCCAGCGCGTCGGCCGTGGCCACGACTTCAGCGCCGCGATGGCCAATATTGTTGAGCAGGGTCGAGCGGGCGATCTCGATCAGCCAGGCGCGAAACGGAAAGCTCGGGTCATGGGCGGCCTGTTCCTGATAGAGCGCCCTGAAGGCCTGCTGAACGAGGCCGCCGGTGTCTTCGCGACGGATCCGCCCGGCCTGCACCTGACCTTCGTAAAAGGCGATGAGCAACGGCGTCACCGTCGCGAACAGCTGTTGCGCCTCACCCCGGCCATGCCTGACGGCGCCCGCGACCAAGGCATACAGTTCGTCGTTGCCGAGCCGGCCTGACTCGCACAGGCAAGTGTGGCGATAACCTTCAGCCATGGTCGAATCCCTCGCAAAACCATTGTTCGAATGAGCGCGGCTGCCGAAAAGATTTGCAGGTGGCCCGGCGTTCAGCGGTGAGATTCAAGCCTGCCTTCACAGCCGAATGACTACCAGTTATGCGTTGTTAGCGCTTGTTAGCGCCCGGCTATCGAGGTATGTCGCGTGGTGACTTTTTCGCTGGCCACTCAAGACTCTGCAGCGGTTTTCGATGCCCGTGGCCTGCACGAAACGGCGGAACGGTGTACGAGCATTTTTGACATCCCTGTCCCTTTGCCATCGTCACAACCATGTAGGAAACGTCCGATATTTATTTCGCAAATTTCCTACATTTTGTTTGCCTCCCTAACAAAAAACGTGGTTATTATCCGCCGGCGCTTCGGGTCACAAACCCGGCGCCAGAAGATTGCCGTGCGTCTACAGACCCGGCAGTCGCAGCCGATCGGGACCACCCTGGCGCTGTCATCCCCGCGCAGGTTGTTCCTCGTCGTTGACCCTCAAATGGAAGTCGAGGTTTCAATTGGTCACGCGGTTTGCAATCGACGATGCAATGAACGGTGCGACGGATGTCGCCAATGATCCGGCCCACTTTCCAGTTGCCTGCGCCGACCGCGCGGCGGCGTTTTTCTCCAGTCTGTCTCCCCCAGAATTTCTGCGTGTGCCCGCGTTCAACGCGAGTCTGCACGCGCGCGCCGCGCCATCCTCCTGAATTCGAATGACCGTGCCGGCATCTGATGCCGGGGCCTGACTGGCGGGGCATTTCTGTCCCGGCCTGATCACAAAAATAATGTAGTCATGGACGGTAGCCTCCGATGCTCGATAACACTTCCTTGCGTGGGACGAATCCCGCGCAGCCCGACGTTTGCTCCTTGAAACCGTTCGATGCTGACCTGTGCGTGCACGGTCTGTTTGAAACGCAGGTGCTGCGCAACCCCGAGGCGATCGCCGCGCGCTGGCAGCAGGAGGCGCTCAGTTATCGTGAACTGAACACCCGCGCCAACCGGCTGGCCCATCACCTGCGCAACCTCGGGGTCGAGCCGGACGTGCGGGTCGGGCTGTGTCTGGAGCGTTCGCTGGAGATGTTGGTCGGCGTACTTGCGGTACTCAAGGCCGGCGGCGCCTATGTGCCGCTGGACCCGGCCTATCCGCAGGCGCGGCTGGCGCACATGCTGGCCGACAGCGCACCGCCGGTGGTGCTGACCCACGGCCAGGCGCGCGATGTTTTGCGGGCGGTGCTCGAACAGTCGGCGACTGCACCGACGGTGCTGGATCTGGCCGACGCCAGTGATTGGGCTTCGCTCCCGGCAGACAACCTCGATCCTCACTCAATCGGCCTGACACCCCGGCACCTGGCTTACGTGATCTACACCTCCGGCTCCACCGGCACCCCGAAAGGCGTGATGGTCGAGCATCGCGGACTGGTCGCCGTGAGCGCCGATTGGGAGCAGCTCTATGGATTGGGCGAGCCGATCAACCACCTGCAAATGGCCGGTTTTTCCTTCGACGTGTTCAGCGCCGACCTGATCCGTGCACTGGGTTTTGGCGGCACGCTGGTGCTCTGCCCACGGGACACTCTGATGGACCCGCCGGCCCTGTATCGCCTGATGCGTGACGCGCGTATCGGCTTTGCCGACTTCGTCCCGGCGCTGCTCAATCCGCTGTTGGCGTGGGTCGAAGAGAGCGGCCATGACCTGTCGTTCCTGCGCACCGTGGTCTGCGGCTCGGACATCTGGACCGCCCACAGCGCGCGGCAATTGCGCAGGCTGTGCGGTGATCGCGTGCAGATCGTCCAGGCTTATGGCGTGACCGAAGCGAGCATCGACAGCACCTGTTTCGAGTTCACCGACAGCAGCCAGATCGACGCGGTGCTGCCCATTGGCCGGGCACTGCCCAATACCCGGATTTACCTGCTCGACGTTGACGGCGCACCAGTTGCCGAGGGTGTCGCGGGTGAGTTGTACATCGGTGGCGTTGGTGTGGCGCGCGGTTATCTGAACCTTCCGCAACTGACCGCCGAACGTTTCCTCGACAGCCCGTTCGTGGCGGGCGAACGCCTTTACCGCACCGGTGACCTGGCGCGTTACCGGGCCGACGGCCAACTGGAATTTCTCGGCCGCAACGATTCCCAGGCCAAGTTGCGCGGCCTGCGTCTGGAACTGGGGGAAATCGAAACCCGGCTGGCGGACATCCCGGGCGTGCGGGAAAGCGTGGTGCTGCTGCGCCAGGACAGTCCCGGTGAACCGCGATTGGTCGCCTACTACTGCGAAAAACCAGACTCAACGCTGAGCCCGCGCTTACTGCGCGAACAACTGCAAATCAGCCTGCCGGACTACATGGTGCCGACCGCTTTCGTGCGTCTCGATGCACTGCCGCTGACCGCCAACGGCAAGGTTGACCGGCCAAATCTGCCGGCACCGGACGTCGAGGCGTTCGATCAGCAGGAATACCAGGCACCCGAAGGCTCGCTGGAAACCGCGCTCGCCGCGATTTGGGCCGACGTGCTCGGCATCGAGCGGGTGGGGCGCCAGGATCAGTTCTTCGCCCTCGGCGGTCACTCGCTGCTGGTGATGCGCGTGCTGGCGCAGGTTCGTCATGCGCTGGAGCTGGAAGTCGCGCCTTCGACCCTGTTTGCCGCGCCGGTTCTGGCGGAGTTCGCCGAACGGCTGCAAGCCAGTCAGGCTACGGCTCGCCCGGCCATCACGGCCCTTGAACGCACGGGCGCGCAAACGTTGTCGTCTGCTCAGCAGCGCCTGTGGTTTCTGGCGCAAATGGAGGGTGGCAACGCGGCGTACCACATGCCGCTTAACCTGCGTTTGCGCGGTTCGCTGGACGTGCCGGCACTCGAACGCAGCTTCAATCAGCTGGTGGCGCGCCATGCTGCGCTGCGCACCACGTTCATTGCCGTTGAAGGGGAAGGGCGACAACGGGTTTCGCCGCTGGCGCACAGCATCCGGCTGACGGTGACTGACGTGCAGGGGCACGATGCGCAAGAGCGTCTGACCCGCTTGATCGACGAGGAGGGCGCCAGACCGTTCGACCTGAGCCGCGGCCCGTTGATGCGGGTCAGCCTGCTGCGACTGGCGGCGGATGACCATCTGTTGCTGCTGACCCAGCATCACATCATCTCTGACGGCTGGTCGATGGGCGTGCTCACCCGCGAGCTGGGGCAGCTGTACGCAGCGGCGTTGCTGGATCGCGACGATCCGCTGACGCCCTTGCCGGTGCAGTACGTGGATTACGCCGTGTGGCAAAAGCAATGGCTGTCCGGCGACGTGCTGGAGCAGCAGAGCCGTTACTGGCGCGAAACCCTCAGCGGCGCGCCGGTGCTGCTGGAGTTGCCGACCGATCACAAGCGCCCGCCCGTGCAGGATTACCTCGGCGGCTTTGTTCCGTTGGTCTTCGACGCCGCTTTGACCGCACGCCTGAAAGCCCTGGGCATGCAGCAAGGCACCACGCTGTTCATGACTCTGCTGGCCGGTTTTTCACTGCTGCTGTCGCGCCTGTCGGGGCAAAGCGATGTGGTGATCGGCGTGCCATCGGCCAACCGCCCGCAGCAGGAACTGGAAGGGCTGATCGGTTTCTTCGTCAACACCCTCGCGCTGCGCATGACTCAGTCCGGGACGCCGTCGGTGGCGCAATGGCTGCAACAGGCGCGGCGAGTGGCGCTGGAGGCTCAGGAACATCAGGATCTGCCGTTCGAGCAAGTGGTGGAATTGCTCAATCCGCCGCGCAGTCTGGCCCACAGTCCGCTGTTTCAGGTGTTGTTTGCCTGGGAACAGGATCAGGATTCCGACCTGCTGCTGACCGGGCTGGACGTTACGACGGTCGAGAGCAGTCATCACGTGGCCAAGTTCGATCTGCAACTGGCGCTCAGTGAGCGTGACGGGCAGATCGTCGGCGGTCTGGAATATGCCTCGGGCTTGTTCGAGCGCGACACCGTCGAGCAGTTCGGCGAGTACCTGCGCCGGGTGCTGACGCAGATGGTCGAGGACAGCCAACAGTCGCTGGCAAGGATCCAGCTGCTGAACGCCGAGCAACTCCAGCAGATCGTTCATGACTGGAACCGTACCGCGCGAGATACCACGTCACTGCCCGGTTGCGTGGCGCGCTTCGAAACCGTCGCCCGGCAAACGCCCGACGCCGTAGCGCTGCTCGCTGACCGTGAGCAACTGAGCTACGGCGAACTGAATCGCGCCGCCAACCGCGTTGCGCATTACCTGATTGAGCAAGGCGTAGGCCCTGATCATCGCATTGGTTTGTGCCTGGAGCGCTCGCCGCAAATGGTCATCGGCCTGCTGGCGATCCTCAAGGCCGGCGCGGCGTACGTACCGTTCGACCCGGCTTATCCGAGCGAGCGGCTGGCGTTCATGTTCAGCGATGCCGCGCCGACCTTGCTGCTGACGCAATCGAGCCTGGTGTCCGGGCTGCCGGCCAACGAGGCGAAGATCTGCTGCCTGGACACCGACGCAGCGCAATGGGCGCAACACCCGACGGATGATCCGCACGTCAATGTGAGCCCGGAAAACCTCGGCTACGTGCTCTACACCTCCGGCTCCACCGGACGCCCGAAAGGCGTGGCCCACAACCGTCGTGCGCTGGACAACCTGATCGCCTGGCAGCTTGATCAAGCCACGGCACCGCAACGCGTGCTGCAATTCGCCTCGCTGAACTTCGACGTCTCGTTCCAGGAAATCTGCAGCACGCTGTGCCAGGGCGGCAGCCTGTTGCTGATGACCGAAGACAGCCGCAAGGACCTCGCCGCGCTGCGCCCGACTCTGGTGGCCGAAGGCGTGCAGCGGGCGTTCCTGCCGTTCGCCGTGTTGCAGCAACTCGCCGGCCTGACCGAGGCCGGTGCGCCGATGCCGGCCGGCGGCTGCGAAATCATCACCGCCGGTGAAGCCCTGCAAATCAATGACGAGCTGCGCGGTTTTGTTCGCGGACTCGGTGGCGCGCAACTGCACAACCAGTACGGGCCGACCGAAACCCACGTGGTCAGCCAGTTCAGCCTCGACTGCAATGAGGCCGAATCCTGGCCGGACGCGCCGCCCATTGGCCGTCCCATCGCCAACGCGCGGCTGTACGTGCTGGACGAGCATTTGAATCCGGTCCCGGTCGGCGTGGCGGGCGAGTTGTACATCGCCGGCGCCTGCCTGGCCCGAGGGTATCTGAACCGTCCGGACCTGACCGCTGAACGCTTCCTGCCGGACCCGTTCAGTGGCGAGCCGGGCGCGCGGATGTACCGCAGCGGCGACCTCGCGACATTCCTGGCCGACGGCAACGTGCAATACCTGGGACGCATCGACCAACAGGTGAAACTGCGCGGCTTCCGCATCGAACTCGGTGAGATCGACAGCCTGCTGCATCAACAACCCGGTGTGCAGGAAGCCGCCGTGTTGCTGCGTGAAGACGTGGCCGGGGACAAGCGTCTGGTGGCCTACGTGGTCGGCTCCGCGACCAGCGAATTCTTGCGCGCCGAACTGCAACGCCAGTTGCCCGAACACATGATCCCGAGTGCCTGGGTTCGCCTGTCGCAATTGCCGCTGACCCGCAACGGCAAGATCGACCGCCAGGCGCTGCCGGCACCGGAACGCAGCGCCGGCGCGACTTACGAAGCGCCGCGCAACGACATTGAACGGCAAATGGCCGAGATCTGGGCCGAAGTGCTCAAGTGCGAGCGGGTCGGCATCCACGACAACTTCTTCGACCTCGGCGGCCACTCGCTGCTGGCGACGCGGATGATCTACGCGATCAACCAGCGCATGGGCGCGCAACTGTCCCTGAGCAGCCTGTTCCAGACCCCGGTGTTGCTGGATCTGGCGGCGCAGGTGTCGCGTGAAGAGCAAAGCGTTGAACCGGCGTTCATTCAGATCGAACCGGATCGCGACAATCGACATGAACCGTTCCCTCTGACCGATATCCAGCAAGCCTACTGGTTCGGTCGCGAGGCCACGGTCAGCCTCGGTGGCGTCAGTGCCCACGGTTACGAAGAACTGCGCATTCCCGAGTTCGACGCCGAGCGTTTCGAACAAGCCTTGAACCGCATGATCCTGCGCCACGACATGCTGCGCGTGGTGTTCCTCAGCGACGGCACGCAACAGGTGCTGGCGCAGGTGCCGACCTATCGCATGCCGCGCAGCGATCTGCGCGGTTTGCCCGCCGATGTGGCGCAGCGCACGCTGGAAGCGACACGCGAACGCCAGTCCCATCAGGTGCTGGACGCCAGTCGCTGGCCGCTGTTCGAGTTCAGCCTGTCGTTGCTCGATGACGGCATTACCCATTTGCACATCAGTCTCGACGCGCTGATCGTCGACGCCGCGAGCACGCAGATTCTCGCCCGCGAACTGATGGCGTTCTACGTCGATCCGAACCTGGAACTGGCGGAACCGGGCCTGACTTTCCGCGACTATGTGCTGGCTGAACAGCAACTGCGTAATGGCCGCCGCTACGAGCAAGCGCTGGGCTATTGGCGTGAACGGGTGACCACACTGGCCCCGGCGCCGGACCTGCCGCTGGTACGCCAGCCCGAAAGCATCGCCAACCCGCACTTCACCCGCCGCGACCGCGACATGTCGGCGGCGCACTGGACGCAGCTCAAAGCCGTGGCCAAACAGTTTGCGGTGACGCCGTCGGTGATGCTGCTGACCGCGTTCAGCGAAGTGCTGGCGCTGTGGAGCCGCACGCCGCGTTTCACCCTGAGCCTCCCCCTGTTCAACCGCATGCCGCTGCACCCGGATGTAGACGAAATCATCGGCGACTTCACCTCGCTGGTGCTGCTGGAAGTCGGCATCGACGGAACACAAACCTTTACCGACAAGGCCCGCGCCGTGCAGGCGCAACTGTGGCGCGACATCGACCATTCGGTGGTCAGCGGCGTGCGGGTGCTGCGCGAATTGTCCCAGGCCCGGGGCGTGCAGCAGACGGCGATGCCGATCGTGTTCAACAGCACACTGTCGGAAGCGGCGCCGGAGTTGGCCGAGTTCAACCTCGCCGACGCGTTGAACGCCAGGCACATGCACAGCATCACCCAGACCCCGCAAGTGTGGCTCGACCACACGTTGCTGGAGCTCGAAGGACGCCTGTTGTTCAACTGGGACAGCATCGACGAGCTGTTCCCGCAAGGCATGATCGAGCAGATGTTCGTCGCCTATAACGCGCTGCTCGACAGCCTTTGCGAACCGGCAGCCTGGGGCGCGAACACGCCACAACTGCTGCCGCAGGCACGCTTGCCGGCACCGGTCGACCATCAGCAAACGCTGCCATTGATGCACGAACTGTTCGAACGTCAGGCCCTTGCCACACCGGACGCACTGGCGGTGATCGGCACACGACAGCTGACGTACGCCCAGCTTCGCTTTGAGGCCCGGCAACTCGGCGCCCGATTGCAAACACAGGGCGTGGTGCCGAACCGCTTGGTCGCGGTGGTGATGGAGCGCGGCTGGGAACAAATGGTTGCAACGCTGGCGATTCTGTATGCCGGCGGCGCTTACCTGCCGATCGAGCCGACGCAACCGGCGGAACGGCTGCGGCATATTCTGGAGCGGGCCGAGGCGAGTCTGGCCCTGACCCAACCGGCGCTGCTCGACAGGATCGAATGGCCGGCGCAAGTCACGACCATTGCCGTGACCGATGAAGTTTCAAACGATGGACTGTCACTGCAACCGGTGCAGGTGAACGAAAGCGATCTGGCGTACGTGATCTACACCTCCGGCTCCACCGGTCAGCCGAAAGGCGTGGTGATCGACCATCGCGGCGCGGTCAACACCTTGCTCGACATCAACCGGCGCTTTGCCGTCGGCCCGAACGACCGTGTATTGGCGATCTCGTCGCTGAGCTTCGACCTGTCGGTCTATGACTTCTTCGGCACGTTGGCGGTGGGCGCGGCGGTGGTCATCCTCGACCCGCAACTGACCCTCGATCCGGCGCACTGGCTCGAATTGATCAAGCGTCATCACGTCAGCCTGTGGAACTCGGTGCCGGCGCTGCTTGGCATGCTGGTCGAGTACGTTGAAGGCGAGGGCGGAGCGTTGCCTGCCAGCTTGCGAGTGGCGATGCTGTCCGGCGACTGGATTCCGTTGACCCTGCCCGAGCGGGCCTGGGCCTTGCAGCCGGATTTGCAACTGATCAGCCTGGGCGGTGCCACCGAAGCGTCGATCTGGTCGATCTGTTACCCGGTACAGCACGTCGACCCGGCCTGGCGGAGCATTCCCTACGGCAAGGCCCTCGATCATCAGCGCTTCTACGTGCTGGATGAAGCGCTGCAAGTGCGCCCGACCTGGGTTGCGGGGCAGTTGTACATCGGCGGCATCGGTCTGGCGAAAGGTTACTGGCGCGATGAAAAACTCAGCGCGGGCAGTTTCTTCAATCATCCACTGACCGGCGAACGGCTGTATCGCACCGGCGACCTGGGCCGTTTGCTGCCCGACGGCAACATCGAATTCCTCGGTCGCGAAGACAATCAGGTCAAGGTCCAGGGTTATCGCATCGAGCTGGGCGAGATCGAAGCCGCGCTCAATCGCCATCCCGGCGTGCAGAGCGCGGTGGTGCGGATTCTTGGCAGCACGCTGGGCGAGAAACGTCTGGCGGGCTACGTGCTCAAGGCCGATCCGGCGTTGCAGGCCAGCGATTTCAGCGCGTACCTGAGCGACAAGCTGCCGGCCTACATGATTCCGCCGTCGTTCACGTTCGTCGAGGCCTGGCCGTTGTCGTCCAACGGCAAGGTCGACAAGAAACGCCTACTGGAGCCTGAGCAAGTCGAGGAGCAAGGGCCGGCGCTGGAAGTCGACGGCCCTCAGGAACAGCGGCTGGTGGAAATCGTGCAGGATGTGCTCAAGCGCGAATCGATTGCCGCCAACGCCAATCTGCTGAACCTCGGCGCAACGTCGATCGATATCGTCCGGATCAGCAACGCGTTGTCCGGCGCCTTGCAGTTCCGCCCGCACGTGGCGCAACTGCTGGCCCAGCCGACGTTGCTGCATCTGCTTGGCATGTACCGCCAGAACCGGGCGCGGCAGGATCTGCTCGGCAACGTGCAGCAGGCTCCGGAGCCCGTGCAGGACATCATCGAAGATCCCCAGCAGCGGGCGCAGTTCAAGGCCGAACAACGCGGACGCCGCGACTTCGCTCAGACTTTGCCGGCAGTGGCACTGGATCTGCCGCAAGACCCGGCCTTCGCCCGGCGTTTGAGCGATTACCGCTCGGTGCGTCAATACGACCTGCAACCGATCGCCGCCCAGGCCTTCGCGCACGTACTGGCGGCGCTGGCTCAAGGACAACTCGACGGCGAAGTGAAATACCAGTTCCCGTCGGCGGGTGGCCTTTACCCGATTCAGGCGTACCTCTACGTCAAGCCGGATCGCGTGCTCGGCGTGCCCGGTGGCGCGTATTACTACGATCCCCGCCAGCATCGTTTGCTGGCGCTCCAGAGCGGAGCGCTCGACCCGGACACCTACGACTATTTCGTTAACCGTCCGGTGTACGAGAACGCCGCGTTCTCGCTGTTCTTCATCGCCGACATGGCCGCGATCCGCCCGCTGTATGGCGAGCGCAGCCGTGACTTCTGCCACATCGAAAGCGGTGCCATGGCCCAGTTGCTGAGCATGACCGCCGTCGAGCACGGGTTGGGCCTGTGCGGCATCGGCTCGGTCGAGGAACAGCAACTGACGACGCTGTTCGACCTCGGGCCGAGCCATGAATTGATCTACTCGATGATCGGCGGGCTGCGCACAGCCGATGAACAACACCGCGCGCCGGTCGAGGCGTTTGCCATCGAGCCTGTGACCGCAAGTCTGGACGACGAAGACATGGAGGAGTTCGAAGTATGAATGCCGATCAATTGCTGGCGTTGTTCGCTCGCCATGGCGTGGTGCTCGAAGTGGACGGTGACAGGCTGCGCTGCAAGGCGCCGCGCGGGTTTCTCACCGAAGAACTGACCCAGGCGCTCAAGCGTCACAAACAGGAACTGATCGCCTTGCTCGGCGGGCACGATGACGCGGCGATTCCCCGCCGTGCCGGCGCGCACGCGTCCTGGCCATTGTCGTTCTCGCAGCGGCAACTGTGGTTTCTCGATCAACTGGAACCCGGCAACCCGTTCTACAACGTGCCGACGGCGGTAACACTGAAAGGGCAGTTGGATATCGCGCAGCTGGAGCGGGCGCTGAACGAATTGGTGGCCCGGCACGAAGTCCTGCGCACGACGTTTTGCAGCGTGGACGGTGAACCGCGTCAAGTTGTTCATGCATCGATGCCGCTGTCGTTGTCGGTAACGGATCTGCGCCATTTGTCTGCCGAAGACCGCGAGCAGCACGTGCGATCCGCCGTCGAGCAGGACGCCCGGGCGCCATTCGATCTGGCGAGCGGGCCGTTGCTGCGGGCGTCGTTACTGCGCGTGGCCGACGATGAATACCTGTGGCTGTACAGCGTGCATCACATCATCGCCGACGGCTGGTCGATGGGCGTGATCCTGCACGAAGTCGCCACGTCGTACGGCGATTATCTGCGTGGCGAAACCCCGACGCTTGCGCCGCTGCCGGTGCAATACGCCGACTACGCCTGCTGGCAGCAACAGCGAGTGGGCGGCGCCGTGCTGGACGCACAGCTCGATCACTGGCGGCGCACCCTGGACGACGCGCCGCTGTTGTCGACCTTGCCCGCCGACCGGCCGCGTCCGTTGGTGCAGCGCTATGTCGGGGCCACGTTCAGTTCCTCCGTCGATGGCGGCACCTTGCGTGAACTCACGGCGCTGGCCCGGCAGACCCAAGGCACGCTGTTCAACGTACTGCTCGGTGCTTTGGCTGTGTTGTTGTGGCGCCACAGCGGTCAGCAGGATCTGTGCATCGGCACGCCGTTCGCCAACCGTAATCGTCCGGAAGTCGAGCCGCTGATCGGCCATTTCGTTAACACCTTGGTGCTGCGTCAGCGCCTGAATCCGCAGCAAACCTTCGCCGAGCTGCTGCGCGAGGTGCGGGGTCAGATGCTCGACGTCCACGCCCATCAGGACGTGCCGTTCGACCGCGTGGTGGAGGCCGTCAACCCGCAGCGCGATCCCGGTCATTCGCCGTTGTTTCAGGTGATGCTCGTGTTGCAGAACACGCCAGGTAACGCGGTGCAGATGCCTGGCCTGGAACTGGCGCCGTACGGCACCAGCAGCGCCACAGCCAAGTTCGATCTGGCGTTCGAATGGGTCGAGCGGGAAGGGCGGCTGGACTTGCTGGTGGAATACAACACCGACCTCTACGACATCGCAACCATCGAACGCCTGAGCGGGCACTACCGTCACCTGCTCGAACAGATCGCCGCCGACGCCAAGCAACCGATCAATGCCTTGCCGCTGATGAATGAGGCTGAGCGTCAGCAAGTGCTTGTGGACTTCAACCGCGCCGCGCCACTGACGCAAACGGCGCCCTGCGTGCATCAACTGGTTGAAGCGCGGGCCGCGAGCAACCCTCAGGCCTGCGCGGTGGTGTTCGAGGGTGAATCCCTGAGCTACGCCGAACTCAATGCCCTGGCCAACCGACTGGCGCGGCATTTGCGCACCTTGGGCGTCGGCCCGGATGTGCGCGTGGCGGTGTGCATCGAGCGTTCGCTGGAATTGCCGGTGGCGCTGCTGGCGGTGCTCAAGGCCGGTGGCGCCTACGTGCCGTTGGATCCGGATTATCCGCTGGGACGCCTGAGCCATATGCTCGGCGACAGCACGCCGGCGGTGCTGCTGACACGTGGCTCGGCGCACGCAATCTTGCGTCAGGCCGTGCAGGGTTCGAACTGGGAAGCGCCGATCCTCGACCTCGAAAAGGACGCCGCGAGCTGGGCGTCGTTGCCGACGGACAATCTCGACCCACGCAATGTCGGCGTCACCCCTGACCATCTCGCCTACGTGATCTACACCTCCGGCACCACCGGCTTGCCCAAGGGCGCGATGGTCGCCCATCGTGGCTTGAGCAATCTGCTGCTGTGGTGTTTGCAGGTCTGCGGCGAGGCGGGGGCGATGCTGCACAAGATTCCGTTCGGTTTTGATGCCTCGGCGTGGGAGACCTTCTGGCCGCTGGCAACCGGCGGGCGGCTGGTGATCGCGCGGCCCGGCGGGCATTACGAACCGGCGTATCTGGCCCGCGAGGTGTGCGAGCAGCAGGTCACGGCGCTGGTGTTCGTGCCGGCGATGTTGCAGCTGTTTCTGGAAGTCGACGAGGTCAGCCAGTGTGCGTCGCTGACCGATGTATTCAGCGGCGGCGGTGAACTGCCGCCCGCGCTGGCGCGGCGCTTTCAGGAGCGTCTGCCCCATGCGCGGCTGCACAACGTTTACGGCCCGACCGAAACCACGGTGATCAATAGCATCTGGACCCTGGAGCCCGGCGCCGAGGTGCCGGCCCGGCAATTGCCGATCGGCCGGCCGATTTCCAACAACCGCTTTTATGTTCTTGATGACCGCGACCAGCCGGTGCCGGTGGGCGTGACCGGGCATCTGCACATTGGCGGCGTGGGCGTGGCCCGGGGTTATCTGGGGCTGGCGCAGCTCAGTGCCGAGCGCTTTATCGACAATCCCTTTGTCACAGGTGATCGGCTCTATCGCAGTGGCGATCTGGCGCGTTATCGCCCGGACGGTCAGCTGGAGTTTCTGGGTCGCAACGACTTTCAGGTCAAGTTGCGCGGTGTGCGCCTGGAGCTGGGTGAGATTGAAGCCCGACTCGAAGCATTCGCGGGTATCCGCAGCGCCGTGGTGTTGATGGTCGGCGAAGCAGCGCAGGACCAGCGGCTGGTAGCTTGTTGCGTGGTGGCAGAGCCCGTGGACGAAGCAGCGGTGCACGCCCATCTGGCGACAACCCTGCCCAGAGCGGTGATCCCCGGCAGCTATCTGTGGCTCGACGCGCTGCCGCTGACCGCCAACGGCAAGGTTGATCGCGCCGCGCTGACCGCGTTGGCGGACGAAGAAATGGTCAACCGTCAGGTCAACTTGAGCAGCCCGCGCGATCACATCGAACTGGCGTTGTACCAGATCTGGAAAAGCCTGTTGCTGGCGCCGCAGATCGGCATTCGCGACAACTTCTTCAATGTCGGCGGCACTTCGATTGCTGCGATCAAAATGGCCCATGAAATCAGCCAGCAGTTTGCAGTCGAAGTGCCGGTGCGCGTGGTACTCAGCTACCCGACCATCGAAGCGCTGGGCGGCTGGCTGCGGGTTGGAGCAAATCCGGCGCTGGCTCAGAGCAACCTGATCGAATTCCGTCGTGGCAGCGGCCAGCACAACGTGGTGTGCATTCACCCGGCGGGCGGCACGGCGTTCTGTTACCTGTCGCTGGCCAAGGTGCTGCCGGAGGAAACCGGCGTGTACGGG
The DNA here is from genome assembly GCF_002112305.1 of Pseudomonas sp. R45(2017). NCBI lineage: Bacteria > Pseudomonadati > Pseudomonadota > Gammaproteobacteria > Pseudomonadales > Pseudomonadaceae > Pseudomonas > Pseudomonas sp. R45(2017). The sequence goes on along the minus strand of NZ_NEHH01000008.1, from coordinate 319,059 downwards.
TTGCAATCGCCGGGGCTGAATCCGGGGGAAAGCACCGAACCGACGGTCGAAGCGATGGCCGAGGCTTACTTGCGCCAGATCGAACCGCTGACACAGCAACCGCTGATCCTGACTGGGCTGTCGTTCGGCGGCCTGGTGGCCTATGAAATGGCGCGGCGGTTGACGGCGGCGGGGCATCGTCAGGTAACGGTGGTGCTGCTCGACACCCAGGGCAGCGACGATCCGGGTTTCCGCGAGCAGATCGGCACCGTGGACATGGCCGAGTTTCGCGACAAGCTGGTGCGTTTCAACGGCATGTACCCCGGCATCGAAGACGCCCAGGTCGAACGCTACTTCAACATCTACAACCACAACCGGCTGGCCATGGCCGCCTATGAGTGCACGCCGCGCGCCGGCCGCGTGGTGCTGATTCAGGCGCGGGAAGATTTCAGCCGCCATCAGTTGCATGAATTGCGTGGCTTCTGGCGTCGCCGCGCGAGCAGCGGTTATCTGGCGAAACTGGTCAGCGGCGGGCACTGGGACATGCTCGAAAGCGCGGAAATCCACCGGGTCTCGCAAATCATCCGTCGGGAGCTGCAACGCTTCGACGCGCAGGAGGCGAAATGATGAGTGCGTCCAAAGACTTGCCATTGCTTGCGCGTTTTGCCGAGCAAGTGGCGCGTAATCCGCAAGCCCCGGCGGTGATCGATCAGTCGGTTACGCTGACTTACGCCGAACTGGCCAGCGCCAGCGAACGCATTGCCCGAGGGTTGCTGGCGCGCGGTGTCGAACCCGGCCAGTCGCTGGCGTTGTGCATGCCGCGTTCATGGCAATGGCTGGCGGCGATCCTTGGCGCGCTGAAAGTCGGTGCGGTGGTGGTGCCGCTGGATCGGGCCAGCCCGCGCAAACGTCGAGAGTTGATGTTGGCGGATGCGGCGTGTGTCGGCCTGATTACTCTGGACGAGGAACCGCTGTGGTCGCCTTCACTGTGGCAAACCAACGTCGAGGCCTTGCTCGATCAGCCGGACGCTCCAGCGCAAACGCTGGCCGAAGATTTCGCCGAGGTGATGTTCCTGTTCTACACCTCGGGCACCACCGGCACGCCAAAAGCCGTCGAGGTGGGCGAGCGCGGCTTGCTGCGGCTGGCGCACAGCGACGGCTATATCGAGATTCGCCCGACGGACCGGTTTGCCTGCCTGTCCAACCCGGCGTTCGATGCGTGCAGTTTCGAACTGTGGGCGCCGCTGCTCAACGGCGGTTGCTGCGTGATGATCGCCGACGATGACGTGCTGGATGCGCGTCGACTGGCCGAGGTGCTGGAGCGGACGCAGGTCGACAACCTGTTCATGACGGTGTCGCTGTTCAACACGTTGATTGCCGAGTGGCCGTCGTGTTTTTCCAGCGTGCGTCAGGTGCTGATTGGCGGTGAGCAGATCAGTGCCGCCGCTGTTCGTGGTTGGTATCGGGACAATCCTGAGAGCCGCTGCCGGATTTTTAACGTCTATGGCCCCACCGAGTGCACCACGTTTGCCTTGTGCTGGCCGATCAGCCGCGACTTTGCCGGCGACTCGGCGCCCATTGGCCGACCGTTGCCGGACACTGGCGTGTTGGTGCTGGATGAACAGCAACGGCCAGTGCCGCCGGGCGAGGTGGGCGAGCTGTATTTGAGTGGCAGCGGCGTCGCCCGTGGCTATCGCAACCGGCCCGAAGAAACCGCCCGCCAGTTCGTGCGTTTGCCCCACCTCGATAGTGGCGCGCAGGTGCATTACCGCACCGGCGATCTGGTCCGGCGCAACGCCGAAGGCTTGATCGAGTACCTGGGGCGCGTCGACCGGCAGGTGAAAATTCGTGGCTTCCGGATCGAGCCGGGGGAGGTTGAACAGCGGATGCTGGAGTATCCCGGCGTGGCGCAGGTGTACGTCTGCACCCGGCGTCAGGCGGCTGAAGATCATCAGTTGCTGGCGTTCATCGTGCCGCGCGGGGATCTGGACTATCACGCCTTCGAAAACCATCTGCGGGCACAACTGGCGCCGTATATGCGGCCGCATCAGTTGTTTCTGCTGGAGCGCCTGCCGCTGACGGCCAATGGCAAGATTGATCGTGACGGATTGCTGGCCCAAGGGTTGAGTCCGTGGCATCCAGCGATGGATGCCGTTGACGATGGCGCTCTTTCGCCTGCGTTGAGCTGGCTACTGAACGAAGCCCGCTCGCTGCTCGGCCAACCGGCCCTGAGTGCGCAGGATGACTGGCTCGGCAGCGGCGGCGATTCGCTCAAGGCCATGCGCCTGCGCTCGGCGATTCGTGTTCGTTGGCAGCGCGAGATCGCTCTCGACACGTTGCTCAACGAGTCGTTCTTGTCGTTGGCCGCACAACTGACCGGTGAAACGAACCGCGAGTCGATCTACCCACCTGCGCCTCCGATCAGCAGCGCCAAACGTCTGCCGGCCACCGCAGAGCAGCGCCGTTTGTGGCTGTTGCAACAACGCTCGCCGACCTCGACCGCCTACAGCGTGCCGCTGATTCTGCATCTGGCGGCAGGTGTCGAAGTTGCGGCACTGGCCGAGGCTTTGGGGCGTCTGGTGCAGCGTCATCCGGGATTGCGCACTGCATTCGCGGCGGGTGCCGACGGACTCGATCAAGTAATCGCCGAGCAGGGCCCGACCTGTCGCACCTTCGCGGTCGGGCATTTCACCGAGGACAACTGGCAGGCCTTCGCCGAGCTGGTCTTCACCGCGCCGTTCGACCTGACCACCCCTAACCTGTTTCAGGCCTGGCTGTTGCCGTTCGCCGATGGCAGCTGCCGGTTGTTGCTGAACCTGCATCACATCATCGTCGATGGCTGGTCGGTGAACCTGCTGTTCGAGAACCTGACGCAGCTTTACACCGATGTCCTGCAAGGCGAAGACAGCCCGCCGCCAGACGCCCGATTGACGACGCTGGAGTTTGGCCAGTGGCAGCGCCAGTGGAGCGTCGATCCGCATTATCGCGACCAGCGCCGCGCCCTCGCCGAATTGCACCGCCGTCAGGAGGAACCATCGCCTGCATTGATGCCAATGCGCGAAATCAGCCCGGACGCCCGGTTGCACCGCGAACCCTTGGGCACTCTCCGTAGCGCTGCCCTTGAACGCTATTGCACCCAACAACGGCTGACCCGTTTCGAAGTGCTGTTCAGTGTCTTCGCCTGGAGCCTGTACGCCCTGACCGGGTGCGAGCGGCCACGGATCGCCAGCCCGGTGTCCAACCGGCCGCTGGCGGAGTTCGAAGACACCGTCGGCATGTTTGCCAACACCGTGCTGATCCCCACCGCCGTTGAAAACGCATTGACCCTGAGCGAGCAGTTGCGCAAGCAGACCGCCACCGTGCGCGAGGTGCTGGCGTTGCAGGACGTGGCGCTGGCGGATCTGGTGGAAGACCTGCGGCTGTCGTCGAGCCCCTTGCTGTTCGATTTCATGTTCGTGCTGGAAAACACCGATTACGCCGCGTTGGCCGACTCGAACCTGCGCGCCACGCTGGCATTCAACCAGCAATTGCACGCCAAGTGCCCGCTGACGTTGTTGATGGTGGGCAGCGGGTCGCAGCTGGAATGCTGGTGGGAATATCAGTGCAGCTATTTCGATGCCGAACAGATGAGCACGCTCAACGCGTTGTTCCGCCGTGGTCTGGATTTGTTGCTGGAAACTCCGGCGGCCAATCTCAACGATTTGCTCAGTCCGTATCGACGCAACCTGCCACCGGCCAGCGAGGGCCCGCAGATTGCGCTGCCGTTCAACACATTGGCGGACGGATTCGAGCATCAAGTGCATTGCACGCCGGAGGCGATTGCGCTGGTTCAGGATCAGCAACGTCTCACCTACAGCGAGCTGAATGCGCAGGCCGATACTCTGGCGGCTACCCTGATCGAGCGTCATCCGGTGCCAGCCGGGAACGCGCCGCTGCATGTCGTGCTGTTCCTCGATGCCTCGGTGGAACATATCGTCGCCTTGCTGGCGCTGGCCAAACTCAACCTGACCGCCGTGCCGCTGGATCCTGCTTATCCGGTGGCGATCCAGCGTCAGGTGCTGGAGCAGGCGCAACCGCACTGTGTGCTGTTCAGCGACACGACGGCGGCCGCACTCGACGACCTGAACGCCGGACGATTCGCCACGCATCGGATCGATCTTCACGCCGATGCCGAAGCGTTCGAGCGTCCGCGCCACGCCGGCGAGCGGCCGCTGTACACGCTGTTCACCTCCGGATCCACCGGCACGCCCAAAGGTGTGCAAGTGTCCGAGCGCACCCTGTGCAACCTGCTGCAATGGCAGCGCACCGAGGGGCAGTTGCCGGCGAAAGCGATAACGCTGCAGTTCTCGATGCTGTCGTTCGATGTGTCGTTCCAGGAGATTTTCAGCACTCTGTGCGGCGGCGGTTGTTATCACCTGATCACGCCGCGATGGCGGCAGGATGCCGAGGCGTTGCTGGATTACATGGTCGAGGCGCGGATCGAGCGGCTGTTCCTGCCTTACGTGGCCTTGCAGCATCTGGCGCAAACCGCCGTGGCCAGGGGCGTTTACCCGTCGGCGTTGCGTGAGGTGATCACGGCCGGGGAGCAATTGCTCTGCACCGACGCGCTGCGCAACTGGTTCGGCGGCATGCCGCAGGCCTCGCTGTTCAACCACTACGGCCCGACTGAAACCCACGTGGTCAGCGCCATGCGCCTGCCGCCCGTGGCGCGGGACTGGCCGTTGCGCGCGCCGATCGGTCATGCCGTTGGTAATGCGCGGCTGTTGCTGGTCGATGAGCACGATCGCCCGGTGCCTGCGGGCAGTCGCGGTTATCTGCTGGTGGCCGGGCCGATGGTTGCCCGTTGCTATCTGGCTGATCCTGCGCTGAACACCGCGCGGTTTGTCGAGCTGGCAGACGGCTGTTTGTACTATCGCACCGGCGATCTGGCGTGGGCCGATGCCCAGGGCTGCCTGCTTTACCTGGGACGTGACGATCAACAGATCAAACTCAGCGGCCATCGTCTGGAACTGGGGCAGATCGAGGCGGCGCTGATGCAGGTGCCGGAAGTGGTCAACGCGGTGGTGGCGGTGCAGGCCGATCCACCACGGCTGATCGCCTGGTTGCAACTCGATGGCCAACCTGCGACCTCGCAACAATTGGATCGTCAGGTCGCGCGGCTGCTGCCGGCCCATGTACGGATCGATGAATACCGACGGATCGACCGCTGGCCACGCACCCCCAGCGGCAAGATCGACCGCAAGGCCTTGCCGGATTTGGGCGAGGCTTTGGAGCGGCGCAGCACGCCAGCACCGGCTGTACAATTGACCGCGCTGGAACGGCAACTGAGCGAGTTGTTCCAGGCTGTGATCGGCCGTGACATCGAGCCGGAGCAGACCTTCTTCGAGGCCGGCGCCACCAGCCTCGGCCTGATGCGTTTGCATGGCCGTTACGCCGAAGAGCTGCCGCACAAGGTGACGATGGCCGACCTGTTCGAACACGTCACGGTACGGCGTCTGGCGGCGCATCTGTCGAAGGCGCCGGAGGCAGCGGCGGAGCGCGTAAGGCAAACCGATGCAGGTCATCAGCCGATGGCGATCATCGGCATGTCGGTCAACGTGGCCGGGGCGCAGAACCTGTCCGAGTTCTGGGCGATGGTGCAAGGTAATGAGTTGGGCATCGAACACTTTGCCGCTGATGAAGGCCTGGTCGGTGCCCGCAGCCAACTGGCGGGCATGCTCGATTTCGATCCCGAATACTTCGGCATCAGCCGCCAGGAAGCGCGGCTGATGGACCCGCAACAGCGGCATTTGCTGATGGCGTGCGTGCAGGCCCTGCAACACGCGGCCATCGTTCCATCGGCGAATGGCCCGCGCATCGGTCTGATTGCCAGTTGCGGCGAAACCACGTACTTCCAGCAGATGCTGCGCGAGACCGCCGACGACGATCTGCCAGATGGCTTCCAACTGGCGCTGCACCACGACAAGGATTTTCTTGCGACCAAAGCCGCGTATCACCTGGACCTCAACGGCCCGGCCCTGAGCGTGCAGGCCGCTTGCGGCAGTTCGCTGATCGCCGTGCACCTGGCCAGTTCGATGCTGCGTCAGGGCGACAGCGACGTGATGCTCGCGGCCGGAGTGCTGATCGACCCGACCCTGACCGAGGGCTACCGGCATCGCTCGCAGCATATTTTTTCCGCCGATGGTTTGTGTCGTCCGTTCAGCGACGATGCCAGCGGCACCCTTGGCGCCAGCGGTTACGGGGTGGTGGTGCTCAAGCCGCTGGCCAAGGCGCGGGCCGATGGTGACCGGATCTATGCGTTGGTCGAGGGCTCGGCGTTGAACAACGATGGCCGGGCCAAGATGAGTTACACCGCGCCGTCGGTGGCCGGGCAGAGCGCGGTCATCCGCGATGCCCTGAGTCGGGCCGGGTTGACCGGTGCCGACATCGGCTACATCGAGGCCCATGGCACCGGCACCTTGCTGGGCGATCCGATCGAGGTTGCGGCGTTGACCAAGGCTTTCGGCGATGCGCCGGTCGGTCATTGTGCGCTGGCTTCGGTGAAAAGCCAGATCGGTCATTTGGGCGCGGCGGCGGGGGTGGTCGGGCTGATTCGCGCCAGCCTTGCGGTGTTCCATGGCGTGCTGCCGCCGAACCTCGGTTTTGGCCGGATCAACCCGCAGATCGATCTGGAACATTCGCCGTTCTACGTGCCGACCACGTCCCGGCCATGGCCGCAAGGGCGGCGGCGACTGGCCGGTGTCAGCAGTTTCGGGATTGGCGGGACCAATGCGCATGTCATCGTCGGTGCTGCGCCCACGGCGCAGGAAGGTAGTGAGGAAACGTTGCCGCTGCTGATGGTCTCGGCCCATAGCCGGGCAGAGCTGCTACGAGATATCGCGGTGATTCGTGAATATCTGCAAACCAATCCGGAACAGCGCACCGTGTTGCTGCGGCACTTGCAGTCAGGTCGCCGGCAACTGCGCTGGCGCTTCGCGATGGTCTGCCGGCCGGGTGACGACATTCCGTTGCAGCCGACAGCGATCCAGGAAGTCGGGGTCTCAAGCGCGCAGTTGATCTCCCGTGATCAGTCGCCGCAGGAACTGCTGGACGCGTGGTACGAAGGCGCGAATATCCAGTGGCCGCAGCGCTCGGCACCGCCGCCGTGGGATTTGCCGCCGTCATCGTTCGATCTTCAGACCTATCGTTTCCAGACGCCTGTGGCTGCTGAACCTGAAGCGCCAGCCCTTGTGCAACAACCGCTGGCGGACTGGTTTCACCAACGACAATGGGTGCGCACCCGGCGCCTGAGCACGACAGCGACGGCGCAATCCCGTGAGGTGCTGATTCTGTGCAGCCATGAGGCGCCGGAATCGACCTTGCTGGCGAGCCTGAACACTGTCTATCGACGCGTGATTCAGGTGCGCGCCGGTAATGGCTTCAAGCGCTTGAGTCCGGACCGTTTCGAGCTTGATCCGCTGGACACCGAAGCCCTGAACCGGTTGCTCGCCGAAGTTGCAGAATCTGTCCTCGGCGAACTCGACTGGCTGCATGCCTTGCCGCTGGCGGTGTCTGGCGCGGTCAACGAGCAATCGCTGGATCTGGCGCAGTGGGCCTGCCTGGACACGGTCAGCGCATTGATGCAGGCCTGGGGGCAAACACCGCGCACGACACGGCTGCGGTTGTGGTTGATGTCATGGCAGGCATGCCCGGTGGACGGCGCGGTTCAGCGTCCCGAGCTGGCAGCGCTGGCCGGCATTACCGAAGTGGTGCCGCAGGAATACCCGGTGCGTTGCCACTGGCTGGACTGGCCGTCGCCACGTCTCGAAGCGCAGGCCGGCGAGTTGGCAGCGTTGCTTGCCGATCCGGTTTCGTTGCCTCGGCGAATGGCGGTGCGCGACGGTTACCTCTGGCAGCCACGCTTGATGCCTCAGCCATTGACCGGCCCGGCAACGACGTCACTTTTACCGGAAGATGGAACATTCCTCGTGCTGGGCGGCAGCGGCGGCATCGGTCGGACCTTGTGCGAACACCTGCTACGGGCACCCGCGCGCCGTGTGGTGCTGATCTCGCGCCAAGGGCAATTGCCTGAGTCGCTGGCGGCGTACGCTTCGCGGATCGACTGCATCAAAGCGGACATCGCCGACCTGCCACGCTGGCCGCAGATCCTCGATCAACTGGCCGTTCGTTACGGTCGCCTGAGCGGGGTGATTCACGCGGCGGGCGTCGGTGCGGGCAGTCTGATTCGCCACCGTGATCCTCGGCAAATGGCCGAGGCCATGGCCGCCAAGACTCGCGGCATGCTGGCGGTCGAGGCGTTGATCGAGCACCTGAAGCCGGGATTTGTCCTGTACTGCTCGTCGATGTCGGCACTGTTCGGCGGCGCGGGGCATGTGGATTACGCGGCGGCCAGCGGGGTGCTCGACGGCTTCACTCACTATCGCTCGAACCCGGCCGACGCTTGCCTGCGTCTGGGGATCAACTGGGACATCTGGCGCGACATCGGCATGGCCACCACCAGCAACGGTGGAGACGCCGCGCATCTGGAGCATCTGACGGTCGGTCTCTCGGCGGCAGAGGGCTGCCGAGTATTCGATCTGGCGATGGCGACGCAGTTGCCGCAGCTGCTGATCTCCACCACCGGCATCGACACGGCGCGGCGGTTTTATCCGGTTCGCCATGGTGCCGTGGCCGCAGTGGTCGAGGCGCCGAAGGGCGTGGATCTGTCGGTGCGCTTGCGTGAGTGTCTGTGCAAGTGGCTCGGTGTGGCCGAGCTGGAGGGCGACGATTCGCTGTATGACCTGGGCGCGGATTCGCTGACGCTGCTCGACCTGATAGACGAACTGCAAGCGGCCACCGGTGAGGTGTTCCAACTGTCGCAATTCAGCCACAAGGTCAGCCTGAGCGAGGTGCTGAGGCTGGTGTCGTCCGCCACGGTTGAAGAGGCTCCCGGCGTAACACTGCAGGGCTGGCACGACGCGGTGCGGATCGATCAATGGCATGCCGGTGTCGGGCGCGACTGGCTGTACCTGATCCACCCGGTGGGCGGCGATGTTCAGGCTTATCGGGAACTGGTGTCGGCGCTGCCGGCGGAACTGGGCGTGTGCGTGATCGCCGACCCGGCGCTGCGCCTGCCGCAGTTGCCGAACATCAGCGTGGAGGAGCGTGCACGCTGGTATCTGGAGGCGATCAAAATCCACCTTCCGCACGGCTGCACTTGGCGTCTTGCAGGCTGGTCGTTTGGTGCATGGGTGGCGCAGGCGCTGTGTCATCAGGCCCGGGCTGACGGGTTCAGGCAGCCGTTGTTGTACCTGATCGACCCACCCGCGCCCGATGCCGGTGTGGAACTGGCCGGCATCGACGAGCAGACCATCGAGCAGGTGTTCCAGCGCGAATTTGCCCAGCGCTGGCCGGCGGTCGAAGGGCAGGGCATGGTCGAGGAACGTCAGGCCTATCTGCAACGGTTGACGGTGTGCTGCCGCAACAACATGACCAGCATGATCGACTTCCAGCCACCGGCGCTGGCGACCACGGCGGTGCGGCTGTTCATCGCCGGGCACGCCAATCCTTACGGGCTGGGTAACGACTGGAACCCGGACGACCTGCAACGCAACTGGCAGGCCTTGCTGCCGCAGTTGCGCAGCTGGCAAACCCTGGACACTGATCATTACGGCATCGTGGCGGGCCGCTGGGCGCGGTTGCTGGCCGAGGTGATCGGTACGGATGAGCCGGCGCCATGAATGAACCGATCTCGATGCCGCGATGGCTACTGAATTTAGTGCAAGTGCTGTGCGAAACCGGACAGGCCGACGACCTGCGCAAGCGGATAGACAATCGCGAGGGTGCCGTGCCGTTGCGGCTGTTTCATCTCTGGCAGGCCGACGTGGTCATGCCGATGCTCTGCGAAGCCGTGCCGGAACATCAGCAGGCGCTGCTCGCGTTGCAAAGCCTGCATCAGCGGGCGGCGCTCGGCGTGATCGGGCGTCAGGGCGAATGGCGGGCCGCGCTCAAACCGGTGTTGCTGGCGCTGTATCGCAAGGCCTACGCCTATGACGCGGCGCACGCCAAGGCCCACGCCAGTGCGCTGAACTACGGCCTCGCGCCGGCCAACAGCGCCATGATTGCCGAGCACTTCGGCGATGCCGAGGCGTTCGCCGAGTACTACGCGCAACTGAATACCGAGGCCGCCGCCACCGCGTTTGCCCACGCGCATGCCAGCGCCAACGCCGAAGTGTCGGCCCGGGCCTTCGTGGACGACGACGCAGACACCTGCGCGCAGATTTGCGCGGCATCCGTACGGGTTTACGTCGGGGCCTGCACGCAGAACGACGAACAGCGACATGCCGTATTCAACCATCTCGCCACCGGGCTCGAGCGAAGTCTGGCCACACTGCAATCCCGTTCAACAGGAGAACGACATGAATGACGCACACCTGCAATTCGATGTGGTGATCAACGCTCAGGGCCAGTATTCCCTGTGGCCGGCGGGCAAGCCGATGGCCAGTGGCTGGAGCGAGGCGGGGATGCGCGGCGAGCGCCAGGTCTGTCTGGATTACATCAACGAACACTGGATCGACATGCGCCCGCGTTCGCTGCGCGAGCAATCATCGGTGTCGTTCCAATAAAAAAGGTGAGGGAACATGGATCAGTTGGCACTCAAGGCAATCGAGCGCATCGCCGCCGAACGGCGCGCGCCGTATCAGCACATCACGGTCGAGCGAATCACGCCGATCATCGGGGCCGAGATCGGCGGCGTCGATCTGTCGCAACCGTTGAGCGACGAGCAGCTCGCGGAAATCCGCCGGGCCTTTCTGGAGAACCACGTGGTGGTGTTCCGCGATCAGCACCTGACGGTGGACGAGCACAAAGCGTTTGGCCGGCTGTTCGGTGAGCTGCGGGCGCTACCGGTGGAAGACATCGACGGCGATGACCCGGAACTGGTGGTGATCCGCGCCAATGCGCAATCGCGCTACGTGGCCGGCGAAACCTGGCACACCGACGGCACCGCCGATCTGGCGCCGTCCATGGGCTCGATGCTGTACGTCAAGGAAACCCCGACCATCGGCACCGGCGGCGACACGCTGTTCGCCAACATGCACCTGGCGCTGGAAATGCTGTCGCCGACGATGCAGCAGTTTCTCGGAGAACTGACAGCGATCCACGACGGCGCGATTCCGTGGAAGGGCTATGAGGCGCCGGCCAACCTGCCGAAAACCGAGCACCCGGTGGTGGTTCGCCACCCGGAAACCGGTCGCAAAACGCTGTTCGTCAATTCCGGGTTTACGTCGCACATCGTCCAGTTATCCGGCGGGGAAAGCCAGGTGCTGTTGAACATGCTGTTCGATCTGGTGGCTCGCGAACCAGTTCTGAGTTGTCGCGTGCGCTGGGCGCCGAATACCTTGGTGTTCTGGGACAACCGTTGCACCCAGCACCATGCGGTCTGGGATTATTTTCCGCACTCGCGGTATGGCGAGCGGGTGACGATTTTGGGGACGCAGCCGAAAGCTTGAATCTAAAAAAACGGCGGGAGCGGCGGTGCCGTTCCCACCGGTCATTCACAGGCCTTGTTTGAGCAGTTGCTCGACGATCAACTCGCCGAACGCCAGATTCCCGTGCAGCGGGTCATCCACTTCGCAGTACGCCGAACGCTGAAAGCCCTGCTCATCATTCGCTGCCGCGCACACGTCGATCAGCTCGATGCCAAGTCCTTGCAGACGCTCGATCAGCAGCGCCTGCGCGGCCATGAACACTCGTGAGTCGGACAACTCCGGAACCCGCTGCGGCGGCAATACGGCGAACACCTTGAGGTTCATCGCCCGGGCCTGTTCATAGAACGCCAGCGCCGGTCGGGACAGGGTGTCGACAATGGATTCGAACAGCGGCCCGGCGAGAAAACCTTCATCGAACTCGGCGTCCGGCGTCTGGTAGCACGTCCAGTTCGGCGCGTTGGCGAGATAGTGCAGGCTCAAGCCGATCGTACTCACCAGCGGCACGCCGACCTTCGCCAGTTGCGGCACTTCGAACGGCTCAAGGGCCTGGCGATACAGGCGCTCCATCTCGGCTTCCCGAAACACCACGTCATGGCGGGTCAGGCGGAAAAAGTCCACCGCAAAATCCCGGCCGGTGCCCAGCGGGCCGCCGCTGAAAGGCAGCTCGCGGGCCTGCGCCGCCTTGCCGATGACCCCGGCATGGGAGTCGCCCAGCAGCAGAAACCTAGGCGTAGTAATCGAGCACGGCGTCTTCACAGACAAGCTCCTCGCTGGACACGCAGGTGGAAGGAACGCTGGCCGGCTTCTGCACCGGTTGAACCGCGTCGAGCCCGGCGAAAAACTGCTGCATGACGAACGCCACGCCTTCGGGCGTGACTTCCCGCTGGTTGGGCTGATAGAACGCGCCCTTGAACGGCGTACCGGTGATGATTTCGTAAGAAGGGAAATAGTCGACGTCGTGCAGGTCTTCACACAGCTGCCCGGCGACGGCGCGCAGGACCGATTTGGAATAGGTGGTGGCGCTCAGCACATGCTCGCCCGTGGCGGTCGCCGTCAGGGGCACTGGTGACACGGTGAGCAGCAGGCGCAGTTGCGGGTTGATCGAACGCATCAACTCCAGCGCCCGGACCATGTCGCCATAGGTGTCCATGAAGCCGAAGTTGCAGAACTTGTGAAGCAGCGGATCGAAGGTGCCGCGCACGGTGCCAGGGCACACGGGGTACACCAGTCCGGTCTGGCGGTTCTGCCAGGCTTCGGTCAGGCCAAGGGTAAACACGAAGACCTTGGCCCGGCGCAGGGCGGTGCGGATGGCGTCGAGTGTGGCTTCGCGAGATGCGAACAGCGCGTCCTCGCTGGCAAAACCGTCGGGCTCCACGGCGGGGCGGAACGGGTCGAAGAAACGCCCGTCATGGGCCCAGGTTTCGTCGGGGGGCAGGCTCACGCCCAAGGCCCATTCGAGCCATTGGCAAAGCATCGCCGGGGTGTACAGGTTGCCGGTGCGGAAGGAGAACACCCCGTAGTTGTGGGATTTCCAGTCGGCTGCGGGCAGTTCGGCCGGGGCCGGTTCCGCGTCCAGCCAGTTCATGCCGCGTTCCACCAGCGCGCGGCCGATGTGCTGGGCGAAACAGGAGCCGGCGGTGACGATGGCGTCCTTGTTGCCGATCTCGAACTGCGGCGTCCACAGTTGATCGATGGTCAGCGCGGGCTTGTCAGCCACGGCGGTGCGCCAGAAAGCGCGGGGTGGCAGGCATTGATAAGGATTCACGACGAGGGCCTCCTTGGCGGTCGCTGATAAAACGGGGTCAGCTGATTTGATAGCGGTAGATCAGGTCGTCAAACCACCGATCTCCAATCTGATAGGCCTGTGGCACGCGGCGCTCGAATACAAAACCGCATTTCTCCAACACCTTGCAGGAGGCGATATTACCGTCGGTCACGGTCGACTCCAACGAGTCCAGGCCGATGGCGGCGGCATAGTCGATGATCGCCTGGCGCGACTCGGTGCCAAAGCCTTTGCCCTGATGCTCGGGCAACAGCAGGCAACCCACCTCGGCATGCCCCGGCGACAGGATACGAAATCCGGTCACGCCCAGTTCCTGTCCGCTGGCCCTGTCGGTCACCACCAGACACAACCAGTGATCCGACTGCGGCCCCCAGGCCGGCAGCCGATGCTCGAAGCCTTTGCGCACCTGGTCCTCGGCGATTTCGCCGAACACGTACTGCATGGTTTGCGGCTCGGAGTGCAGCCTGAGGAACAGCGGCCAGTCGGATTCGACCATCGTGCGCAGGTCAAGGCGTTGCGTGGCGAGTTCGAGCATCCGCTGCTCCTTGCAAGGGCGGAAAGGGAAGACGGTTTTTTACTGGGTGTGGGGCGAAAGATCAATGCTTTGATCGGGCATGTTTTGCAACGCCGACCTTGATCGCGCCCCGTAGCGGTACTCTCCGGCAGCCACGCTGCCGGAGGTGGATTGGCGTAAGGATCGGTTACGGCTTGACGGGTTTGACCAGGTCGGTCTCGCTGCTGTCGAGCACGAACACCGCCAGCAGACGGGACGGCTCAGTGGTGCTGGCATTGGCGCTCACCGCGTGGAAGTCACCCGGTTGCTCGACGAAGTTTTCCCCGGCCTTGTAGACCTTCTCCGGCCCGTCACCGACCTTGCTGCGCACGGCGCCCTCAAGCACCGTGGCGTAGATGAACGCGGACTTCGGATGAAAGTGCGCCGGCGAAGAGCCACCGGGCGCGTATTCCACCAGCACGCCCCGCATGGATTTGCCCGGAACGTTGGGCAGGGCGCGGTCGAACACCACGGTGACCTTGCCCCCCTGCGGCTCGGCGGCCGAGGCAGATGATATCGACAGGGCCGCAAACGTGGCGGCCAGCAGGATTCGGCTGAACATGGCGATACTCCTTCAAATGAGTGGGGTGTTTCAGCGCTGGGTCGATTTCGCCAGCCAGTCTTCAAAGCGCGTCGGGCCCAGGCGCGGGTTGCTGCTGCCGGGGGTGAGCGACTGGTCGTCGAGCACGTCGCCGAAGTAGCGGGCGTGCACGTCCGGGATCACTTTGCGGGTGTCGTGGGTGGCGCGGAAAAAACGCCGGACCAGTTCGTCGAGCGGCATGGCTTCGGGGCCGGCAATTTCTTGCGTGCCGTTGATCGGCGCTGCCAGTGCCACATCTGTCAGTGCAGCGGCGACGTCGTCAGAAGCCATGGGCTGAATCAACGCCGGCGACAGGCGCACTTCCTCGCCGACGGTGGCGGATTGGGCGATGCCGCCGACAAATTCGAAGAATTGCGTGGCCCGCACTAGGGTGTACGGAATGCTCGAGGCCTTGATCAGGTTCTCCTGGGCGACCTTGGCGCGGAAGTAGCCGTTGGCAGGCGAGCGCTCACTGGCGACGATCGACAGCGCCACGTGATGGCGAACCCCGGCTGCGGCTTCGGCGGCGAGGAGGTTGCGAGTGGAGGTCTCGAAGAAGTCGAGTACAGCCTGGTCTTCCCACGAAGGGGCGTTGGAAACGTCGACCACCACCTGGGCGCCGTCCATCGCTTCGGCCAGGCCTTCGCGGGTGATGCTGTTGACGCCGGTGTTAGGGGAGGCGGCGAGTGCATCGTGGCCGCGTTCGCGCAGATTGTTCACAAGTTTCGATCCGATGAGGCCGGTGCCTCCGATAACGACGATCTTCATGGCAACTCTCCACTTGCCGACGGCAACCATTGCTGTCGATGTGGGTTGAGCATGCTTGCGGCGCTCGGGCAAATCCTTGTGGTGACCTTGGATTTGTCTTGGTTTTTTGTCCAGACAGGCCAATCCGTTGGCAGATGCGTAGACCAGTGTGCAGACCGGTGCGGCGGCCCGAGGTCTGCCGTATGATCGAGCGCAAAACAATCGCCTGCCCGGACACGGCGTCGCGGGCGCCAGACCAGAGAACAGCCACCGTGCAATTCGTGTTTGAAGACTACCTGCTCGACCAGCAGCGCCGGGAACTGACCTGTCACGGGCAAGTCGTGACGGTCGGGCCGCAGGTCTTCGATCTGCTGTTGCTGCTGGTCAGCAACCGCGAGCGGGTGGTGAGCAAGGACGAACTGTTGAGCGCCGTATGGAGCGGCCGGATCGTTTCCGAATCGACCATCACCAGCCACATCAACGCCGTGCGCAAGGCCATCGGCGACACCGGCGAGCAGCAGCGCCTGGTGCGCACGGTGCCGCGCAAGGGCTATCGCTTTGTCGGTGAAATCACCTCGAGCGACAGCCCCGTCAATGCGCCCGAAGCGCCTGCGATACCCGAAGTGGCCACGACACTTGTCCTGCCGGAAAAACCTTCGATCACCGTCCTGCCCTTCCAGAATCTCAGTGGAGACGCCGAGCAGGACTATTTCGCCGACGGCATCGTCGAAGACATCATCACCGCGTTGTCGCGCCTGCGCTGGCTGTTCGTCATCGCTCGCAACTCCAGTTTCACCTACAAGGGCAGGGCGGTGGATGCGCGAGGCGTCGGTCAGGAACTGGGTGTGCGTTACGTGCTGGAAGGCAGCGTGCGCAAGAGCGGCAACAAGATCCGCATCACCGGCCAGTTGATTGATGCGTGCAGCGGCACGCACCTGTGGGCCGAGCGCTTCGAAGGCCTGCTCGACGATATTTTCGAACTCCAGGATCAAGTGGCCGAGAGCGTAGTGGGCGCCATTGCGCCGCAGCTTGAACGCGCGGAAATCGAGCGGGCCAAACGCAAGCCCACCGACAGCCTCGATGCCTATGATTACTACCTGCGGGGCACGGCCAAACTGCACATCGGCACCCAAGAGGCGATCGAGCAGGCACTGGCGTTGTTCTCCCGGGCGATTGAACTGGATCCGGAATTCGCCTCGGCGTATGGCATGGCCGCGTGGTGCCACTTCTGGCGCAAGCTCAACGGCTGGATGACCGACCGGCCCCGGGAAATCGCCGAAGGTGCGCGGCTGGCGCGAATGGGTGTGGAACTGGGGCGCGATGACGCCGTGGCGCTGACCCGCTGCGGTCATGCCCTGGCCCATCTGACCGGGGATGTCGATTGTGGCATTGCTTTGCTGGATCGGGCTCGAGTGCTCAACCCCAATCTGGCGCCGGCCTGGTATCTCGGCGGTATCCTGCGCGCCTTGGGTGGCGAAACCGAAGCCGCCATTGCCAACCTCGAGCATGCCGTGCGCCTGAGCCCGCTGGATCCGGAAATGTTCCGCATGCAGGTCGGGATGGCGCTGGCGCACTTCTTCGCCGGTCGCTTCGAATGTTCGGTTTCCTGGGCCGAGAAAGCGCAGGGAAACCTGCCCAGTCTGCTGGTAGCGGCGGCCCTGATCGCCGCCAGCCACGCGCTCAATGGGCGAGCCGACAAAGCCGGGCAGGCCATGGAACGGGTGCGTCAGCTGGACCCGACCTTGCGGGTGTCCAGCCTGAGCGCGTGGCTGCCCATTCAACGGCCTGAAGACGTCGCCCGGTTAGCCGAAGGTTTGCGGTTGGCGGGTTTGCCGGAGTAACGGCTCAGCCGGCCAGCGTCGCGTTATCGATCACAAAACGATATTTCACATCGCCCTGCAGCATCCGCTCATAGGATGCGTTGATCTGATCGGCGCGAATCAGCTCGATATCGGAAACGATGCCGTGTTCGGCACAGAAATCCAGCATCTCCTGGGTCTCGGCAATGCCACCGATCATTGAACCGGCAATGGTCCGGCGCTTCATGATCAGGTTGAACACGTTCGGCGACGTATGCGGCGAGGCGGGCGCACCGACCAGCGTCAGGGCGCCGTCACGCTTGAGCAGCACCAGGAACGCGTCGAGATCGTGAGGCGCGGCGACGGTGTTGAGGATCAAGTCGAAGCTCTTGGTGTGCGCGGCCATTTCTTCGGCATTGCGCGATACCACGACCTCATCGGCGCCCAGTGCTTTTGCGGCTTCGCGCTTGGACTCGGAGGTGGTGAACGCCACGACATGCGCGCCCATCGCATGGGCCAGTTTAATGCCCATGTGGCCCAGGCCACCGATACCGACCACACCGACCTTTTTGCCCGGCCCGGCGTTCCAGTGACGCAGCGGCGAGTACGTAGTGATGCCCGCACACAGCAGCGGCGCGACGGCAGCCAACTGCGCCTCAGGGTGACGGATACGCAGGACATAACGCTCATGCACCACGATGTTTTGCGAGTAGCCGCCGAGGGTCCAGCCCGGTGCGTCCGGGGTCGGGAAGTTGTAGGTGCCGATCATGCCGTCGCAGTAGTTTTCCAGACCGGTCTCGCAATCCTCGCAGTGTTTGCAGCTGTCGACGATGCAGCCGACACCCACCAGATCACCGACTTTGTAGTCGGACACATGGGCGCCGACTGCCGAAACGCGGCCGACAATCTCGTGCCCCGGCACGCAGGGGAATTGCGTCCCGGCCCATTCGGCGCGCACCTGGTGCAGGTCGGAGTGGCAGATGCCGCAGAAGGCGATGTCGATCTGCACATCATGGGCCGCCGGCGCGCGGCGATTGATCTGCATCGGCTCAAGGGGTTTATCGCCGGCGTGGGCACCGTAGGCGTGTACGAGCATGGGAGTGGTCCTTGATGAATGTGTCGAGGGACCATTTTTCCCGGATTGCTCGTACAGGCTGTTGTGCATTTCTGTGGATTGCTTGCCTGATCCTGTTTTTGAACCGTGCAACCCACCGTCGACACGTACCGGTTCAGTCACGCGCCTGGGCGACAATCGCAAAATTCCCCGGCGCCTTTTCCAGCAGCCCGAGGAATCTCATGAGATCGACTTTACTGCCTTCCACCTTCAGATCATCGGAGGTAAGCGTTTCCTTCAGCCCGGCGGTGCCCCCCAGCAACTGGACGAACAGGTCCTTGGTGACAGTCAGCGTTGCGTTGGCATTCTCTGCCGTCGGGCCTTTTCGATAGTGCAGCACGGCGTTCTCGATCCATAGCACGAACGATTCATTCGTATCGGTCAGCACCAGATTGAAGGTCCAGTTCTTGCCATCCGCCGCCGGCCCGTCGAGGCTTGCGGCCATGGCTTCGAGGAAGCGCTCAGTGGGCGTCTGCTTCATCAGTTCGATCAGATCGGAGCGTTTGACGCCCTTGGCTGGCGGGCCGTTGCGCAGCTCCATGGCCGCGGTCAGGTAGCTGTTGCGCCAGGTCGCCGATTCCGCCTGATAGCCCATCTGTTCGTACGCGCGGGCCAGCAGTTCTTTGGCGGCCGTGTCGTCGGGTTTGACGAGCACGGCCTGATCCAGCAGCTCGGCGACCCAGCGGTATTCGCCCTTGTCATAGGCTGCGCGAGCGGCTTCGAGCACCTTGGCATTGCCCCCCATCAATTCGACGTAGCGCTTTGCCGATTCTTTGGGCACCAGCGGATTCAAGTGCGCGGGGTTGCCATCGTAGGCGCCCAGGTACAGCTGGTAGATCGCCTTGACGTTGTGGCGCAGGTCGCCGTAATAGCCGCGAGTGCCGAAGTACGACGCCAGCGAATCCGGCAGCTGGATCTTGTCGGCGATCTCGTTGGGGGTGTAGCCGGCGTTCATCAGGCGCACGGTCTGGTCGTGCAGGTATTTGTAGACGTCGCGGTGCTTGGTGATGAATTCGCGGATCCGCTCGTTGCCCCAGATCGGCCAGTTGTGCTGACCGAAATAGACCTCGGTGTCGCCCAGTTCGTCGAGGGCGATTTGCGTGTATTCGGACCAGCGCAGCGCATCGCGCACCTTGGCGCCACGGATCGGCAGCAGGTTGTGCATGGTCTGCGCCAGCAGCTCCGCGCCGCCATACGCCTTGAGCGCGGGGATCGAAAAGGTCAGCTCGGCCGGGGCTTCCGCGCCGGGCATGTTGTGGAACACGAAGCTGACGCCGTCCAGCACCAGCGGCTGGATCGGCTGGTCGATGATCTGCGTCGGCGGCAGGATGCCCATGCTGCCGTAGGCGACGTTTTTGCCCAGACCGGTGTCGACGATGCCGGTGGCGCCCGGCGTCAGGTTCTTGCCGAACTGATACATCGAACGCCGCGCCATCGCCGGGCCCGCCAGGATGTTTTCGCTGGTGGCTTCCTCCATGAACCCGGCAGGCGCGACGATGGGAATATTGCGCTGGGCGACTTCGCTGCTTGAGGTGATGCCCAGCACACCGCCGAAATGGTCGGCATGGTCGTGGGTGAAAATGATCGCGGTGACGGGCTTGTTGCCCAGATGCTCGCGCGCAAATGCCAACGCCGCTGCGGCAGATTCACGGGAGGTCAGCGGGTCGACCACGATCCAGCCGGTCTGCCCGTCGATCAGCGTCATGTTGGCGATGTCGAATCCGCGCAACTGGTAAATCCCATCGCGAACCTTGAACAGACCGATCTGCGCGTTGAGCATCGCGTGCCGCCACAGGCTAGGGTTGACGGTGGCTGGCGCCTGGCCTTCGACGAAGCGGTACGCATCGAAATCGATCAGCACATTGCCGTCGGAGCTGAGGATCTTGCCGGTGGGCCGGGCGATGAAACCGCGCTGGGCATCTTCCATGTCCCGGTTGTCGCTGAGGTCCAGGCCCTTGATCGACGCCTGGATCACCGCTGCCGTGGCGGGCGTGGCGTCGCCGGCTGCGACGCTGGGTTTGTTGTCACAGCCGCCGAGTGACACCAGCGTCAGGGCGAGGATCGTGTAGAGGGTCGGTTTCATTCTTGTTGTTCTCCGAGGGTCGAATGCGCTCCAGCCTAGGGGCAGGGCGGTGATGTATCCAATGCATTGTTTACATCCGGATAATGCGTCGCTAGCATCGGGCGAATGGACCTCAAACGACTGTCACACCTTCTCGCGCTGGCCGATGAACGCCATTTTGGCCGAGCGGCCGAGCGCGTGCACCTCAGCCAGCCAGCCCTGAGCCGCAGCATTCAGGCGCTGGAGAGCGAAACCGGGCAGCGCCTGTTCGACCGCGACAGCGGCGATGTCCGCCCGACGCCGGCGGGAGAGTTTCTGATCGAGCGGGCGCGGCGGCTGCTGTTCGATGCCCGGTCGCTGGAGCGGGACATGGCGCTCTACAGCGATCGCCAACTGGGCAGCCTCGCCTTTGGCGTCGGCCCGTTCCCGGCGGCCATGTTGATGCATCAAGTCGTGCCGCGACTGCGCCTGGATCACCCGGCAGTCACCCTGCGTGTCGAGGTGAACAACTGGCAGATTCTCGAAGCGCGGCTGCGCGCCGAAGCGATCGAATTCTTCGTTGCCGATATCCGTAACTTCACCGCGGAATCCGATCTTTTGATCCGCTCGCTGGGCCAGGTTTCGGCAGGCTTCTTCGTGCGTCCGGAGCATCCGCTGGCCGGGCGTAAAGTGGCGATGGGCGAGCTGGAAGGATATGGCATCGCCACGACGCGCTTGCCCGAAGTCGTGAAACTCGAGACCGCCCGAACCCTCGGCATCTCCACCCGCCAGGCGCTGCCCATCGTGCTGGAGTGTGATGATGTGGCGTTGCTAAAGACTGTCGCTGGTTCGACTGACACCATCCTCGGCGTCATTCATGGCGCCGTGGCTGAAGACATTCGGGTGGGGCGTTTGATCGAGCTTCATGTTGTGGACAGGCCGGAATTTCATTCTGAAATCGGGGTGGTGAGTTTGCAGGGTAGAAGCCTGTCACCGACGGCTTTGTGTGTGATCGAGGCGGTTGTTGCCGAGATGCAATCCGTTCACGTCGAACAATCCCCACCTCTTTAGAGATACGTCCTACAGCCACGATTTTCCTGCTTCGTTAACGTCGTGCGGCCCCTTGAGAGGGGCTGTCGATGCATGAACGAAAGGACAATCAGTGGCTGGTCAAAAGGACATTCCCCGGGTTCCCAACCCACCGGCAGGCGACGGGCATCACGTCACTTACCGCTACATGACGGCCACCGAACTGGCCGATCAGCAAGACCGACAAGACAAGTACGACGCCATGCTGGCGAGACAGGACGCCTTTGAGCGCAGCCGTGAGGTGGCGGCGAACAAGTCTGAGCCGGTGCGTGCGGGTTGCGTGTTTGCCAAGTCGTGCAAGCTGCCGGACGCGATCATCGATTACTCGAATCCTTCGGGGATGGTGCCGACTGATAGCCTGAAGGATTACGGCGAGCTGATTTTGCTCGGTGGCCGGGAAGCCGATAGCAGCGGCGGGGTTGAGCTCAAGAAAATCAGCGGCACTGCCATTCCTGCGGGGCTGGGCACTTTTGCCCTTGCGGGTGAAGCGTTCAAGGCATTGCCTGCGATGGCCTCTGCTGCTGTCATCAGCCCGTTGCTCGGTTTGGTGGCGATGTTCATGCACTCGAACCTGGGCGACAGCGCGCTCTATACCGAAGACCAGTTGCTCGCCCTCAAACAGGCCCGAACCCGCGTGCGCTTGCGCGTTGAACAGCAGGCCGACGGCAGCCTCAAGGGTTACGGCTTCTACACCGGCAAGAATCGCGATTGGGAGATGGTTGATGTCGTGCAGTTCGCTGCACGTGGTAGCCGGTTTATTGCGGATCTTGGCGAAGGTGTTGAGCTGGTCTGGACGCCTGCCGTGGACGGTTCCGACATCCTCGGTATTCCGGCACTGGAGGCTGCTCCGCAGGCGCCGCATATCTGGGTGTATCCGCCGACGAAAGCGGCGGACGGGATTCTGGTGAATCCGGTTTATCCGCCGGAGTATCGGGATTTCATTCTGGTGTTTCCCGCAGAGTCGGGGCTTAAGCCGGTATACATTGTTGTCAGCACCCACGCGGGGGACCACGAGTACCATCCGGCTCCTGACGTGCTCCCAGCCTTTCCTGATGCAAGAATCGTAGGCCGTAAAACGTCTGTACAAGGTGGTGGGGCGAAGCGCAAAAGATGGAAAACTGCAAAGGGCTTGATTCTTGAGTGGGACTCTATGCACGGTACGGTCGAAAAATATGATGCGAGAGGTAAACACCTCGGAGAGTTCGATCCGAACACAGGCGAGCCGACATCAACAAAAAAGAATAAAAAATCTAAAAAAGGCAAGAAAAGGAGCATTGAACCTTGAGATTTTTAGTAGAAGCTTTTGACATCGAGACAGACTTCCAGGCTTTCGTTATCGAATTGCCACAGGGATGTGATGAGCAAATCAAAGCCATCATGGGTTGGAAAGAAGAACCGCAGGGGTGGGAAGGCTATGATTTGAGCCAGCCACAAATGCAAGCAATCGAAGAGCTTGTCGGTAGGTCGATTGAGGATCGAAATTTCTATTTCCAACTGACATGCAATGTATAGACAGAAAAAGTAAAGGGGGCGGATCTATTCACGAGAATATATTTGGCCTTTTTTTCATGAAGGAACAAGCGATGCTCTTCCTTTCAATAACCGGCTTTTACCCCGGTCACGTCCAAGACGACACGCTGCAGTTCGAGCTGGATATCGACGGTAGCGAAATGAACGAAAAAGTTGCACAACTCATTGAGTCCAAGCCCCTGGCCGAGCTGGAACCAGGTGAGTTGTTACTGCGCGAGGATCAGGTAGCGGCACTGGGAGCCCTGCTGAATGTCAGCTTCCCGAGCGGTCTGGAGTATTTCATGGGCACCTGTGCGAATTACTGATACTGCGGAGAGCAAAGGGGACGTGGCCACCGTCCCTTTTTTCGTCAAAAAAGATATTTGTGAGAAAGAGATGGGACTGGAACTGAGACTGGAGTGGTACGCACAGCAACCCTGCAATTCCAAGGCGAGGAGTCGTCAAGAAATCTGGGGGATGATGAGTCAGTATTGAATGCCTTAGGCATTCCAGTGGAGGGCAACATCAATAATGGCAGCTTCAACGTTGTCGAAAAGTGGGTTGCGACCATTCAGCCGTATTTTCAGCACCAGATCGCTCTGAGTACAAACGACTATCAAATTTCGTTCGACTACAGCTAGCACCGACAGACGGCTGATTGACAGTAAGTGGGACGCCCATCAGCTCGCTTCCCGCATTTTTGCCAGAGCGCGGCTTTCAGCGGATTGTTTTCCAGCGCCCGATCCGCTTCACTGTGGCTCTTTTGCCTGAGCGGAAATCAATCATGGAACGATGCGAAGCACTGGTCATCGGCCTCGGCGCCATGGGCGCGGCCACGGTGTATCAACTGGCGAAGGCCGGGGTCAACGTGGTCGGCATCGACCGCCACCATCCGCCGCACACATTCGGCTCCAGCCATGGCGACACCCGCATCACCCGGCTGTCCGTGGGCGAGGGCGCGCAATAC
Source organism: Pseudomonas sp. R45(2017) (assembly GCF_002112305.1). Taxonomy (NCBI): domain Bacteria; kingdom Pseudomonadati; phylum Pseudomonadota; class Gammaproteobacteria; order Pseudomonadales; family Pseudomonadaceae; genus Pseudomonas; species Pseudomonas sp. R45(2017). The sequence continues at coordinate 295,430 of NZ_NEHH01000008.1, read as the reverse complement.
GTGCCCATCGTGCGCAACTCCCACCGCATCTGGCGCGAACTGGAAGCGCTGTCAGGCGAGTCCCTATTCGAACAGACCGGCCTGCTGGTGCTGACCTCCAGCCCCGACTTCGATCCCGCCGACGAAACCGACTTCACCCTGCGCACCATCGCCCTGGCGCAGACCTACGGCATCGAACATGAAGTCCTCGACGCTACCCAGATCCGCCAGCGCTTCCCGCAGTTTGCCCAGGTGCGCGACGACGCCATTGGCTACTTCGAGCCCGAAGGCGGTTTTGTACGGCCTGAACGCTGCATCGACGTGCAACTCAGACTGGCCGAACAACACGGCGCCACGCTCTATAAGGGCGAGACCGTGACTCACATCAGCTCGGACGAACAAGGCGTCACCGTCACCACCGACCAGCGCACCGTACGGGCGGACAAACTGGTGGTCACCGCCGGCAACTGGGCGGGCGGCTTGCTCGGCGCACCGTTCGACAAACTGCTCAGCGTCTATCGGCAAAAACTGTTCTGGTTCGAGACCGAGCCCGACGCAGGACTGGTCGGCCACTCACCCACGTTCATCTTCACACACGGCCCGGACGACGATTTCTACGGCTTTCCCGCATTGCCGGGGGAGGGCAGTTTGAAAGTGGCGACGGCGCAGTATCACAGCACGTCCACGCCTGAGACTCTGGATCGCACAGTCTCGGCCGAGGAAGAACGCGAGATGTACGAACAGCAGGTGAAGGGGCGCATTGCCGGGCTGACGGATCGGGTAGTGAAGTCAGCGGTTTGCGCCTACACCGTCACGCCGGATCGGCATTTCATCATTGATGAGCATCCACGGTTGCAGCACACGTTGGTGGTGTCGGCGTGCTCCGGGCATGGGTTCAAACACTCGGCGGCGCTGGGGGAAGCGTTTGCGCAGTGGTGTTTGCGGGGGGAGAGTGAGTTGGATCTTTCGTTGTTTTCGGTGGGGCGGTTTGAGTGGGAGTGACGGTGCTTGGGAGTGACTGCTTTCGGCCAAAAGCAGACGTTAGCGAACGCACGGTATCGCCCCAAACGGGTCGATCGCGGCGTCTATGAAAACCGAGGTTATTAATTGTGCCTTGATCGGTAGATCTAATAACTCGTCCTCTGGATTCCCTGTGAGCCGCTTTCCTGCTTGCATATGTGCGATGAAACAGTTCTTCGGAAAGGACGGCGCATTGGTGTTTGAGATCCGTTTGCATGACTCTTCAGTGGACAAAGTACGTTAGTGACATAATGTGGGCCCGAGCGCCTGTGCCTGTCCCCTCAAGAGTTGCTTTAAAGCACTACGACCTCTTCGGCTGTCAACCAGCCAGCGTCAATGACTCTCTCCCTCGCAACCTCCGGCTGAGCGCTGTAGACCACGATGGCCAAGCTCTCCTCTGCGCGACTGCAGGTGACATACAGAAGCCTTCGTGTGCGTGAAAGCGACGTGTCTTTACCCTCGCTCTCATTCTTCATATCTGTGGCGGAGGCAGGTGTAACACCTAGCAATTTCTCATAACTGAACAGAAAACCACCGGCTTCTTCGTCGTTCAGGATGACCATCACCCGGGGAAACTCTAGGCCTTTGACGCCCTGGTGGGTACCGTACGGCGAGAGGCCATTTGCGTATCCTGCGAAGGCTGCCATCTCTGAGTAACGACGCCCCAGGACAACCCGATAAGCATGGATTTCAAGCGCCTCACGATCGGACGTTTCTGGTGCTGGGTCTGCAGTGGCACCTTGATCCATTGCAGCAACGAGTCGATCAGGCAGTGCAAGCAAACCCGAACTCTGGAGGAGTTGAGCAACCTCTTCAATCAAGGGATTGTTATCTTTGAGCATCTCGCAGAGTGCATGGGTCGCCACTCCAACAGACTCCAGCAGCTCGAATTGATTGTTGCCAGCAGCCTCCAGGTACTTAGGATCAAGCAAAGGAGAGCGCAGCCGCACCGCCTCCATGAGCGTGAAATCATCCGAACGGGCTGCGGCGACGATTGGAGCGACCCCATCGAAGAAAACCTTGAGGATGGGTAGCGTACCGTCCATCAGCGCGGTATTCAGATGTGCAACGGCATAGAGCGGAGCGAACACGCCTTCAAACCCCATCCGACGGGCAGCCATCTTGTGCTCTAGGATCAGCGTCTTGCGGCCATCTTTGCCGGTGGCCCACTGAGCATCACCTGTGATCTCTTCCATTTGCTCAGCGATCTGGTCTTCCAAGCTGAAATCCTGCCCGGGCGCTTGCCGGGTGCAGAACATACGCACGGCACCTTGGGCAGCTTCCTGCTTTGGTATCTGCAGATGATCATCGGCACCGGCGCGGATATCATTGATCAATTTGACAACTCTAATCGGGCAACGGCGATTGATACGTTTTTCAGGCTTGGCCCAATCTGATGGTATCGCCTCATCAAGCCCTAGCTTCCCGTCGTTATAGATACGCTGCATCGTATCGCCGAGCAGTCCTAGGCAAAATCTCCCAGGAATCGCTGCCTGAGCTTTCAGAAATGCATCCATGAGCGCGCCATTCGTATCTTGGCTTTCATCGATGAGCAGCACCGGATGCCGATCCGCCATAACATCGAGTAAAGGCGGCTGGGGTAAAAACGCTGCAGCCATCTGGATGACTTCTCTGTGGTTCAGCGATTGCCTACTTACGTTGTCTCCTGTCGGACTGTAGGTAAATTCAGGAATTTCATCCAGGACCGCCAAACGACGAGCTTTGCTATCCCGGCTCGACTGGTTAGCCTGGGACGTCTTGTTCACTGATCTCGCCCGACCGAGCCTGTCGTCCAATTCAGCAATGTCGCTCGCAAGCTTGATACGTAACCATTCACGAATATCGTCGTTGAAGCCCTTGATCATCTTCCAAGAGAAAGCATGAATGGTTGAAACCTCTACCAGCGGATCGTGCTCAAGGCGACGTGCGATTTCCTCACAGGCTGCGTTGGTGTACGTGATGATCGCTATTTGCCGCCCCTCAAACGTGAGGCGCTGACGCTCACGTTCCTTGAGTGATTTCACCGCTACGACGAGTGAGTGGGTCTTACCTGAGCCCGCACCTGCGTATAGGAAGAAACTGCGTGGCGTCTCCAGATTCAGGCATTCCTGGATAACGTCATCCGCAGTCAGCGTTACTTCATCGGCGACATCCTTTATGGCACTCATTCAGGAGTCACCTCAACACTGGCCGTCGGGATAATCAAGAGCTCCTTGCTCTTCTTCTGCAGCTTTTCCTCTAACCAGACGAGCCCTTCCCGGATGTACTCTGGAACAGCGACCTTGGCGAAGTCGGGATCTCCAAGCACCTGTAGCGCGAACTCCGCCTTGTCACCCGACCTGAGCGCATCGAACAAAGCCTTACCTAGGTCGTCTACAGTTGCAGAATCACGCAGCGCTTTGGCGAAGGCCTTGGTCAGACCCCGCCCCTGCTTCGTTGCAAAGTGCTGCACATTGCTCAGCACCAGACTGTCCTCAAACGTGTTGGGTAGCGCCTGGGCTTCACCTTCAGTCTTAGGCAGAACGATGTGGATGGGTGTCTGATAAGCCATGCGGATCGCAAACAAGTGATCTATCTGCTGCGATTTTTGCTTCTCATCCAGATCCAGCAGGGTGTCGACATCGTGCCCTATTCCAAGGGCGCTCACCCAACTACGCAAGGTGGGGTTGTTGGTTTCTTGTTTGGCCTTGCGTTTGACGGGTACCGCTGTTTTCTTCAATCCGGCGTCCAAATCCGTGATGACCAGGGTCACAATTCCCAGCGCATCGACTAATGGCCTCAGGCGATGTGCGTGACTGCCTCCAATATCCAGGATGGTAATGTAGCAACGATCAAGGAACGGAAATTGACTGCGTAAAAAATGCGGCAACATCATTCTCTCCGCAGCGCCTTCAACCAAGATCACCGCGTCAGCGAAGAACAGATCGGCATGCTGCGCCCGCAAGTAACGAGTCACGAACTCCTTGGTTTGCCTGTGACGGTTTTTGTCGCCGAACACTGCGCTCAAGTTAGAAACGGTGGACACCGGGATGGGTACACCGGCCATTCCTGCGGGTAGCCTTCGGAAATACCGAAGGTTCGCATAATCCGTCTCGTGAGTGACATGGCTGGAGTGAGAGCTGACCACCAGCTGTGTTTTGAGCCTCGGGTATTTCTTGAGAAGCGGCTCATTACATAGGACGTGATAGGCGTGTTTGATGAATGCCTGCTGCACTTGGACATGAAGATGAGCCTCAGGCTCCTCAACCAGCACGAGATGGATCGGCTCGATGCCTGCGTCGGACTGCTCCTCGGTATTTTTGTACTTCCTCAGCCACTCATCCCGAAATGCCATCAACTGGAAAATCATCGAGATCAGGTTCTGATAACCGAGGCCGTTGGATGTTTCGGGGAGGCGCATGGGAGGAGCGCCGGGTGCGCCTGCGACTGAATCCAACTCGAACAGCACCGCAGCTTCATGGTTCATGCCGTCCGTAGGAGAAAGCCGGGTTTCTACCCTGATTGCCGGGTCAGTAGTGTTCGGATAGCCCAGACCTGCCACCTCTATAAGGGCCGGAGCGAAACTGGAGGTTAGTCGGGAGTCGAATGCCGACTGTGCAGCTTGAATGGCTGTAAGCGCCTCCAAGTCCGAAATATCCGGGCTGTCACCAGGATCGAGATGCCGACTGTAGTAAGCACGCAACTGCTCAGTCAGTTTTTTCCCTGAACCACCTCGCCCCTCAGTGATGGACTCCTCGGCGCTATCACCGAAGCCGCGCTGCGCATTGATCTCGTGCACGCGTATGAGATCGGTCAGCGGATTACTCTCCAGCGGAAGTGCATTCTCAGACAGTGCTTGCAGGCTTGCGTGACGAGTCTTGGGATCCGGTTCGCAGAGCTGCGCCGGGTCGAGACGATACCAGCGTATGGTAAACATCGCCCCCAAGCGCCGGTTAAGGTAGTCATGCAGGCTTTGCGGCCAAAGTGACAGCGTGGGCGGGGTTTTTCCTTCCTCGGTCTTGCTCAAGATCTCCTGCAACAGCGTTTTGACCCGATTACGCTCTTTCCGGTAATCGGTGAAGAGTTTGGCCATGTCCTTGGGCTCAAGTCGAAAACGCATCCCGACGCAGCCACCTTTCCAGGCAAAATTGGGAATCAGATCCTTGATGTAGTGCAGCTCCCCTTTCGAGGCTTCCACCCATAAATCGAGAGTGGGCAACCAATGCGTCCACTGGTTTGCCGCTGGTATCTCGAAGGTTTCGTCAGCCTCTTCCCACTCGGCACCAATGTCATTAATGGTCGTGAGGTGAGCAAGCGTTAAATCCTGTAGGCGAAAAGCAGTCGCTTTCGAGAGCAGGAATTTACGCAACGCCAACATTGCGGAGGACTTACCACTGTTGTTGGCCCCGACCAACAGGGTAGTGGTGCTCGCCAGGTCGATTCGAACGGACAGGAGCTTGCGGAAATTCGCGATCTCCAAATACTGGATCTGCATAGCCTCTTCCTTGTAACGGCTGAAGGTAATTCGCCGGGCTGATGATTTCTGAGACTCTAGCCCAGCACCTGCCGCGCTCCAATAGACGTAGTGAATTTCTGCCACTGCGTTGTGGTAAGAGGACGGCAGTGATCACGAGCCAATTTCAATCAGCGAGCACATGCACGGATGACGCACCTTGCGCCCGCCGTACACTGATGTCAGACGCGCTTTGCCTGGGTTTCTACTACCCCTCCGCCAGTAACTCAAGCATAGCTATAAATGAGTTATCGCTCAGTCCATCGGCTGCTTTTGGCCGACAGCGGTAGCATGCCAATGTCCGCTTTTGGCCGATAGCTGCCATTCATTGTGGCAGCTTCGGCTGGCATCGTTTTCTCAAGCCGTCATGACTGAGGGGTTGGTTTTCAGGTCTTCACCTCAACATGATCCAACGCCTGATTCACCGCCAACTCACTCAACATCACCAACTGCGCAATTCCGATCGCAGTCTTGCGATGGGCAGGCTCCAGCGTGGCCGCAAAGTTGTTGAGCATTTCGCTGGCCGAGCTCAGTGATTCGCTGGCGTTGGCCAGGAGTGATTCAGTGTTGTAAGCCGGATTCGCCAAGTACATGGGGTCGTGTTTGTGATGGCTACCCATGATCCGTTGCTGTGGGGTGAGGTAGTGATCGAGCGCGCGTTCTGCCGCCTCGTTGAGAGTTCGAGAATCGGGGAATTTGTAGGGAGATACCGGATCGGTTTCCGGTGGGTTCGGTGTTGGCTTGAACATAGATGTAACTCCAGGGTGAGAAAGTGGAGCCATCAGCCTCGCTACCAAACGAGGGTGGTGGCCATACGGAGGTTGGTAGACCGGTCACCTGGATACCCGGCGCGTCCGAAGACGCCCTACGCATGGCCACCATAAAACAGAGGACGAAAGAGTGCCTGCAATCTGGTGTTGCGATGCGACAGGTAATCCGGGCTACCAAACCCGATCACTGTTTTTCAGTGACCCGGAAACGATAAAACCCGCACCCCAGACGCACAAGCCGGCGGATTCTGGCGTAGTCGTAGGCAATGACGCAAGACGCTGTAGCCGTGGGGAAGTAATGCCGGGCGTTTCTAAACACCATTCGAAAAACGCTTAAACACGCTGCCTCGCAATGTCGAAATCAGACGTCCATCCGCTGCAGAATAAAAGCGGACTCCAGCCTGCGGGATCACGCGATCCCATCGATTTCAATTTTCCTGTCCGTACCCATTCTTTCTCGGCACCTACCAGCGCACATCACTTTTTAAGCTTGATGAAACGTTTCAGCAGGTTTATAAAAACGGCACAACTCCAAGAAAAGGCTGCTCCCATGACCCCGCTCAAACTCGTTGTTGCCCTCAGCGCACTGTCCGCTGCCTCCCACGCCATGGCCTGGGATTACGTTCTGCTCGACACCGATAAAGCTGCTCAAAACTGGCAGATCACCAGCCAGCAACTCGGCGTGAAAACCGACAAGCCTTTCAGCGTCAGCCTGCGCACCTTGCATGGCGGTCGGCAGGAGGGCGTCAGCATTGTCGACATCGATAACGGCACGATGAAACTCTCGGTGGTGCCGACGCGGGGAATGAACGTCTTGCAGGCCTCGGTCGGCGACGTGCGTATGGGTTGGGATTCGCCGGTCAAGGAGGTGGTCAATCCGTCCTTCATCGAACTCAATGGCCGCGGTGGTCTGGGCTGGCTCGAAGGCTTCAATGAGTTGGTGACCCGCTGCGGATACGAATGGGTCGGTCACCCCGGCGTCGACAACGGCGAACTGCTGACCCTGCACGGTCGGGCCGCCAACATTCCGGCGAACAAAGTCACCCTGCACATCGATGAAAAGCCACCGTACGCCATTACCCTGCGCGGTGAGCTGAAAGAGCAGGCGTTCAAGAAAGTCGACTTCTCCGTCGCCACCGAACTGGTCACCGAACCCGGCAGCGTAGTGTTCGCGCTTAACGACGCCCTGACCAACAACGGTGATTATCCGAAGGAATACCAGGCGCTGTACCACAGCAACTTCAGCACCCCGTTCCTGGAGCAGGGCGCTCGTTTCGCCGCGCCGGTGAAACAGGTGTCGCCGTTCAACGACAAAGCCAAGGGCGATTTGGCTGAATGGCAAACCTACCGCGCACCGACCAAGGACTACGACGAAACGGTTTACAACGTCGTGCCGTATGCCGATGCCAAGGGCGATACGCTGACCGTGTTGCATAACAAGGCCGGCAGCCTGGGCGTTTCGGTTGGCTTCAATACGCAGACATTGCCGGTGTTTTCTCTGTGGAAGAACACCGATACCCAAGGTCAGGGTTATGTCACCGGGCTGGAGCCGGGGACGAGTTTTTCCTACAACCGCCGTTATCAGCGACCACTGAACCTGGTACCCACCATCGGGCCGAAGGAACACAAACAGTTCCGCATCAGCTACAGCTTGTTGGCGGATAAGGCGGCGGTGGATAAGGCCTTGAAGCAGGTGAGCGACATTCAGGGCGGGCGGGAGACCGAGGTGCGGCAGACACCGTTGGTTGATCTGACCAAGGGCTGACACCGGCCAGAAAAAGGGGGGACTGATTTATTTTTCCTGAATAAATCAGCGCCCCTTTTTTATTCTGTGATGGCGCTCTCGAACGGGCCCGAATGCCATTCACCATGTCGAAATCAGACACCGTCGTGCCGCTCCCAGGCTATTTGCGATCAACTCCAGGCACGTAAGGTGACGCATCATTTCATCGCCCTGCGTCGTCGTCCGACCGATTTGTAACGCTGCAGCGCTTGAGGTGCGCCGCTCTGGAGCAGGGCAACAGGAAGAAATGATGATCGCCTGACACGTCGTCAGTACGCCCAAACGTCGATCACCAGAGAACAACAAAAACAATGAATAGTCTGAACTCGAAGGACTCGAACGGTCAGTTGGCGCAGGGCTTCAAGCCGCGTCATGTCACCATGCTTTCCATTGCCGGCATCATCGGTGCGGGGCTGTTTGTCGGCTCCGGCCACGCCATTGCCGCCGCCGGCCCGGCAGTCTTGCTTGCTTATCTCTTCTCCGGTCTGCTGGTCGTGCTGGTCATGCGCATGCTCGGTGAAATGGCCGTGGCCCATCCGGACACGGGATCGTTTTCCACCTATGCCGATCAGGCCATCGGCCGTTGGGCGGGGTTCACCATTGGTTGGTTGTATTGGTGGTTCTGGGTGCTGGTCATTCCGATCGAAGCGCTGGCCGCCGGGCATGTCTTGAATCAGTGGTTTCCGCAGGTCGATGCGTGGTTGTTCGCGTTGCTGTCGATCATTTTGCTGGTGGTGACCAACCTGTTCAGCGTGTCCAAGTACGGCGAGTTCGAGTTCTGGTTTGCGATGGCCAAAGTGGTGGCGATCATCGGGTTCATCGGGCTGGGTTTTGCGGTGTTGATGGGCTGGATTCCGGAGCGTGAGGCCAGCGGTTTGAGCCGCTTGATGGAGGAACACGGCGGGTTTGCGCCCAATGGTTTGTCGGCGGTGGTCGGGGCTTTCATCACCATCATGTTCAGTTTTATCGGGACGGAAGCGGTGACCATCGCGGCCGCCGAATCGAGCAACCCGGCGCAGAACATCGCCAAGGCCACGCGCTCGGTGATCTGGCGCATCGGCGTGTTTTATCTGCTGTCGATTTTCGTGGTGATTTCCGTGGTGCCCTGGAACGATCCGCTGCTGGCGTCGGTCGGCTCTTACCAGCGCGCGCTGGAGCTGATGAACGTTCCCAATGCCAAATTCCTGGTCGATGTGGTCGTGCTGATCGCGGTGGCCAGTTGCATGAATTCCTCGATCTACATTTCCTCGCGGATGCTGTTCTCGCTGGGTCGTCGCGGCGATGCTCCGCAACCGTTAAAGGTTACCTCTGCAGCGGGCGTGCCGAGGGCAGCGGTGATTGCCAGCACCGTGATCGGCGCCGGGGTGACGCTGTTCAGCTATTTCATGCCGGCGGGGCTGTTCCAGTTTCTGCTCGCCAGCTCCGGCGCGATTGCGTTGCTGGTGTATCTGGTGATCGCGGTTTCGCAATTGCGCATGCGCCGGATGTTGCGTCGGCAAAACGTCGAGCTGACGTTTCGCATGTGGCTGTTTCCATGGCTGACGTGGCTGGTGATCGCGTTCATCTGCGCTGCGCTGGCGGTGATGATGGTGACGCCCGAGCATCGTCTGGAAGTGACGTCGACCATTGGGCTGGCGCTGGCAATTTCGTTTATCGGGCTGGTGACCACGCGGCAACATGGGCAGGCGAGGGCGGCGGTTTCGGCGGGCAAGGCCTAGGGTTTTTCTGATGCTTGAACGGTGGGGCTATCCCCGGCACGGACGCAGGGGATGTCCGATCATCGGGCTTCGGCTCGCAGCCAACGTCTGACCTCGCCCTGTATCGCATACGCCGGAGCCTCGACCGCATTGAAATCCTGCGAATACCGCTGCGCAAACCCTTCGACTCCCCATTCCTGAAACTGCTGCACATGCTTCAGTTCGTGCGCCCAGAGCGCCACGTTCTGCTCTGCGGACTCAGCGTCGCGGAACAGGATGATGTCGATCAGCGTCACCGCGCCGACATCCGGGTTTTGCAGGATGGCCGTGGCGGCGTTGTATTGGCCGTCGTTGGTGACTTTGTAGTGCACGGCATCGAGGACGCTGGGGTCATACCAGCGCAGCAGTTGCTTCCGGATGTGCGGTGGAATCGGTTTGATGTCGGTAGTGGCGGCTTCGGCGCGGGCCTGGCTCAATCCCAGCGCCAGAGCTGGTGCCGCGATCCGGAAAAGGTCTTCAGACAGGCGCACCGGGTCCGGCAGGCAAATGCAGCTGTCGAGGCATACTTGTTTTTCGCCGGCAGGGCAGGTGTCAGCCTGGGCTGGTGCTGCAAGCGTCAAGCAAAGGACCAAGGACAAAAAGGAGGACGCGCCAAAGGCCCCTCGGTGTACGACCCTTTCATTTTGCGTTGCCCCATACATAGTCATTCCATCTACGGGTTGTCAGCGCGAGTGGCTCGGGGAGGGGCATGGTGGTTTTCTCCCGCGTGGTTTCACTTAAGGCTAGATCAAGCCCGGCAGTTTCACCGACCTGTTTCGCCCCAAGGCCTTGGCACTGTACAGCGCCTGATCGGCGGCTTCGATCAAACCTTGCACGGGGGTGAGTCGGGAACCGGCGGCAGTGGCAATCCCGATGCTGACACTCACTCGCCCCAACGGACTGGATTCGTGGGAAATGTTCGCTTGCTGCAACCGGTCGAGGATCAGTTGCGCCACGATCTGCGCACCTTCGCTGTCGGTATTGGGCATGATGACGCCCATCTCTTCACCGCCATACCGCGCCACAAGATCCGAGGGACGGCGCACGCACGTCTCCACGACGTTGCCAACGCGTTGCAGGCAATCGTCGCCGGCAACATGCCCGTAGGAATCGTTGAACAGTTTGAAGTAGTCGATATCAATCATCAGCAGTGCCAAGGACGTGCCGTCGCGCTGCGCTCGTCGCGCCTCCAGGTCCAGCGTCACATCGAAGCAGCGTCGATTGGCCAGACCGGTCAAGGCGTCCTTCATCGCCAACAACTCGAGTTGCCTGTTTGACGAAAGCAACTGCTGCTGAGTGCCCATCAACTCCGCTTCTACTTGGGTTCTGCGTCGGATATCCAGTATCAAAAACCAACCGATGAGACCGGTAAGCGCGAGCAGGCCCGTTACCACCACGGCCGATAGCAGCGCCTCCGTTCGCCACGCGGCGAGGGCTTCGCGTTTCCCGAGTGCGACGGTCGTGATCAGCGGCAGCCGGTCACTTTTGCGAAAGGCGTAGAGCCTTTCCACACCGTCCAGGCTGGAGGTGAACGAGGCGGTGCCGACAGAGCGATCCACCAGATACTTGGCGTAGATCGGCGACTTTGAAAAATTGCGCCCCATGTCCTGCTCGCGGAAAGGGTAGCGAACCAGCAACGTACCATCGGTATAGGACAGCCCGATGGCACCCTCCTGGCCGACATCGATCTTTCCAAACAGCCGCAGAAAGTTTTCGATGCCCAAGGTCACCGCGACCACACCGGCAAACTCACCGCGAGCATCATTGAAGCGTCGACTGACGGTGATGACCCATTCCTGATTGGAGCGGCTCTGAATGGGCGGACCGATAAAGGTCTCGGGGGAGGGATCATCGCGGTGATGAATGAAATAGGCCCGATCACTGCTATTCGCCCCGGCCGGAATCGGCCGGTTGGACGACATCAGCCAGCGTCCCTGACTGTCGTAGATGGTGATGCCGCTGAGCTGTGGCATCAGCGGTTCCTGCCGGTCGATCAGCGATCTGATCCGCTGGATCTGAACGGGGCCACTGCCTTCGGTTTCCAGGCGTTCGACGAGCCCGAGCAAAAGCGCCGAACTTTGGCGGACAATGCCTTCGGAATAGGTGACAAGCGCCTGGGTCAGGTTCAACCCGTGAACGTCTACTTCCTCCAGCGCTCGCTCTCGAGAGGCCAGCACCTTCCAGACAGTCAGTGAGGCCAGGGAACAGCCGATAACCAACAGCAAAAGCACAACCAGGTGCGTATCTCGCTTCACGTCACTACCTTATGGAAAGTCCGTTTTTCCGTTCCAGAGGCTATTGGATCAAGGCAATAACGGCAGCCGTTTGTCCTCATCGCGCGCAAGGATACAAGCAGTCAGGTGTCGCTGCAGCAATAGATGAACGGGTTACAGCACCGAGCCCCTCTCGACCTCAACCGCGTTTGGGCAGCTTCCAGTTCGGGCGAATGAAGTGGCAGGTGTAGCCATTCGGAATGCGCTCGAGGTAGTCCTGATGCTCTGGCTCCGCTTCCCAGAACGGTCCCGCCGGTTCGATTTCAGTGACCACCCGGCCTGGCCACAGGCCCGATGCATCGACATCAGCCGCAGTGTCTTCAGCGATATCGCGTTGCTGCTCGTTCAGGTAATAGATCGCCGAACGATAGCTCGGACCGAGGTCGTTGCCCTGACGGTTGGGTGTGCTCGGGTCGTGGATCTGAAAGAAAAACTCAAGGATCTGCCGATAGCTGATCACGGCGGGGTCGAAGACGATTTCGATGGCTTCGGCGTGGTTACCATGATTGCGGTAGGTGGCGTTCGGCACATCGCCGCCGGTGTAACCGACCCGCGTCTGCAGCACGCCGGGGTAGCGGCGCAACAGATCCTGCATGCCCCAGAAGCAGCCGCCGGCAAGAATGGCAGTTTCGGTTTGAGTGGTCATGGCATGTCCTTCCTCTCGAGTGGGTCGCAGATGTTTCTTGATATGAGGGAGTGTGGGCTGATTCCAAGGTTGAGTCGGTAAATAAACCATGAAGTGCGGGCTTTCGGAATTCTCCTGCTTTTGCTTCACGTCACTGTCTTTGGAGCGCCCGGCGCGGGGCACGCCAATATTGAAGCGAAAAAAAACCGCCAATCAGGCGGTTTTTTCAAAGCGGGATTCAGGTTCTGCCACCGGCGAGCCAACCATCAGGCTCCATTTCTTTGCCACAGGCTGCGGCTACTTTCAAAAAATGCCGCTGACTGGCGGAGACCCTGTTGGGCAAACAGGGTTCTTCGGCACGAAGTCTGGAAGCAGGCGCTGATTGGGCTTTTGGCTTCTTGTGTTTCATGGACACCTCTCGTGCCGGGTTGCTTGAGTCGATCTTATGGGTGGACCAGTGGAAAGACAAGGCGGTCAGTCGTGTCAAAATAAAATCCAAGCGTTTGGTAGTAGGAGATAGCACCTGAGTCAGGTTCTTGTACTTCAATTTCGGTACATCCCAGCTTTCGGGCATAGAACTCTGTTGTCAGTAGTGCCATTGGTGCGATCCAGCCTCGCAGGGTATGGGCCTTGTAGGTGTGACCCTGCAAAAGAACGATTTTTATGCAGATTGTGCTTTTTCGTGGCGTTGCATAGCACAAACCGCACAGCTCATCTTCGTACCAGAAAGCCAAGTCCAGACCTTTTGCATCTTTTGTTTTCCACTCAAGTACATCATCCCATGGGTATCCAATGGGCCCGCTCCACTGATGGTATGCGTTGATTGCCAAGGGCGTGATCGGGTCGATCCTGAGCAACTGAGCATCAATCCCGGCTGCCAGAGCTCCTGGATCCATGGAAAGCGTTTCGTGCGCAAGTTTGCGGGCTTCTGATTTGAGCGTTTGGTTTCGGAGTTCGGTACCTTTGCCTTTTCTTCGCATCGTCTGTGTTCTGTCCGGTTCAGGCAGAAGACGGTATCGAAGGCGAGGGTGCCCACGTAATCAGGCGTGAGGGACGGCTGCTGTAGGACGCTGCTTATGTGCGTGAAGGACGCAGGAATTGGCTGGTTTTAGTCACATTCAGCGATCCGTCCGCGGCATCGCCGCAATCGGCTGGATCTGCCGGAATGCCTGCGCCGAGCACCAGCGATTTCGCCCTTGCTGCTTGGCCTGATACAGACAGGTATCGGCGGACTTGAGCAAAGTGGCCGGGGTCACCGCATCGTCAACCGGAAAGCGCGTGGTAATCCCCGCACTCGCAGTGACATACCCCAGCGGATGCCCGGCATGTTCAAGTTCCAGCGAGCGAATGGTCTGCAAAATATCTTCAGCCACCTGAATTGCCCCGGCGCTGTCGGTGTTGGGCAATAGCACGGTGAATTCCTCGCCGCCGTAGCGTACGGCGAGGTCCGAAGGCCGCTTGACTGCTTTGCGGATGCCGTCGCCGACCGCGATCAGGCAGTCATCGCCGGCGGCGTGGCCGTACTGGTCGTTGTAGCGCTTGAAGTAGTCGACATCGAGCATGATCAATGACAGCGGCGAACCCTGACGTCGGGCCAGGCGAATCTCATCCGTCAGCGCCGCGTCCAGGCGCCGACGGTTGCCGAGGCCGGTGAGGCTGTCAGTCAGCGCCATGTCGCGCATCGTTTTGTGCGCCGAGCGAATCTCCCGTTCCATCGCCATCCGCTGGCGCAACTGGCTCAGGACGATGAGCCCGAAACAGGCCAGCACCAGAATCAGGAACACCAGCACGAAGCCGTTTTTCAGCAGGTCCTGGCGCCACGGCGCAACGATGGAATCCCGGGACAAACCAGCCTCGACCACCAGTGGGTAGGTGGTCAGGGCGCGATAGCCGTAAAGGCGTTCGGTGTCGTCGACCACCGCCCGGATCTGGACAATGCCCTGATTGGCGTTGGGCAGGTAGGTCTTGAAGATCTCGCTGTTCGCCAGGCTTTTGCCAACCACGGAGGCAATGAACGGCCGGCGCACGAGGATCGTGCCGTCGCGCATCGCCAGCACCAGTGCGCCTTTGTCATCGATGCGGAAGTCACCGTAATAATCGACGAAATAACTGACCTTGACCGTCCCCAGCAGCACGCCGGCGAACGATCCGTCGGGGTTATTCAAACGCCGCGAGATCGGAATGATCAGGTCATGGGTGGAACGGCTTTCCACCACTTGGCCGATACGCACGCGCCGGTCTTCATGGGTGCGGTGATACTGGAAATAATCGCGGTCGGCATTGTTGGCCGTCTCAGGCGTGACCTCCTTGTCGGTCACGATCCACTGGCCGTCCGGGCCGTAGATGAACAGGCCATGCAGCTGCGGCATGATTTTCGATTGCTGGATGAGCAGCTTGTGAATCCGCGCCACATCCAGGTTCTGCAAACCATCGCCTTCGACCCGCTCGGCCAGCCCCGCAGTCAGCACATCGACCTGACGGATGGTGTCCTCGGCGTGTTGCGCCGTGGCGCGGGCGAGGTTGGTCACCGAATCGCGTGCGGAAGCAAACACCGAACGGTAATCGCGCCACGTCCTCCAGCTCTCGACGGTCAGAAAAGCCACGACCACCATCAGCATGAAACTGACGGTCAGGCGAAAGGTCGAGCCGGCCTTCACGCCTTGGCGAGGCGCGCGCGGTGTTTCATCTGGGGTGGGCGCTTGCGTCTTGCGTCCGGGCATCAACATTCCCTGGCTGTCGTTGTGAGCGAGTGAACAGTATGACAAGGATCGGAGGGAAGGTCGGGCTGGCTGTGTGATCTGCTCGGCAGTTAGAGCGGATTGTCCGTTTTGAGTTGACGGTGAAACGCTTTTCAGACGATTTATCGCTTTCAGGCGAGTCAGTAATCTGTGCCCATCTTGAACGCAAACGCACTTCCACAACTAAAAAGGGATTCACACATGAGCACTCCAACCTACAACCGCCTGAACAAAGACGACGCCGTGGTTCTGCTGGTCGACCACCAGACCGGTCTGATTTCTCTGGTTCAGGACTTCTCGCCAAACGAGTTCAAGAACAACGTGCTGGCGCTGGCCGATCTGGCCAAATTCTTCGAGTTGCCGACCATCCTCACCACCAGCTTCGAACAAGGCCCGAACGGCCCGTTGGTGCCGGAACTCAAGGAAATGTTCCCGGACGCGCCGTACATCGCCCGTCCAGGCCAGATCAACGCCTGGGACAACGAAGACTTCGTCAAGGCGATCAAGGCCACCGGCCGCAAGCAGATCATCATTGCCGGTGTCGTGACCGATGTGTGCGTAGCGTTCCCGACCCTGTCGGCGCTGGCGGAAGGGTTTGACGTGTTCGTGGTGACCGATGCCTCCGGCACCTTCAACACCACCGTGCAGCAAGCGGCGTGGAACCGCATGACCCAGGCCGGTGCACAGATGATGAATTGGTTCTCGGTAGCCTGCGAACTGCACCGCGACTGGCGCAACGACATCGAAGGCCTGGGCAACCTGCTGTCCCAGCGCATCCCGAACTACCGCAACTTGATGAACGGTTATGCGGCACTGACGGCGCATCAGAAATAACCGGATGCCGGATAGACGAAAGCCTGCTTTGAAAAAAGCAGGCTTTCGTCGTTTCTACCGCAAACAGCAGTGCAGGGGACTCGTCACCTCAAACCGTGACGACAATTTTCCCGACCTGCTGGTTGGCCTCAAGAAAGCGATGCGCTTCCTGAATGTCATCCAGGGCAAATGTCCTGGCAATGATCGGTTGCAGCGCGCCGGATGCCAGCCCTTCGCCGATGAAAACCTTGGCGCGCGCCAAGGTGGCCGGGTCGGAGACGATCTCCGTGTAGAGGTAACCCTTGAGGGTGAGGCATTTGCCGAGCACGGTGAACAGCGGGAACGGCGTCGGTTCCGGGCTCAATGCGCCGTACTCCAGCAGGATGCCGCCGCGCGCCATGCTTTGGGTCAGCGGTTCGAACGACGGGCCGCCCACCGGATCGAACACCACCCGCGCGCCTTTGCCGTCGGTCAGCGCCATGACGGCTGCAACCATATCTTCTTCGTCGCTGACGATCACGTGTGCGGCGCCAGCGTCGAGCAAGGCTTGTTTCTTGGCGCGGGTGCGGGTGACGGCAATCGAGGTGGCGCCGACCATTTTCGCGATCTGGAAGGCTGCCAGGCCGACGCTGCTGGAGGCGGCGGTGACGATCACGAAATCGTCCTTTTGCAGTTTGGCCTGTTCGACCAGCGCACCCCACGCGGTGACGTATTGCATCCAGGACGCCGCCGCTTGTTCAAACGACAGGTTCTGCGGGTGTTTGACGGTGAGGTGGGCGGGTACGTTGGCCAGTTCGCCGTAAGTGCCCCAGCGCGCGATGTCCAGCGGCGGAATCAGGCTGACGGCATCACCGATCTTGAACTCGCTGACGTTGGCGCCGACCGCCACCACCACACCGGCCGCTTCGTAGCCGAGACGGCTGGGAAACTCCGCTTCCTGCAGATAGGCGTGATTACGGAACATCACTTCGGCGCGATTCAGGCCAAAGGCTTTGACCTCGATCTGCACTTCGTCCGCAGCGGGCGCCGGGACGTCGACGTTTTCCAGTTTGAGGACGCTCGCGTCACCGTATTCATGAATCCTGACAATGCGTGCCATCTGTACTTCCTCGGTTATCGATGAAATTGCACCGACGTGAGCCGGTGCCATGGACGCCAATTTAGGCTTTGGCCTGCTCCGGATAAAGGCCTAGGATGGCGCAACACTAGAAACAACGAGTTTCCAATGGATCGCCTCACACTCATGGCCACCTTCGTCAAAGCGGTGGAGCTGGGCTCCTTCAGCGCGGTGGCGGACGAACTCAACCTGTCCCCGCAAATGGTCGGCAAGCAAGTGAAGATGCTCGAGCAGCATCTGGGCGTTTCGCTGCTCAACCGCACCACCCGCAAGCAAAGCCTCACGGATTTCGGCCGCACGTTCTATCAGCGGGCCAAGCTGATTCTGGCCGACATGGACGCCGCTGAAGAAATGGCCGCCGTGACCCGTGGCGTGCCCAGCGGCCGGTTGCGGATCAATGCGCCCGTCACGTTCGGCGTCAGTTCGCTGTCGCCGAAGCTGCTGGAGTACATGGTTCGTTATCCGCAAGTGTCGGTGGACCTGACGCTGTCGAACGAACTGGTCGACCTGGTGGACGGCGGATACGACGCTGTATTTCGCATCGGCGAACTCGCCGACAGCGGCCTGAAGGCACTGCCGCTGATGCCCTATCAAATGGTGCTGTGCGCGGCACCGTCCTACCTCGCACGCCGCCCAACCATCACCACGCCTTGGGACCTTCAGGAGCATGAATGTCTGGCGTTCGCCTATTCGGACGGCCGCTCACACCTGCGATTCGAAGGCCCGGAAGGCTGTATCGATGTACCGATTAAAAGCCGATTGACGATTAATCAGGGCGATCCGTTACTGTCCGGGGCCGTCGCGGGGCTGGGGGTGGTGATGCTGCCGCTGGAGCTGGTCAAGGATTCGCTGAGAAGCGGGACGCTGGTAAGTCTGCTGCCGCAGTACAAGGTGCCGGTTTCGCCGATGAATCTTCTGTATGCGCCGGATCCGAGGCTGACGCCGAAGTTGAGGAGTTTTATTGATTTTGTGCGCGTAGCGTTTGGATAAGCGCTGCATTGAGTGATGAAGGCTTAACGATCAGAGATTTGTCGCAACAAAATCCCTGAATCCGAGCTTCACATACTTTCGCGACTCATCGACAATGCGCGCTCTGTTCCGGGGTAGTTCAGCGGTAGAACACTCGGCTCTTAACCGGGTGGGCGCTGGTTCGAATCCAGCCCCCGGACCCACTACATAGTAGGTCACAAGGAAGTATGTCCAGGCCTGAGGGTGAATCGGGTGCGTTCGGCGAAATAAACGCCGGTTATGCGCACTTTCAACTGTCTCGCGCGCTTACTGCACGCGACAATGACGCCAGTCCGAAAGCACTTGCCAGGATCGAACGCTGGCAAAAGGTTCTCGAAAACCTGATGCATGGCCGTACACTGTATGGCTCGCGGACGCCGTTTGCCGACCTGCCAGAATGGATCACGCTGGAAGTGGCCACTGGCGGCTTTGCAACGGGCAACCTTCTGGCCGGTGGCGAGTTGACCGCTCATGAGCGCCTGTTGGCGTCATCGATTCCCGGCATTCGAGCGGGTTACGAACGGCTCGATTTGAATAGGTGGCATCTTTCAGACGAAGGCGTAAGAACGCTGCAAGAGCGATTGACGAACGAAGACTATCGGATCGATGTACCGGAAGAGGCCGCGTTGCTGACAGTGGCCTGGTTTCTGGGGCAACAACGCGTCGAAGAAGCCAGGACGTTGATCGAGCAGATCGCGCCTTTCTTCGAACGAGTGCGTTTCTTTCCCGCGGCAGCCAACGAGCGCCCACTCTCGATGGCTGAAGTTGAAGTTTTCAATGCTGGTCAAATCAGCCTGCGGCTGTCCGACCTCTTACCCCAGCCTCGTCTTACCGTCCAAAAGCATGTTGTTGAACGCAAGTTGCCCCTCTACGACACGGCGGTCTCGCTGTTCCTGCTGACGTACAACGATGGTTGGCCTTGCAGGCATTACCCTGAAGGCTGGTTCGAGCGCGCTTCGGTGCTCGGTAAAGAATTTGATATCGCCACTGAGGCTGATCCCCGCCGCGCGGGTAACTCCAGTGATCGGGCGGCGGAGTTGCTGGCATTGCTCAAGCAATGCTCTATCGATCCTGCATCGCTAACGGGGCGCCAGGTTGGGCGCATTCGCAGAATCGTCGACGACTTTGTAGCCAAGCATGGACACCCTGAGTCCGAAGAACATTCCAGCAAGCGCGCACAGCAGCGCCATCACGTATCAGCCTCGGCACACCATCTGATTGCCAAGGCTGCTTCCGCGCGACTGGCGAGATATCCAGTCTCGGAAGGCATCTCTGATTTCGCGCCGTTACTGACGCCCATCACCAACGAAGAGGCGAAGGCTTATTCATTGAAGGAGGGGGAGACCATTCCTCCTTCGATTCGTCGACGCCTCGAACGCTGCCGAAAGGGAACGGTTGCAGAGTTGATTGAACATGGGGTCATTACATCCGCAGATACCGTGGCGAAAGTGCTGCCAGCGATGACGGCGCAAATCTGTAGCGCCGGATATCGAGACGTAGCGCTGCGGGCACTGTCTGTCGCAACTTATTGTGCGTTCAGGCGTCGACGCTCTCTATTACTGCTGAACATGCAGCGTCAGGTGAGAGTCGATGATTTACCTTGGGTGAAAGCCCTGGAGACCGAGTACGAGGCGGGAGCTCTGGCGATTGAAGGTGCCAGACAGGCTTTGGTCGAGGCGTCCGCATTGACCCTTGTTGCATTTCCTCAGGCCATTCTGCCAAACAAGTTGCTTCAGGAATTTTCCTCGCTTGCCGAATTGGCCAAGCTGGATCTTCCCTTCGTAGAGGAGATCGCGGCTGACATTTTCATGGGCGCTTTCTCCGGCAAGTTCGTGAAGGCTGCCAAGCGTTCAGTCCGGCTGATGGCCGGATCTCTTTACGCACGCTATTACGATATCGATATGGATCAGTTGGCTGCACTACCCAAGCAGCGGAATTCACGAAGCAACAGTGGTGTGCTGGCTGGTTTGTGCGCGCGGCGGGCGAATGCCGATATCGGTAGATGGAGCCCGGCGAACAACGGCACGATCATCGAACAGCAACAGATATTGACCACGCAAAATCTGGCAATCCTGTTTGATGATCTGGACCTGAAGACGCTGTTACATGATCGCTTGGGTTCAATGGCCGAGGCATGTTTCAAATGGATATGCAGTCGGCAGCAGATGCAGATCAAGTTCTACCATGCACGTCTGGTCATGTTGAAAAACACCGCGTATGCGTGGCGCCAGATGATGTTTTATCTGTCGATGCTGGATCAGTCTCGATTGGAGAGCGTGCTTGGAAACATTGAAGTGCACTTCGCCGCTCAATCCGGCGCATTTCAGGGACGATTTCTTCCCGCCATGATCGGGTTGCGCATGGCGGTATCTGGGTGTCGGTTGACTTCGGCTCACCAAGAGCGCGAGGGAAGTAAGGTTTTTCTTGGGTGGACCACTGAACGGCACTGGCTGATGCCTTCCTAGATATCGGAAAGCTCCAGGCGTAACGAAAAGCCTGCCTTCAAAAGCAGGCTTTTCGCATTTTCAGAGATGCCTTCATTTCAACGCCGCCCGGTCCGCGTACTCACATCCACCCAAACCGCCAACACCAGAATGCTGCCCTTGACGATCATCTGCCAGTAACTGTCGACGTCGAGCATGGACATGCCGTTGTCCAGGCTGGTGATGACCAACGCGCCGAGGAGGGCGCCATAGACCGTGCCGGAACCGCCGCGCATCGAGGTGCCGCCGATGAAGCAGGCGGCGATGGCGTCGAGTTCGCCCATGCTGCCGGCCGAGGGGGAGCCGGCGGCCAGGCGCGCAGTGTTGACCACGCCGGCGAGGGCGCACATCACGCCCATGATCCCGAAAATCCAGAGTTTCACGGCCTGCACATTGATACCGGACAGGCGCGTCGCTTCCATGTTGCTGCCCACGGAATAGACGCGTCGGCCGAACACGGTCTGGCTGGTCACGTAGCTGAATCCGCCCAATAGAATCAACAGAAGCAGGACCGGCACGGGAATGCCGTCATAGCTGTTGAGGGTCTGGACAAACCCGGCCAGCACCGCGCCGATCAACAACACGCGTGCCACGTCACGCACCAGTGAGTGTGCCGCGAGGCCGTGAAGGGCGCGATTGCGCCGTTGTTTCCAGGTCAGGAACATCGTCAGTGCGAACAGCAGGACGCCCAGGCCGGCGCCGATTGCATGTGGCAAATAACCTTGGCCAATGTAAACAAGCTCCGGAGACACCGGCGCAATGGTCGTGCCTCCGGTGATTCCCAGCAAAATCCCCCGGAACGCCAGCATCCCGCCCAGCCCCACGATAAATGACGGAATGCGCAGGTACGCCGCCATGTAACCGTTGGCGAGGCCGATCAGCAATCCGCACACCACCACAAGGCTCAGGTTCGCCAGCAGCGGTATGTGATAGACAACGTCGAGAATGGCTGCCACGCCACCGAGCAGGCCCAGCAATGAGCCGACCGACAGATCGATCTCGCCGCTGATGATGACCAGCACCATGCCGCAGGCGAGGATCCCGGTGATGGACATCTGGCGCAGCAGGTTGGAGAGGTTGCGCGGTGTCAGGAATCCGCCCTCGGTCTGCCAGCTGAAGAACAGCCAGATCAGCGCCACGGCAAACACCAGTGCGAGCATCTTGTAGCGGGTGAAAAGTTGTTTGACCTGATTCATTTACGCGGATTTCCGATCTTTATTGTTATGGCTGTCAGGCTGGCTGAGTGCTGCGGCGAGCACCTGTTCCTGAGTGAGTTCGCGGTTGATGAAATCGCCCTGCAACCGGCCTTCGCCGATCACCAGTACGCGGTCGGAAACGCCGAGCACCTCGGCCAGTTCCGAAGACACCATGATGATCGACACGCCTTCGGCGGCCAGCATCCCCATCAACTTGTAGATCTCGTACTTCGCGCCGACATCCACCCCTCGGGTCGGCTCGTCGAGGATCAGCACCCGGGGCCTGGTCAGCAGCATCTTCGCCAACACGGCTTTTTGTTGATTGCCTCCGGACAGGCTGGTGATCGGCAGGAACGGGCTCGCGGTCTTCAGGTGCAGGCGCGAAATTTCCCGATCGATGCTGCCCAGTTCGGCTTCGGCGTCGATGCGGGTCAGTTTCGAGAAACTGTCCAGCACGGCCAGGGTGATGTTCTGGCCGACACCCAGGTCGGGAATGATCCCCTGACGCTTGCGGTCTTCGGGCACCAGGCACACGCCGGCGCGAATTGATTTGAGCGGCGTACGGGTGTCGATGGGGTGGCCGTCCAGCCAGACTTCGCCTTCGTGGCGACCGGGGTAGGCGCCAAACAGCGCGGTCACAAGCTCCGTGCGGCCGGCACCGACCAGCCCGGCGATGCCGAGGATTTCCCCGCGTTTGAGGCTGAACGAAACGTCGTCGACCCGTTTGCGTTTGGGGTTGTCGACGTCGTAGCAGGTGATGTGGCGCGCCTCGAAAATCACCTCGCCGATGTCGTGGGGTTCGGTGGGGTAGAGGTTGCTCATTTCCCGGCCGACCATCTGGGTGATGATCTGGGGAATATCCATGTTTTCCATGGCGGTCGTGGCGATGTGTTTACCGTCCCGGATCACCGAAATGGTGTCACACACGGCGGCCACTTCATCGAGTTTGTGCGAGATATAAACGCAGGCGACGCCCTTGGCCTTGAGGTCGCGGATGATGTCCAGCAACACCTCTATTTCCGAACGGGTCAGGGCGGAAGAAGGTTCGTCGAGGATCAGCAGGCGTGCCTGTTTGTTCAGGGCCTTGGCGATTTCCACCAGTTGCTGATAACCGCCGCCGTACTGCGAAACCGGCAGCGATACATTCATGTCCGGCACTTTCAGTTCGCGCATCAGGGCTTCGGCGCGGTGGATCATCGCCGGGTAATTCATCCGCCCACCCGGCAGCGTCAGCTCATGGCCCATAAAAATGTTTTCGGCCACCGAGAGGTCGGGAACCAGCGTCAGTTCCTGGTGAATGATGACGATGCCGGCGGCTTCCGTTTCGCTGATCGATTGCGCCTTGAGCGGTTGACCGTCCCAGAGGATTTCACCGTCCCAGGTGCCATGGGGATAGACCGCAGACAGGATTTTCATCAGCGTGGACTTGCCGGCGCCATTCTCGCCGCACAGCCCGACGCACTCGCCCGGCCGGACCTTGAGGTCGATGCCGTTGAGCGCTTTGACACCGCCGAAGGTTTTGACGATGCCGTTCATTTTCAGCAGAAAGTCGGACATGGCAGAGACTCATAAGCGACAGATACTGGACTGATCCCGCAGGCGCAAAACGCCTGCGGGGGCATCACTCACTGAGTGTCACTTTCCGGCGAGCTGCGCCTTGGTATAGAAGCCGTCCTGTTCCAGCAGGTCGATGTTGTCCTTGGTCAACGGAGTCGGGGTGAGCAGGATGGTGTCGACTTTTTTGCTGCCGTTGTCGTACTGCGAGCTGTAGGCGGGTTTCTCGTTGCGCGCCAGTTGCACCGAGAGTCTGGCGGCTTCGGAGGCAATCAGTTTCAGCGGTTTGTAAACGGTCATGGTTTGAGTGCCGGAGATCACCCGCTTGACCGCTGCCAGGTCCGCGTCCTGTCCGGAGATCGGCACCTTGCCGGCCAGTTGCTGAGCGGCCAGGGCCTGAATGGCGCCGCCGGCCGTGGCGTCGTTGGAGGCGACGATGCCGTCGATTTTGTTGTCGTTGCGGGTCAAGGCGTTTTCAACAATGCTCAGCGCCTCGGTCGGGTTCCATTCCTTCACCCATTGCTGGCCGACGATCTTGATATCGCCCTTGTCGATGGCCGGTTGCAGCACTTTCATCTGACCTTCGCGCAGGACTTTCGCGTTGTTGTCGGTGGGCGCACCGCCCAGCAGGAAGTAATTGCCCTTGGGCGCTGCGTGCAGCACGCCGCTGGCCTGCATCTCGCCGACCTTTTCGTTATCGAAGGAAATGTAGGCGTCGATATCGGCGTTGAGTATCAGACGGTCATAGGACACGACCTTGATCCCGGCTTTCTTCGCTTCGGCCACCGCATTGGTCAGCACGGTAGCGTTGAACGGCACGATGACGATGACATCGACGCCGCGGGAAATGAGGTTTTCGATTTGCGAAATTTGCTTTTGCTCGTTGGCATCGGCCGACTGCACGAAGACCTTGGCGTCCATTTTCTCCGCTGCCGCAACGAAGTAATCCCGGTCACGGGACCAGCGTTCCAGCCGCAGGTCATCAATGGAGAAACCGATTTTCGGATGGGCCGCGTCGGCCATCACCGGCAGCGACAACAGGGCCAGGGCGCTGGCCAGCAGCGTGCGTTTTACATTCTTCATGGTGGTGCGTCCTTTTATTTTTGTTTGAAAGACACGGCCTGACGATGAATATCGGGCTGATGGAACTGTAGAGAATCAGCTGACGCAACGGACTACAGATTTGTCGCGCAAATGTCACAGCGCCCGCAGTCCCCATTGGCGATCAGCGATAGATGAAACGGTTGACGACGTTTTCGAGCATTTCCTGCCGGCCGCTGACGGCCTGCGGGTTCAGTTCGTGGGCGAAGGCGTGCTCGGCCAGTGACTGGAGATTGAAGTCGCCTGCCAGCACCGACTGACCGAATGGCTGCTGCCAGCCGGCATAGCGTTGGTCCTTGAGCCGCTGAAGCTGATCGTTCTGGACCATGGCGGCGGCCCGCTCGAGCGACAGGGCGAGGACGTCCATGGCGCCGACGTGGCCGTGAAACAGATCGACCTCGTCGAGGCTCTGGCGGCGTACCTTGGAGTCGAAGTTGAACCCGCCATTGCCGAACCCGCCGGCCTTGAGGATTTCATAAGTGACGAGGGTCATTTCCTCGACGCTGTTGGGGAATTGATCGGTGTCCCAGCCGTTCTGCGGATCGCCCCGGTTGGCATCGATGCTGCCGAAAATCCCCAGTGAGACGGCCGTCGCCACTTCGTGATGAAAACTATGACCGGCCAGGGTCGCGTGGTTGGCCTCGATGTTGACCTTGATTTCCTTTTCCAGACCGAACTGCTGGAGAAAACCGAACACCGTGGCGCTGTCGTAATCGTATTGGTGTTTGGTTGGCTCCTGCGGCTTGGGCTCGATCAGCAGGTCACCTTTGAAACCGATCTTGTACTTGTGCTCGACCACCATGCGCATGAAGCGATCCAGTTGTTCGCGCTCGCGTTTCAAGTCGGTGTTGAGCAGGGTTTCGTAGCCCTCGCGACCGCCCCACAACACATAGTTGGAGCCTTTGAGGCGTTGAGTCGCGTTCATGGCGCTGAAGACCTGGGCCGCGGCGCAGGCGAACACTTCAGGATCCGGGTTGCTGGCGGCACCGGCGGCAAAGCGCGGATTGCTGAAACAGTTGGCGGTGCCCCACAGCAGCTTGATCCCGCTTTCTTCCTGATGGCGTTCCAGGTGATCGACCATTTGGGCGAAGTGGTTGCGGTACTCCTTCAGCGAGTGGCCTTCGGGGGCGACATCCGTGTCGTGAAAGCAGTAGTAGTCGATACCCAGCTTGGAGAAAAACTCGAACGCGGCCTGCGCCTTGCCAATGGCCAGTTCCATCGGGTCGCCGGCGTGTTGCCATGGGCGCTTGAACGTCCCTGCGCCGAACACGTCGGAGCCCGGCCAGACAAAGGTGTGCCAATAACAGGCGGCCATGCGCAGGTGTTCGCGCATCGGCTTGCCGAGGATGATCTTGTCGGCGTCGTAGTGACGGAAGGCAAGGGGAGAATCGCTGGCAGGACCTTCGTAGCGAATCCGGTCGACATCGGGGAAGTACGGCATTGGCAATGTCCTTGTTGTTCTTGGTTGTTGTTCTTGGGCGTGTCCCGATACTAGCAACGGCCCTGTGCCTGCCGATTACGAAAATCACCAACACGGAGTGCGATTTTGCGTATTGAGATTCGCCCTCTGCGCGCCTAGTCTGTGCAGACCGCCTCTACGGCAAGGGGCCCGGAACAAGCCTGAAAACAATGAAAACCGTACCGCCTGTTCACCGCATCGCCCTGTTGTTCAACGGGAGCAAGATCTATGACCGCGGCATCATCAGCGGCATCGGCAACTACCTGAGCAGCACGCGCGCGTCTTGGGATCTGTTTCTGGAGGAGGATTTTCTCTGCCGCTTGAAGGGCATCGAGCGCTGGCAAGGTGACGGAATCATTGCCGACTTTGACGACCCGCTGATTGGCGAGGCGCTGGCCGACATCAAGTTGCCCGTGGTGGCGGTGGGTGGTTCTTACCAGGATGAGCGCGCCTATCCCGAAGGCATCCCGTACGTCGCGACCGACAATAACGCGCTGATCACCATGGCTTACGAGCACTTGATCGAGGCCGGGCTGCAACGGTTCGCCTGCTTCAGCCTGCCCGAAGCGCAGACGAACCGATGGGCCCAGGAGCGCGAAAAGGCTTTTCTAAAATTGATGCAGCGGGACGGCTTGCACGCCGAGGTCTATCGCGGCATGGGGACCAGCGCGCCGCTGTGGGACAGCGCCGTCGAACAACTGATCGCCTGGCTGCAAAGCCTGCCAAAGCCGATTGGCATCATTGCAGTCAGTGATGCCCGCGCCCGGCAGTTGCTGCAAGCTTGCCTGACCGCCGGAATCGCCGTTCCGGAGCAGGTGGCGTTGATCGGCATCGACAACGACCCGCTGACCCGCAGCCTGACCCGGGTCCCGCTAAGTTCGGTGATCCAGGGCACTGAAACCATGGGCCGCACCGCCGCGCAACTGCTGCACCAGATGCTCCACGGCAAACCGTCAACGGGTGCGCATTTCCTGATCCCGCCTGAAGCGATCAACGTGCAGGTGTCGAGCCTGCATCAACCTTTGGGCAACCCCTACGTGATGCAGGCGCTGCTGTTCATCCGCCAATATGCCTGCCAGGGCATCAAGACCGCGCAAGTGGCGGCTTATGTCGGCGTGTCGCGTTCCTCGCTGGAGTCGCACTTTCGCGCGGTGCGTGGTTGCAGCGTGCATGACGAGATTCTGCGTTTCAAACTGGCGGCGGCCACTCGCGGACTGGAAAAAACCGACACGCCGATTGCGGATGTTGCCCGCACCTGCGGTTTCAAATCCGCACAGTACCTGCACACGGTGTTCCGTCGAGAGTTCGGGTGTACGCCCCGGGAATATCAGCAGGGCGCCAGATAGACGGCCACTCAAAAGCGATCCAGCCGATAGGGCTCGCTCGAAGGAAGAACATGAGCTGTGTTCTGCGCCGACGACGAAACCATCCCCCCAACCATCTCCGCCGTCACCGCCGCCTGCGTCAGCCCCAAATGCTGATGTCCGAACGCAAGCAACACCCTCCCGTCACACACCCGATCGATCACCGGCAACGAATCCGGCAGCGACGGTCGAAAACCCATCCACGGTGTGGCTGCCTCGACACTCAAGTCCTCACGAAACAACCCTTGGCTCAATCGATGCAACTGCCAGGCGCGGGCCATGGTCGGAGGGGCGTCGAGGCCGGCGAATTCGACGGTGCCGGCCAGGCGCAGCCCTTCGGACATCGGGGTCATGATGAATTTACGTTCCAGCGAGGTGACGGGGAAGGGCAGTCGGTTGTGTTCGTGAGGCAGCATCAGGTGATAGCCGCGCTCGGTGTCCAGCGGGACGTTTTTGCCGGTCAGTGCGGCGGTGAGTTTTGCCGAGTGGGCGCCGCAGGCGATCAGCACCTGGCGAGCTGACAGGGTGCTGGTTCCGGTCATCAGATTGACGCCATGCTCATGCAGTTGCCCGCCCTGAACCGCCTGTTTCACAAACTGCACGCCGCTGGCTTTCGCCGCGTCCACCAACTCACGCACGACGCGGTAGGGATCGATGAAGTGCCCGGTTCTCGGGAAAAACAGTCCGCCCTGAATCTGTTCGCTCAGTTGCGGCGCGGTCTCGCGTACCGCACTGGCCTGCCACCAATCGACCGGCACCTGCTGCTGTTGCATGCGTCGCTGTAATGCTTCGAGGGCCGGGCGCGATTCGGGGCGTTCGAACACCAGCAGCGAACCTTCCATCTTCAACAGCTCGGGGCGCTGGATGTCATTCAGCAAGCGGTGCCAGGCATCCAGCGAGCTTTCATTCAGCGCCCGCAATCCGGCAACGGTGCGCTGGAACGGTGCCGAGCGCAGGTTCAGCAACAGTCGCGCAAACCAGGGCAGGGCGCGGGGCAGGTATTTCCAGTCCAGGCGCAGCGGCCCCATCGGGTCCATGAGCATGGCGGGCAGGCGTTTGAGGATCGAGCTGTCGGCAATCGGAAATACTTGCTCGGTCGCCAGGTGCCCGGCGTTGCCGAACGAGGCGCCGTGGCCCGGTTCCTGCGGATCGATCACCACCACCCGCAAACCCTGACGGGCCAGGCGCAGGGCGCTCGCGACGCCGATGATGCCGGCGCCGACCACGGCGATGTCGTGCGGTTTATTCGGCATTTTTCGCGGTTTCCCTTTGGCCATCGAGCAAGCGACGCAGCGACAGTGGATTGGCGTGTTTGAGTGCGGTCGGTAGCAGGCTGTCGGGGAAATCCTGATAGCAGACCGGGCGCAGGAAACGCAGGATCGCCGCGGTGCCCACCGACGTGGTGCGCGAATCGGAAGTTGCCGGGAACGGCCCGCCGTGCACCATCGCATCGCAGACTTCAACGCCGGTCGGCCAGCCGTTGACCAGCAGGCGTCCGGCCTTGCGCTCCAGGGTTGGCAGCAATGCGCGGGCCTGTTGCAGATCTTCGTCATCCAGGTGCAGCGTGGCGGTCAGCTGGCCTTCCAGCTGTTCGAGCACCTGACGGATTTCAGCGTCGCTGGCGCATTGCACGATCAAGGACGCGGCGCCGAAGGCTTCGGCCTGCAACGAATGATCAGCAAGGAAATCGGCGGCGTTGGTGACGAACACATGAGCCTGGCCCTGATTCGGTTCCGTCGCGCGCTGGCCGACGGCGGCAATGCGCGCCCGGGTATTTTCCGCGAGAGCATTCACGCTGGACTCATAGGCATTGAAAATCCCCGGCGTCAGCATGGTCTGCGCGGGGCTGCGCTGGATCAGTTCGCTGGTGGCGGCAATGAAGGCGTCCAACGCCGGCCCCTTGCGGACGATCACCAAGCCGGGATTGGTGCAGAACTGACCGGCGCCCAGCGTCAGCGAAGCCACAAACCCTTGGGCCAACGCCTCGGCGCGATTCTGCAACGCTGCTGGGAACAACAAAACCGGATTGATCGAACTCATTTCAGCGTATACCGGAATCGGCTCGGGCCGGGCTTGTGCCGCTTTGATCAGCGCGAGCCCGCCACTGCGCGAACCGGTGAAGCCGACTGCCTTGATCCGTGGATCACTGACTAGCGCAATGCCTACTTCACGGCCGGAGCCGTACAACAACGAGAACACACCTTCCGGCAAACCACAGGCCTTGACCGCCCGCGCTACGGCGCGACCAACCAGTTCGCTGGTGCCGGGATGGGCGCCGTGGGCCTTGACGATCACCGGGCAGCCAGCGGCCAGGGCCGAAGCGGTATCGCCGCCCGCCACCGAGAACGCCAGTGGAAAGTTGCTTGCACCAAACACCGCCACCGGGCCCAGTGGAATCTGCCGCTGACGCAGATCCGAACGCGGCAGCGGCTGGCGCTGTGGTTGCGCGCTGTCGACTCGCACATCCAGCCATTCACCGGCCCGCATGGTGCGGGCAAACAAACGCAGTTGCTGGCAGGTGCGGCCCCGCTCGCCCAGCAGGCGCGGGCGCGGCAGGCCGGTTTCGGCCAGGGCGCGGTCGATCAGTTCGTCGCCCAGCGCTTCGATTTCGCAAGCGATGGTTTCAATGAATTCGGCCCGTGCCTCAAGCGATGTCTCGCGATAACGGTCGAGCGCCGCCCAGGCCAGTGCGCAGGCCTGCTCCACATGCTCGGCAGAACCGCCGGCGTAGGCCGGTTGCAAAGGCGTGTTGGTGGCGGGATTGATTCCGTGGATGACGTCGCGGTCGCCGGTGAGGGTGTGCTGACCGATCAGCAGTTGGCCCGTCAGAGTCATGGCGCATTCCTTATCAATAAAACAGGTCACGAATAGAGCCCGCCACCGTGGGGGGCGGCGGGCTTGAGCGCAGTGGCAGGTCAGGCGAAGTTCTGTTCCGCCGACCAGTTTTCGTACCAATGACGGAACAGCGTGTACTGGGCTTCCGCGTAACGGCGTTGCGAGTCGCTCAAGGCATCGGTTTCGTTGAAATGCAGGGTGTATTCCTTGTCGCCGTTGAGCACCATCAGGTGTTTGTAATACAGCACCAGATCCGTGCCTTCGTCGAAGGACGACAGCACCGCCAGCGCCGATTCCAGCTCACGGGCCTGACGCCGCGCCTTGGCGTCACCCTTGGCAGCCTGCTTGCTCAAGGCCACCAGTTGCAGCACTTCGCGGGGCAGGGCGTTGCCGATGCCGGTGATGGCGCCGGTGGCGTTGCAGTTGACGAAGCCGTGCACCACTTGGGTGTCGACACCCACCATCAGGGTCACGGCATCGTCCTTGGAGGTGATGTTTTCCGCGGCGTAGCGCAGATCGGCGCCACCGCCGAATTCCTTGAAGCCGATCAGGTTCGGGTATTCACGGCGCAGTTCGAAGAACAGGTCGGCGCGGGTGGCGAAGCCGTAGTAAGGACTGTTGTAGATCACCGCCGGCAGGTTTGGCGCGGCTTGCAGAATCGCCGCGAAGTGGGCTTTTTGCGCCGCCGCCGAAGCGCCACGGGACAACACTCGAGGAATCACCATCAAACCCTGCGCGCCGACTTTCGCCGCATGGGCCGCGTGGGACACCGCCTCACGGGTGTTGACCGCGCCGGTGCCGACGATGGTCGGAATCCCGGCGGCCACCAGCCGCGCCACGCCTTCCTGACGCTCGGCTTCGGTGAGCAGCGGCCAGTCGCCCATGGAACCGCAGTAGACGACCGCACTCATTCCGATGTCGATCAGCTCGCGACCCTTGGCCACCAGCGCATCGAAGTCCGGTTTGCGCGCGGCGGTGCACGGGGTCATCAGGGCGGGCATGCAGCCAGTGAAGATGTTGTCGCTCATTATTGTTCTCCTTGGAACGGTCATTCAGAGGGGGTTGAAAATGCAGCGCGGCGGCTCAAATGCCCCACGCGAACGGATCGGTTTCGTCGATCAGCAACGTGCTGTCGGCGGTCATGTGGGCGCGGCCGGTGATGTAGGGGCGAACGCGATCGCCTTCCCATTCGAAGCGGCCTTCGAACTGGCTGCCGGTGATGCTCGCCTGCACCCAGCGCTCGCCGGGCGCGAGTTTTTCGTCGGCGGCCAGGCAAGCGAGTTTGGCGCTGGTGCCGGTGCCGCAAGGGGAGCGGTCGTAGGCTTTGCCGGGGCACATCACGAAGTTGCGGCTGTCGGCCTCGGCGTCATCGGCGAACAGTTCGATGTGGTCGATGATTGCGCCGTCCTCGCCATGGATGCCTTGGTCTTCGAGGGCCCTGAGCATTTTCCAGGTGAGGTCGGTGAGAGTTTCGACGTTGTCCATCGTCAGGGTCTGGCCGTGTTCGGAGACCAGGAAAAACCAGTTGCCGCCGTAGGCCACGTCACCAAGGAAGCGGCCGTACCCCGGCACTTCCACCGCCACCTGTTTACGGAATCGATAAGCCGGCACATTGCCGAGCGTCACGGCGCCGTCTTCATGCAGCGTTGCGCTGACCGGGCCGACCGGGGTGTCGATCTTGTGCACGCCCGGCGCGATCAGCCCCAAGTGTTGCAGCGATGCAACGAGGCCGATGGTGCCGTGGCCGCACATGCCGAGGTAACCGGCATTGTTGAAGAAGATCACGCCGCAGGTGGCGTCCGGCGACACCGGATCGCAATACAGCGCGCCCACCAGCACATCGTTGCCACGCGGTTCCAGCAGGCAGGCGCGGCGCCATTGGTCGTGCTGGTTGCGCAGGGCGTCGCGTTTCTCGGCCATGGTGTGGCCGGGCAGGTCGGGAAAACCTTTCATCACCAGACGCGTGGGTTCGCCGCCGGTATGGGAATCAATGACGTGTACTCGTTTCATGGACAGGTCCCGTTGAGTGATTTCAGTAAGCGCCGGCAGCGCGCGGGTTGGCAGCGGAGGCAGGGGACGGCGAAGCGACTTCGCTTTCATCCTCTTCCGATTCCAGACGCAGCAGATGCGACGGCACGCCGGTGGCCGCGCCCCAGTAATAAATGCCCATCGCACAGGCGGCGACGACCAGGGTGTCGAACGGATGGGTGAGGATGCCCAGACCGCCGAAGGTGCCGAGTTTCGACAGGACGATGGTCACCGCGTAGAAGGCGATCAGCCACGCCGACGAGCGCACTTGGCGAGACAGGCTGAGGTGGGCGGTCGGAACGAAGCGGCCGCAGAGCAGGTAGACGACGAACATCAGGATTTGCAGGCCGAGCAGCCAGGACACGGTGTTCCAGCCCGACCAGTAAACGATCAGCGCAGCGATGATGAACGACACCGGCCCCAGCACGCCCATGCACTTGACCCGGAACGGGCGCGGCATGTCAGGCGCATTGCGGCGCAGCGCGGCGACGGTCACCGGAGCCACTGCGTAACTCAAAACCAGCGCGGCGGACACCACGTTGATCAGCGCTTCCCACGATGGGAACGGCAGGGTCCAGAACACCGACAGGGCGAAGGTCAGCCACAGCGCCGGACGCGGGATGCCGGACTTCGCGTCGATGTGGGTGAAGACCTTGAAGAACGTGCCGGTCTGCGCCCAGCCGTAGATCACCCGAGGCGTGGCGTTCATGTAGATGTTGCCGCAGCCGCTGGGGGAGATCACCGCGTCGGCGACCACCAGATACGCCAGCCAGCCCACGCCCAGCGCCAGGGCGATGTCGCGGTACGGCAGGGCGAATTCCTTGGAAACTCCGGCCCAGCCATTGGCGAGCAATTCGGTCGGGATGCCGCCGAGAAAGGCGGTTTGCAGCAACACGTAGATCGCGGTGGAGAGCAGCACCGACAGGATCAGCGCAATCGGAATGGTGCGCTGGGGATTTTTCACTTCGCTGGCCACCGAAATGATCGGGGTCAGGCCGAGGTAGGCGAAGATCACGCCGCCGGCGGAGACGGCCATCTCGATGCCCGAAAGTCCGAAAGGCGCGAAGCCTTGAACCTGGAAGTTTTCCGGTTTGAAGAAAGTGAACAGAACGCCGATCACCAGCAGCGGCACGATGAACTTGAACACGCTGACCAGGTTGTTGGCCTTGGCGAAGGTCTTCACGCTGCGGTAGTTGAGCAGGAAGAACACGCACAACAGGCCGAACTGCACCAGCCAGCCGAGCAGGGTCGGATCACCGCTGCCGGCCTTGGTCAGGCTCGGAAACCACGCCGCTGCGTATTGGCGAGAGGCAACCACCTCGATCGCCACCAGACTGGAAAACGCGATCAGCGTGATGAAACCCATCAGGTAACCGAGCAGCGGCCCGTGGCTGTAAACCGGGTAACGCACCACACCGCCAGCGCGGGGCAATGCCGCGCCCAGTTCGCAGTAGACGATGCCCAGCAGCAACACGGCGAACCCGCCCAGCAACCAGGAAAAAATCCCCGCCGGCCCGGCAATCGCCGACACGTGACTGGCCGCGAACAACCAGCCGGAACCGAAGATCGCCCCCAGCCCGATAAAGGTGAGGTCGATCAATGAAAGTTGTTTTTTGAACTTGCCTTGGCCTGACATGGCATCGCCTTCTTGTGAGTTATTGGATAGGCAGGTGTGAGTCACTGGAACGGCTAAACAGTGAACTCATCGGGCGTCGGGCGATTGATGTTTTGCGCAGCTGCGGATGACGAAATCGGCACAGTTGCGAAGAAAGACAGCGGCGCTCGACACGCCGCAAACGTTGCTGCAATCTGCACGCGAACGCCTCCGGGCGGGCACGTTTTCAGGCCGATCCACTCACCGGGGAAGACCTTCACATGCAGAACGCGTTTGCGATCCTCTGTCAGGGCGATGAGCGCCATCGGCCGCATACCCTCGACGCACTGCTGGGCGGCGTGGCACCGCTGTTGCCGATGCTGGATGCGATTCCGAACGCGGCGATCTTCATCAAGGACGTGCAGGCGCGGTACGTTCTGGCCAATCGCACGCTGGTGCAGCGCTGCGGCCTGAAAGACTTGAAACCGTTGCTCGGGAAAACCAGTGCGCAGGTATTTCCGGCGCAACTCGGGCCCGGTTATACCGAGCAGGATCGGCGGGTGCTGGAAGAGGGTTTCGTGCTGGAGGATCAGCTGGAACTGCACCTGTACGGCAGTCGTGAACCGGGCTGGTGCCTGACGCACAAGCGTCCGCTGTACAACCGCGACGGCGAGATCATCGGCCTCGCGGGGATTTCGGTGGACCTGCAATCGGCCAGCGAAAAACATCCAGCGTTCCAGCGCCTGGCGGCGGTCGACGAACACATCCGCGCGCATTTCAATCGGCGTGTCACCTTGGGCGAATTGACCCGGATCGCCGGTATCTCGGTGGCGCAACTGGAGCGCTACTGCAAACGGGTCTTCCACCTGACGCCGAGGCAGATGATCCAGAAAGTGCGGCTGGAACATGCCCATCGCCTGTTGCACACCGAGCTGCCGATCACCGAGGTGGCGCTGCAATGCGGCTACACCGATCACAGCGCTTTCACTCGCCAGTTCAAGGCGTCGACCGGTTTCACCCCGCGTCAGTACCGGCAGGCGACCACCCAGTGAATGTCCGGCGGTAGCGACTAGACTCCATGGATCACGGTTGTCTTTCGAGGAGTGAAACGGGATGAGCAGACCAGTCGCGCTTCACTGCTCGTCGTGGCTCTTGATCGCCTTCAGCGTGATGCTGGCTTCGGGATGCTCAAACAGAACGCATTACCCGCCATCAGGCGTTGGTGACAGCTGTTACGCCAAGGCCTTGCCGACGGTTGGCGAGGGCGGTCTGGCCTGGGGCTCCAGCCTGAACATGGCCCGGCAAAAATCCATGGCCAACTGCATGCGTTACGCCGGGCGCTCCGGAGGAACGCCGGACACCTGCCAGGTGGTGCTGGCCAAGTGCAAGAATTGACGGGGTGATCCAGGCGCCACCCCAACGACCGGTGGCGCTGTTGTCTTGCGACAAAACTACCGCGAACGTCTCAATGATTGCGAAAGGGCCTGTTTGGCTATCAGTGAGGCAATGTCCTTGGCACCATAGCAACGGAATTTGACACTGTACGCATCGGTATCGAGCCGGACGATCTTCGTCACGAAACCGCCTTCGACGGTGACCTTGCGGATCGCCGGCATTGGTATCTCGACATCCAGTGTCCCGTCCTGAACCATGCGGTTCATGGCATTGGCATTCAAGAAAACGGCGTTTTCGGTGACGGTGACTCTGCCGCCCACCCACAATCCGCCATAGTGATTTCTGAATCCCTCGAGCACCCCGGCGAGTACGCCGACATTGCCGTTCCCCACGACCTCGTAGAACTCGCCCACATCTTCGTAGTTCAGTTCAGCATCGGTCACCAGAAAGTTGACCATCTTCGACTTCAGAACTTCTTCGGCCATCCCTGCATCTCCCTTGTTCAAATCAATGTCCCGAATTTCAGCCGCCTGTTTACCTGACAAAAAACAAAATCGCCATGTGTTTCCTTCGTTCTTTCATACGTCGCAGTTGTCACTGTCCGTTCCCGCCTGTCTGGAGTTCACCCGATGCCTTCGCTCAAAACCCTGCCCGCTGCCTTGCTGGGACTGGCCCTTGTCTGTCCGCTCAAGGCGCAATCCCAGGGGCTGGAACTGGGGCAAGTGCTGATCGGGGCCGAGGATCAGAGCGGTGAAGATGTGTCGGTGGAAGAGGCGAAGGCTCGTCTGGCCGAGGTGCCGGGTGGCAGCAACGTGGTGGATATGCGCCAGCCTTTGCAGGGCCGGGTCGCCAGCAATCAGGATGTGCTGGCGTATCAGCCCGGCGTCTATGCCCAGTCGGCGGGTAACGAAGGGACGAAAATCTCGATCCGTGGCTCGGGCATCAACCGCGCTCCCGGCGCCCACGCATCAGGGCTGTACACGATGCTCGACGGCCTGCCGCTGACCGGCCCCGGCGGCACGCCTTACGAATTGCTGGAGCCGCTGTGGCTCGACCATGTGGAGGTGCTGCGCGGTGCCAACGGTTTTGATCGCGGTGCGCTGGCCCTCGGCGGCGCCGTCGATTACGTCAGCCACACGGGGTATAACGCGCCACTGCTGAATGTGCGCTATGTCATGGGCAGCCATGGTTATGCCCAGCGACAAGTCAGCTCCGGTCAGGTGCTGGGCGATTTCGATTACTACCTGTCGATGACCGACGCGCATTCCGACGGTTATCAGGATCACACCGCCAGCAAGAGCCAGGGCGTGATCGCCAACTTCGGTTATCGCTTCAATCCGAATCTGGAAACCCGCTTCTACATCCGTCACCGCGAGACCGACAACGACCTCGCCGGCCGGGTGACCAAACATTCCATCGAGCACGATCCGCGCGCGGCCAACCCGGCCTACGTGACGCGCAACGACAGCCGCGATCAGCCCGGCAGCACCTTCATCGGCAACAAGACCACGTACTACATCGATGACGATTCGAGCATCCAGACCGGTCTGGTTTATCACGATTACCCGATGGACCTGCGCGAAGGCCCCAATCGCCTGAAGGTGGCGTACACCGATGTCAGCGGCACGTTCGACTACAAGCGCCGCGACACGCTCTGGGGGATGGAGAGCAACAGCACCGTGGGCCTGCGAGTGACCAAACACCTGCCCAACGACGGTGCCAGCGAACGGGTGCGAATCCCCACCGGCAATACCGCCGGTTATGCGCCGGGCACTCACATGCGCAACTTCACTTATCAGGGTTCGGATTCTGTCCTGCACGTGGGCAACGATCTGGAAATCGCCGATGACCTGTGGCTGACCACCGGCCTCGCCGCGATCTACACCCGACGCGAAAGCGCGGTCACCTACCCGGAAGGTGGCGGCAAGACCAGCCTTGGCGACTGGGATTACGCGCCACGTCTGGGTCTGCGCTATCAGGTGACGCCGGATCTGCAACTGTTCGGCAACCTCAGCCGCTCGGTCGAAGCGCCGCATCCGTGGTCGCTGATCTACAGCTCCAACGTACGCTTCCCCGCTGGCAGCGGCGCCGCCACCGGCACCCAGCGCGATCCGGTCAAGCTGCAAAACCAGACCGCGACCACCCTGGAACTCGGCGGCCGCGGCGACAGCGCGCTCGGCGAATGGAGCCTGGCGTGGTACTACGCTCAGGTGCGCCACGAATTGCTTTCGGTGTTGCCGGACGCCAACGCCACCACGCCTTACGAACTCAACGCCAGTCCGACCGTACACCAAGGTGTCGAAGCCAGCCTGAACAGCAACCTGTGGTCAGCGAGCGATGGCGGCAAGTTGAGCCTGCGTCAGGCCTACACCTTCAGCGACTTCCACTACCGCGACGACGACCGCTTCGGCGACAACCGCTTGCCGGGCCTGCCGATGCATTACTACCAGGGCGAGTTGCGCTACGACTTTCCACAAGGTTTCTTCGCGGCCGTCAACACGCAACTGGTCTCGAAAACCGCAGTGGACTACGCCAACAGCTATTACGCCGATCCTTACGCCACCTTCGGCGCGACCCTCGGTTACAACGCCCCCAAGGGCGACTGGCAGACCTGGCTGGACATGCGCAACCTGACCGACAAGCACTACGCCGCTACCGTTACGCCGGGCTATGACGATAAAGGCTTGGACGCGGCACGCTCCACACCGGGTGAGGGCATGGCGATGTATGTCGGGGTGTCGTGGAGTTTGCTCTGAGGGGTTGGGTGCACCTTGCAGGGGCGCATTGTCCTGCTACCTGAAAAGCACTCTGGCGCTGCAAATGTATGCTCATCCCTTTATCAGCCAAAGGTTCTCATGTTCGACAGAAACGACTTTGACCAACTCACGCGACAACAGCTGCTTTTTTGGCCCTGCCACAACGATTGTCCCGGTCTTTATTACCTGACGTATCCATCGAGCGCCTTCCTCGTTCCGTGCGGTCAGGAGTACATTCGAATTACCCGTGTGAGCAAATCGCATCATACGAACGGCTTGAATGTGTGGCTGAATGCCGAGTGGCACGAACGTGAACCAGGTGGGGATCACTGCTTCCCGGAATACGTTGGCGGCGCGCAGTTTGAACCGATTTCCGAAGAGGTTTTCAACCAATTGGTGGCAGAACGGGCGGTCGAACTGATCGTACCGCTCAAGCAACCACTGCACGAACCTTCCGGTTTCGTCGGTGCGTTATTGATGTACTCGATGAAAACGGACTTCATCGTCTCGCTTTTCGCCGAGTATGAAGACGAATTCATTCATTTTTACTGGCACACATTGCACTGAACCTGCTGCTCGATGAAACCGTTCGATCACCGGACACCCGAACCTTCGTCCAATTGCCCGATCCGGCAAGCCGGCGTACTGTGACCGGTGATGGCGTAAACCGTGACCATCATCATAACGACAAGATCGAGTGCCTTGCCCATGGACAGCCGCCTGCTGAGCGACCGCAGCAGCGTGTTTCGCCACGCTGACCCGTACGCCGTCTCCGACTATGTGAACCAGCACGTCGGTCAGCATTTCATCGGCCTGTCCAAAACCACCCACCCGCAAGCCAGCCTCAACCACCGCAAACTCGCCGACCTCGATCTGTGCCGCATCAGCTATGGCGGCAGCGTTCGCGTCACGTCGCTGGCGCTGGAAACCGTGTATCACCTGCAAGTCCTGCTGCAAGGCAACTGCCTGTGGCGCGGGCACAAGCGCGAGCATCATCTGGTGCCGGGCGAATTGCTGTTGATCAACCCGGACGATCCGGTCGACCTGACCTATTCCGACGATTGCGAGAAATTCATCCTCAAGGTGCCGGTCAGCGTGCTGGAGTCAGTGTGCGACGATCAGCGCTGGCTGCATCCTGCCGGGGGCATCCGGTTTCTGCGCAATCATTACCGGCTCGACGAGCTGGAAGGGTTTACCAACCTGCTGGGCATGATCTGCCAGGAAGCCGAAGCCAGCGATCCGTTGCTGCGGGTGCAGGAGCATTACGCGCAGATCGTCGGCAGCAAACTGATCTCGCTGATGAACACCAACGTCAGCCGTGAATGCCTGAGTTCGCCGAGCGTCAGTTTCGAGCGGATCCTCGACTATATAGAGCGCAACCTGAAACTGGATCTGCCCGCCGAACACCTCGCGGCCCAGGCGAACATGAGCCCGCGTTCCCTGTACGCGCTGTTCGAACGCCAGCTCGGCGTGACCCCGATGCAATACATCCGCCAGCGCAAGCTGGAACGCATTCATGCCTGTCTCAACGACCCGAGCTGCCCGGTGCGCAACCTCACCGAACTGGCGCTGGACTACGGCTTCCTGCACCTCGGGCGCTTCTCCGAAAGCTATCGCCAGCAGTTCGGCGAATTGCCGTCCGTGACCTTCAAACGCCGCCACTGAATTCCCGCCCCGAAACAATCTGAAGCACCTGCCGCGCCGTCCTGCACAAAACGGATAGCGCTCTGCAGGATTCGGATATTGCCGTCCGCGTTGCCTCCCTAATCTGACCTGGCCTGAACAATAACAATGGAGGCCCCGGCCATGTCCCTGGGAATCGACTACCTCAATGCCATGCTTGAAGAGGACCCCGAAAAGGGTGCCTACCGCTGCAAGCGGGAGATGTTCACCGATCCGCGGCTGTTCGAACTGGAGATGGCGCACATCTTCGAAGGCAACTGGATCTACCTCGCCCACGAAAGCCAGATCCCCAACGCCAACGACTTTCTGACCCTCACCATGGGGCGCCAGCCCGTGTTCATCGCCCGCAACAAGGCCGGTGAACTCAATGCCTTTCTCAACGCGTGCAGCCATCGCGGCGCCATGTTGTGCCGGCACAAGTCCGGCAACCGTTCCAGCTATACCTGCCCGTTCCACGGCTGGACGTTCAACAACAGCGGCAAACTGCTCAAGGTCAAAGACCCAAGCGAAGCCGGCTACCCCGAAGGCTTCAACTGCGAAGGCTCCCATGACCTGACCAAAGTCGCGCGTTTCGAGTCCTATCGCGGCTTTCTGTTCGGCAGCCTGAACGCCGATGTGAAAACCCTCGCCGAGCACTTGGGCGAGTCGGCCAAGATCATCGACATGATCGTCGATCAGTCACCCGAAGGCCTGGAAGTGCTGCGCGGTTCGAGCTCCTACATCTATGAAGGCAACTGGAAACTCACCGCCGAAAATGGCGCCGACGGCTATCACGTCAGCTCCGTGCACTGGAACTA
The DNA here is from genome assembly GCF_002112305.1 of Pseudomonas sp. R45(2017). Taxonomy (NCBI): domain Bacteria; kingdom Pseudomonadati; phylum Pseudomonadota; class Gammaproteobacteria; order Pseudomonadales; family Pseudomonadaceae; genus Pseudomonas; species Pseudomonas sp. R45(2017). The sequence continues at coordinate 254,831 of NZ_NEHH01000008.1, read as the reverse complement.
CGCCGCCACCCAGAACCAGCGTCAGCAGCGCGACGCCGGCGAAGAAATCAAGACCATGAGCGCCGGCAGCTGGGCGAAGAAGGGCGGCGGTTTCTACTCGTTCGACCACGGCCACTTGCTGCTCTGGACTCGCTGGGCCAACCCCGAGGATCGTCCTGCGTACGAGCGCCGCGACGAGCTGGCGCGGGACTTCGGCCAGGCCCGCGCCGACTGGATGATCGAGAACTCGCGCAACTTGTGCCTGTACCCCAACGTGTACCTGATGGATCAGTTCAGCTCGCAGATCCGCATCGCCCGGCCGATCTCTGTCGACAAGACCGAGATCACCATCTATTGCATCGCGCCCAAAGGCGAAAGCGCGGAGGCCCGGGCCAAGCGTATCCGCCAGTACGAAGATTTCTTCAATGTCAGCGGCATGGCCACCCCGGATGACCTCGAAGAGTTCCGCTCGTGCCAGACCGGTTACGGCGCCGGGCGCGGCTGGAACGACATGTCCCGTGGCGCGACCCATTGGGTCGAAGGCGCGGACGCGGCGGCCGAGGAAATCGACCTCAAACCTTTGTTGTCCGGCATGCGCACCGAGGACGAAGGCCTGTTCGTGCTGCAACACAAGTACTGGCAGGAAACCATGCTCAAGGCTGCTTCGACCGAACCGGATCTGATTCCCGTGGAGGCTGTGTGATGAGCAACCTCTACGACACCGTGCGCGATTTCCTCTACCGCGAAGCGCGCTATCTGGACGACGGCCAGTGGGATCAGTGGCTGGAGCTCTACGCCGCCGACGCCAGTTTCTGGATGCCGGCCTGGGACGATCACGACACTCTGACCGAAGACCCGCAAAGCGAAATCTCGCTGATCTGGTATGGCAACCGTGGCGGCCTTGAAGACCGGGTGTTCCGGATCAAGACCGAGCGCTCCAGCGCAACCATTCCCGACACCCGCACCTCGCACAATCTCAGCAACATCGAGATCGTCGAGCAGGGCGAAGGCCAATGTCAGGTGCGCTTCAACTGGCACACCCTGAGCTTTCGCTATCAGGTCACCGACAGTTACTTCGGCACCAGCTTCTACACCCTCGACCTGCGCGGCGAACAGCCGTTGATCAAGGCCAAGAAAGTCGTGCTGAAGAACGATTACGTCCGTCAGGTCATCGACATCTACCACATCTGATCGAGACGGCGGCGAGCCGGGCTCGACGCTGTGAGCGAGGTGCACCATGAGTTTCCAGATCGCACTGAATTTCGAAGACGGGGTCACCCGTTTCATCGAGGCCTCCGGCCACGAAACCGTTGCCGACGCGGCTTACCGCCAAGGCATCAACATCCCGCTGGACTGCCGCGACGGCGCCTGCGGTACCTGCAAGTGTTTCGCCGAGGCCGGGCGATACGACATGGGCGACAACTTTATCGAAGACGCCTTGAGTGAAGACGAACTGGCCCAGGGTTTCGTCCTGACTTGCCAGATGCGCGCCGAAAGCGACTGCGTGGTGCGGGTGCCGGTCGGCTCGCAGGTGTGCAAGACCGAACAGGCGAGTTATCAGGCGTCGATCAGCGATGTTCGTCAGCTCTCCGAAAGCACCATCGCGCTGTCGCTCAAGGGTGAATCCCTGAGCAAACTGGCGTTCCTGCCCGGTCAGTACGTCAACCTGCAAGTGCCGGGCAGCGAGCAATCCCGCGCCTATTCCTTCAGCTCGTTGCAGAAGAACGGCGAGGTCAGTTTCCTGATCCGCAATGTCCCCGGCGGCCTGATGAGCAGCTTCCTCACCGGGCTCGCCAAGGCCGGCGACAGTCTGAATCTCGCCGGGCCGCTAGGCAGTTTTTACCTGCGCGAGATCAAGCGACCGTTGTTGCTGTTGGCCGGCGGCACCGGGCTGGCACCGTTCACGGCGATGCTGGAGAAAATCGCCGAACAGGGCAGCGAGCATCCGGTTCACCTGATTTACGGCGTGACCAACGATTTTGATCTCGTCGAGCTTGACCGCCTCGAAGCCTTCGCCGCGCGCATCCCGAATTTCAGCTTCGGCGCTTGTGTGACCAATCCGCAGAGTCAGCACCCGCTCAAGGGCTACGTCACCCAGCACATCGAACCGCGACACCTCAACGAAGGCGATGTCGACGTGTACCTGTGCGGCCCGCCGCCGATGGTCGAGGCGGTCAGCCAGTACATCCGCGAACAGGGCATCACGCCGGCGAACTTCTACTACGAGAAATTCGCGGCGGCCTGAGTCTTCTTTCTGAATTGCGAGGTTGTCATGAACAACAGATTCGCCAACAAGGTCGCGCTGGTCACCGGCGCGGCGCAAGGCATCGGTCGCCGGGTGTGCGAGCGCTTGCTGGAGGAGGGCGCGCAGGTCATTGCTGTCGACCGCTCCGAACTGGTTCACGAACTGCAAGGCGAGGGCGTGCTGTCGCTGACCGCCGACCTTGAGCAATACGCCGATTGCGCCCGGGTGATGAGCGCCGCCATCGATACGTTCGGGCGCCTGGATGTGCTGGTCAACAACGTTGGCGGCACCATTTGGGCCAAGCCGTTCGAGCACTACGACGTCGAGCAGATCGAGGCCGAAGTGCGCCGTTCGCTGTTCCCGACGCTGTGGTGCTGTCACGCCGCCTTGCCGTACATGCTCAAGCAGGGGCGCGGCGCGATCGTCAATGTGTCGTCGATTGCGACCCGCAGCCTGAACCGCGTTCCCTACGGCGCGGCCAAGGGCGGCATCAACGCGCTGACTGCCTGCCTGGCCTTTGAAAACGCCGAGCGCGGGATCCGGGTCAACGCCACCGCGCCCGGCGGCACCGAAGCGCCGCCCCGGCGCATCCCGCGCAACACCGCCGAACAGTCCGCGCAGGAGCAGGCCTGGTATCAGGAAATCGTCGCGCAAACCCTCGATAGCAGCCTGATGAAACGCTACGGAACCGTTGATGAACAGGTCGGCGCGATCCTGTTTCTCGCCTCGGACGACGCCTCCTATATCACTGGTGTAACCCTGCCGGTCGGTGGCGGGGACCTCGGTTGATCACGCTTGAATGGACACTGAAATGAACCGGATCCTGATTGAAAACCTGTCGGCGATCATCGTCGACCTGCCGACCATCCGCCCGCACAAACTGGCGATGCACACGATGCAGAACCAGACGCTGGTGATCCTGCGCCTGCGTTGCAGTGACGGTGTCGAAGGCGTCGGCGAAGCCACCACCATCGGCGGCCTGGCCTACGGCTACGAAAGCCCGGAAAGCATCAAGGCCAATATCGACGCGCACCTGGCGCCGGCGCTGATCGGCCTGGACGCGGACAACATCAACGCCGCGATGCACAAGCTCGACAAGGTCGCCAAGGGCAACACCTTCGCCAAGTCCGGCATCGAGAGCGCATTGCTTGACGCCCAAGGCAAACGCCTCGGCCTGCCGGTGAGCGAACTGCTCGGCGGCCGGGTCCGCGACAGCCTCGAAGTGGCCTGGACCCTGGCCAGCGGCGACACCGCCCGCGACATCGCCGAAGCCGAGCAAATGCTGGAAGCGCGGCGGCACCGGATCTTCAAATTGAAGATCGGCGCCAACCCGCTGGAGCAGGATCTGAAACACGTGGTGGCGATCAAGAAAGCCCTGGGCGAGCGTGCCAGTGTGCGGGTCGACGTCAACCAGTACTGGGACGAATCCCAGGCGATTCGCGGCTGTCAGGTGCTCGGCGACAACGGCATCGACCTGATCGAGCAGCCGATCTCGCGGGTCAATCGTTCCGGGCAGATTCGTCTGAACCAGCGCAGCCCGGCGCCGATCATGGCCGACGAATCCATTGAAAGCGTCGAGGACGCGTTCAGCCTCGCCGCCGACGGCGCCGCCAGCGTCTTCGCCCTGAAGATCGCCAAGAACGGCGGCCCGCGCGCCGTGTTGCGCACCGCGCAAATCGCCGAAGCCGCCGGCATCGCCCTGTACGGCGGCACGATGCTCGAAGGCTCCGTCGGCACCCTGGCCTCGGCCCATGCGTTCCTCACGCTCAGGCAATTGACCTGGGACACCGAGCTGTTCGGCCCGCTGTTGCTGACCGAAGACATCGTCACCGAGCGCCCGCAGTACCGCGACTTTCACCTGCACATTCCACGCACCCCGGGCCTGGGCCTGACGCTGGATGAAGAGCGCCTGTCGCGCTTTCGCCGGTACTGATTCCCCAAGGAGAACGCCATGCTGTTCCACGTAAAAATGACCGTGAAATTGCCCGCCGACATGGACCCGGCCGTTGCCACAAAACTCAAGGCCGACGAGAAGGAACTCGCCCAGCGCCTGCAACGCGAAGGCCAGTGGCGCCACCTCTGGCGCATCGCCGGGCACTACGCCAATTACAGCGTGTTCGACGTGCCCAGCGTCGAAGCGCTGCACGACACCCTGATGCTGCTGCCGCTGTTTCCCTACATGGAGATCGAGATCGACGGCCTCTGCCGCCATCCCTCGTCGATCCACACCGACGACCGCTGAGCCCGGACTCGCCCCCACAACAACAAGATGAGGTGAACACCATGACCGTGAAGATTGCCCACACTGCCGAGCTGCAAAAATTCTTCGAAGAAGCCGCCGGTTTCGCCAACGATGGCGGCAGCTCGCGCCTGAAAACCATCGTCCTGCGAGTGTTGCAGGACACCGCCCGGATCATCGAAGACCTTGAGATCAGCGAGGACGAATTCTGGAAAGCCGTCGATTACCTCAACCGCCTGGGCGGCCGCTCGGAAGCCGGACTGCTGGTGGCCGGCCTCGGCCTCGAGCATTTTCTCGACCTGCTGCAAGACGCCAAGGATGCCCAGATCGGCTTGACCGGCGGCACGCCGCGCACCATCGAAGGCCCGTTGTACGTGGCCGGCGCGCCGCTGTACGAAGGTGAATGCCGGATGGACGACGGCAGCGAGGAGGGCGTCGCCACCGTAATGTTCCTCGAAGGCCAGGTGTTCGATCCGCAGGGTCAACCGCTCGCTGGCGCCACAGTCGACCTGTGGCACGCCAACCCCAAGGGCACGTACTCGTTCTTCGATCAGAGCCAGTCTGATTACAACCTGCGCCGCCGGATCATCACCGACGCCGAAGGTCGCTATCGCGCCCGCAGCATCGTGCCTTCCGGTTATGGCTGCGACCCGCAAGGCCCGACCCAGGAATGCCTCGACCTGCTCGGCCGCCACGGCCAGCGCCCGGCTCATATTCACTTCTTCATTTCCGCACCGGGGCATCGGCACCTGACGACGCAGATCAATCTGTCGGGAGACAAATACCTGTGGGATGACTTTGCGTACGCGACGCGTGAAGGGTTGGTCGGGGAGGTCGAGTTTCTGGAGGATGCAGCGGGACGTCGTGCCGAATTGAAGTTCGACTTCCAGTTGCAGCAGGCGCCGGATGCGGCGGCGCAGCAGCGCAGTCAACGGCCACGGGCGTTGCAGGAAGCGTGACAGCAAGAGAGGGAGCCCATGGCTCCCTCTCTTCAGGAAAATGTTGGAACTAAGCTAATGCAAAAAAGATATTTGTTCGGTGTTTTTAATATCGTTTAGTTTTGTTCCATAGACGAATCAAAAGCATCAAACCGATAGACCTCCCGATTGCCATGACGGCACACGCTGAATCGATCACGGACTCTTCAGGTTTGATTCACACGGGAGTGAATCATGCCGCACACCTCAGATATCACCGCATTACCCATCCTCGACCTGTCCCAGCTCGACGGTACGCCGTCGCAACGCCAGGCCTTTCTCGATGACCTGCGTCACGCCGCCCGTGATGTGGGTTTTTTCTACCTGACCGGCCATGGCATCGACGCCAACCTGCTCGAGCAAGTGCAGGACTACGCGCGCCAGTTCTTCGCCTTGCCCGACAGCGAGAAAACCGCCGTCGGCATGATCAATTCGCCGCACTTTCGCGGTTATAACCGCGCCGCGTCCGAGATCACTCGAGGCCAGCCCGATCAACGTGAGCAATTCGATCTGGGCGCCGAGCGCGACGTCTTGCCATTGAACGCCGACAGTCCGCTGTGGGCGCGGCTGCAAGGGCCGAATCAATGGCCCGAAGCGTTGCCGCAACTCAAGCCGCTGCTGCTCGACTGGCAGCAGGCGATGACCCTAATGTCGCTGCGTCTGCTGCGCGCTTTCGCCCAGTCACTGTCGCTGCCTGAAGACGCTTTTGACCGGTTGTACGGCGACAAACCCAACGAACACATCAAGCTGATGCGCTATCCGGGGCAAGCCTCGACGGCGAGCAATCAGGGCGTCGGGGCGCACAAGGATTCGGGCTTTCTCAGCTTCCTGCTGCAAGACCAGCAGGCCGGCCTGCAAGTGGAAATCGAAGAGGGGCGCTGGATCGATGCGCTGCCTCGGGACAATACGCTGGTGGTGAACATCGGCGAGCTGCTGGAGCTGGCCACCAACGGTTACCTGCGCGCCACGGTGCATCGAGTGGTGTCGCCACCGGTGGGCAGCGAGCGGCTGTCCATCGCGTTTTTCCTCGGTGCGCAGCTGGATGCGGTGGTGCCGCTTTATCCCTTGCCGACGGCGCTGTTGCGTGAGGCGCGGGGTCCGGCCAGCGATCCGCTCAATCCGTTGTTCCGCGATGTCGGCTGGAATTATCTGAAGGGCCGACTGCGCTCCCATCCCGATGTCGCGCAGCGCTTTTACGCCGATGCGTCGAATACCCGGACACCGCTTCGCAAGACCGCCAGCGCCTGATCTATCACTTGCAAAAGGATTTTTCCCATGTTGAAAAAAGCAGTGTTGAAAAAAGCAGGCCTGACCCTGGCCGTCCTCGGCGCGCTGGTGACTTCGTTTGGCGCTCAAGCGCTGGAGCCATTGCGCGTTGCCGCCGACCCGGTGCCCCATGCGCAGATTCTGGCGTACATCCAGAAATTCGATCCGCAGCTCAATCTCAAGGTGATCGAAATCCCGCAGGGCGTGAACTCCAACGAACTTTTGGTGCACGGCGATGTGGACGCCAACTACTTCCAGCATCTGCCGTACCTGCAATCCCAGGAAAAGGCCCTCGGTGAAAAACTTGCGGTGGCCGCCACGGTGCACATCGAACCGCTGGGCATCTATTCCCATCGCCACAAAACCTTCGCCCAGGTGCCGGACAAAGGCACGGTCGCCGTACCGAATAACGTCACCAACCTGAGCCGCGCGCTGTACCTGTTGCAGGACAACGGCCTGATCAAACTCAAAGCCGGTTTCAATGACCCGGCGGCCGATCAGGCGACGCCCAAGGACATCGCCGAAAACCCGAAACACCTGAAGATCCTCGAAATCGAATCGCCGCAACTGCCCCGCGCGCTGGACGACGTGGACCTGGCAGTGATCAACGGCAACTACGCGCTGGAAGCCGGGTTGGTGCCGGCCAAGGATGCGCTGGGTCTGGAGAAGGCCGAACACAACCCCTACGCCAACATTCTGGTGACCACGCCGAAACTGGAAAACGATCCGCGCATCCAGCAATTGGCCAAGGACCTGACCTCGCCGCAAGTCGCCAAATACATCGCCGAGAATTTCAAGGGCTCGGTGATCCCGGTGGCGGACGTCAAGCCATGATCGTCGTCGAGCAGTTGAGCAAGACCTATCCGTCAGCGTCGACCCCGGCGCTGGATCAGGTGTCGCTGAGCATTCCCGATGGGGCGATCTACGGGATTCTCGGGCGCAGCGGCGCGGGTAAATCGACGCTGCTGCGTTGCCTCAATCTGCTCGAACGCCCGGATGCCGGGCGGATTCTGCTGGACGGCGAAGACCTCACGGTGCTGGCCGATAGCGAACTGCGCCGCCAGCGTCAGCGCATCGGCATGATCTTCCAGGGCTTCAACCTGCTGCATTCGCGCAACGTGTTCGACAACGTTGCGGTGCCGCTGGAAATCGCCAAAGTCGCCAAATCACAGCGCCATGAACGGGTTCGGGAACTGCTGGAGCTGGTGGGCTTGAGCGACAAGGCCGAAGCCTTTCCATCGCAACTGTCCGGTGGGCAGAAGCAGCGGGTGGGCATCGCTCGGGCCCTGGCGGCGCGCCCGGCGTATCTGCTTTCGGACGAAGCCACCAGCGCCCTCGACCCGGAAACCACCGCGTCGATTCTGGAGCTGTTGCGCGACATCAACCGCCAGCTCGGTTTGACCATCGTGCTGATCACCCACGAGCTGGACGTGGTCAAGTCGATCTGCGATCACGCCGCGTCCATGGCCAATGGAAAACTGGTGGAGGCGGGGCCGGTGGCCCGATTGCTCGCCGATCCGCAGTCCGCCCTCGGTGCTTCACTGCGCCCCAGTTGCGGCTTGCCGCTGGGGCATGACGCGCCCGGTTTGAGTTTTCTGCGGCAATACGGCGTACGGGCGGCCCACTCATGAACCGCGTGATCGACTGGAATGAAATCCTGCAACTGGTGCTCAACGCCACTGGCGAAACCCTGTACATGGTGCTGCTCGCCGGGCTGTTCACGTTACTGATCGGTTTGCCGCTGGGGGTGTTGCTGTTCATCAGCCGCCGTCAGGGTCTGTACCCGTTGCCGAGGCTCAATCAGGCCTTGGGCGCGGTGATCAACCTCGGCCGTTCGCTGCCGTTCGTGGTGATGCTGATTGCCCTGATCCCGCTGACCCGGCTGGTGGTCGGCACCACGCTGGGCAGCACCGCCGCCGTGGTGCCGATCACCATCGGCGCCTTCCCGTTTTTTGCGCGGATCGTCGAGAACGCTTTGGACGAAGTCGAAAAGGGCCGGATCGAAGCGATCCTCGCCATGGGCGGTGACATCCGCCATGTGATTTTCAAAGTGTTGTTGCCCGAAGCGCTGCCGGCCTTGCTGGCGGGCATCACCCTGACGCTGGTGATGCTGATCGGCTTTTCTTCCATGGCCGGGGTCATCGGTGGCGGCGGATTGGGCGATCTGGCGATCCGCTACGGCTATCAACGGTTCAACAATGAAGTGATGGTCGCCACCGTCGTGGTGTTGGTCATCCTCGTCCAGGGCGTGCAAAGCCTGGGCGATCGACTGGTGCGTTCGCTGGCTCATCGACGTTAAGGAATTTTATGGGTGCGCCTGTCGCTGTGGTCTCCGAACCACTGATTCGTGTACGTGAACTGAGCAAGACCTTTGGCTCGAACCGGGCGCTGGACCGGGTCAGCCTGGATATTTTTCCCGCTGAAGTGGTGGCGCTGCTCGGCGCCAACGGGGCGGGCAAATCGACGCTGGTGAAGATCCTCGCCGGCAGCCAGACCCACGACGGCGGCGAGATCTGGATCGATGGCCAGCCCCGGCATTTCAGTTCGCCGCTGTCGGCGCGCCGCTTCGGCATCGTCGCGGTTCATCAGCAGATCAATGAAGGCATCGCGCCCGGATTGAGCGTGGCGGAAAACCTGCTGCTCGATGAACTGTGCCGCCCCGACGCCGACTTCTGGCTCAATCGCAAACGTCTGCTGGAGCGCGCCGCGAGCATCGCCGCCGGCCTCGGTCTGGTGCTGCCGCTCGAGCAACCGATCGAGCACCTCGGCCAGGCCGAACGGCAACTGGTGGTGCTGGCCCGTGCCTTTGCCCTGCAACCGCGCCTGCTGATTCTCGACGAGCCGACAGCGGCCCTGTCGGATGCCGAAGCGCAGCGCCTGTTCGGGCTGATCGACACCTTGCGCAGTCGTGGTGTGGCGATTCTGTACATCTCTCATCGGTTGTCCGATCTGCAACGGGTGGCCGACCGCGCCGTGGTGTTGCGTGACGGGCAACTGGCCGGTGAATTCAGTGCCCGGCAATTGCCCGAGGCGCTGGAGGCGATGCTTGGTCAGGCGCTGGAAGCTCACGTCTACACACCGCGAGCGGCGGGGCGTGAAGTGCTGAAACTGCGCGACATAAAAGTCCTGCCGCGCACCCAGGCCTTTGATCTGAACCTGCACGAAAACGAAGTGGTGGTGCTGACCGGATTGCTCGGCGCCGGCAAAAGCGAAATCGCCGAAGTGCTGTTCGGGCTGCGCAAACCGGTGTCCGGCTCATTGCAACTGGACGGCGCTGACTGGCAGCCGGGCTCGCCACGGCAGGCGATCCAGAGTGGTGTGTTCTTCGCCGCCGAGGATCGCGCCAGCCAATCGTTGGTGCCGGATTTTTCTTTGCGTCGAACCCTGACCTTGCCGTTCCTCGAACGCTTCACCCGTGGCGGTTTCATCCGCAACCGCGCCGAAGCGGCGGCGGTGGAGGCGCAAGTCTCAGCGTTGGGAATCAAGACCGCCGGCATCGATGTGCCGATGAGTGCGTTGTCCGGCGGCAATCAGCAGAAAGTCGTGCTCGGTCGCTGGCTGCTTGGCGAGGGCCGGGTGCTGATCCTCGACGAGCCATTTCAGGGCGTTGATGTGCGTGCCCGGCGCGAGATCGGCCAGTTGTTGCGCGATAGCGCCGCTGGCCGCGCCACGCTGGTGATCTGCTCGGACGTCGATGAAGCGCTGGAGATCGCCGACCGGATCCTTCTGGTGCGCGATCACGCGGTGGTGGCCGAGTACCCGCGTGCCGGGCTGGATCGCGCCACCCTGGTCGCGGCGCTGGCCGGCAGCGATCCGCAAAATTCTGTTGTTCAAGCCGCGCCAAGGAGTAGAGCGAGTGCCTGATTCGAGTTCCCTGTTGTCATCCGCCCCGGCGCCGACCGAGCGCTTCGTGCAAGCGCTGATCCGATACGGCCTGCTGTGGGTGCTGGCGTTGATCGTGGTGTTTTTCAGTGTGGCGGAACCGGCGTTCCTGCGCGTTGGCAACCTGTTCAGCATTCTGCAATCGGTGTCGATTGTCGCGCTGCTGGCTTTGGGCGTGACGCTGACCATGGCCGTGGGCGGGCTGGATCTGTCGATCGGCGCGGTGGCCGCCATGAGCCTGATGATCGCCAGTTACGTGATGGTGGTGCTCGGCTGGGGCGCGGTGCCGGCAGTGCTGATCAGCCTGGCCGGTGGCGCGCTGGTCGGGCTGCTCAACGGCTGGCTGATCGTGAAGATGCGTGTGCCGGACATTCTCGCGACGCTCGGCAGCATGTTCCTGGTGATCGGCGTGCAACTGATTCCCACGGGCGGACGCTCGATTGCGGTGGGCATGACTTTACCCAACGGCGATGAAGCCGAGGGTTCGTTCAGCGCAGTGTTTCTGGCATTGGGTCGAGGACGACTGTGGGACATCGTGCCGGTTCCGGTGTTGATCACGGCGGTGGTCGCGGTGGCGGTGTGGCTGTTTCTCGAACGCACGCGCATCGGCCGGTTGTTCTATGCGATTGGCGGCAACGAGCAGGCGGCGCGTCTGGCCGGTGCGCCGGTACAGCGCTTCAAGTTGCTGGCTTACGTGCTCTCGGCGCTGCTCGCATCGCTGGGCGGCTTGCTGCTGGCGGCGCGATTGGGGCGCGGCGATGTCAGCTCCGGCAACGGTCTGGTGCTCGATGCGCTGGGCGCTGCGCTGATCGGTTTTGCCGTGCTCGGGGCGAAGAAGCCCAACGCGTTCGGCACGCTGGTCGGCGCGCTGCTGGTGGCCTCGTTGCTCAACGGCCTGACCATGCTCAACGCGCCGTATTACGCGCAGGATTTCGTCAAGGGACTGGTGCTGGTGCTGGCCCTGATGTTCACCTTCGGCCTCGCGCATCGGGCGCGCTGAGCCGGTTCATTGATGCTTCAAGGAAAGATCCATGCACGGTTCAATCAAACAGTTCGCACGTCATTGCCTCGCCGGGGCGCTGCTCTCGGCGCTGGCCTTCAATGCCCAGGCCAAGGCCTTGCCCGGTGCGCCGGCGCCGTTCGATAAAGGTCAGGTACAGATCGCGCTGGTGGGCTATCTGTTCTCCGGGGATTTCCCTGAAGCCTATCTGCGCGGGGTGGAGAAACAGACCGAAGCGCTGGGCGCCAACCTGCGGGTGTTCGACGCGCGGCAACAGGCGGCCAGTCAGGGCGAGATGATCGATCAGGCCGCCGACCTCGGTGTCGACGGGATCATCGTGCAATTGGGGCTCGCGGAAACCCTCAAAGGGCCAATTGATCGGGCCCTCGCCAAAGGCATCAAGGTCGTCGCGTTCGACGTCGATCTGAACACGCCGCAAGTGACTCAGGTCGAGCAGGATCACCATGCACTGGCGCGACTGGCACTCGATCAAGCGGTCAAGGACAACGGCACCCGCTTCGACGCCGGGTATGTCTACATCAGCGGCTTCACGCCGATGGAGCGCCGCGACGAGATCTGGAGCCAGGTCAAGGCGAGCAATCCGGGGATCGTCGAGAAGGCGCGCTTCGGCACGCTCAATCCGCCGATTGCCAACTCGGTGGCGGATCAGGCCAGCGCCGTGTTGCGGGCCAATCCGGGGATCAGCGTGATTTTTGCGCCGTTCGACGAGTTCGCAAAAGGCGCGAAGATCGCCGTCGATGAGGCGGGTCTGAGCCGCAAAGTGAAGATCTACAGCGCCGACATTTCCACCGCCGACATCCAGATCATGAAAGAACCGGACAGCGCCTGGGCCGCCACCGCTGCGGTCAATCCGCAAGTCGCCGGGGCAATCAGTGTGCGCAGTCTGGCGATGCTGATTGCCGGGGAAAATCCGGGGCCCAAGGTGCTGGTGCCGCCGACCCTGATCACCCGTCAGCAACTGCTGGATCTGGACGTGAAAAACGTACGGGACCTGGGGCAGAAACTGCCGGCCTTCGGTGACACCGCCAATGTTGCGCGGGCACCGTGGATTCCCGTGGCGAACTGAGGAACCGACATGCACGACAAGGCTGCGCGCCTGCGCAAGAGCCGTTCGCCGAAAGCCGATGTGGCGCTGGGCGAACGGCTGCCGCCGGGGCAGGTGCTGACGGAGCGTTTTCCGATCCTGCACGAAGGTGAGGTGCCGGCCTATGACCTGGCGACGTGGTCGCTGCGCCTGTTTGGCAGCTTGGCCAACCCGGTCGAGCTGACCTACGCCGATCTGCAAGCGCTGCCGCAACGCTCGTTGCAATGCGACATTCATTGCGTGACACGCTGGTCGAAATTCGACACCCGCTGGAGCGGCGTGCACCTGCAAGATCTGTTGCAGGCCCTGGACATCCGGCCGACGTCGTCCTTCGTCATGGCCCACGCCGATCACGATTACCAGACCAACCTGCATCTCGATGACCTGCTGCACCCGGACAGCCTGCTGGCCACCCATTACGACGGTCAGCCGCTGACCGCGCAGCATGGCTGGCCGCTGCGGCTGGTGGTGGCGGGGCGGTACTTCTGGAAGAGCGCGAAATGGCTGCGCGGGCTCGAATTCACCGATCAGGAACAACCGGGCTTCTGGGAGCGCAACGGCTTTCATTTGCACGCCGATCCGTTCATTGAGCAGCGCTTCAGCGGCGACGCGCTGGACATTGCCGAAGATGCCTGGCGGGAAAAGGAATTCGACTGACGGCATCTAACTTCGCACCGAAAAAACACAGATTAATAACGCTCTCTACAACAACATGGAGTGCGTTTTCGTGCGTGATTAGTTGTTGGTTAGTTGGGTGTTCATGTTGTTGCGCAAACACAAGTGTTGCTCAGGCAACACTCCGTTCGTCGGGCATAACCTAAGCGTTATTGGTTCTTTTGCGGCGTGCGACCGCTCGTCTAGGATCGGTAAACAGGGGGTTCTACTAACTTTGGGGTTCTTGCGCTCTAACAGCCGATAGTTGCTCAACACACTTGGCTGCCTTTCTGAATATCAAAACTACAGCAGAAATTGCCGTGCACCGATTGCCGACACTTCATGATTCGGCAGCGGCCGGTTATTAACTGCGATTCAAGGAGCTGTCGCATGATTCACCGTTCGCGTTCATTACTCGCCATCGCTGTTGTCAGTGCAATCTGGCAACTTCCTGCGCAAGCCGAAGAGACTTCCGCGCGCGTCGACGATGACACACGGCTGGGCACCGTGCTGGTCACCGGCACCCGGGGCACCGCACGCACGGTGCTGGATTCGCCGGTGCCGGTGGATGTGCTGACCGCCGAGGACCTGAAGACCGCCGGCGCCAGTGGCGGCGAGCTGGGCCAGGCGTTGCAGACGCTGTTGCCGTCGTTCAGTTTTCCGCGCCAGTCCAATTCCGGCGGCGCCGACCACGTGCGCGCCGCGCAGCTTCGCGGCATGAGCCCGGATCAGGTGCTGGTGCTGGTCAACGGCAAGCGCCGTCACACCTCGGCGGTGGTCAACGACTCGTCGAAAATCGGTCGCGGCACGGCGCCGGTGGACTTCAACTCGATCCCGATCAGCGCGATCAAACGCATCGAAGTGCTGCGTGACGGCGCCGGTGCGCAGTACGGCTCCGACGCGATTGCCGGGGTGATCAACATCATCCTCGACGACGCCCCCGAAGGCGGCGAAGTGTCCACCAGCTACGGCGCCTACCACACCCACCAGGACGCCATCGGCAAAACCACCACCGACGGCCAGAACAGCGTGACCACCGCCAAGATCGGCACGCGGCTGGGTGAGGAGGGCGGGTTCATTCGCGGCGGTACCGAGTACAAGGATCGCAACCCGACCAACCGCGCCGGCTACGACGGTTTCGCCGACACCCCGGGCCAGCGCAACTACGTGATGGGCGACGGCGTGGCGCGGGACGTCAACGCCTGGTTCAACGGCGAATTGCCGCTGGCCGGCGGCAAGGCCTACAGCTTCGGCACCTACAACGAACGCCACACCACCGGCGCCGAGTTCTATCGCTACCCGTCCGAGCAGCCGCAGTTCTACCCTAACGGCTACTTGCCGCAATCGCTGGGCGACAACACCGACATCTCCGCTACCGCCGGCTACAAGGGCCTGATCGGCGACGACTGGGATTTCGACAGCAGCGTCACCCACGGTCGCAACCGCTTCGAATCGGCAACCCGTCGCACCCTCAACGTCAGCCTCGGCGCGGACTCGCCGACCCGCTTCGACACCGGCGATTACGAGTTGCGCCAGACCACCACCAACCTGGATTTCAGCCGTGAATTGCGCCTCGGCGGTCGCTCGTTCGTGCTGGCGCTGGGCGGCGAATATCGCTACGAAAATTACCTGACGTTTGCCGGAGACGAAGCCTCCTACATCGGCTCCGGGGCCGATGGCGCCAACGGTCTGCGCCCGAGCGAAGAGTCGGATCTGGATCGCAACGTGTTTGGCACTTACGCCGAATTGTCCGGTGATCTCACCGACCGTTTCTTCGTCGATGCCGCCACACGCTGGGAACATTACGACGACGCCGGCAGCAAACTCACCGGCAAGCTCAGCGGTCGCTACAAGCTGACCGAACAATGGGCGTTGCGCGGTGCGGTGTCGAACAACTTCCGCGCGCCGTCGCTGGCCCAGAGCGGCTTCCAGAACACCACCAGCAACTTCGGCGACGGCGGCACGCTCACCGATATCCGCGTGCTGTCGGTCAACGATCCGATTGCCCGTGCCCTGGGCGCAGAAAAACTCGATCCGGAAACCTCGAAGAACTTCAGCCTCGGCCTGACGTTCCAGTTGAACGAACGCTTCGATGCGTCGCTCGACGTGTTCCGCATCGACGTCAAAGACCGCATCACCCTGTCGCAGCGAATCGGCAGCGACGCGCTGGAAAGCTACATCAACGACAACTTCGGCGTGGCGGGCGTGCACGATGTCAACTTCTTCACCAACGCCGCCGACACCAGCACCGACGGCGCCGAACTGGTGCTCAACTACCATCAGCCGTTCTACGACGGGCAACTGGGGCTGACCACCGCGTACACCTACAACCACACCAAGGTCACCAGCACCAAGGGCACGCCGTCGCAGCTGACCGCCTTAGGGATCGGCAATGACGCGCTGGTCGGCGTCGAGGAACGCAACACCCTGACCGACGCCGCGCCCAAGGATCGCTTCGTGTTTTCCGCCAACTGGACCAGCGAACACTGGGGCCTGCTCGGGCGTCTGACCCGTCAGGGCGAGACCACTCGGGTGTTCGATTTCGGCGACTCGCAGCCTGAGCAAACCTACGGCGCGGTGTGGCAGCTGGACGCCGAGGTGACCTACAAATTCACCCCGAAATTCAGCATCGCCCTGGGTGGCAACAACCTGACCGATAACTACCCGGAACGCTCCGGCTCGGCCATCAACTACGGCGGCAACCTGCCGTACGACGTGCTCTCGCCGATCGGCACCAACGGCGCTTATTACTACGCCACCGCCACTTACGGCTTCTGAGTCTTTTCCGCCATGGATGGCGGATCATCAGCGGGAACCTTCATGACTCAATCCAATGGCCCCAAGCGGCACCTGCCGGTGTTCCAGGCATTGCTGATCACGCTGGGCATGGTCATCACCACCGACATTCTCAAAACCGCGCCGACCGTTGCCTTGAACGTCGGGCCGGAACATTTCTATTGGGTCTGGGTGCTCGGCGGACTGGCGTCGATGGCCGGGGCCTTGTGCTTTGCCGAGATGGCCACCGCGTTCCCGCATCCGGGCGGTGACTATCATTTCCTGCGCACCGCTTATGGCGAGCGTATGGGTTTCCTGTTTGCCTGGTCGCGATTCTCGGTGATGCACACCGGGTGGATCGCGTTGTCGGCGTTCATGTTTGCCGACTACTTCAATGCGGTCGTGCCGTTGGGGCATTACGGATCAGGGGTGTTTGCCGGTGCGATCATTGCTGCGTTGGTGCTGCTGAATCTGACGGGCAAGCACATTGGTTTCATGACTCAGACGGTGTTGGTCGGGCTGCTTGCTCTCGGGTTCCTGAGCATTGCCAGCGCCGGAGTCTGGCTGGCGTGGCAAGGGATCGAACCAACGCTGCCCAGCGATCCGGTGGTGCCCGAACACACGGGCGCGGCGGGATTTTCAGCGGCGATGATCTTCGTGTTTCTGGCCTTCGGCGGCTGGAGCGATGCGGCGACGTTATCGGCTGAAGTGCGCGACGGTCGACGTGGCATCTTCATCGCCATGCTCGGTGCGCTGACAGTGCTGATGGCGATCTATCTGGCGCTGAACTGGGCGTTCGTCCAGGGGTTGGGATTCGAAGGCCTGGCGGCGAGCAACGCGCCGGCGGTGGAATTGTTGAACCGCGCCTTCGGTGCCCCGGGCGTGCTGCTGATCCTGCTGATGGTTGGCATCGCGGCCATCGCCACTATCAACTCAACCTTGCTGGTCGGCGCCCGCACGACCTACGCCGCCGCCCGCGATGTGCCGCAACTGCGACGATTTGGCGAATGGGACGAGCGTGACGGTGTACCGCGCAAGGCGTTGCTGGCGGAGGGGGCGGTGGCGTTGGTGTTGGTGGTGTTTGGCAGTTTTACCCAGAGCGGTTTCAACACCATGGTCGAGTATCTGACGCCGGTGTACTGGCTGTTTCTGAGTTTGAGCAGTCTCGCGTTGATCATTCTGCGCAGGCGCTTTCCTGAGGTGCCCCGGCCGGTGAGGGTGCCGCTTTATCCGGTTTTGCCGCTGTTGTTCTTCGGGCTGTGCGTGTACATGCTGTATTCCAGTGTGACGGTGGTTGGTTTCGGCGCTTTTCTGGGGATTGGGGTGTTGCTGGTGGGGGCGTTCTTGCTGGCCGGGTTGAGCCGCCTGGTGTCGACACCTCGGCAGGCTCTGCAAAAGACCTCGGATCAGAAGGACACCGCCGCCGGCTGAGACAACCGCAGCACCGACAAATCCCCCGTAATCCGCTTATACGCCAAACGAATCGCCTCAATGTCACTCTCACGCTTCGGCCCGCTTTCGTGCAGGATCACGATCACCTTGGTCGCCAGCCGCTCGGGCACTTTCGCGTCGTGGTCTTTCCACTGCCCATACGCATCCAACACACTGAACCCGTCCGGGAACCGCGTCGTCACTTCCTGATCGAGAAACTCGCGCCAGCGCGCCGGGCTCACCACACCTTCCTTGCCTTCCAGCGGCCCCACCGAGAAGTACAACTCGGTGCGCACCCACTGCGCCTGCGCCGGTCGTGTGGCATCGCCTTGCAGTGTGGAACTTGCGGGATCCTTGGTATGCACGGAAACCGGAGGAGGGCTGGCACACCCGGCGACCGCCAGGAACAGTGCTGCCAGTAGTAAACGTTGCGGCATGGAACTTCCTTATTGTTAAGAACTGTCCCGAATTATAGAGGGGAGGGTTAATAGCAATAAAAGATTAAAAAGTGGATCGTTGCTGAACTAATGGAATAAGCAAACACAGTGAAAATAATGCCCGCTGGTTAGAACGATTATTTCTTTAAGTTATTTGCTTGGTGTTGGATCGCATATCCATGACATTCAAAAACCTGCTTCCGCATTTGCCGGATCTGTCATGGCGTCTACTCTGCTGCTGCAACGGTTCAAGTCGCACGGAACGCTGCACTTGAAGCGTTTGAGCAGCACTTTTTGCTGCTCGATGGACAGCTTGTTGCGGATTTCCCAATCCTTAGAATCCGCTCCATCAACTTCTCATCCAGTTCTTAATCCTCAGGGAGCTACACCATGATGAACGCCATGCAGATGCAAATGCCGATGAACGCCAACATGCCGATGATGCCGATGACGGGCATGCCGATGATGATGGCGACCATGAGCTGCGACATGATGGACGACGGCATGATGTGCAAGATGATGCCGGCCGCTGGCATGGACATGGCCATGTTCAAGAACAGCGCTGAAATGATGCAGATGATGATGGACTGCGGCATGCCGATGATGATGCATTGCGGCAACATGAGCATGATGTGCATGTCCCCGGCGGTCATGGCCATGCCGATGATGAACATGATGATGCCAATGCCGATGATGGGCATGCCGATGCCATCGATGAAGTGCGTGATGGAATGCACCATGATGGCCGACTGCATGATGTGCAAAATCATGCCGATGCCGGGCATGAACATGGACATGATGAAGAACTGCTGCGCCCTGATGATGAAGATGATGAACGACTGCAGCATGCCGATGATGATGAGCTGCAACGGCATGCCGATGATGTGCTGCACCTGCTGATTTTCGCCAGCGCATGAAAAAGCCCGACCGGGAGATTCCCGGTCGGGCTTTTTGTTGTCTGTTTGTCAGTCCAGGCGTTCGGGGTAAGTGACCACCAGATACGCCACCGCTTCACTGTCGGCGGGGTTGCGGTAACGATGGGGCTGGTCGGCGTAAAATAGAATCGAGTCGCCCGTCGACAGCAGATAGCGCTCGTCGTTGACGCTGATCTCCAGCACGCCCTGAGCCACCACCAGATTTTCCTGGACGCCGGGGCCGTGGCCTTCGGATTGATCTTCGCCCAAGGGGCTCAGGCGCAGTTCATAGAATTCCGACTGGCGCGCCACATCAAAGGGAAACAGCGCGCGGCTGACAAAGGCGCCACTGGCACTGACCAGCCGCTTGCTCTGGCTCGCCGACAACACGGCCACGCCTTCAAACGCGCGATGTTCGAGAAACGCCGCCACCGACACCTTCAAACCCTTGGCGATTTTGCACAGCACCTTGATCGACGGCACGCTGCGCCCGGATTCGATCTGCGCCAGCATCGCCCGGCTCACGCCACACTGGCGGGCGAGGGCATCGAGCGACAGATGCCGCTTGCCGCGCAGACGTTGCAGGTTCTGCGCGACACGTTCACAGATCGGGTCTTCTTCCAGGGAATCGAGGTTGTTCAGGTCCACCACAGGTTCATCGGCGCTCGCCAGAAAGCGCGAGGGTTCACGCGCGTTCACGCTTGACGCGTCTCGCCGGAACGAGCGGCCTGCACCCACTGCCAAGCCTGATAACCGGCATTGCGCGCATACATTTCCCACATCAGCCGGGCCTGTTGCTGGGCGTGGCGGCGTTTGCGGTAGACGGCGAAGTCGATCAGGTTGTCAGTTGGTTTCATGGCGCACTTCACTGTGTTCAATGACGGGATGAGGTGAGAGTACGCCGAGATTTTTATAACGATAAATACTGATTGTTTATTTATTAATTCTTTCTGGTTATTTGCTGGTTTGTCACATCGGGGAGAATGCATTCAACAGAAAGTCCCGCACATACACCCGGCTCGGACTCTGCAACGCGCTCTTGCGCCACACCAGGTACAGCACGTTGACCGGCGCTTCAGCCGGTACGGTCGGGGAAATCAGGCGGCCATCGGCAATCGCATCGGCACATTGATAATCCGGCAGGACCGTCCAGCCGTGGCCACCGATGGCGAGGTCTTTGATGATCCGCAGATCCGGAATGGTCAGCGACGCTTGCAGTTGCGGGGCGATCTGGAACATCGACGACCACAGCGGGCGCACCAGGGCGAGGTCTTCGTCGAAGGCAATCAACGGCACCTGGGTCAGTTGCTCCTGAGTCGGGTGTTGGCCCAAGCGATCCAGCAGGCTCGGCGCGTAGACCAGCAGCATGCGTTCGGTCAGCAGATGGGCGAACCCATGGGTCTGTTCGTCGGGCAGGGAAGCGGTGATTGCGAAATCGATCTGTTTTGATTCGAGCATTTCGTAGATGCGCTTTTTCGTGCCGGTGTGAAAACGCAGCAGGAATCCTTCATCCATCAACGGTGCGAGGCGGGCGGCGACTTGCGAGTGAATGAAATCCGAAGGGCCGACCAGATGAATCGTGCCGCCCTTGAGCAGGCCGGGGCGCAGCGAGGCGATCTTGTTTTCCAGACCGTCCAGGTAAGGCGCGACCGAGCGGGCCAGCTCATCGGCGGCTTCGGTCGGCTCGACACCTCGTGGCAGTCGATGGAACAGCGGTTTGCCCACCAGCGCTTCCACAGCCTGGACGTGCATCGAAGCCGCCGGCTGGGTGATGCCCAGATGCTCGGCAGCTTTGGAAAACGACCTGGCGCGGTAGGCTTCGAGGAAGGTTCGCAGGTGCGTGAGATGGCTCATGGGTTGGCGATGTCCGGGGGCTGAATCTGGTTTTTACCATGGCGGGCGGCAGGCGTGCTCGCCTCGGGAAAACGCCGTTGCAGCGTTTCCCGAAGCAAGGTTCGTCAGGCGTTGTCAGCCGGACGATAACGCGGCGCGGAGCTCGCGGACATCTGCCCGAGAATCAGCAGCAGGCCCAGTGCCGAAACCACGGCGCCGGTGAGGCCGACATAGCTCAGGCCTATCTGGCTGATTGTCACGCCACCGGCCACCGAACCGAGGGCAATGCCGGAGTTGAACCCGGCAATGTTCAGGCCGGCAGCGACGCCGTGGGCGTGAGGCGCATGCTGTTCGGCAATCCCGATCAGTCTCGCCTGCAAGGCCGGTACGGCCGCGAAGCTGAACATTCCGAGCAACGCCACCAGCACACCCATCAACACCGACGATCCGGAAAACGCCCACATGCCCGCGGTGACCAGCGCAATGCCGGCAATCAGCGTGGCGCTCGCGCGGTCGACGCCCCAGGCGTCGGTGAGTTTGCCGCCGAGCACGTTGCCGATCGCAGCCATCACGCCGTACAGCAACATGAACACGCCGACGGTGGCGGCGGTGGTGCCGGTGACATCCGTCAGCACCGGAGCGATGTAGGTGTAGGCCACAAACGAGCCGGCGTAACCGAGCACCGTGACCAGCGCACCGGCCAGCAGCTTGCGATTGAACAATGCCTTGAGACTGTCGAGGGCCGAACCGCTGTCGGCGGCGGTCGGCAGTGGATCGCGCATGCCGAACAGCAAGCCGAAGAAGCCGATCGCACCGAACAGCGCAATGGCGGCCAACACCAGACGCCACGACATCACGCCGCCCAGATAGGTGCTGATCGGCACGCCGATGGCCATGGCCAGCGTAAAACCACCAAACACCACGGCGACCGCGCTGCCTGCTCGGCCGGGACCCGCCAGGCGCGCGGCGGTGCTCGACGCCACGGCGAGGAACAAACCGTGGCCCATACCGGCGATAAAACGGGCGATCAGCATCAGCGTCAGGGTGCTGGAAAACGCCGCCGCCAGACTGCCGGCGCTGAACACCAATGCGGTGGCGAGCATTACGTTCTTGCGTGACCAACTGGCGGTCAGTGCGCTGAAGATCGGTGCGGCAACGGTAGCGCCCAAGGCATAGGCAGTGATGGTCGCGCCGGTGGCCTCGACGTTAACGCCGAGACTTTGCGCCATCACCTCGGTCAGGCCGATCGGCACGAATTCAGCGAGCCCGAGGGCGAAGGCGCTGAGGGTGAAGATGTAAATGACAAATGGCATGGGAGCCTCTCGCAAGTGGACGATGGCGAGAGGCTAGGGATTGCGTATCTATAAATGAAATTCTGTTTTTGGCGTGCAGGTATAAAAATATTGATGGGTCTTCAGCAAGCGCAAAAAAAGGCGCGTGAGTTTTTGACTCACGCGCCTTTGGGTTCATTTGCTGGCGTTCAACACAATCCGGTACCGCGCCTTGCCGCTGCGCAGATGATCAACCGCTTCATTGACTTTGCTCATCGGAAACTCCTCCACCTGCGGCAGGATCTGATGCCGCGCGCAGAACTCCAGCATGGTCGCCGCCGTGGCAGGCGAGCCGACCGGGGAGGCTGACAGGGATTTCTGTTGAGGGATGAGATTGAATACGTGCACCGGAATCGCGTCGGGCACGATGCCGACGAAGTGCAGCCGGCCCTTGCCGCGCAGGGTGGCGAGCATGGCCGTCCAGTCGAGGTTGGCGTTGGCGGTGATCAGCAGGAAGTCGAGGGTGCCGGCAATCGCTTTCAGCGCTTCGCTGTCGGTGGAGGCGACGACTTTGTGGGCACCGAGGCGTTTGGCTTCGTCCTGTTTGTTCAGGGAAGAGGTGAACGCGGTAACGTCGCAACCCCAGGCATTGAGAAAGCGCAGCGCCAGGTGACCGAGCCCGCCGATGCCCACCACGCCGACCCGGTCGGTCGGCTTGATGTCGAATTCCACCAGCGGATTGAAGACCGTGGAGCCGGCGCAGAACAGCGGGCCGGCGAGGGCCGGGTCGAGGTTGTCCGGGAGTTTCAGCGCCCACGCCCAGTGAGTGCGCAGCCGATCGGCGAATCCGCCATGGCTGCCGATGATCGTCGGTTTGGCGGTGGCGCAAAGGTGATGGGAGCCACCGATGCAGGACGAGCAATGCATGCAGCTGCCCTTGTACCAGCCGATCCCCACACGCTGGCCGACTTCCAGGCCGCGCACCTGCGGGCCTGTGCGCACGATGCGGCCGACCACTTCATGGCCGGGAATGAACGGGTATTGG
Organism: Pseudomonas sp. R45(2017); assembly: GCF_002112305.1. Classification (NCBI taxonomy): domain Bacteria; kingdom Pseudomonadati; phylum Pseudomonadota; class Gammaproteobacteria; order Pseudomonadales; family Pseudomonadaceae; genus Pseudomonas; species Pseudomonas sp. R45(2017). The sequence goes on along the minus strand of NZ_NEHH01000008.1, from coordinate 231,778 downwards.
CTGATGCCCCAGTCGTTGTCGATCAGCGACTGGTCGGAGTGACAGACGCCGCAGTACTCCACGGCGACTTCGACTTCTTCATCCCCCAGCGGGCCGGGGTCGTAACTGAAGCGCTCCAGCGGCGCGCCGGCCGAGGTGGCGGCCCAGCCGGTGAATGTCGTGGGTTCGGTGTTATTGCTCATGGGACACCTCCAGGTCTGGCGCTGCGGGCGCAGCCTGAAGAGTCTAGCGTGTCATCAAGCGGGCGCTAGCCAGGTGTTCAGCACGCGCCGGTCGAGCTCTTCCCAATCCGCCATGCCCAGCACTCGGGTGGTATTGAGGCCGCGCAGATAACCGCGCAACTGATTGGCCACGGCCCGCACCGACTCTGAATCGTTCGCTGACTGGCCCAGCACGGTTTCGTATTCGACCAGGTATTCGGCCACCCGGTCGCGGAATTCGGGCAGGACGGCATCGCGGATCAGATCAAAGGTTCGCACGGGTAATCCTCATCTGTTTTCGTTGTGATTGAGTGTGCAGCAGTCTGCACGCCGCGCAACTATTGGTTCAAGTAATAGTGACCATCAAGAAACGCAAGTTCTGCTTTGGCGCCGATGGGCGGAAAATCGCCTCCATCGAACACGCCGCTGAAGGAATTGCGCGATGAAGACTTTGACCCGACTGGCTGTAGTCGCCCTGCTGATGGGCGGGGTGGCCGCCACCGTAGCCCCGGCTTACGCAGACGACGCCAAATCGTGCCATTTTCTGCCCGTCGCCGGCAGCAGCGCCGCGCTGCAGCACTCGCAAACCGTCGGTGTGCTGTACAGCGAAAACACCCTGGACAACCTGCAATACCTCGAGCGTTACCACGATGTGGCGGTGAACGGTGCCAAGGATGCGCTCGATGCGCGGATCCGTGACGCCTTCGTCGACAGCTCCGATCCGGAACTGGCCATCGACTGGCTGATGAGTTCGCTGCAACAACAGTTTCTCTCGGTGACCGTCTACGACAGCCTCGATGCGCTGGTGCAGGCTCATCCGGACGTGGTGGTGATGCTCGACACTCACAACCGTCTGCTGACCCAACGCAACAGTCAGGTCGAAGCGCGGTTCGCCGCACGCTTCTACGACGCCAACCTGCAATACATCGGCAAGGCCGAAGGCGCGGTGGAGAAGCAACTGCCGTCAGTGTGGGTACACAACAAGGCAGCGCCCGAAATCGCTGCCGGGATCGAACAGCAGCGCGACCTGCAACTGAGTGCCTTGAAGCAGTTCGATGACTCGCTCAAAGCCTTGGTAAGTGCAGGCTGAACACCTAAAGCAAAACGGCAACGGCAGTGCCCGTGACACTGAACGTTGCCGAAGAACCGAACTTTTTATTTTCAGGATTTTATCCATGCGTGCCTTTTTTATCCCTGCCATGGCTTCTGCCAGTTTGTTGCTGACCGCCTGCGCTTCTGCGCCAAACGACCCGACGCTGACCCTGCAGACGCACAAGACGCCCGCCCAGTACGCCGAATGCGTGGTGCCGAAACTGCAGGGCAGTGCGCTGAACCCGACGGTTTCGCAGACCCAGCGCAGCTACCGGATCGTGGTGCCGAGCAAGGTGGCGGCGGACAACGTCCTGGAAGCCTACAAGGCACAGGACGGCGGCAAGGTGTTTTTATATGAGCGCCACTTGCTGGCGTCGAGTTTCCTGCCGTCGAGTTTTGAACGGGCTGCCCAGGAGTGCCTGTAACGCCTGACGGTTAACGCTTTTGACGATGCTCCTTTGGTTGGCCGCAACCAACCAATTCTTTGCCCCGCACCTTGCGGGGCTTTTTTTGCCCGGCGTTTGGCGCAGTCGGCGCTACGCTGGATAGCGGAAAAGGTTTTCGGGAGAACAAGGATATGAAGAAGGACTGCAGCGGCGCGGCGACTGAGAATCCCTCTGCGCTGATCGATGCAAGAATCAAGGAACTGAATGACTGGCGTGGCCAGAAGCTGGCCGAGATCCGCGCGATCATTCATGAGGCTGACCCGGAGGTCGTCGAGGAGTGGAAGTGGCGCGGCGTTCCGGTCTGGTCACACAACGGCATCATCTGCACCGGGGAAACCTACAAGGCCGTGGTGAAAATGACTTTTGCCAAAGGCGCGGCGATGGAGGATCCGTCAGGACTGTTCAATGCCAGTCTGGAAGGCAATACCCGGCGGGCGATTGATGTTCACGAAGACGACAAGATCGATGCCAAGGCTCTGAAAGCGCTGGTGCGTTCGGCGATTACGTTGAATTCAAAGAAGTGATTTGCCGTTGAGGCGGAGGTGACGCGGAGGAGGGTGAAACGAGGAAAAAATGGCAGGGGCGGCTGGATTCGAACCAACGCATGGCAGGATCAAAACCTGCTGCCTTACCGCTTGGCGACGCCCCTGTAGCTATTGGTTTCAGTCCCGGGAGGACCTCTGCAACAGTGGGCGGCACTTTACCAGCGCTCTTGCGATCTGTGAACCCCTGAAGCCAATAAATTTCAGGCAAAACAGCTACTTATTTCCCGGACGGTATCGCCGGTCAGGTTTTTCGGGCTTTTCAGCGATCGTCATGAAAACCGGCGCGACCGATGTAGCCCGAAAACCTGGCAAAGACCTGCCTCGACGAACCGATCAATTACCGTCCGCAACCTTGCGTTCGATTTCGTCGACCTTGCGTTGCAACTCCTCAGCGTTCTGCTCCTTGGTGCGGGTCGACGAGGGCGTGATGACCTCATCCACGCCGCGCGTGTCGTCGTCCGGGTCTTCAAGATCGCGTTTCACCACATTGACCGGTTTGCCGGACGTATCGGTAGGTGGGGCTTTACTGTCGTTGTTCATGGCGCTGACCTCCGTTGGCTTAAACGTTGGATGCAGCGCTTTGGCGCGAGTTCGAGTTTTTTAGCGGCAACCGTGCGGAAAACTGCGGAGCCGGGTTGATGAACCGCCGGAAGCTCACCGGCAACAAGCCGATTCTGTTCAGGCAACTAACCCCAGCAACAGCGTCGCCAGGATCACCGTCGAAGCGCCGCCGATACGGGTAGAGATCTGGGCAAAGGGCATCAGCGACATCCGGTTCGAGGCCGACAGGATCGCGACGTCGCCGGTGCCGCCCAGGCCGCTGTGGCAGCAGGTCACGATGGCCGATTCGATGGGGTACATCTTCATCAGATTGCCGATGAAAAAACCGGCGACGGTCATCGACACCACCACGCTGAGGCACACCAGCACATAGCCGATCGAAAACACCTTCACCACGCTGTCGAGCGGCACATACAACATTCCAAGGCCAATCATCACCGGCCAGATGAAGGCGGCGGAAACCAGTTTGTAGAAAGACTGCGCGCCTTTTTCCAGTTTCTCCGGCAGCACACGCACGTATTTGAACAGCACCGCCGCGAGAATCATCATCACCGGCCCCGGAATCCCGACGACCTTTTCCAGCAGGCCACCGAGGACGAAGAACGCACAGATGACCAGCACGCCAGCGCCCATGAGTCGCAGGTCGATGGCGGTGGCGGACTCATCCTTGACCTTGAATTTATCGTTTTCGACTTTCGACCGGATCAGGGCGCCTTCACCGTTGATGGCCGGGCGTTTCAGCGCCAGCCGCGCCAGGTAACCGGCGCAGATGATCGCTGCAATGTTGCCGACCACGGCCGCCGGGACCAGTTGCGCGACGTAGATGTCCGGCGTGCCGCCGAGGATCGTCGAATAGGCCAGGGACAGCGGCAGGATGCCTTCGCCGATGCCGCCGCCGATGATCGGCACGATGATGAAAAAGAACGTGTGGTAGACGCTGTAGCCGGCAAGTTTGCCGACAATCAGCCCGCTCGCGACGGCGGCCAGGGTGCCGGCCAGCAAGGGGATGAACATGCGGATCATGCCCTGGACCAGGATGAACCGGCTCATGCCCAGGATGCTGCCGACTACCAGGCTGGCGATCACGAAGTACAGGAAGTTGGCCTCCTTCATCAGCATTTTGGTCGCGTCGATCGTCGGCGCGCCGAAGAAGCCGTAGAACACCAGCACCGACGGCAACATCAGGCACAGAATGGCGCCGCCACCGATTTCCCGCAGGATCGGCAGACGCGAGCCCATCTGGCCGAAGAACACACCCATTGTCATGATCACGGCCAGACCGCCGATCATGTTCTTCGGCAGAAAACCGAGGTGGGCCGACAGAAACACGATCACGGCGATGCCGAGGAAGATCGGCAGCGGGATCACGCCGATCTCATAGCTGCACAGGCGCTGGATGAACCCGCCGGCGCGCGGGCCGTCGACGTTCAGGGATTGCTCAAGGGAGTCGCTCATGACGCATGTCCTCATGTTTGTTTTTATCGAGGATTGACGGGAAACCACGGTGCACCGGGCTCGGGTGGCGAGGCGGTGATTCGATGGTATCCTTCGCAAAATGCGTGATAAACAGCGGAAGCATGCGGCCTATGAACACGAATCGTGACCAATTTCCCTTGCCCGAAGACCTCAAGGTCTTCCTCACCGTCATCCGCAAGAACAGTTTTGCCAGCGCCGCCGACGAGTTGGGCTTCTCACCGGCCTACGTCAGTAAACGCATCTCGGTGCTGGAAACCACGCTGGCGACCAAGCTGCTGCACCGCACCACCCGGCGCATCGCGTTGACCGACGATGGCGAGCGGGTGCGGATCTGGGCGGAGAAACTGCTGGGGGATTTCGATCAGTTTCTCGGCGAGATTTCCCAGGCCCGGCACCAGCCGGCGGGCTCGCTGCACATTTGCAGCAGCTTCGGTTTCGGTCGCAATCATGTGGCGCCGGCGATCAGTCAGCTGTCCCGGGCGTGTCCGAAACTCGACATCCGGCTGGACGTGTTCGACCGGGTGGTCGATCTGGTGGGCGAGGGCTTCGACCTGGAGATCCTCGTCGGCGATGACCTGCCGGGCCAGCATCTGGCGCGCAAACTGGTGAGCAACCGGCGCGTGTTGTGCGCCACACCGGAATACCTCGAACGCCGGGGCACGCCGCAATCTCTCGAAGACCTGAAAGACCACGATTGTCTGGTGCTCAAGGAGCGCAACAACGCGTTCGGTATCTGGACCCTGAGCAAGGACGGACGGGAAGAAACGGTGCGAGTGAATGGCCCGTTGTCCTCCAACAGTGGCGAGATCGTGCTGGAGTGGGCCTTGAGCGGCGGCGGAATCCTGTTGCGCTCGATGTGGGACGTCAAACCGATGCTCGAGCAGGGCAGGCTGGTGCAGGTGCTGGACGGCTACACCCAGAGCGCCAACGTCTGGGCGGTCTATCCGACCCGGCTCAGCGAGTCGGCGAAATTGCGGGTGTGCGTGGAATTTCTGGAAGAGTACTTCCGCGATTTGTCTGTGGAATGAAAACGGGCGGTTCAATGAACCGCCCGTTTTTTTTTGCCATCAACCCAGCCAGGGATTGTCCGCCAGATGCCGCGCTTCAAAGGCGCGGATCTGCTCGGTGCGTTGCAGCGTGGTGCCGATGGCATCCAGCCCCAGCAGCAACGATTGTTTGCGCAACTGATCGATCTCGAACTCGATCTGCGTGCCGTCTGCCAGCTCGAGGGTCTGTTGCGCCAGATTCACGCTGATCCGCGCGGTTTCCGGGACGCTGATCGCCTCGGCCACGCGCTTGAACTGCGCGTCATCCAGTTGAATCGCCAGCACGCCATTACGCTGGCAGTTGTCGTAGAAAATCCCGGCGAACGTGGTGCCGATCAGTGCGCGGATCCCCACTTGCTTCAAGCCCCAGACCGCGTGTTCGCGGCTGGAGCCGCAGCCGAAGTTGGGACCGGTCACCAGAAACGCCGCGTCCTGCCAGGCCGGCTGGTTGAGCACGAATTCCGGGTTGGGTTCGCCGGAGGCGAGAAAGCGCAGATCGAAGAACAGCCCGCGATCCAGCCCCTGGCGATCGATGCCCTTGAGAAACTGCTTGGGCATGATCACGTCGGTGTCGATGTTGGACGCAAGAAACGGCGCGGCGCTGCCGCTGACGGTGTCGAAAGGTTGCATGGTTCAAGCCTCCAGCGCGACGGTGCGCACGTCAGTCAAATGGCCGCTGATGGCGGCGGCGGCGACCATCGCCGGGCTCATCAGGTGGGTGCGCGCACCGGCGCCCTGACGGCCTTCGAAGTTGCGATTGGTGCTGGACGCACAGCGATCACCCGGCGCGAGCACGTCGTCGTTCATCGCCAGGCACATCGAACAACCCGATTGCCTCCATTCGAAACCGGCGTTGAGAAAAATCTGCGCCAGGCCTTCGTCCTCGGCCTGATTGCGCACCAACGTCGAGCCGGGAACGATCATCGCCCGCACATGGGCCGCCACACGCTTGCCGCGCACCACGCGGGCGACGTCACGCAAATCTTCGATCCGCGCATTGGTGCAGGAACCGATAAAGGCATGGCTGATCGTCACTTCGCTCAGCGGCATGCCGGGTGTCAGGCCCATGTAGTCGAGGGCGCGCTGCAGGCCCTGACGCAGGATCGGATCGGGCTGGGCGGCCGGGTCCGGCACGTGCCCTTTGATCGGCGCGGCCTGATCTGGGCTGGTGCCCCAGGTCACCATCGGCTCCAGCGCGCCGACATCGAGGATGACTTCGCGATCGAACACCGCGCCCTCGTCGCTGTGCAGGGTTTTCCAGCGCTCGATTGCCTGCTCCCAGACCTTGCCCTTGGGCGCACGCGGCTTGCGTTGCAGGTAAGCGAACACCTTGTCGTCCGGCGCCATGAACGCACCCCGGGCACCGGCCTCCACGGCCATGTTGCAGATGGTCATGCGCGCCTCGACGCTGAGGGCGCTGATGGCCGGGCCGGTGAATTCGATGGCGTAACCGGTGGCGCCGGACGCACCGATCTTTTCGATCAGCGCCATGATGATGTCCTTGGAGGTGACGCCTGCGCCCAGCTCACCGTTGACCGTCACCCGCAGGGTTTTCAGACGTTTGTAGACCAGCGTCTGCGTCGCCAGCAGGTGCTCGATTTCCGAAGTACCGATACCGAAACCGAAGGCGCCCAGTGCGCCGTAAGTGGTGGTGTGGCTGTCACCGGCGGCGACCACCATGCCCGGCAGAATGAAGCCTTGTTCCGGCGCCACGACGTGTTCGATACCCTGGCGCTTGTCCAGCACATCGAACAGCTCGATGCCGAAGTCGCGGCAGTTTTCTTCGAAGTACGACACCTGACGCGCGCCCCCGGCGTCGGGCATGGTCGCGATGCGTTTCGGTGCGGTCGGGTTCACATGATCGACCACCGCCAGCGTCGCCGCAGGCCGCCACACCGTACGCCCGGCATCACGCAGGCCGCTGAAGGCTTGCGGGCTGGTGTATTCGTTGGCGACCTGGCGGTCGATATACAGCAGCACGTGGCCCTGATCGTCGAGCGTGCAGACGGTGTGACTGTCGATGTGCTTCTGGTACAGCGTTCTCGGGCTGGGCATGGATTGCGCTCTTTTCTGTCCGGGGCAAAAACAACATGACGCCAGCATATTGATCGCGGAAACGGCATCAAGAGCGCTTCAGTGAAGCCGTTGAACACGGATTGTGAGCAATTGCCGCAAGCCTACGCCCGTGTCTCCTCCGGCAACCTGGCAATCACCTTGATCTCGAACTGAAACCCATACAGCCACGTCACGCCGACCGCCGTAATGGTCGGGTGCGGCGCCTCGCCCCAGAACTCCGGCACCACTTCCCAGATGGTTTCGAAGGTCGATTGCGGATCGACCATGAACACCGTCACGTCCACCACATCATCGAAGCTGCCGCCGGCCGCGCCGAGAATCGCGTTGAGGTTGGTGAAAGCCAGTCGCACCTGTTGTTTCAGATCCGGCTCGGGCGAGCCGTCCTCTAGGCTGCCGACTTGCCCTGAGACGAACAGAAAACCGTTGGAGCGAACCGCCGGCGAATAACGATTGCGCTCGTAAAGCGCATGGCGTCCGGGCGGGAAAACCACGTCGCGTTTTGGTTGGGCACGGGTCATGGGGTGTCTCCTTCAATGGGTTGAAAACCTGTGATGGAGCCACTCTAGGCGCTTGCATCGGCGCGATAAACGCGCAACCTTGGCGCTCACTGTTTGCAAATCCCAAACAATCGAGCCGTTTTCAGAGGTGGGATATGGACCGTTTTGACGCGATGCAAGCCTTCGCCCGAGTAGTGGAGGCGGGCAGTTTCACCAAGGCCGCCGAGACTTTGCACATGAGCAAGACCACCGTGACCCAGCTCATTCAGCAACTGGAGGCGCGGCTGCGAGTGAAATTGCTCAACCGCACCACGCGCAAGGTCAACGCCACGGCGGACGGTGCGGCCTATTACGAGCGGGTGATCAAGTTGCTGGCGGACATGGACGACGCCGAGACCAGTCTTCCCGGTGCGGCGGCGCAGCCCAAGGGACGCTTGCGGGTCGATGTGCCCAGCCCCTTGGCCAATCTGATTCTGGTGCCGGCGCTGCCCGAGTTTTACGCGCGCTACCCGGAGATCCAGATCGACATGGGCGTCAGTGACCGGATCGTCGACATCATCGATGAAAACGTCGATTGCGTTATCCGTGGCGGGGAGCTGCGCGATCAGTCACTGATGGCCCGGAAGGTGGCGGATCTTCAGCTTGGCGTGTACGCCGCGCCGAGTTATCTGGCCCGCGCCGGCACCCCGATGCATCCCCGTGAGCTGGAAAACAGCCATCACCGGGTGGTCGGTTTTCTTTGGGCGCGCACCGGCAGACCGGTGCCTTACGCCTTGCGCAATGCCACGGAGAACCTGCTGATCAAGGGCCGGCATGTTCTGGCGGTCGATGATGGCAACGCCTATCTGGCGGCAGGCCTTGCCGGTCTGGGTGTGCTCTGGCTGCCGAGTTACATGTCGGCGGAGCATGAGGCCCGAGGTGAGTTGGTTGCACTGTTCGAGGGCTGGGCGCTTGACCCGATGCCGCTGTACGTTGCGTACCCGCCGAACAGGCATATCAGCCAAAAGCTACGGGTATTTATCGATTGGATCGTGGAATTGATGGCCACGCGTGCCAATGGCGCGGAACTTGCTGACCGCGCTCCCGGACTGTCAAAAAAATAGCGAATATCGGCGATCAATAAAGTCGGCAAGTCTGGATGCACCGCTATTCAATCAAGGAGCTTCACTCGCAATGAATATGTACATCGATATTGTCGGCGCGTGCAATTTGAGCTGCCCCTCGTGTCCGATGGGCAACTCGGAAAACGTCAACTTCAAGAAAGCCATGCAAGTTGACATGTTCAGGAAGATCGTCGAGAAGGCCCGAAGCGAAGGGGTCGAGTCGATTTTTCTGTATAACTGGACCGAGCCGTTGATCCACCCGCGCATCGGCGAGTTTGTCGAGATCATCAATGCCGCCGGTTTGCAGAGCGGTATCAGTTCCAATTTGAATCTGGCGAAAAACATGGAGACAGCGATGCTCGCCAATCCATGGTTCTTCCGTATCTCGCTGTCCGGGTTTTATCAGCAGACGTACGAGCAGGGGCACGTAGGCGGCGACATTGAAGTCGTCAAGGCCAATATGATCAAACTGCATGAGCTCAAGCAGCAACATGGCTTGAACACGCGGATCGAGGTCTACTACCACCGCTACCTCGACAACATGGAAGAAGAAGGGCTGATGCGCGAATTCAGCCAGCGTCTGGGCTTCGAGTTCTCGACCGGGTATTCAGTGATGATGCCGCTGGAGAAGACGCTGGCGCTGATCGAGCGCGACCCGTCGGTGACCGACACTGATCGCGAGACCCTGCAGCGACTCGCGTTGCCACCCTTCGACGACCTGGTCAATCTGGTTCGCCATTATCCGAAGCAGGCATGCGGGCTCAAGGATGACTGGCTGGTGCTCGACTGCAATGGCAACACCATCCTGTGTTGTTCCATTTTCAATCAGACCGAATATCAGGTGGGCAAGTACCTTGATATGCCGCTGGCACAACTGACCAGGCTCAAGTCCACCCAGCCGAACTGCGTCGACATGTGCAATCGCTGTGCGAACAACGGATTGCACATCTACTCGGGGCACTCCAATCAGGGACCGCTGCAGAGCCACGCTGTCAACCGGATAATCGACTTCCAGCGACGCACGATCATGGGCTTGCCGATCGAGAGTGACAGGCTCGGGCGCAGTGGTGAAGTCAGTGCCGAACACTTTGACGAAGCGCAATATCTGGAGCTGAACCAGGACGTCAGAAATGCGATTTCCGCCGGGGCGTTCACCAGCGGTTATCAGCATTACGTACTGTTCGGGCGACTGGAAGGCCGGCCAGGCGCAGGTCATTTGACGGCCGTCTGAGCCGGCGGCTCGGGTTCTGCCAGTTGAGTTGAAAGCCATTGACTGAAGCATCGCGCCATCGGGTCGTTCTCGCTGTCGCGGTGCGTCAGCATCGCCCAGTTCGGGCCGCGAATGGTTTGCTCCACCAGTGGCTGCAACAGCCCGTTTTGCTGCGCCTGACGGCTGAGCAACTGACTGACCAGCGCAATCCCCAGACCTGAACACGCCGCGTCCAACAACAGGCCCGGATCAGAGAAATTCAGGCCCTGATCCTGCTGGCCGACATCGATCCCCGATTCCACCGCCCAATGGCTCCAGTCCATTTCCCGCTCGCCGTGCAGCGTCGTCCGCTGGGCGCTCGGCACGCTTAACAAGCTCGGATGACACGCGGGGTAGAGGCGGTCGGCATGCAGCACCTTGAAGCTGCATTCAGCCTGCGAACTGATGTCGTCGCGCACCGCCAGATCGATGGTCTGGGTCGCCATGTCCGGCACTTCATCGGTGCTGAAAATCCACAGGTCCACATTCGGATGCTGACGGCGGAAATCCCCCAGTCGCGGCAGCAACCAGTGCCGGGCAAACGCCGGCGTGGTGTTGAGCACCAGTTGATTGGGTTTCTGGTATTGCCCCAGTCGCCGGATGCCCACCGACAGTTGCTGCAGCATGGCCTGGGTGGTGCTGAGCAGATCGTGGCCGGCGTCGGTCAGGCTGACGCTGCGCCCGCTGCGGAAAAACAGCGGTTGCTCCAGATACGCCTCAAGGCTGCGGATCTGCTGGCTGATGGCCGATTGCGTGAGGCTCAGTTCCTCGGCGGCCTTGTGAAAACTGCCCAGCCTTGCGGCGGCTTCGAAGCCGCGCAACGAGCTGAGGGGTGGCCAGTGTTTCAGCATGATCGATAAGTTCCTCTAATCAGTTTTCCGCTAAATCCATCGTTTGTTTGCCCTTCAGGCCGCCATTAGCATGCACGTCAACGCCGCCAAGGCTGTTTTCATTGAACACAATGGCTTAACTCAAAGGGCTTTTTACCATGCAGCAGAACAAAAACAACAACAGCGGTTGGATGATGCCGGCAGAGTGGGTGACGCACGCGGCGACCTGGATGGTCTGGCCACACAATCAGGCCCTGTGGGAATCGGGCTGGGGCGTCACCTTGCCGTTGGTGCAGGAAGATTTCGCCCGAGTCGCCAATGCCATCGCCCGTTTCGAACCGGTGAAAATGGTCGTCGATCCGTCGGCCATCGCCCGCGCCAAAGCCTTGTGCGGGCCGAACATCGAACTGATTCCACTGGCCGTCAACGACAGCTGGTGCCGCGACTCCGGCCCGAGCTTCGTGGTTCACCCGGAACAAGGTCTGGCCGGGGTGAGCTGGCGCTTCAACGCGTGGGGCGGCAAGTCCGCCCATGATCTGGACGAAAGTCTGGCCCGTCGCGTGCTCAATCACCTGGGCGGCGAGTGCTTCGGCACGGCGCTGAGCAACGAAGGCGGCGCGATTCACGTGGACGGCGAGGGCACGCTGATCACCACCGAATCGGTGCTGCTCAACCCCAACCGCAACCCCGGCGTGAGCAAGGCGGAGATGGAGGAGATTTTCAGCCGTCTGCTCGGCGTGAAGAAGACCATCTGGCTGCCGGGCGATCCGGATTACGTCACCGGCGACATGACCGACGGTCACGTCGATGGCGTCTGCGCCTTCGCTCGCCCCGGCGTGTTGCTGGTGGACGCGACGCACGATCGCAGCTCGGTGTACGCCGAAGTCGTGCGGGAAAACCGCCGCGCACTGGAGCTGGCCACCGATGCCCAGGGCCGCAAATTCGAGCTGATCGAGCTGTATGAAGCCACCGATGCGGTGGACACCGAAGCCGAAGTGTTCTGCGCCTCGTACACCAACTTCTACATCGCCAACGGCGCGATCATCATGCCGGCGTACGGCATCGAGGCCGACCATGTCGCGGCAGAAACCCTGGCCAAGGCGTTCCCGGGCCGCGAAGTAGTGCCGGTGCAGATCAATCATCTGGCTCACGGTGGCGGCGGTGTGCACTGCATTACCCAGCAACAGCCAGCCTGGCCGGTGGAGGGTTGATCGATGACGTTGCTCAAAGTCGCCACCACCCAGATGCCGTGCACCTGGGACCTGAAAAGCAACCTCGACCACGCCGAGCAGTTGGTGCGTGAAGCGGCCGCGCAGGGTGCGCAAGTGATCCTGTTGCAGGAGCTGTTCGCCACGCCGTATTTCTGCATCGAGCAGAGTCACCATCACATGGCGCTGGCCGAGGAGTACCGCGACAGTCAGGTGCTGTCGCGTTTCGCCGCGCTGGCCCGCGAACTGGGCGTGGTGTTGCCGCTGAGCTGGTACGAGAAGGCCGGCAACGCCTACTTCAACTCCCTGAGCGTGGCGGATGCCGACGGGCGTTTGCTGGGCGTGTATCGCAAGACCCACATCCCCAACGCCATCGGCTATCAGGAGAAGGAATATTTCAGCCCCGGCGACACCGGTTTCAAAGTCTGGGACACCGCGTTCGGCCGCCTCGGCGTGGGCATCTGCTGGGATCAGTGGTTCCCGGAAACTGCCCGCTGCATGGCGTTGATGGGCGCCGAAGTGTTGTTGTTTCCGACGGCCATCGGCTCGGAACCGGGCTGCGCGGATCTGGACTCGCGAGATCACTGGCAGATGACCATGCGTGGCCACGCGGCTGCCAACCTGCTGCCGGTGATCGCTTCCAACCGGGTTGGCCGCGAAGTGGCGGGCACCGATGCGGCGCTGCAAATGAATTTCTACGGCTCATCGTTCATCTGCAACCACAAGGGAAAAGTGCTCGCCGAAGCCGACCGCGCCAGCACCGGTGTCTTGGTGCAAAGCCTGGATCTGGCAGCCATGCGTGAAGATCGCCTGAGCTGGGGCATCTACCGCGACCGTCGTCCGGAAATGTACGGCGCCTTGCTCAGCCAGGACGGCCGCCACCTTAACGCCCGCTGGAATCCTCAAGGAGTCTGATATGCCTACCTCACACAAGTGGTTGCTGGGCGCTCTGGGCCTGGCGCTGGCCGGTCTGATGCCTGCCGTGCACGCCGAAGACAAGACCTTGCGGCTGTACAACTGGGCGGATTATTTCGCTGAAGACACGTTGAGCAAATTCACCGCCGAAACCGGGATCAAGGTCATCTACGACGTGATGGACGGCAGCGAAACCCTGGAAGCCAAGATGCTTTCCGGTGGCAGCGGCTACGACCTGATCTTCCCCGGCGACACCGTGGCCGAACGCCTGATGCGCGCCGGCAGCCTGTTGCCGCTGGATCCTTCGAAGATCACGGCGATGAACGACATCGAACCGGGCCTGCAAAAACTGCGCAGCCATTACGAGCATTCGAACAAGGCCACCGTGCCGTACACCTGGGGCACCATCGGCCTGACCTACAACGCCGAGCAGATCAAGCAACGCATGGCCGACGCGCCGGTCAACAGCCTCGACATGCTGTTCAAACCGGAACTGGCGGCCAAATTCGCCGACTGCGGGATTTCGATGATCGACTCGCCGGACGAAGTGCTGGCCGTGGTGCTCAATTATCTGGGCCGCGACCCGCGCAGCGCCAAGCCTGCGGATTTGGCGGCGGCCAGTGACTTGCTGATGAAGCTGCGGCCGTACATCCGCAAGTTCCAGTCGCAACCGGTGACCGATCTGGTCAACGGCAACCTGTGTCTGTCCCTCGGCTACAGCGGCGACATGACCCAGGCTCAGCGCACCTCGGACAGCGCCGGCAAGCAGACCCGCTTCCAATACCGCGTGCCGCGCGAAGGCACCACGGTGTGGATGGACACCATGGCCATTCCGGTCGATGCCAAACATCCGGAATACGCCTACGAATTCATCAACTTCGTGATGCGCCCGGAGAACATGGCCGCGATCAGCAATTTCACCGGTTACCCGACCTCCAACGCCAAGGCCCGGCCAAACGTGGATGAGGCGATGCGCAACAACCCGGACATCTACCTCGACGAAGCGACCTATGCTCGTCTGATACCGGGCAAGGATATCCCCCAGGCCGACATGCGCGCCCGCATGCGCACCTGGACCAAGTTCAAGACTGCCACTGCCAAGTGATTTTTCCGGGCCGCCCCGGCGGCCCCTTACCCATCAGGAACGTACACATGCCGACTCGTCGCGAGTTCATCAAACAGGTTTCAGTCGCCGCCGGCGTAGGCGCTGCCGTCATGGGCCTCGGTCTGTCACCGGCGCGGGTACTGGCGGCCGGCGAAGGTCGCTGGTTCATGCCCGACGAGGGCGACAAACACGAACGCGCCTACATGGCCTTCGGCGCGCAGGATGCGATCTGGGAAGACTTCACCGAAGACGTTCAGGAAGCGCTGGGCCGGATCGCCCGCGCCATCGCCCGTTACGAACCGCTGACCATCTATTGCCGCAGCGGCGAACGCAGCCTGGCCGAAGAGATCTGCGGCACCTCCAACATCACCTACCAGATCGCCAACCTCGACGACATCTGGATGCGTGACATCAGCGCCAACTTCGTCATCGACGACAAAAACGGACTCGGCGCCGTGGACTTCAACTTCAGCGGCTGGGGCAACAAGCAGCAGCACTCTAAAGACGCGAAGATCGCCAAGCGCGTGGCGGCCGATGCGCAGGCGACCTACCAGCGCAGTGAACTGGTGGGCGAGGGCGGCGGCATCGAAGTCGACGGCCACGGCACCGCGATCATGACTGAAAGCTGCTGGGTCAACGAAAACCGCAACCCCGGCTGGAGCAAGGCCGATGTTGAGGCCGAGTTGAAAGCACGTTTGGGCCTGCGCAAGATCATCTGGCTGCCGGGCATCAAGGGCAAGGACATCACCGATGCCCACGTCGATTTCTATGCGCGCTTCGTCACGCCCGGCGTGGTGATCGCCAACCTCGACACCGATCCGCGCTCCTACGACAGCAAGGTCACCCTGGCGCACCTGGAAATCCTGAAAAAGGCTACCGACGCCGACGGTCGTCCGTTGCAGATCCACACCGTGTCGCCACCGCTGAAGCCGCGCAACACCAAATTCAACAAGGACAACGACGACTTCGCGGCCGGTTACATCAACTATTTCGTGATCAACGGCGCGGTGATTGCCCCGGAATTTGGCGACAAGGGCGCGGACAAGAAGGCCTTCGACCTGCTGAAAAAACTCTATCCGAACCGCGACGTGGTGCAGATCAACATCGACGCCATTGCGGCCGGTGGTGGCGGGATTCACTGCGTGACCAGTCACCAGCCGGCGTAAGGCCGAGCCTCAGCGGAAACGTTGAGGCAGGGCCTCGGCAAAGGGATAGAAGTCGAACCACGGTTTGGCTTCTTCGATGACCCGACTGAACGACGGGCGCTGCACCAGCCGTTCGAAATAGGCACTGAGGTGCGGTTGCTCGGCGGCAAACGGCACCAGCGTGCTGGCGTAGAACAGGGCCGGCGCGGCGGAGCAATCGGCCAGGCTGAAATCCGCGCTGGCGATCCATTCGCGGTCGGCCAGTTGCTGTTCGAGCATGCCGTACGCCGTGGCCAGCAGCGCTCGCTGACTGCTCAGGTCGCCATTGGCGGACTGGATGCGGTCGGCGACGATCTGCTGCATCGGCGTCATCACGTAATGGTCGAAAAACCGGTCCCATAGACGCACGTCCAGTGCGGTCTCCCAGTCTTCGGGAATCAGTCGTTGCGACTGCCCCGGTTGATGATCCAGGTACTCGATGATCACGCTCGATTCCGGCACCGTGCGCTGGCGCGCGTGATCGCGCAGCACCGGGAATTTGACCAGCGGCCACAATGCTTGAAGCTCGGCCCGTTCGGCTTCGCTGGACAGGTCGATCAAGCGTTTTTCGAACGCGACGCTGTGTTCGTAGAGGGCGATCAGCGCCTTGTGGCAGTAGGACGACAATGGGTGGTAATAGAGGGTCAAGTTCATGGTTTAACACCTCGATGTGGTGCAATGGCGTTACTCAGGTATAGCGCGCCTGCGCACGGCCACGCATTTGATTTCCACCAGCAGCCCCGGATGGGCCAGTTCGCTGACGCCGATGCAAGTCCAGGCGCAGAAGCCCTTGGGGAACACGCGGTTTTTCACTTCGCGAAACACCGGCATGTGTTGGCTCATGTCGACGTGATAGGTGGTCATCTCCACCACATCGTCGAAGGTGCAGCCACCGGCCTTCAGCACTTCGTCGAGGTTTTCCCAGGCACGAATGAACTGTTGCTCGGGGTCTTCGATGACTTGCAAATCAGCGGTGCGGCCCACCTGACCAGCGCAATAAAGCGTATCGCCGACCAGAACCGCCGGGGCGTATCCGGCGCGTTCGACGATGGTTTTCATGGAGTCGGGGATGATGATTTTGCGATCGGGCATGGCCGGGGCTCCAGGTAAACGGTAAGTCGGGTCACTTCGCGCGAAAGTACCGGATCAGGTTGATCGATTGCGTGAATACCGCATATACCACTGCTGCGATCATTAGCCCGGCGATGACCAGGGCAATAGTATTGACACCTGTGATGAGCAGAATGTAGATCGACAACGCGAGTATCAACACGACATAACTGGCAAGCGTCTGTTTGAAGTACGCCAGCAGCAGCGGCACGACGATCACTACCAGAGAGTGAAAGGCCACCCCAAACCAGATGTCGATAATCATCTGATCAAAATCACCGCCCGCTTGTGCCAGGGCCAGCAAATACGAATTCGTCAGCCACTCCAGCTTGCCAACCACCATCACGCTGATCGCGATAATCACCACAATGTTTATTGCTCGGTTACTCATTGATCTTCATTCCGTCCATGCGCCGCCGCTGCCAACTGCTCGGTATCCACTCGCACAAACACCGAATCGCCCACTGCCGTGAGCACATCCCCGGCGTAGACCTCGCAGATCACTCGGGTCTTGCGCCCGACCTCACCGTCGACTCTGGCCTTCAACGTCAGCGGCACGCCCATTGGCGTTGGTTTGATGAACTTGATGCCGAGGTTGCCGGTCACGCAGTTGATGCGCGGCAAGCTCTCGGCTTCACGGTTCTCCGCCCGGTAGTGGTAAGCCATTGCGGTCCAGTTGGAATGGCAGTCCACCAGCATCGCGATCAGGCCGCCGTAGACCAGCTCCGGCCAGCCGCAGTATTTGGCCTCGGGCACATGCTCGGCCATGACGTGCACGCCGTCCTCATGCCAGAAACTCTTGATGTGCAAGCCGTGCGGGTTGCTGCTGCCGCAGCCGAAGCAGACGCCGTCGGGGGCGGCGGTGTCTTGCAGGGAGGTGTCGTGGGTGGACATGCGGGGTCATCCTTAAACTGTTAGCCGAACCGCGCGGATTCTAACCTTGATTCAAGGACAAAACGTTGCTTCGAGTGGGGCGCACTGCTGTTTTCGTCGATCCCGGTGCAGGGCTAATTACGCTGCGCCAGATTGCGTTGAAACTCTTCGAAGCTGCACGGCAGGGTCAAGGCCTTGCGCTTTTTCGACTTTTCGCGCTCGTCCGGCAGTTGATCGCTCAATTCCCAGACCTCAAGCATCTTCGCGTATTCGAAGGCGTGGCGCGGGCTGATCTGAATCCACTGCTGAAATGCCTGACGCTCGTCAGGGGTGCAGCTGTCGTCTTGCAGACGCAGGCACCAGTGCGCCGCTTGATTGAGGATTTCATCATCGGCGTCTTGAGGGCTTTGGAGGTTCATTGACTGCTTCCAGGATGGCCGGAGAGGGCACTTTACCCTGCCTCTTGCAAAAAAAACGTCAAATATCGGCAGGGATTTAGCCCGTTTGACGGACAGAACGCGCAGCCGAAGGACAGATCGCGCCGGGATTGGCTGTCTTCGACGTTTTGTCATATTCAGTCACATAACCTTGCAGATAGTGGGCAGCCCAACCGGTTTTCAATGAGGCTGCATCGTGTTTCCACGTTTTCTGTGTTCGCTGTCCGTGTTGAGTCTGTCCATCGCCGCCGTCCACGCGGCCGACCTTGATACCCCGCGCCTGCAAGGCATCGACAACTTCCGCGATGTCGCCGGTATTACCACGGCTTACTCCACGACCCATGACGGCACCATGCGCGCCGGTGTGTTCTACCGCTCCAACGCGCTGACGCCGACAGCATCGGACCTGGCGACCCTCAACGGTCTGGGGATCAACGCCGTTTACGACCTGCGCACCCCAAGCGAAATTGCGGCCACGCCGGACACGATGATCAGCGGTGCAACCTATCAGAATATCGACATCATCGGCGCCACCACTTCGGGGGCGAACATCACCACGGTCTCGTTCAAAAGCGCGGCCGAAGCGACTGCGATGATGCAAGAGACCAACCGTGCGTTTGTCAGCGACGCCGGCATGCGCGGGCAGTTGGGCGTGCTGTTCAACGAACTGGCCGGCGTCGACGGCGCCGCGCTGTTCCATTGTACCGCCGGCAAGGATCGCACCGGCTGGACGGCCGCTGTGCTGCAAAGCATCGCCGGGGTCGACAACGCGACGATCATGAGCAACTACCTGGCGACCAACGACTACACCGCCGACCGCGTTGCCAAGACCCTGGCGATGATGCCGCCGAGCATGGCCGCGATCTACGCGCCGCTGCTGGGCGTCGAGGCCAGTTACCTGCAAGCGGGTCTGGATCAGGTGACCGCGCAATACGGCAGCATGGACAACTACCTCAAACAGGGGCTGGGTCTGTCCCAGGAAACCATCTATGTACTGCGCGGCAAAATGGTCGAGTACAACAGCCTGCCGGGTCAGGTCGGGCTTATCGGCAACGCTGCCGCCGGTGCGCAACTGTTGCGGGAGTTGCAGAACAGTAAACTCTCGGGCACCTACAGCGCCTACAACTACTACCTGCAATCGGCCATCGACGCCGGCACCCTCGGCGGTGTCGAGTCCACGGTCGGCGGTCAGGTGCACGCCGATGCGGCGAGTTACCTGCTGCGTCAAAACGCAATGATCGAGCAGGCCGCCGCGCCGTTCGCCAGCGGCACTGACCTCAAGGTCGGCCATTACCGCTTGTGGAGCACCGCGCTCGCCGGTTACCTGGGCACCGACGGTTCGGCCCATGCGCAAAGCAGCAACGAACACAGTCAGGGCCTGATGGTTGGCGTCACTCAGCGCTTCTCCGAACAATTCAGCGCTCGCGGCGGCATCGGTTACAGCAAAGGTTCGGTGGGCGGCGCAGGTGGCGAGGCAGATACCGATTTCACCTTCCTCGACCTTGGCGCCCGTTATGGATTCACCAGCCTGCAACGTGGGCTGTTTGTCGATGCCAACCTCAGCGCCGGTTACGTCGACTACGACAGTAAGCGCGACCTCGGCGGCGGCTTGGGTTCGGCGAAGGGCGACACCAACGGTAATCTCAGCGGCGCCACGTTGGCACTCGGTTATCGGATGCCGCTGAACACTGTGATTCTGGAGCCGAGCCTCGGCGTGCGCGTCAGCCGTCTGGACCTGTCGGGCTTCCAGGAGAAGGGCAGCGAATTGGCGCTCAATGTGGACGACATTCAAGAAACCCGCCGCAGTGCGGTGGCCAATCTCGACGTCTCGTTCGCCCCGATGCCGATGGGCGCGTGGCAACTGGTGCCGGGCGTGCGGGTCGGTTACGAGCATGTGCTGGGCGATCATCAGGTCGACAGCGAGGGCCATCTGCTGGGGCTGGATATCGAGCAGCGCGCGGCGTTCGACAACCGCGATCAGTTCAGCGGCGGCGTCAACCTGATGGCCAATCTCGGTGCTCTGAGCCTGGGCGCCGAAGTCGGTGCCAGCGGTGGCGGCGACAGCCACGGTTTCAGTGGCGGGCTCAAGGCCAGTTATCAGTTCTGACCAACTGACGTTTAAGACAAAGGACTGCCTCAGCGCAGTCCTTTTCGCATTTCTGCAGGACTCACGCCGTAGGCGTCCTGAAAGTACTGGCAGAACCGGCCGACGTTGCTGAACCCGAATTGCAGGGCCACATCGGTCACCGATGACGATTGGCCTTGCTTCAATGCATCACAGGCGCGCTCCAGTCTGACCTGTCGCTGGTACGCGACAATCGAGGTGCCGACGAACCGCCGGAACCCTTCCTGCAACGCCCGCAGACTGACGTTCACCAACCCCGCCAGATCCGTCCCGCTGACCATACGCTCGGGATGCGCCTGAATGTACTCGATGGCCTGCTTCACATGCCGTGGTGCAATCAACGCCTCGGGTCGGCGCAGGGCCTCGCTGAAGTTGTGTGGCCAGGCCTCCAATACCGCGTCCACCAGCATCTCCCGCAGCCGTGACGGCATCAGCGAGCCAGCGTTCAACAGCAGATCGAATTCCGCACCGGTGGCCAGATCGATCAGCGCGCGAATGCCCTGAAACGCCGGGCTGTTCAGATCCACCCTCGGCTCGAAATGCAGCTTGTGCACGATCGGTTTGCCCAGCAGGGTCGACAGCCGTTCGGTGAGCGCCGCACGGCTGATCGACATGCCGTGCTGGGCATGATTGTCGATAAAACGCATAGAACGCAGGTCAGCTTTGTCGATGGCCAGCCCCACATCGCTCAGCCCCACGGATTCATGGTTGAACACGATCTTGCCGGCGGTGGGAATGACGAAGGTGATTTCATCGAACGGCTCGGGAAACGCCACCGTGAAATCGCCCCGGTAATGCATGCGCCGGAAACTCACGCCTTCGTACCGCCCGTAAACGCCGCCAATGATGATGTCTTTGGGCGGCGGTGGTGTGTCGCCATAACGGTTGCCGAACATTCGCGAGAACAGGGCGCCGAAGTCGTCACTGGCCATGTTGTCGGATCGCAGGATGAGGGTCTGGCGCGTCGGGCTTGAGTACACCGGGAGGGTCACCTTGGTGGTCGGGGCATCGGGGCGCGACGACGTTACCAAGGGAGAATGACGCCGATGTGACAACGCTCGATGCTGTGCGTGAACGCCACGCACAGCATCGAACAGAGTTGAGTCAGGTGTGATGAATGTCCCGATCCTTGGTCTCCGGCATGAAGAAGATCCCCAGAATCGCCGTCATCACCGCAATCACGATCGGGTACCACAAGCCGTAGTAGATATCCCCGGTGGCCGCGACCATCGCAAACGCCACGGTCGGCAGGAACCCGCCAAACCAGCCGTTGCCGATGTGGTACGGCAGCGACATCGAGGTGTAGCGGATGCGCGCCGGGAACAGCTCCACCAGCCATGCCGCAATCGGGCCGTAGACCATGGTCACGTAGATGACGAGGATGGTCAGCAGGAGCAGCACCATCGGGTAATTGGTCTTGGCCGGGTCGGCTTTTTCCGGGTAACCGGCTTCTTTCAGCGCGGCGCCGAGGCTGGCAGTGAACGCGTCGTTACGGGTCTTGAAGTCGGCGGCCGGCAGGGTCGTGCCTTCAAAGCTTTCGATGACCTTGTCGCCGATGCGCACCTGGGCCACGGTACCCGGTTCCGCCACCACGTTTTCATACGGGATCGCCCGTTTGGCGAGGATGGTTTTCGCCAGATCGCACGAGCTGGTGAATTTGGCCTTGCCCACCGGATCGAACTGGAACGAGCACTGGTCGGGGTTGGCGATCACTTTGACCGGGTTCTTCTCTTGGGCGACGAATACGTCGGGGTTACCGTACTGAGTCAGCGCATGGAAGATCGGGAAGTAGGTCACCGCCGCCAGAATGCACCCGGCCATGATGATGCCCTTGCGCCCGATGCGGTCGGACAGGCTGCCGAAAATCACGAAGAACGGCGTGCCGATCAGCAGCGAACCGGCGATCAAAAGATTGGCGGTCTGCGGGTCGATCTTCAGGGTTTGAAGCAGGAAAAACAGCGCGTAGAACTGCCCGGTGTACCAGACCACCGCTTGGCCTGCGGTGCCGCCGAGCAGGGCCATGATCACGATTTTCAGATTCTCCCAACGGGCGAAGGACTCGGTCAGCGGGGCTTTCGACGACTTGCCTTCTTCCTTCATTTTCTTGAACACCGGCGACTCGTTCAGTTGCAACCGGATGTACACCGAGACCGCCAGCAGCAGGATCGACAGCAGGAACGGAATCCGCCAGCCCCAGGCCTCGAACGCTTCGGTACCCAGCGCCGTGCGGCAAGCCAGAATCACCAGCAACGACATAAACAGGCCCAGGGTCGCGGTGGTCTGAATCCATGACGTGAAATAACCGCGTTTGCCCTTCGGCGCATGCTCGGCCACATACGTCGCCGCGCCGCCGTATTCGCCGCCCAGCGCCAGGCCTTGCAGCAGGCGCAGGGTAATCAGAATGATCGGCGCCGCGACTCCGATGGTCGCGTAACCGGGCAGGAATCCGACAATCGCCGTCGATACACCCATGATCACGATCGTGATCAGAAACGTGTGCTTGCGCCCGATCATGTCACCCAGTCGCCCAAACACAATTGCCCCGAACGGGCGCACCGCAAAACCGGCGGCAAAGGCGAGCAGGGCGAAGATAAACGCCGTGGTCTCGTTCACCCCGGCAAAGAAGTGCTTGGCGATGATCGCCGCCAGGGAGCCGTAGAGGTAGAAGTCGTACCACTCGAACACCGTGCCGAGCGACGACGCAAAGATGACCTTGCGCTCCTCCCGGCTGACGCTGTGGTGCGGGGCACTGCCTGTGGACATGCTGTCGAGTACTGCCATGGGTGTTCTCCGTCGTGCTTGTTTTTGTAGGCCGGAGCACTTCATCAACGTCGCGTACCCAAGGCCTGTGGCGGATGCCGGTTCAGGTATTTCGTGGAGCGTGCACAGAATCACCGCCCCGCGCGGGAGGGCGGGGTTTCATTGAGCATAATTGGGATTGGGGGGATATCCAGTGGCGGGGATTGATCGACTGATGCAGGGGCGGCAGGGAGAGACCTGCCGCCAAGGGTTTTATTCCGTCGGCACAACGTTATCCAGTACCTGATTCACCGCCAGTTCCGCCAGCATCACGATTTGCGCGATGCCCTGCGCGGTTTTGCGGTGGGGGCTTTCGAGGAGGTCGACGAAGTTGTTGAGCATGACGTTGGCTGAGCCCAGGGTTTCGACGGCGTCGGCGAGCAGGGCTTCGTTGTTGCTGTCCGGGTTGGCCTGGTAGAGGCGGTTGGGGTAGTAGGGCGCGGCCATCATGTGGGCTGAGATCGGGCCGAGGTGGTAGTCGAGGGCGCGGTTGGCGGCTTCGTTGAATCTCTTGGAGTCAGGGCATTCGTAGGGGGACGTTGGGTCGGTGATGCTGGACGGTTCGGTGACCGGAGGATTTGGCGTGACTTTGAACATGTTCATTCTTTTCCTGTTTTGAAGCCGCCAGACCCGAGCTACTAAACAGGGGTGGTGGCAGCTGTGCGCAGGTTAGTAGACCGGGGAAAAGAAGAAAGCCGGCGTGCCCGGGGGCACCCTACGCACAGCCACCATCAAATACAGGTATGGGAATACCTGACTGACAGACACTTGTGCACTCTTCAAATACCAACGGGCTACTAAACCCGATCACTGCAAATCAGTGACCCGATCCAAGTTACCGGCCGACCCCAAGGCGCACAAGCCGGCGGATTCTGGCGCAGCGGTAGGCTCTGGCGCAAGGATTTGTAGGCATCCGGACGCATTCCGACATGTCTTTAAACGGCGTGATTCAAACCTGTTTATCGATCATCGCCCGACGAGGAGAAACCTGACGCTTTAAGCTCCAAAACCATTCGTCGCCAGCCCCGCACTCATCACGCCGCCCCTCGCTCAAAAGCTGCATGACCAAAACCATCAACGTCCAAGACTTGCACATCGACCTGCATCCGCTGAACGAATCAGCCTTGTTCAAATGGCTGCTCGCCAGTTTCCTGATGGGCAAACGAATCCAGGCCGAGATTGCCGCCGAAGCCTATCGAGTGATTGTTGAACGACACCAGCGCGATACGCCGCGCAAACTCGGCCATTGCACCCACCGCGAGCTGGTGCGGATGCTCGGCGAGGCGCATTACGTGCGTTACGACGAAACCACCGCCGAGCGCCTGCTCGCGCTGGCTGTCAAACTGAATGAAGAATATGCCGGGCGGGTAATGAACATGGTCGAGGCGAGCGCCGGCCGCCAGGACTTCGAAAAACGTTTGCAAGCCTTCGACGGCATCGGCCCGAAAACCGTGGAAATTTTCATGCGTGAAGCAGGCAAGGTGCTGTTTTGAGTGCGTCGGCGATCTTCATCGGTAGCGCCGGTTGGAGCCTGCCCCGCGAATACTGGCCGTCATTCCCGGAGCAGGGCACTCACCTGCAACGCTATGCCGCACACCTCAATGGCGTGGAAATCAACAGCTCCTTCTACCGTCCGCACCAACGCCAAACCTACGCCCGTTGGGCCGAGTCGGTGCCGGACGGATTTCGCTTTTGCGTGAAAGTGCCCAAGTCGATCAGCCATGAGCGGCGTCTGCGGGACTGCGAACATGAGCTCGATGCATTTCTTGAACAGTGCTCGGGGCTGGGCGATCGCCTGGGTTGTCTGCTGCTGCAGTTGCCGCCGTCGCTGGCGTTCGACGAAGCGCTTGCTGAGGCCTTTTTGGTCGAGTTGCGCCAGCGTTATTCCGGGGCTGTGGTGCTTGAACCGCGTCACGAGTCCTGGGCCGCCGCCGAACTGCTGTTGATGGCATATCGCATCGCGCAAGCGGTGGTCGATCCCTCGCGAATCAGCACCGATGCGGGTCCGAGCGGCTGGCCCAACGTGCGTTATTGGCGCCTGCACGGTTCGCCGCGCATTTATTACAGCCCCTATGACTCGGCGTATCTGAAAACGCTCGCCGGTGATTTGCGGGTGGCGGCTGTCGATGGCGTCGAAACGTGGTGCATTTTCGACAACACCGCCAGCGGCGCGGCACTCGGCAATGCGCTGGAACTGCGGCGGATACTGGCGCAGGGCTGACACACCGCGTCGGGACTTCCAACCGGCGACCGGGTCTGTAAACTGGCCGCCCGAAACGGCGCGCGATGGCGCCGTCCTCACTGCCAGCGAAGGACTTTCCCATGGCCAACCAAGACATCACCTACACCCCGGACCCGGATGCAGACTCGATCTCTTCGGACGTGACCGAATTCAACGGCATCCTGATGTCGACCCAGATTCCGACCCGTGCCGATGGCAGCCTGGAACTGGGCGACGTCACCGCGCAAAGCGAATGCACATTGCAGGCGTTGAAAGTCGCGCTGGAAAAGGCCGGCAGCTCGATGGACCGCGTGCTGCACCTGACCATTTACCTGACCGACATGGCTGATCGTGCTGCGTTCAACGAGGTGTACAAGCGCTTCTTCGCCAAGCCTTGGCCTGTTCGCGCGGCGGTTGGCGTGGCGGCGCTGGCGGTTGAAGGGATGAAGGTGGAAGTGACTGCAATGGCCGCGAAGGCCTAAGTTTGCGGTTCGGTAGGGCAGCTCTGCACTGAGCAGGGCTGCCACCCGGCAGCACAGGCGTGCCGCCCACGCGTTTCGCGGCTACAATGCGCGCCTCGACCGTGACAGCCTGACTAAAAAAACATATGTCCTTGCCCAAACATCACCTGGAACTGCTCAGCCCCGCCCGCGACGTGGCCATCGCCCGCGAGGCCATCCTGCATGGCGCCGACGCGGTGTACATCGGCGGCCCGAGCTTCGGTGCGCGCCATAACGCCTGCAACGAGGTGAGCGAAATTGCCGAACTGGTGGAATTTGCCCGTCGCTATCACGCGCGCATCTTCACCACCATCAACACCATCCTGCACGACAACGAACTGGAGCCGGCGCGCAAGCTGATCCATCAGTTGTACGACGCCGGCGTCGATGCGCTGATCGTCCAGGACCTGGGCGTGATGGAACTGGACATTCCACCCATCGAGCTGCACGCCAGCACCCAGACCGACATCCGCACTCTTGAGCGGGCGAAGTTCCTCGATCAGGCCGGTTTTTCGCAACTGGTACTGGCCCGTGAACTGAACCTCAAGGAAATCCGCGCGATCGCCGATGAAACCGATGCCGCCATCGAGTTCTTCATTCACGGCGCGTTGTGCGTGGCGTTCTCCGGTCAGTGCAACATTTCCCACGCGCAGACCGGGCGCAGCGCCAACCGGGGCGACTGCTCCCAGGCCTGCCGTCTGCCGTACACCCTGAAAGACGAAAAGGGTGGCGTGATCGCCTACGAAAAACACCTGCTGTCGATGAAGGACAACAACCAGAGCGCCAACATCCGCGCACTGGTCGAGGCCGGTGTGCGTTCGTTCAAGATCGAAGGTCGCTACAAGGACATGGGCTATGTGAAGAACATCACCGCCTATTACCGCCAGCGCCTCGACGACGTGCTCAACGACCGTCCGGATCTGGCCCGCGCTTCCAGCGGCCGCACCGCGCATTTCTTCATGCCGGACCCGGAAAAGACCTTCCACCGTGGCAGCACCGACTACTTCGTCAGCGAGCGCAAGATCGACATCGGCGCGTTCGATTCGCCGACCTTCACCGGTCTGGCGGTGGGCACGGTCGAGAAAGTCGGCAAGCGTGACATGCAGGTCATCACCCACGAGCCGCTGTCGAACGGCGACGGCCTCAACGTGCTGGTCAAGCGCGAAGTGGTGGGGTTCCGCGCCAACATCGCCGAAGCCAAGGGCGAGTTCGAGGAAGAGGGCGAGAAGCGCTATCGCTACCGCGTCGAGCCGAACGAAATGCCGGAAGGCCTGTACAAGCTGCGCCCGAACCATCCGCTGAACCGCAACCTCGACCACAACTGGCAACAGGCATTGCTCAAGACTTCCGCCGAGCGTCGTATCGGCGTGAGCTGGCTGGCGAAGCTGCGTGAAGAGCGTCTGGAACTGACCGTGACCAGCGAAGAGGGCATCAGTGCCAGCGTCGCGCTGGAAGGCCCGTTCGGCGTCGCCAACAAACCGGAACAGGCGCTGGAAACCTTGCACGACCTGCTCGGCCAACTCGGCACCACCGAGTACCACGCGACCTCGATCAAACTGGATGCGCCGCAAGCGTTCTTCATCCCGAACTCGCAGCTCAAGTCGTTGCGCCGTGAAGTGATCGAAGCGCTGACCGCCGCCCGTGTTGCCGCCCACCCGCGCGGTTCGCGCAAGGCCGAGACCACGCCACCGCCGGTGTACCCGGAAGCGCATCTGTCGTTCCTGGCCAACGTCTACAACCAGAAGGCTCGCGACTTCTACCACCGTCACGGCGTGAAGCTGATCGACGCCGCGTACGAGGCCCACGAAGAGGCGGGCGAAGTGCCGGTGATGATCACCAAGCACTGCCTGCGGTTCTCCTTCAACCTGTGCCCGAAACAGGCCAAAGGCGTGACCGGCGTGAAAACCAAAGTCGCGCCGATGCAGCTGATTCACGGCGATGAAGTGCTGACCCTGAAGTTCGACTGCAAACCGTGCGAAATGCACGTGATCGGCAAGATGAAGGGCCACATCCTGAATCTGCCGCAGCCGGGCAGTGTGGTGGGGCATATCAGCCCTGAAGACCTGATGAAAACGATCCCGCGCGCGCCGCACTGATTAGCAGGCAATAAAAAACCGGTGACGAAAGTCACCGGTTTTTTTATGCCCGCCAGAAACTCAGCTGGCTTCGTAGCGCGATCCTGATTGCGGCGCCGCTTCGCCGCTCAACGCATCGACCATCGGCGGATGGTCCTGTGCTGCCTGACGCAAATCCTCGGTCACCCGCAGCTCGGCGCCGGTGGGCGAGAACGTCGCTGCCGCCGCAAACGGGGCCGGGTTGGCCGGCACCGGACGCTTGCCGCGACGCCAGAAGAAGAACGTCACCATGGCCAGGTTGACCAGCGCGAAGGCCCAGAACAGGCCGGTTTCGCCATGGGCGTTCATCGCCGGGGAGATCAGCAGCGGGCTCATCGCCGAGCCCAGCGAATTGATCAGCAGCATGCCCTGAATCATCGGCACCAACGTTTCGACCGGCGCACGGTCGGCCGCATGGCTGACCGCAACCGGGTACAGCGCGAACACGCCGCCACCCAACAGGAACAGCATCGCCGCGAGCATGGCCGAGGACAGCGGCACCAGCACGATCACCAGCGACAGCACGGTGCATGCGGCGCACAGCACCGTCAGCACTTGCAGGCGATCCTTGCGGTCGGACCAGCGCCCGACCGGGTATTGCAGCAGCATCGCGCCGAGGATCGTCCAGGCCATCATGCTGCCGACTTCGCCGACGTTCAGGCCGATGCGTTGCAGGTACAGCGGCAGCAGGGTGTAGATCGCCGCGATGGTCACGCCGGAGCCGAAGCAGCCGACCAGTCCGGTGGGCGATACGCCCAGCAAGGCCCGTGGTTTGAGCGGTTCGACCTGTTCCAGCAATGGCGACACACGCGGCAGGATCACGATCGGTAGCACCGACAAGGTCGCGAGCATGCCGGCGACCATGAACGGCGCGGTGTCGCCCAGCCCGGTGATTTTCCCCAAAAACGCCTGACCCAGCACGCCGGCGCCGTAGAGGACGATCATGTACAGCGCCAGCAGACGGCCGCGAATTTTCGCGTCACCGGCCAGCAGCAGCCAGCTCTCGATCACCAGAAACACACCGACCGTGGCCCAGCCGTTGATCAGGCGCAGCATGACCCAGCCCCAAGTGTCATAAAACAGCCCTTGCAGCAGGATGGTCGCGGCGATCAGCGAGGCGAAGCTGCTGTAGGCGCGGATGTGGCCGATGCGCAGGATCAGCCGGTCGTTGAAGATCGCGCCCAGGGTCAGGCCGATGAAATAGGCCGAGGACACGATGCCGATCATCGTCGCCGATTCGCCGGCAGCACCCAGGCGCAGGGTGGTCAAAGAAGACAGAAAGCCGTTGCCCAGGGCAACAATGAATAGCCCGAGCAGGGGCGCCAGCGCCATGGCCAGCAAACGCGGTGTCATAAAAACCTCAAGTGATCGAACAGCGGAACGTGCGCCTCTGCGCATGCGAGTGCCAAGCCGAAGTGTGTTGAAGACAAACGACCGCCGAACGGGCAGGACGATTGAGCCAGGCACGCTTCGTGGAAGTGGCCGGCTGTTCAAACCTGAGGGTTGTCATGGCTGCGGGCAGGCGCCGGTCGGGCGACTGCAAGAGGAGGCGCGATTTTAAGCCTTGTGCAGCGTTTGCCAAGGTGCCGGGCCTGCGACGTTGGGACGCAGGCTCGCTCGTTTCAGCACTGATCGCGCTGATCGTTCCTACGCTCTGCGTGGGAATGCAGCCCGGGACGCTCCGCGTCCCTCCCAACGCCGGACGCAGAGCGTCCATGGAGGCATTCCCACGCAGAGCGTGGGAACGATCAAGGTCAACGGCATGGGAGCGATCTCTGGATGGGTACTTGCGTCGTTTGCGAGTAATTTGCTGCGGCGCCAGTTAGCATGGCGCCATAACAACGAAACGATGGACCCCACCTTGATCGAACGACGCCAATTCAGCGGTGGCATGAAGGGCAAGAACCTTCGCTACCTGAACGAGCCCGCCAGCGGGCCGGGACGCATGACCCGCACCGGGTTCGTGCTGCTGGAGCATTTTTCCCTGCCGGCCTTCACCCAGGCGCTGGACACCCTCGTCACCGCCAATCTGCTGCGCCCCGGTCTGTTTTCCACGCGCACTTTCGGCTTGAGCGACGGCGAAGTGATCAGCGATCTGGGGCTGGTGATTCGCCCGGACTTGCGTCTGGAAACCAGCGCGTTGCAGGAACTGGATCTGCTGGTGATCTGCGGCGGCTACCGCACGGAATTGAAGGCGAGCGACGAGTTCATCAACCTGCTGAAAATGGCCGCCGAGGCCGGAGTGATCCTGGCCGGGTTGTGGAACGGCGCGTGGTTCCTGGGTCGGGCAGGGGTGCTGGAAGGCTATCGCTGTGCGATTCACCCGGAGCATCGGCCGGCGCTGGCGGAAATTTCCAAGGCGACTCAGGTCAGCAGCGAACCCTACGTGATCGACCGCGACCGGTTGACCGCGTCCAGTCCGTCCGGCGCGTTCCACATGGCGCTGGACTGGATCAAGGGCCTGCACGACAAGGCGCTGGTCGAAGGCATCGAAGACATTCTGGCGTTCGAGGAATCGCGTTACCGGCGGATCAAGCCGACCGAGAACCTCTGCGTCAGCGCGCCGTTGCGTGAGGTGGTGAAGCTGATGGACGCCAATCTCGAAGAACCGCTGGAGCTGGAGCAACTGGCGGTGTATGCCGGGCGTTCCCGGCGTCAGCTGGAACGGCTGTTCAAAGAACAACTGGGCACCACGCCGCAGCGTTATTACATGGAGCTGCGCATCACCGAGGCCCGGCGTTTGTTGCAACACACGGAGTTGTCCCAGGTGGATGTGCTGGTGGCCTGCGGATTTGTCTCGCCGAGCCATTTCAGCAAGTGCTACAGCGCCTATTTCGGTTATCGCCCATCCAAAGAAAAACGGCTCGTCAAATGACGAGCCGTTTGGCGTGCCGCTTCAGAGGTGATCGGCGTCGATGATCGCCTGAGCGAAGGCTTTTGGATCTTCCTGCGGCAGGTTGTGCCCGATGCCACCGTTGATCAGGCGGAACTGGTACTTGCCGGTAAAACGTTTGGCGTAGTCCTCGGGCGCCGGGTGCGGCGCGCCGTTGGCATCGCCTTCCAGGGTGATGGTCGGCACGCTGATCGACGGTGCGGTGGCGAGTTTCTGTTCCAGTGCCTCGTACTGGCTTTCACCCTGCACCAGGCCCAGGCGCCAGCGGTAGTTGAACACGGTGATCGCGACGTGATCCGGGTTCTGCAATGCCTTGGCGCTGCGGTCGAACGTGGCGTCGTCGAAGGCCCATTTCGGTGACGCCAGTTGCCAGATCAGCTTGGCGAAATCATGGGTGTTCTTGGCGTAACCGGCCTCACCGCGGTCGGTGGCGAAGTAGAACTGATACCACCATTGCAGTTCGGCCTTGGGCGGCAGCGGGTTCTTGCCGGCGGCCTGATTGCCGATCAGGTAACCGCTGACCGAGACCAGCGCCTTGACCCGCTCCGGCCACAGCGCCGACACGATGTCCGCCGAACGCGCACCCCAGTCGTAGCCGCCGAGCACGGCTTGTTTGATTTTCAGGGCATCCATGAAATCGATCACGTCACTGGCCAGCGCCGCCGGCTGACCATTACGCACGGTCTTGTCGGACAGGAAATGCGTGTCGCCATAACCCCGAGCGTATGGCATCAACACCCGATAACCCTTGGCCGCCAGCAGCGGCGCGACGTCGTCGTAGCTGTGAATGTCATACGGCCAGCCGTGCAGCAGAATCACCACCGGGCCATTGGCCGGGCCGGTTTCGGCGTAGGCCACGTCGAGCAGGCCGGCCTTCACGTGTTTCAGCGGGCCGAAGGGCAGATCGGCCTTGACGCTGGCGGCTGCGGTCTTGACCGGCGCGGGGGCTGCGGTTTGTGCCTGGGCGAAGGCGCCGAATTGCAGCAGCGCGGTGGCTAGAATCGACAGGCCCAGCAGGCGGCGACGGTTTTTTCCAGTGTGGACGGCGGTGTGCAGTGCAGGCTTCATGGCAAGTCTCCTTGGTAATCGGTGAGGGCAGGGCGTTGGCTGAACCCTTCGAATCTGGAGCCCATTAAAGACTGGCCACGTATCTGCGCTGTTTCCGTTTTCGTTGGCTGATGCGCGGGCATGTATCCGGGAGGCGTTCGTACACACTGCGATACAAACCAGCGGCCAACAAAAAGCCCCGAATGTTCGGGGCTCCTGCTTGCCTTGGGCTTCAGGCCTGCGTGACGTGCTTGGGCCCGGCCAGCGCCCAGGCGATCAGCCCGAACAGCGGCACAAACACGATCAATACGATCCAGACACCTTTGTTGCTGGCTTTCCCCTCACTCTTGCGCACCCGATTGATCGCCCACAATTCGATGAGCAAAAGAACGACGGCCAGTACGATCCACGTGGTTTCAATTTGCATGAGCTACCTCCTGATGGTCTCTGGCTTAGGCGGGCCGTGGCACTCAGGGTTCATTAAATTTGCTGGGTGGTCTGCCTGGTTCACGTGCACAAATGTTCTAAACCCATCGGCAAAGTCGCGGTAACGTAGACGTCCTCAACGACCAACACTGCCTTCGGAGCCTTGCGTGGACAAACGCAACTGGATCGAGCTGTCCCAGGATGCCGACACCGGGATCGAGTCGATTCGTGCCCACTTTCAGGGACATGCCTACGATCCGCACTGGCATGACAGCTTTCTGGTGGGCGTCACCGAGCAGGGCGTGCAGCAGTTTCATTGCCGGCGCGTGCGCCATCTGAGTACGCCGGGCAAGATTTTCATGCTGGAGCCGGGGGAGATCCACGACGGGCACGCGCCGACGGAGGAGGGCTTCACCTATTCCATGCTCTACCTCGACCCGCACTGGCTGGAGCGCGAATTGCGCGTGCTGTTCGAGCATGCGCCGGACAACAGCCAGCTCGGGTTCACCGATACCCTGAGCCAGGATTCGCGCCTGTCCACGGCCATCAATCTGGCCTTCAACGCCCTGCATCAAGGCGACTTGCGCATCGTGCGCCAGACCGCCATCGACACCTTGCTCGGTTCGCTGACGTCCCACCTCGACTGGCGCAAGCGTCAACCGTTCGATCCGCGCCTGCCACGTGTGGCGCAGGTGGCGCGGGATTATCTGCATGCGCATGCCTTCGAGGACATCGGGCTGGACGACGTGGCCCAGGTCTGCGGGGTAGATCGCTTTCGTCTGACCCGTGCGTTTAAGGCCGCTTTCGGGCTGGCGCCACACGCCTACCTGATTCAGTTGCGCCTGGCCCGCGCCCGGCAGTTGCTGGCGCGCGGCGAAACACCCGCCACCGTCGCCAGCGCCCTTGGTTTCGCCGATCAAAGCCATCTCGGGCGCTGGTTCCGCCGTGCCTATCACCTGACGCCGGCGGATTACCGCAAGCGCTGCTCAAACCTTCCAGACTGAACCCCGTACAACCGCGACCATGACTTCCTGTTTTGATTCGGGAGTCCTGTCATGGAATCGTTGCTGCCTTTTCTGCTGTTTTCCTTCGTCGCCTCGATCACCCCGGGGCCGACCAATATTCTGGTGATGAGCCACAGTTCGCGACGTGGCCTGACGGCAACAGTGCCGATCATCTTCGGTGCGTGTGTGTCGGCGGCGCTGGTGGTGTTGGTGGTCGGCCTCGGCGTGGGAGAAACCTTGCTGCGCTATCCCCGCGTGCAGCAGGCGATGGCCTGGGCTGGCGTGCTTTGGCTGAGCTGGCTGGCGTGGCAGATCTTTCGCAGCACGCCGCCGTCGCTGGACTCGGCAACAGCGGCTGATGACGGCTTCAACGTGTTCGGCGCCGTCGGCCTGCAATTGATTAATCCCAAGGTGTGGATGATGGCCGTGGCGGTGGTGAGCGTGTTTGGCGGCAACGGCGACGACAGCGCGCGGATGCTGCTGTTGTCGGCGGTTTTTCTAATGGTCTGCCTGCCGTGCATGACGGCGTGGGCGCTGCTGGGCGTGGGCAGTGCTCGGTTTTTTGGCGAGCCACTGGCATTGCGGCGCATGAATGCCGGGCTGGCGTTTTTGTTGTTGCTGTCGGCTTGGTTGACGGTGTTGGTCTAGGCATCGCGGTTGGTCACATAAATTTGAAATCCCCGCCGTTGCCCCCCAGAATCGCGCCCCGATCCGGCCACTAGCGCCGGGCGTTCAGAGTGAAAGGGGTTGCGGTTGAACGAACAGACATTGTCCATGCGCCTGGAGCGGGTGGCGGCGCATGTACCCGCCGGTGCGCGGCTGGCCGATATCGGGTCGGATCACGGCTACCTGCCGGTGGCACTGATGCGCCGTGGCGCGATCGCGGCGGCGGTGGCGGGCGAGATGGCCGAGACGCCGTTCCGTTCGGCGCAACGTACCGTGCGTGAAAACGATCTTGAGCAGCAGATCATCGTACGTCTGGCCAATGGTTTGATGGCCGTCGAACCGGAAGACGGGATCACGGCAATTACCGTGTGTGGCATGGGTGGCGAGACCATCCGCGACATCCTCGAAGCCGGCAAGGCGCGCTTGAGCGGCCGCGAACGTCTGATCCTGCAGCCCAACGGCGGCGAACAACCGCTGCGCCAATGGTTGATGGACAACGACTACCGAATCCTCTGTGAGGAAATCCTTCGGGAGAACCGCTTCGACTACGAAGTCATCGTGGCCGAGCGGGGCGGGCCGGTTTCCTATACCGCCGAGGAACTGTACTTCGGGCCGCTGCAGTTGCAGGCGCGCAGTCCGGCGTTTGTCAGCAAGTGGCAGCACCGGCTGCGGCACAAGCAGCAGACGCTGGCTCACTTTGGACGGGCTCGGCATGCCGTTTGTGAACACAAGGTGCAGGAGCTGACGCAGCAGGTGCGCTGGATTACTCACGTGCTGGGGTGAAGCAGGCCCAACGCTGATATCATCCAACCACTTTCAAGCAGGCCAAAAAACACCATGAACCGTCAGAAAAAACTGCAACAGCTCTTCAAGGAAAAATCCAGAAAGGCCAACGCCAAACTGGCACCCAAGAGCAACAAACCGAAGTACATCAGCAAGGCGGATCGTCTGAAAATGGCGGCTGAAGTGGTTCCAGAGTCAACTGACACCCCTGAGGCCTGATCGAGCGGGCGCGCAGCGATACAGGCCCCATCAGTTTTTTCCTCAGGTACTCGGTGGCTTCGCCAGCTCGATCCCCGCCGCCCCCAGCCGCTTGAGTATCTCGAACAGCAGATCACTCTTGGTCGTCCCGACAATCCTCGGACTCGCCACATACCCGGTCACCGTCAACGTAATCCCGTCCGGCGTCAGTTTGCTGAAACGTACGAACGGCGCGGGTTTTTCGAGGATGGTTTCGTGTTCCTTGTAGGTGTCGAACAGCAGGTTCTGCACCTGTTCGGGGTCGATATCCAGCGGGAACATCAGTTCCAGCGTCGCCACGCCCTGGGCGCTGCCGCCGAGGGTGACGTTGCGCAGGTTCTGCGAGATCAGTTGCGAGTTGGGCACGATCACGATCGAGCGATCGCTGAGCTGGATCTCGGTGGCGCGCACGTTGATCCGACGGATGTCGCCCTCGACGCCGCTGATGCTGATCAGGTCGCCGACCTTGACCGGGCGTTCTGTGAGCAGGATCAGCCCCGAGACGAAGTTCTTCACGATCTCCTGCAAGCCGAAGCCGATGCCCACCGACAGGGCGCTGACGATCCACGCCAGGTTGGTCCATTGCACGCCCAGCGATGACAGGGTCAGCAGGATCACCACCGCATAACCGATGTTGGAAAACAGCGTGCTGAGCGAGGCGCACATGCCCGGGTCCATGTCGGTCTTGGGCAGGAACTCGTTGTCGAGCCAGCGGCGCAGGGCGCGGATCAGGTAGATGCCGATCAGCAGCGCGAGCATCGCGTTGAGCAAATGGCCGGGGACGATGTTCAGCTTGCGCAGGCCGGCGCCGCCGAGGATCGTGCCGATGTTGTTGGCCAGTTGGCCCAGAGTGGTGCCGATCCCGCCGACAAACAGCGTGATCACCGCCAACAGCAACAGCGCAGCCCGACCGAAGCCGGCCAGCAGGGTCGAGGCCTGTTCGAGGCGCCGGTCTCCGACACCCAGCAGCTGTTTCAGCGCCTTGCCGCTGGAATGGCGGGGTGAGAAGAAATACTCGCAGCTGTCCTTGAGCAACTGCATCAGCAGGTAAAACCCGGAAAACACGATAAACGCCCACACCAGTTCATAGGTGATGAACCGCGCCAGCGATACGTAACCCGTGAGCAGGGCGCCGAACGACAGCACCATCGCCAGGGTGGCGATGGTGTAAACCACCCCGGCAAAGGTGTTGCCCGCCACTTGGGTGTCACCGGCTGCGGCCAGTGTTTTGCGCAACCTGCCGACGCGCATCAGCAGCGTGGTGACGATACCGAGCACCGCCAGCGCAATGATGCCTCTGCCTGCGAGCACGATCTGACTGCTCATGCCGGCGGCATTGCTGACTTGCACCGCCGTCACCAGCACCAGCAGCGTTGCGGCGAGGATCCGCGCGTAGGGATGCAGCGCGAGCGCCACCGCGTCAGCCACCGCCGGCAGTCGCCAGGACGGATGCTCGGTCGAGAGCAACGCGCGGCTGAGCCCCGTGATCAGCACGCAGGCATAAACCACTTTCCCGAACTCATCGGAAAATGTCGCCAGCATCGGCGGCAACGGCACATGGCGGGTGCAGGCGTAATAGAGCAGTTGCAGGGCAATGGCGGTGGTCGCGAGAGTCGCCAGCGCCGAGGCGAACGCCAGCGAACTGCGGCGCAGTCGACCCTCCGGCATACGGTGAATGCACACCCACGCCAGCCAGCGGTCGGCCAGTCGCCGACCCAGCGTCCAGACGACGAAGGCCAGTACCACCAGCAGGGCGGTGTAAAGTCGCTGACCCGGTTGCCAGGCTTCGGCGCCGGTCTGTTGCACCTGATCGACGAAAGAGCGCAGACGCTGGCGGTCATCCGCCGACGGATTGACAAGGGGAGCCCAGAAGCCGGGATTCAGAATGCTGTGGGTGCTGAGCGTCAGTTCGCTTTCGAGCAAGGTGCGGCGGATACCGGCGATCTGGGTGATCAGCTCCGTGGCGTTTTGCTTGAGGGTGGCGAGGTTCTTCAGCGCCGTATCGACTTTGGTTTTCTGCTCGATCAGCGTCGCCCGTTGCGCCGCGATATCGGCTTGTTCGGCAGCGACCGCTTCGGCCGGCGCGGCACCGAGTACGCCCAGTTGCACAGTCAATTGCGCCTGCTGCGGCAACAGCGAGGCCGATAGCCGATCGATGTCCAGAATGAACGTCTGCACCCGGTCCTGCGGGCCTTCGAGCTGGTTGTAATTGTTGGCGGACGAGATCTGCTGCTTGAGGCCGTCGAGGCGCTGTTGAAGAGCTTGCAGATCGCTTTGCGTGACGCCGGGGAGCGGGGCGCCGGTGCTGACATCCGGTGTGCCGGACACGTCGGCGGCCGACACCGCCACCAACCCCGAACCAAGCAGGATCAGAGCGATGAACATCAATGACTTCAATGCATTACGCATGGGACTGGGAGATTCCGGTTGATCACACAAACATTGAGGTTAGGTGATGGGGCGCCTGCTGCATCATTTTTTGCTGCTAATCCTGGCTTAATGCGTGTCCGGTGAGATCGCTGGGCAGCCGATTGTAGGCGCCCGTTTTCACGACTAGACTCCCGGCCATGAAACGCTATCTGCGGTTTTGTCTCGTTTTCCTGATCAGCCTGGCGCTTCCCCTCAGCGGGATGGCGGGCGTGCAGGCACCGACAGAACCGTGCCCGATGCAAACAATGGGCATGGCGATGATGGACGGCATGAACATGGATTGCTGCAAGGACATGAAGAGTCCTGCCGACCATGGCTCCCCCTGCAAACCCGGCCAGGAGTGCAAGACCGGCGGCCTGCTGCAAGTCGCGATCCTCAAGCCGCCCGTTACCGTTTTCAGCCCTGTCACGCATTCGTTCTTCAGTGATTCCCTGCCGCTAGCGGCCCCGTCCGGGGTCTGGCGACCGCCCCGCACCTGATTCCTGTCCCCCCTCGAAGCTCATTCCGCCCAGGCGGAGTGATTTGGCTGTGCGCGTGTTTTTCGCCGCGCGCAGTGGACGATCACAGGAATCGTAACCATGACATTCAAGTGCAATTGCACGGGTTGGCCTCTGGTGGCCGGCCTTGCGGCAAGCGTGCTCGCGTGGCCGGGTTTCGCCGCCGCGCTGACACTCGATCAAGCGCTGCGGCTGGCCGAAAACAATGCGCCGTCGCTGACCGCACAAGATCAGAAAATCCAGGCCGCCAGCAGCGCGGCCATTCCGGCGGGTGAGTTGCCCGATCCCAAGTTGTTGCTCGGGTTGCAGAACTACCCCGTGGGCGGCCCGGATCGCTGGAGCGTCGATCAGGACGTCATGACCATGCAGATGGTCGGTTACCGGCAGGAGATGCCCAACGCAGACAAACGCAAGGCGCGCATCGAAGTTGCCGACGCCGCTATTGAGCGCGCGGCGGCCGAGCGCCGTGTCGAGCGTTTGAAGGTGCGTCAGGCGACGGCGCTGGCGTGGATCAGCGGCTATTCGGTCGAGCGCAAAGAAGCGTTGTTCCAGGACTTGTTCAAGGAAAACCGTCTGCTGAGCGAGACCGTCCGGGCGCAGATCGCCGGTGGCCGCGCGCAACCTGCCGACGCGGTAACGCCTAAGCAGGAGGCGGCCCGACTCGCCGAGCAACAGGACAACCTGACCCTCGAGCGCACCCAGGCCCGAGCCGCGCTCAAACGCTGGATCGGCACCGCCGCCAACGACAAGCCCGAGGGCGGTTTGCCCGTGTGGCCGG
This sequence comes from Pseudomonas sp. R45(2017), assembly GCF_002112305.1. NCBI lineage: Bacteria > Pseudomonadati > Pseudomonadota > Gammaproteobacteria > Pseudomonadales > Pseudomonadaceae > Pseudomonas > Pseudomonas sp. R45(2017). The sequence goes on along the minus strand of NZ_NEHH01000008.1, from coordinate 193,305 downwards.
TCGATGCCTCGACCTTCAATCATCAACTGCAACACCATCCCGAACTGGCTGCTTTCGCGCCCATGACCCGCGAAGCCCAGGCCAGGGTGCAAGAGGCGGTGTCCGAGAAAAAATCCGACTGGAGCTGGGAGGTGGATTACCAGCATCGGGGCCGCGAGTTTGGCGACATGGTCAGCGTGCAGTTTTCCTGGGATCTGCCGCTGTTTCCCGAGACGCGGCAGAACCCGAAAATCGCCGCCAGACAGGCCGAGGTCAGCCAACTGCAAGCCGAGCGCGAGGCCCTGTCCCGCGAGCACACCGAACAACTGGAAAACCAGTTGGCCGATTACCAGCGCCTCGATCGGGCCGTACGCCGCACCGAAGAAAGCCTGGTGCCGCTGGCCAGAGAGAAAGTCGATCTGAGCCTGGCCAGTTATCGCGCCGGCCAGGGCGATTTGAACGCGGTGGTCAACGCCCGCCGCGAACTCATCGAGGCCCGCCTCAAACAGATCGACATGGAAGAACAACGCGCGCTGACCGCTGCGCGTCTGCATTTCGCTTATGGGGAGACCAGCCTGTGAACCGTAAACAATGGAACGGCGTGTGGCTGGCCGGCCTCGCGCTGGCGGTGGGCGTGGGTGGCGGTTACGGATTGGCTTATCAGCGAATGAAGGGCGTGCCGGCTTCAGCCCCAGCGCCGAGCACCGAGCCCAAGGCCTTGTATTGGTACGACCCGATGTACCCGCAGCAAAAGTTCGACAAACCGGGCAAGTCACCCTTCATGGACATGCAACTGGTGCCCCGATACGCCAGCGGCGGGGAGGGCAGTGCGACCGTCAGCATTGATCCGGGGCTGAGTCAGAACCTCGGTCTGCGTGTAGCGCCGGTCAGTCGCGGCGCCTTCACCTCAAACCTCGATGTGAGCGGTGTGCTGGGGTTCAACGAGCGCGATGTCGCGGTGATCCAGGCGCGCACCAATGGGTTTGTCGAGCGAGTCTACGCCCGAGCGCCGGGGGATGTGCTGACGGCTGGCGCGGCGTTGGCCGATATCCTCGTGCCGGAATGGACGGCGGCCCAGAGCGAGTTTCTGGCGCTCAGACGCAGCGGCGATGCCGACCTGATCGCGGCGGCGCGCCAGCGCTTGCGGCTGACCGGGATGCCGTCGAGCCTGATTGCTCAAGTGGAGCGCAGCGGCAAGGTGCAGTCCGAACTGACGGTCACCAGCCCTTTGGGCGGTGTGCTGCAAGCACTCGATGTGCGGGCGGGCATGACCGTGGCGAGCGGTGAAACCCTGGCGCGGGTCAACGGGCTGAACAGTGTCTGGCTCGCTGTGGCGGTGCCGGAATCGCAGACCGGTTCGGTTGCCGTGGGGCAGGCCGTCGAAGTGCGCCTGCCGGCCTTTCCCGGCAGAGTTTTCAACGGAGTGGTCAGCGCGATTCTGCCGGACACCAACGCAGACAGCCGCACCCTGCGCGTCCGGGTCGAGCTGGCCAATGCCGATGGCCACTTGCGGCCGGGGATGACGGCGCAAGTGCGGCTGAGTCGATCAACCGGGCAGAGTCAATTGTGGGTGCCGAGTGAAGCCGTCATCCGCACCGGCAAGCGGGCTTTGGTCATGCTCGCCGAAGACGCGGGGCACTATCGCCCGGTGGAGGTTCGGCTCGGCCAGGAAAGCGCCGGCAGAACGGTGATCCTCGACGGCTTGGCAGAAGGGCAGAACGTCGTGACGTCCGGCCAGTTCCTGCTCGATTCCGAGGCCAGCCTCAAGGGCATCGTCGCCGAGCCGCTTGAAACGAGCGGGAACGTTTCGGGGAGTCAGCCATGATCGCCGCGCTGATTCGCTGGTCCGTCGCCAATCGTTTTCTGGTGCTGCTGACAACGCTGTTCGTCACGGGCTGGGGCGTGTGGTCGGTGCAGAGCACGCCGATCGATGCGCTGCCGGATCTGTCGGATGTGCAGGTGATCATCCGCACGCCGTATCCCGGACAGGCGCCGCAGATTGTCGAAAATCAGGTGACCTATCCGCTGACCACCACCATGCTCTCGGTGCCGGGGGCGAAAACCGTGCGCGGTTATTCGTTCTTCGGTGACAGCTTCGTGTACGTGCTGTTCGAGGACGGTACCGATCAATACTGGGCGCGCTCGCGGGTGCTGGAGTACCTGAGCCAGATCCAGAGTCGATTGCCGGTCAGCGCCAAACCGGCGCTGGGTCCGGATGCGACCGGCGTTGGCTGGATCTATCAGTACGCTCTGGTGGATCGCAGCGGCGGGCATGATCTGGCGCAGCTTCGGGCGTTGCAGGACTGGTTTCTCAAGTTCGAGCTCAAGACCCTGCCTAACGTCGCCGAGGTCGCCACCGTCGGCGGCATGGTCAAGCAGTATCAGGTGCAGCCCGATCCGGTGCGGCTGGCCAGCCTCGGCATCACCCTGGCGCAGGTGCGCGAAGCCATCGGCAAGGCCAATCAGGAAACCGGCGGCGCGGTGCTGGAAATGGCCGAAACCGAGTTCATCGTACGGGCATCGGGCTACCTGAGAACCCTTGATGACTTTCGGGCGATCCCGTTAAAACTCGGTGCTGGCGGGGTGCCGGTAACTCTCGGCGATGTCGCAACGGTTCAGACCGGGCCGGATATGCGCCGGGGCATCACCGAGCTGGACGGCCAGGGCGAAACCGTCGGCGGCGTGGTAATCCTGCGCAGCGGCAAGAACGCCCGCGAGACCATTGCGGCGGTCGCGGCCAAACTCGATGACATGAAAAGCAGCCTGCCGCCCGGCGTGGAGATCGTCACCACCTACGATCGCAGCAAGCTGATCGATCGCGCCGTGGAAAACCTCAGCCACAAACTGCTCGAAGAGTTCATCGTCGTCGCGCTGGTGTGCGGGATCTTCCTCTGGCATTTGCGCTCTTCGCTGGTGGCGATCATTTCGTTGCCGGTGGGCGTGCTGATCGCCTTCATCGTGATGCGTTATCAGGGCTTGAACGCCAACATCATGTCGTTGGGCGGGATCGCCATCGCCATTGGTGCGATGGTCGATGCGGCGGTGGTGATGATCGAAAACGCCCACAAGAAAATCGAAGCGTGGCACGCGGCCAATCCGGGGCAGGCGCTCAAGGGCGAGCGCCATTGGCAGGTGATGACCGACGCGGCAGCGGAGGTGGGGCCGGCGCTGTTTTTCTGTTTGCTGATCATCACGCTGTCGTTCATTCCGGTGTTCACCTTGCAGGCCCAGGAAGGGCGGCTGTTCGGTCCGCTGGCGTTCACCAAGACCTACGCCATGGCAGCAGCTGCGGGATTGTCGGTGACGCTGGTGCCGGTGCTGATGGGCTACTGGATTCGCGGGCGGATTCTGGATGAACGCCACAATCCGCTCAACCGCTGGTTAATCCGGATCTATCAGCCGGCGCTGGATGCGGTGTTGCGGCGGCCGAAACTCACTCTGCTGGTGGCATTGCTGGTATTCGTCAGCGCGGCCTGGCCGATTTCGCGGCTTGGTGGCGAATTCCTCCCACCGCTGGACGAGGGCGATCTGCTGTATATGCCTTCGGCCTTGCCGGGTTTGTCGGCGCAAAAAGCCGCGCAACTGTTGCAGCAGACCGACCGTCTGATCAAAACCGTGCCCGAGGTCGAGCACGTGTTCGGCAAGGCTGGCCGCGCGGAAACCGCCACCGACCCGGCACCGCTGGAAATGTTCGAAACCACGATCCAGTTCAAGCCCCACGATCAATGGCGCCCAGGCATGACCCCGGAAAAACTCGTGGAAGAACTGGATCGCGTGGTGCGCGTGCCGGGCCTGACCAACATCTGGATTCCACCTATCCGCAATCGCATCGACATGCTCGCCACCGGGATCAAAAGTCCCATCGGCGTGAAAGTCGCCGGCAACGATCTGGCCCAGATCGACGCCGCGACCCAGGCCGTCGAGCGGGTGGCCAAAGGTGTGCCCGGCGTCAGTTCGGCACTGGCCGAGCGCCTGACCGGTGGCCGCTACATCGACGTGGATATCGACCGCAACGCCGCCGGCCGCTACGGGCTGAACATCAGCGATGTGCAATCCATCGTTGCCGGTGCCATTGGCGGGGAAAACGTCGGGGAAACCATCGAAGGGCTGGCGCGGTTTCCGATCAACATCCGTTATCCACGAGAGTGGCGTGATTCGCCCGGCGCCCTGGAGCAATTGCCGATCTACACGCCTTCCGGCAGCCAGATCACCCTCGGCATGCTGGCGAAGATCAAGGTCACGGACGGCCCACCGATGCTCAAGAGCGAGAATGCCCGGCCGTCCGGTTGGGTGTACATCGACGTGCGCGGGCGGGACATCGCTTCGGTGGTGGCCGATCTGCGTCGCGCCGTCAATGAACAGGTGAAATTGCAGCCCGGTATGAGTCTGAGCTATTCGGGGCAGTTCGAGTTTCTGGAACGGGCCAATGCGCGGCTGAAACTGGTAGTGCCTGCCACGCTGCTGATCATCTTCGTGCTGCTCTACCTGACGTTTGCTCGCTTCGATGAGGCGCTACTGATCATGGCCACATTGCCGTTCGCATTGAGCGGCGGTGCGTGGTTCCTGTATTTGCTGGGCTACAACTTGTCGGTCGCCACCGGTGTGGGCTTCATTGCGCTGGCCGGGGTTTCGGCCGAGTTCGGCGTGATCATGCTGCTCTACCTGAAAAACGCCTGGGCCGAGCGCGAAGGCCTCGGCGACCACTCTGAACGTGGACTGGTCGCGGCGATTCGCGAAGGCGCTGTGCAACGCGTGCGCCCCAAGGCGATGACCGTGGCCGTGATCATCGCCGGCCTGTTGCCGATTCTGCTGGGCAGCGGCACCGGCAGCGAAGTCATGAGCCGCATCGCCGCGCCCATGGTCGGCGGCATGGTCACGGCGCCGCTGTTGTCCCTGTTTGTCATACCGGCGGCGTATCGCCTGATGCGCCGTCGACGGTTGCCCGCTGAAAACAAGTCACCTCAAAGCGACGATGCTTCCATCCAGCCGTAACCCGGCGACGAAAAAAACCGGTGCGAACGTTCGCACCGGTTTTTTATTGTGAGGTCTGGTCATCAGATCGAGCGCTGATTGACCCGCTGCATCAATTCCTCCGCCGATTCCTTACGCTCGGAATAACGATCCACCAGATCCGGCCGATCACGCAGCAACAGCGTGAACTTCACCAACTCTTCCATCACGTCTACCACCCGGTCGTACAGCGCCGAGGGTTTCATGCGGTTGCCTTCGTCGAATTCCAGATAAGCCTTGGGTACCGATGACTGATTGGGGATGGTGAACATGCGCATCCAGCGGCCCAGTACGCGCAGTTGATTGACCACGTTGAACGACTGCGAACCGCCGCAGACCTGCATCACCGCCAGGGTCTTGCCCTGAGTCGGACGGACCGCGCCAAGGGCCAGTGGCACCCAGTCGATCTGCGCCTTGAACACCGCCGACATCGCGCCGTGGCGTTCCGGCGAGCACCAGACCTGGCCTTCCGACCATTGCATCAGCTCAAGCAGTTCCTGGACTTTCGGGTGATCGCCCGGCGCATCGTCCGGCAGCGGCAGGCCGGAAGGATTGAAGATCCGCGTCTCGGCACCGAAGTGCTCCAGCAAGCGGGCGGCTTCTTCGACCAGCAAACGGCTGAAGGAGCGCGGGCGGGTCGAACCGTACAGCAAAAGGATGCGCGGCTTGTGGGCGCCTTCGTCATGCGTGGTTGTTTGAACCAGTGAAGGATCGAGGTTGGGCAGGTCGGTCATGTCGGCTCCGGTTACAGCGTGCTGACGCGGTCGAGCTCGCGCTTGAGGGCATCACGGTCAAGTTCGGCGAAGGGCAGGGCGAGGAAGGCTCGGCAGCGGGTTTCGATTCGGGCGAGAGTGGCGCGGAAAGCGGCGTCGATGGTTTCTTCATCACCGCGCACATCCGAAGGATCCTCCAGCCCCCAATGGGCTTTTAGGGCCGGGCCGAAGTACACCGGGCAGGCTTCACCGGCGGCCTTGTCGCACACGGTGATGACGATGTCCGGCGGGTTGTCCTCGAAGGCCTCGTTGCCCTTGCTGCTCAACCCGGCGATGGAAATGCCGGCCGCCTGCAACGTGGTCAGGCTGCGCGGCAGCACCTGGCCCTTGGGGAAACTGCCGGCACTGACCGCTTCGAAACCGGCCGGCGCCAGATGGTTGAACATCGCCTCCGAGAGAATGCTTCGGCAGCTGTTGGCGGTGCACATGAATAGAACGCGCATGATGAATCCTCTTTCCAGACAGGCGTTAAACGCTCAGGCGCAGGGCCAGGGCAGACAAGGTGATGAACAGAATCGGCAGGGTCAGCATCACGCCGGTCTTGAAGTAATAACCCCAGGTGATGCGGATTCCTTTGCGCTCCAGCACGTGCAGCCAGAGCAGCGTCGCCAGACTGCCGATGGGGGTGATTTTCGGGCCCAGGTCGGAGCCGATGACGTTGGCGTAGATCATCGCCTCGCGTATCACGCCGACGGCATCACTGGCCTGGATCGACAACGCGCCCACCAACACCGTTGGCATGTTATTCATCGCGGACGACAGCAGGGCGGTCAGAAATCCCGTACCCAGCGCCGCGCCCCAGAGCCCGGTGCCGGCCAGATAATTCAGTGCCGCCGCCAGATAATCCGTCAGCCCGGCGTTCTTCAGCCCGTACACCACCAGGTACATGCCGAGCGAAAAAATCACGATCTGCCAAGGGGCTTCGCGCAGTACACGCCGGGTCGAAATCACATGACCCCGCGCCGCCACCGCGAACAGCAGCGCCGCGCAGACTGCGGCAATCGCACTGATCGGAATGCCCAGCGGTTCCAGGGCGAACAGACCGATCAGGAGCAGCCCCAAGACGATCCAGCCGACCCGGAAAGTCAGCTGATCGCGGATGGCCAGTCGCGGATCCTGCAAGTCATCCAGTGAGTAATGTGTGGGTATGTCACGCCGGAAAAACCAGTACAGCACCCCCAGAGTGGAGGCCACGGCAACCACGTTGACCGGCACCATCACCGAGGCGTATTCGCTGAAGCCCAGGCCGAAATAATCGGCGGAAACGATGTTGACCAGGTTGGACACCACCAGCGGCAGGCTCGCGGTATCGGCGATGAAACCGGCCGCCATGACGAACGCCAAAGTGGAAGCCGCCGAGAAGCGCAGGGCGAGCAGTATCGAAATCACAATCGGCGTCAGGATCAGCGCCGCGCCATCGTTGGCAAACAGCGCAGAAACGGCCGCGCCCAGCAACACCGTAAAGGCGAACAGACGCCGGCCATCGCCCTTTGCCCAACGGGCGACGTGCAACGCGGACCACTGGAAAAAACCGGCTTCATCGAGCAACAGGCTAATGATGATGACGGCAATGAACGTCGCGGTCGCGTTCCAGACAATGCCCCACACCGTGGGAATATCGCCCAGGGTCACAACCCCGCTGAGCAGCGCCAGCACCGCGCCGAGCGTCGCACTCCAGCCGACACCCAGCCCCTTCGGCTGCCAGATGACCAGCACAATCGTGAACAGAAAAATGGCAAAAGCAAAAAACATGGGAATCCCGAAAGCCTGAGGCTTAGCAGCAAGCGGAGGTGTTGAGCGGGCGATCGCCCATGACCGCCAGCCGCGCGCTGTTTTCTTCCAGCCAGGCGGTGTTGGCGGCGAGCGTGGTTTCAAGCAGCGTGCGAATCCATGCCGGCAGATCAGGGTTGAGCCGGTAATAAACCCACTGGCCCTGACGACGATCCAGCAACAGACCGCAGGTGCGCAGTTGCGCGAGATGGCGGGAGATTTTCGGCTGACTGTCGTCCAGCGCGCAGACCAGTTCGCAGACACACAACTCACCTTCACGGGTGATCAGCAGCGTGGCCCGGGCGCGGGTTTCGTCGGCGAGGCATTTGAAAACGGAGGCGGGGTTGAGCATGACGATGCCTTCAGAACATATGGTTGTCCGAATATACGGATATCCATATGTGATGGGCAAGTCTTGAGTTTGATGAAGTGGCAGCTCTCGACCGAAGGTGTGTTTAGCGCAGGGCGCCTCAACGCTTGCTGAAGGCCAACCGCGCGGCAAACAACACGAAAATCATCCCGGTGGTGCGATCCATCCAGCGAATCACCTTCTCGCGCCGCAGGAACCCGGACAGTGGTTGCGTCGCGCCAATCAACACCAGCGACCAAGTCAGCCCGAGCACCACGTGAATGCTCACCAACCCGAACGTCCAAGGCACCAGCGGCTGACCTTGCGGAATGAACTGCGGCAGAAACGACACGTAGAAAATCCCGATCTTCGGATTCAGCACATTCCCCAGCATGCCCTTGAAAAACCAGTTCGCCCCCGGCTTGCCGTGGGCCTCGGCCGGTGCCAGCGAACGGCGAGGGCGCAGCAGCATGTTCAACCCCAGCCACGCCAGATACGCCGCGCCGCAATACTTCAACAGGTTGTAGGCCAGCTCCGACACCGCAATCAACGCCCCCAACCCAAACGCCACCGCCGCGCCCCACAACAGACAACCGGCGTTGATCCCCAACGCCGCACGCAAGGCCTGCTGCTTGCTCTCGACGGTGGCGGTGCGCAGCACCAGCGCGGTGTCGAGACCGGGCGTCAGGGTCAACAGCGTGGCGGCGAAAGTGAAGGCGAGGAGGTTGTCAGCGATGGACATGGTGCGAGGGTTCCCTGTTCTGGATGCGGGAACGGTAGCGGTTTCAGGCGGGGGGATCCAGCAGGGAAATCAGGCGCGGTTCGATGCGGTCAGGTTGTATTTCGAGGATCGCCAGCGTGACCGGTAACTTGAAACGCCGAGGGCCGGCGCTGCCGGGGTTTACGTAGAGACGCTCACCGCGCCATTCGATGCGGGGTTTGTGGGAGTGGCCGGTGATGATGAGCCTGATGCCCGGATCGAGATCGGCGGGAACGTCGGCGATGTCGTGGACGAGGAGGGTTGGCCAGCCGTTGAGGGTGAAGGTCAGGAGGTCGGGAAGGTTTTCGGCCCACGGGCTGTTGAGGTCGTTGTTGCCGCGCACGGCGTGAACGGGGGCGATTTTGGCCAGTTGGGCGAGGATGTCCGGGTTGCCGATGTCGCCGGCGTGGATGATCTGGTCACAACCCTGGAGCGCGGTGAGGGCTTCGGGGCGGAGGAGGTTGTGGGTGTCGGAGATCAGGGCGGTTTTCATGGATATCTCCGTTGACGTTTTGAAAGACGAATTGCTGGTTCGGTTATATATGAAGCCATTTAACGGTATCAAATAATTTGAACCGCTTCAGGACGCTCTCGCCTAATGATCAGCTTGTGGAAAAATTCATAGGCAATGTGCCAATACCGGCACTTCGAGAGGTGGTCGACGTGGCTAAAGAAGAGAAGAAAAATAAAGGTGAGTCCTCGAAAAATGCCAAGGAATTGAAAGACAAAAAATCGTCCCCGACGAAAAAGTCAGCGGCAGCCTCGGCGCTTGCCAAATCGTCCGAAAAGAAAGACAAGAAGAAAGATGCCGAACCAAAAAAATCTGACAAGAAAGCTGATGGTAAATCAACCAAAGCTAAGAAATCAGACAAAGCAGAAAAACCGGCGAACAAGAAAAAGTGATATCAGCTAGGGCTACTGGCCCTAGCGTCCTCCACCTGTATTTCCAATATTATTACCTCTCGCAGCCGTTGCCGTGTATTGGTTCACTTCCGCTATTTGCAAGAACCTCAACCCCTGCTCATGCAGAGTGCATGCTTATATTTGGCCATCATATTGCGCAAGCCGTTGATGTTTAATGCCATTTAAAAGCTGAGGTGCTGGCACAAAATATGCGAGATCTATCTGGAATAACGCAAGAATTGCCGACCTGGATCGGCGAACAATAATCCGTGATAGAGGCCTCAAATGAACGCCATCGACCTTCTGAAAACTGACCACGAAAAAGTTAAAGGCATCCTGAATCAACTCAGTGAATCCACCGATCGCGCATTAAAAAAGCGGGCGGAGTTGCTGGACAAGCTTGAACTGGAAATTACCATTCATACCCAGCTCGAGGAGCAGATTCTGTATCCGGCTTTCAAGGAAGCAGGCGGTAAGGAACAGGATGAGATGTACTACGAGGCGAAAGAAGAACACCGCACGGTAGATTCATTGGTATTGCCAGACCTGAAGTCCACCGATCCTTCTACACCCGAGTTCGCCGGCCGCGTGAAGGTGGTCAAGGAGCTTTTGGAACACCATATCGAGGAAGAGGAAACCGAGATGTTTCCCCAGGCCAAAAAGCTGCTGGGCAATGCCAAGCTCGAGGAGTTGGGCAAGGAAATGGAAGTGATGAAGGCTTCACTGAAGAAAAGCCTCAGCGGGTCGAATATGGCGGCCTGAACGAATAGATAGACGGACCTGCGGCGCGATCAAAAGCCCGGCGTAATGCCGGGCTTTTCATTTGGCTACGCCTGGCACATCCATGTTTATCTTGCGCCAACACGCTTCAGAGAAACTGTAGACCGAGAAGGCAATCAGCCCCAGAGCCATCACCATCAAGACAAGCCATCCAGCGGGTAGATTCTGGAGTGCGTCCAGCGCTTCCTTCATGCCGGGTGGGTCCATGGCTTGATAAGCGGAACCGCTCACTGCCAGCAGCAAGGCAGTTTCTATAAACACGACTCCGCGGGCGATCAGGCCGAATTGTGACACCGGACGGACGTAACGCATGACCTCGTCGTCGGCCTCAAAATACTTTTCGAACGAAGCCTTCCATCCCTTGATGATGTGAGCCACTCCAACGCCCAGTGGTATGAGCGCGATCAGATACAGCAATAAATTCGAGTGTTCCCACGACAGAAGATGCGCCAGCCAGTCTTTGGTTTGCTCTCCTGAATGGCTCGAGTTTCGGGTGCCGCTGACAAGCAGGCCCAACGCGAAAAACGCTAGAGCACCATTGACCAAACCTCCTGCAAACAGGCCTGCACGAATCACCAGACCCTTGAATTGCGTGCCGTGATGATCGACATCGCGTACGGCTTGCAGGACACGCCATGCCGAAAATGCAAGCAGACCCGCCACCACAAGTCCCACCAGAAAATAGCCGAACGGTTGGCTCAGCAAGGCCTCCAGGCTCTTGTGACTGTCCTTCGGTTTTGTCGAGTCATGGGCTGCCATCAAGGCAAATATACCGATGATCAAATAGAGCATTCCGCGGGAGGCGTATCCACCCCGAGCGAGTATTACCAGGTTGCGCTGCGCGGACATTGGATTTACTTCCGAGAGGTCATAAAAGAGCAGACCCTCCTTTCTGGAGGGGGTTCTATTACAAGTCGTAGATGATCGCGCAAACTGTGGTCCCAAGGGCGATGTGAGCTGTTGTTGCGGGCTGAACGATCCTGACCCATCATTTGGGTTTCAGCGGTTATCGCTGTCGTGTATTGGATGTCGAATTGAAGGTATTGGGTGGCGATGTGGAAGGCGTAGTGTTGGGCGAGAAGATTCAGCGTGAAGCAGATCGACTGCTGGCGCAGATTGTCCGGGCAGATTCGATGATCATTGCTGTCAAGGCAGGGGCGCGGGCGGATGGATTCGTGCTGGGACTGGAAACCGGCGGAGCTTTGCGTGCCGGCGATGCCGAACGGCTGTACATCATTTTTGAAGCCGCACTGGTCGAGCGTCTGAAGTCCTTGTCGCGAGGCTGATCAGATCACGTGACTGGATCGAAATTCATGAACAGTCATCTGCTTGAACTATAAGCTGACCACTCAGTCAGGATAGGTGCCGATTACCATTCTGAGGGTGTCATCCATGCTCAATTACACGATCACGTACCTGTTCAACGACCAGCCCCGTACCCATCAGCTCGAACTGAAGCAGCCTGAATTGCCCATTCAGGACGCGGCCATGCACTTGTTGCAGTTACATTTCGGGGATGGCGAGAACAGCCTGATCATGCCTGACGCAGACTCGACACCTGAGGAGATTATCGAGCAGGCGAGTCTGGTCGGAATCACTCGAATCGAAGTGGTGGATGCCTTAGGCGAGTAGGGTGATCCGCTCCGACTGAGCCAACGTTCATTTCAAAGCCACTGCTCTTGATAATGGTTTCGAAGCACGTGGTTAAGGGTATTGCTGCGGGACGGCCATTGTTGCAACCTCATCGTTCATTTTCAGTATGGGACGAGGGCATGGACTGGAGTGACATGCGGGTCTTCCTGGCGACTGCCCGCAGTGGCTCGCTCGGTGGTGCCGCCAGGCAGTTGGGGGTCAGTCACCCGACCGTCGGGCGGCGCCTGCAGGTGCTTGAACAAACCAGCGGGCAAACCTTTTTCCTGCGGACGGCTCAAGGGCTGGTGCTCACGGATGTTGGTGAGAGGATTCTCAGTCTGGCGCAGGACATGGAACACAGCGCCTTGGCCATCGAGCGTCGTCTGGCAGGACATGGCGATCAGCCGGAAGGCCTGTTGCGCATATCCTCGGCCGACTGGTTCGCCTGCCATGTGTTGGCGCCGGTCCTGAGCGAACTGGTGCAACGGTATCCGTTGATCGTTCCCGAAGTCATCGCCGGGCATCGTCTGTTCGACCTCGCTCGCCGGGATGCCGACATCGCCTTCCGGATCGTGCCTTTCACCGAACCCGACATCGTCCACCGCAAGCTGACAACCCTGACTTACGGACTCTACGCCGCTTTGCATGCTCCGGCGCCGCAGCCGGACGGTGAAGGCCTGGGGCTGATCCTCATGAACGTTGCCCAGGCTCATTACCCCGACGTGCATTGGTTGCAGCAGCGGTATCCGCGGGCCCGAACAGTGTTCACCAGCAGCAGCCGTACAGTTCAGGCGCAGATGTGCGCGAAGGGGCTTGGCGTTGCCGTCTTGCCCCGCGTCCTCGGCGACTCCATATCAGGACTGCGCCTGCTGGATGAGGATGAGCCGCCACCAGGGCGGGACATCTGGATGGGTTATCACCAGGACATGCGTCAGATGGACCGGCTGCGTGCGCTGGCCGACCTCGCTTCCAGCATGATCGGCGCGGGGTAGCCCCCTCAGGTCAAACGGACAGCCGATACCTCCGGTACATGCACTGGCTGGCGCGCTAACGTCAGGCTTATCGCTGCTCCCACGGCCAGACAGACGGCGATACACAGTACAGCGATAGTGAACGCGTAAGCGATGCTGACTTCCGTAGCCGGTTCTCCCAGCAAGGTATAAAAGACACCGCCAATCAGCGCGACGCTCAGCGATGTGCTGATTTGCAGCGTTGCACTGGTGATGCCTGCGATCATTCCGGCATACGCCGGCGCGACCCGCCCCGTGACTATGCGCATCAGCGTCGGCAGGCCCAGGCCTTGTCCCAGCCCGATGAGGAACAGGATGATCGTGAGTGATGTGAAGGGCGGGGCGAGGGTGGTCGGTGTCACTGACACGAGCCAGCCCAGCCATAGCAGTCCGAAAACCTCCAGTCCCATGCCTATGGGATTCACGTAGCCCCCGAGGATGCGTCTGAGTAGAGGGACCGACAGGGGGCCGAGCAGAAACCCAGCGCCGAACGGCAGGAAAATCAGCCCGGCATGCAGCGCGGTCATATGCAGCGCGCCTTGCAGGTAAATCGAAAACATCAGAAAAAACACACCGATTGAATAGAAGCAAAGCGCGACCAGTAGCGCTCGCCCCAGGCCCGGTGCTTTCAGTACGGCCGGTGCGAGGATGGGGGTCCCACCAGTTCGGTGCAAGCGGTTCTCGTAGCGCCAGAACAATACCGCCAGCACAGGGCTGGCGGCCAGTGAAAGCCATGCCCACAACGGCCATCCCGCCTCGCGACCTTCAATCAAAGGCACGACCAGAGCGGTCAGGGTCAGCATCGAAAATGCTGTGCCCACCAGATCCAGCTTGTTGGCATGCTGCGCACGGGTTTCTTTCAGCACAGGGATGCCGAACGCAATCACCAGCAATGCAATCGGTAGATTAACGAGAAAAATCGCCCGCCACCCCATGCCCAAAACGTCGATTTCAATCAAAAAGCCGCCCAGTGCCTGACCGATCACGGATGCCAGCCCAAACACGGCTCCGTACAGGCTCAATGCCAATGGTCTTTCCGACGCCGGAAAAATCGCCTGCACCGATGCGAGCGCCTGAGGAGCCATTACGGCGGCGGTCACCCCCTGCAAGGCTCGGCCGAGGATGAGGATCCACGGCGAACCTGCCACGCCACACATCAGTGACGCGGCGGCAAAACCCAGCAGGCCAAGGAAGAACATCCGCCCGCGACCGTACAGGTCGCCGAGTCGCCCGCCGGTAATCAGCGTCACGGCATAGAGCGTCGCGTAGGAAGAAATCACCAACTGCTCGGCAGAGGAACCTGTCCCCAAGTCGTCCTGTATCGAGGGCAGCGCGACGTTGACGATAAAAAAATCCAGGGGCGGTAGAAACGCACCGACGAGCAAGATGGCAAACATCAACCAGCGCCGGGGTTCGGACACTTCGATTTCGATTCGAGACATGACAGGCATCCTGTAGGGAAACTCAGGTGTGACGACAAGTGAAAGGCAAGGCTTCGCGCCCGCTCGGACCAAGTCATGGGTCCCAATTTAGGGAGTCACTCCTGCGTTTTCGCCTTACAAAACTGCACGATCAATGTTCATTCCTGTCAGTGCCGCTCTGCTCCGATGACGCTCACCATGAGCAAGGTCGTTTCAGACGACCTCTTTATCAACGACCGAGGAGTCAGACATGTCAGGAAAATTCAGCGATCAGGTTGCCGTAGTGACCGGCGGTTCCACCGGGATCGGATTTTCCATTGCGCAAGCCTTGATCGCCGAGGGCGCCAAACGCGTTTACATCACTGGACGGGCAGCGGTAATGCTGGAGGCGGCGGTTGCCAGACTCGGCGACAAAGCTGTCGCGGTGGTTTCCGACGTCTCGCGCCAAGCCGATCTCGACGCGCTCAAAGCGACAATCCAGGCGCGGGACGACCGGCTTGACGCGGTGTTCGCGAATGCCGGGATCTGTGAGAAAAATCCCCTCGGAGAGACCAGCGAGGCTGCTTATTACGCCATGTTCGACGTGAACGTGAAAGGCGTTTTTTTCAGCGTTCAAACACTTCTTCCCTTGATGAAAGACACTTCGTCCATCGTCTTGACCGCCTCAATCTGCTCCAGCAATGGTATGGAGGGATTGAGTCTGTACAACGCGTCGAAGGCGGCGGTGCGATCATTTGCTCGCACGTGGGCCAACGAACTCAAGGACCGCAAAATCCGCGCAAACGTGTTGAGCCCTGGCTTCACACGCACGCCGCTGATGGACAACGGGCTGAAAATGAGCGAGAGCGACATCGCTGCACTACGCCAATACGTCGAGCAAATCACGCCACTGGGCTACATGGCACAACCTGAAGAAATCGCCAGCGCGGCACTGTTTTTGGCCTCGGTCGACGCCAGATATGTGAACGGCGTGGAGCTGATGGTCGACGGTGGTTTGTCGCAAATCTGAAGTCTCTGTCGCTGCGAACCGCCTGTTCCACGACATCAACCTCCGATGGTTCCTTCAATAACCGTCGTATTGGATCTTTCCCTGGCGTTCTGCTGCCCTGAACTGGCTCCGGCCAGGCGTTCACGCAGGATGCCGGACCCGGCTGGCATCTCTGGAGGGCGGGCACCCGAACTGGCGACTGTATTCCCGGCTGAATTGCGACGGGCTTTCGTAGCCCACTCGATAACAGGCGCTCGCCACATCCAGCCCTTCGCCGAGCAACAGCCGGCGGGCTTCCTGCAGGCGCAGTTGTTTTTGATACTGCAGCGGACTCATGGCTGTCACCGCCTTGAAGCGATGATGCAATGTGGAGTTGCCCAAATTGGCGACCCGGGCGAGTTCTTCGATGCGCAAGGGTTGGGTGTAGTGGTTGTTCAACCAGTCGATTGCCCGTGTTACTCGCCGTGTTTGCGAGTCGCCGAGGGCAAGCTCATACAGACGACGGCCGTGCACACCCCGCAGGAGGCGGTAATACAACTCGCGAAGGGCGAGCGGTGCCAGCATGCCGATGTCTTTCGGTGTTTCCAGCAGCCGGACCAGCCGCAGCATGGTTTCCAGCAGGGGTACATCGACTTTCTCAAGAAAAAGGCCAAGCTCCGGCTCGTCCGGGACGCCTGCCGGCGGAGCGTCGGCGATGACCTGAGCGATTTCCGTGGGCTCGAAATCAAACCGGATACACAGGTAGGGCGCCTCCGGGTTGGCCATCAGCACGCGACCGGACACCGGAAGGGTGACCGAAACCACCAGGTAGCTGAGGGGGTCGTAAAGGTACTGGTCGTCACCCAGGCCGATTTCCTTTTGCCCTTGCACGATCAGGCAAAGTGCCGGTTTGTGCACGGTATGGATCAGCTCCGAAGGTGCATCGAAACGGATGACATGCAGGGGCGCTATGGCGGTCTCATAGATCCCGGGTGTGGTAAAGCGTTGCGTCAGCAGGCGAACCAGTTCGTCACGGTAGACGGCTGTGTTTTGAAGGATGAAAGCATCGCTCTGTTCCATTTCAAGGCTCTCACAAGTGTTGATGAACGTCTGCCTGAAGCTTTTCAGGCAGACGATATTCGCCCGACATCATCAAAGTACTCATTGCCGATAGAGGATCATTCCGGCGTGATACAGCACGTCGTCATGAAAGTGGCCATCAGCGGTGAAGCCGGTGTCGTCCCAGTACTGGATGTAATCACCGACCAGTTCATAGCGGCCCTGATAGGCGCTCTTGTTTTTACCACGGGCCTCGTCGTAACGACCAGTCGTCAGAAGCTCATGACGGATGAATCCATCCGCGGTGACCCACATGCCTGCGTAACGATGGTCCTGAGTGGTTTTTTTGGCATCTTTCATCACTTTTCTCCTCGGATTTTCAGACTGAGCCGATACGGCCCAAAGCCGTGCGATCAGAGCCGTTTTCGGCAACGCGAAAACCCGGAGTGCGATCACTGCCACCTTCACTCACGCGCATGCCGGGAGTTCGATCAGCACCGTCAGCGGCCAGGTACAGGCTGGTCGAGGAAAGGTTGATCGCGCAGGCCACCATCGCGCCGATCACCAGTGAAAGGGAAAGCCGTTTTGCGTTTTTCATTGTTCAGTCCTCATTGACGTTGTTCATCTGAGCGGCCTGCCGTGGCCTGTGTGTGCATCCGTTGCGTGCTTTCAGATTACGTAGCCGAGCGCAGCGGTGTTAGGACGAAACTGCCGCAGATTTGCCTGATCCTCTCGGGTTGGTCGGGCATGTCCTGCGGCGCGTTTGTGCTGCGGCTCAGCCGGCCGTGACCGTCATGCCGCCGTCGGCCATGACCACCGAACCGACCATGAAGCTGGCCCGGTCCGAGGCGATGAACGCGACCACTTCGGCGATTTCTTCCGGTTGGGCGGCGCGGCCGATCGGTGCGGCTTCACCATGTTGGGCGAGAAAGGCAGGGCCGTCGTCGACCACATTGTTGAGGATGTTGGTCACCACATCGCCGACACCGACAGCATTGACCCGGATGCCGTGGCCAATGACCTCAAGCGCCAGGGTGCGCGTCAGTTGGGCCAGCGCGCCTTTGGAGGCGGTGTAGGCCGCAATGGTGGGGAAGGCGAAATAGGAGGCGTAGGACGCGATGTTGACGATCGATCCGGACTTGTTGGGTATCATCGCTTTGACCGCCTCCCGGCTATGCAAAAAGGCCGCCGTGGCGTTGACCGCCTGAATGCGCTCCCAGTCTTCGCGGGTCATGTCGATGACCAGTTTATTGATGATGATGCCGGCGTTGTTGACCAGAATGTCCAGCCGCCCGAATTGCTCGACGGCCAGGGCGACCGCGCGCTCGGCTGCCCCGTCCTGAGTGATGTCGGCCACCAGGGGGACCAGGCCGGGGCGTGCCAGTGCTTCGACCTCAGGGTTTATATCTTCAGCAATGACCTGGGCGCCGCGGGCATGCAGCAGCAGTGCGATGGCCTTGCCGATGCCACTGGCCGCGCCAGTAACCAGCGCGACTTTACCGGCCACTTCGTTTGGGGTGCTGTTCTTGAAGTCGGTCATGATGTTCTCCAGCGTTTTTTGATCGAGTAGGGATAAGCCGTGTTGGCGCCTGCGAGGCGCTGTCATCGGCGACGGGCCTACTGTCTCGCAGCGGAGTGAGGTCGGCTTTCGTGAGATTGCCCACGCTGTCGGGGTTTTGCGCTGAATGTCAGTGAGCGAGGCTTGGTGCTCGATTCAACCCACGGCAAAAGCCCGATATTATCGAGCCGGTCTGCTGACGCGGCGTGCGGGCAAGCATCGGAGACCTGTCTGGCTTCGCACAGCAGAATCTGAAAAGGACGAGTTCATGGCAAATACCGGGCGTACCTCCCAGGACGCGTTGTCGACATCCTCTCGAGACTTGCGCATCACCGGCGAGTCGATGGGTGAGTTCCTGCCAGGCGAACCCCAGGCGTTACCCTCGCACCCGGAAATCACGGACGTGGTGATTCAGCTGTTTACCCATCGCAGCGTTACTGAGCCCATTCTCGTGCCTGCAGTGGTGGAACCGCTGCTCGTTCTGGTTCTGGCCGGGGCGGCGACGGTAGAGGAGCGCGCATTGGGTGGCGAGTGGGAAGCTGCAGATGTCAGTGCCGGCGATTTTTTCCTCACCAGTTCCGATGAGCCGTATGAAATGCGCTGGCAGACGCACGGAGGCGATACCTTCGAAGTCATGCATCTTTATCTGGGGCTGCCCTTGATCGAGCTAGCGTCTCGAGAGCTGTCGGGCCAGCACGCCGGGCCTGTGCGTTTGCGCGATGTTTCAGGGGCACGGGACGGGCGCGTCGCGTTTGTCATGGAGCAGTTGCGCACCGAATTGCTTCTGGAACGCACGCCCAGCGCGCTTTTCGCCCGCTCTCTGGCGCAGGCGCTGGCCGTGCATCTGGTGCGCAGCTATCTCGCTGAAAGCCAGCCCGGGCGTCGGGTCAACGCCTTGCAAGCCTACAAACTGCGCAAAGTCACCGACGCCATGCGCGCGCAACTGAGCGCTGAATTCAGCCTGGCAACACTGGCCAGCCTTGCCGAGCTGAGCGAGTACCACTTCAGCCGCCTGTTCAAGCGGGCGACGGGGCTGTCGCCATCGCAGTACTTCATTCGCATGCGTATGGTTCGTGCGCGGCAACTGCTACTGGAAACCCGCCTTAGCATCATCGACGTCGGGCTGGAGGTCGGTTACTCAAGCCCCAGTCACTTCTCGCAGGTCTTTCGTCGTGAAGTGGGCGTAACGCCCAGCGAGTTCCGTGGAGCGTGAGCGGCGCTTCATTACAAATTTGCAGGCGATGCACACAGACACGAATAGGCAAAAGTTGCGCAGGTTTCGGCACGCGTCGAACAGGTCTGCGCCCTTAATCTTTTCGACGTACCCCGCAGCAACGAACGCGTCTTCAGCGGTCGGTGCTGAACCTCAATGCAGACAGCAGGAGCTACGGATATGTCGAACATTCAAAACAAAGTCGTCCTGATTACCGGTGCAAGCAGCGGTATTGGCGAAGCAGCGGCCAGGTTGATCGCCGCCAAAGGCGCGCATGTGGTCCTCGGTGCCCGCCGTACCGAGCGTCTGGACAGACTGGTCAGCGAGATCCAGGCCGAAGGTGGTTCAGCAAGTGCCTGCGCACTGGACGTTACGGATCTGCAATCGATGCACGCCTTCGTGGCGTTCGCCAAGACCCAACATGGCAAGGTCGATGTGATCATCAACAACGCGGGCGTGATGCCGTTGTCTCCGCTGGCCTCGTTGAAGGTCAACGAATGGAACCAGATGCTCGATGTCAACGTGCGTGGCGTACTGCATGGTATTGCCGCCGTCCTGCCGGACATGCAGGCGCAGGGTTTCGGTCAGGTCATCAATATCTCGTCGATTGGTGGCCTCGCGGTTTCTCCGACCGCCGCGGTGTACTGCGCGACCAAATTCGCGGTCAGGGCTATCTCGGATGGCCTGCGCCAGGAAACGGACAAGATCCGCGTCACCGTGGTGTGCCCGGGCGTCGTCGAGTCCGAACTGGCCGATACGATTTCCGATGAGGTGGCCCGCGAGGAAATGAAAGCCTTCCGCCGTGTGGCGCTGAATGCAGACGCCATTGCGCGAGCGCTCGCCTATGCCATCGAACAGCCCGATGATGTCGATGTGAGTGAGATCGTGGTTCGTCCGACTGCCAGTCCGCACTGAGCCGTTCCGGGCGCAATCACCCGTGGTTTGTGCCCCGTTCTGCCTGGCTATAAAGACTGGGCATAGACCTCACAAAGCAATCGCCCACGTCTGACTGACCAAATCCTTGCCGAAGCTGTGAATCGGCTCTTCCTCGACCAACTCAAACCCCGCCCGCTGGTATAACCGGCGGGCATCCACCAGATTGCTGGTAGTCCACAGAATCATCTTTTTGTAGCCGACATCCCGGGCAAAACGCAGACATTCCTCGACCAGCCGATTGCCGATCCCCAAACCCCGCGCACTGGCATCCACGTAGAGCATGCGCAGTTTCGCGGTGGTTTCGTCGTGGCGGATGACGAACACCGAACCCACCACCTTGCCGTCCTTCTCCGCGATCCAGCAGCGCTCGCCCGTGGGGTCGAATTCGCGCAGGTATTTGGCGACGACCTCTGACACCAGCGCTTCGAACTCTGAATTCCAGCCGTATTCACGGCTGTAGATCGCGGTTTGCTGATGCACCACCAGACCCATGTCACCGGGCTGCGGATCGCGCAGCAGATAGGTCGTCGGCTGGCCGCCCTCGAGTAGCGTCTGGATCTGCTTCATCGATGCGATCAGTTGCAGTTGCTGCGGTTCGGACAGGCGTTCGAGCAGGGTGATGACTTCTTGTCGCGAGGCTTGCTCCAGCGGGGCGAGGATCTTGCGGCCGAGGTCGGTGATGTGCAACTGACTGGCGCGGGCGTCGGTGGTGGAGGGCACTTTCTGGATCAGGCCTTTTTTGTCGAAACCGCTGATGAGGCGACTCATGTAGCCCGCGTCGAGGCCGAGCATCTGGCGCAGGTGGGTGCTGGTCAGATCGCCCTGGGACGCGAGCTCGTAGAGGATGCGCAGCTCGGTCAGCGAGTAGTCGCTTTGCAGCAAGTGTTCCTGCAACACGCCGATCTGATGGGTGTAGAAACGGTTGAACTGCCGGACGATGTCGGCGCGGTCGGTGATCGTGGACATGGCGTGGTGCTCATATGTTTGCTTTAGGCAACTATATAGTTGCCTGAGGCAATCAAGTCAAATGAATGGTTTCACGATCCGAACGAAAAATCAGCGGGTTCGAACCGCTCGGACGTGTCCATTTGTATGTTGCGCAGGCCCACTGTTTCCAAGTGTGTTGCATAGAGCGAGTCGGAAAAAAAGGTGATCAACAGGGCGCGACGGCGTGCGCCGCTGGAGTTCAGGCTGCCCGCGTGGATCAGGTCGGCATCGAAGATCAGAATGTCGCCCGCGTTGCCCGTCAGTTGCACGGATCGGGACTCGTCAGTGAAATCGAAAGGGGGCTCGCCCGAGGTAGGGCGATGGCTGCCGGGTACAATGCGGGTTGCACCGTTTTCGGGGCCGTAATCGTCGAGGTACACCAGCGCGTTGACGGTGTCGCCGGGGCGTTGCGCCGACAAGTCGCGGTGCAGTTGTTGGTGGCCGCCATTGATGAGCGGTTCGCGGCCCTCGACCTGCGAGAGGAAGAAGCGCTCGCCGATCAACTCGCCCACCACCGCCAGCAAGGGTGGCAATCGGCACACGGCTTGAACGGTCGGGTCAGTGTCGAGCTGCGAATGACGCCAGTCGATGCCGCGGGGCACGGGCCATTCGTTTGAGGGTTTGATGTCGGTATCGAATGCGATGCGAAGGGCGGCCAGCCACATGGTCGGAACCGCTCCAAAGAGCAGTGTGTAGCCTTTGCTATGGAGTAGTTCGCGGCTCGTCATGGCTTCATCAGTCTCCCTTTTTACAATCAGGGCGAGTATTGCCGACCGTTATCAAGCCGACGCGAACCTCGGTATCGCTGCCGTAACCCCAAGACAATCGGTTCCCGTAACTCACCAGATCGTAGATTTCGCTTTCGCCAAGTAGCTGATCATCGCGATTGTCGTACAAACGGAAAAACGCGGGAGATTCCCAGCGGACGAACCATTGGGTTTCGAAGGCGTCGTCCGGTGGTGCCTGCGGGTGAAGGAAGTTGGGCAGTAACCAGAAAGGTCTGAAAGTTTGCACCCTGAAGCAGCCATCTGGGCTGATATGAGCTGCGTAATCAGGCTTCGCCAACGCCTTTTCCCACCACTCGGAAACACCCCATAGTCCAACACAAAACACTAGCCCGGCCAGGAGGGTTTTCATCCGTCGAGAAATGGCCGAAGGCCGACTATTTGAGCGCGTAGACATAGGCATCCACTGCCGTCCCGTCATCCAGCGTCACCTTGGTCAACACCCGCTGATACTCAGCCCCTTCAAACTCATCCAGCGCCGCCCAGTGCTCGTGGAAATTCTCGGAAGCGAACACGTAGCCTTCGATCACATCACCATCCTCGGCAATCACCAGACCGGGAAAGCCCATCGCCGCACCCCATCCGGCCTGCGACAGGCGCCCCTTCAGCGAAGCGGCCTGCCACGTGCCGCCGATGTTCAGCATCACATGCTCATTTGGCCGGCCAGGGCCCAAGGTTCCATAAACGAAAAGACGTTCCACGATTGCTCCTGCCAGTCAAAAAAGGGAGGGATCCTGACGGATGAACGATGCGCAGGCAAGACCGCGATCGGTTGTGCGTCGAGCGGGTCAGAAACCCGTCGATCAACGCCAACACCTGTTCCTGGATCACCTCACGGGAACGAGCGCCGCCGTCCGCACAGATGATGCCGTCGCCGGGCGAATACTCTTCGAGCAGGGGAATGGCCGGCGACTGCAATTCGCCCCTTCGAGGCCGTGCCAAATTGTCGTTTTTCATTGTTTTTATCTTCCTTGATCAAATCGTGCAAACAGGACGTTCGCCCAGACGTTCTACCAGTCTTACGAGATAACCGTCCGGATCCTGAACGAGAAATTCACGCTGGCCGACTTCGACATCGTCAGCGCGATACCAGGTGTCTTTGCAGGTTTTATAAAGTGGAATCTGGGCGGCGCCCAGTCTTTCGATGATGGGAGCAACCGCCTCAACGTCGATCTGCAGATTGACGCCTCTTCCGAAGGGCTTGCTCAGTTCCGCCGTCAGCCACTGGCCTGCATTCGGATCTACCTGCTCAAGCATGACTTGAGCGCCATTCAGGTCGAGGTAGGCGAAGCCATCTTCAGGGCGTTGATAAGCGATGGTGAAGCCCAGACAGGAGATCCAGAAAGCGAGGCTGGTCTGCAGATCCGTGACCATCAGTTCTGGAACCAGTTTGTTCCGTTCAAACATGAGTGAATTCCTTTTCGTTGAAGTCGGAGCGGCGGTGCCAGACTTCTTTCCCGCGATAATACGAGTCGGGCGCATGGTAAGCGCGAATCGGGGAGCACCGAAAGCTGCACGCATCGAGAATCGTCACAAACCGCGATGACAGGGCCATCTCTCCATGCCTGTAAAAAAACTGACTAGAATCCACATACACTCTTTCAAGGAACGACCCATGTCCGGTTTACGCACGTTGATTGCGACCACGACCTGTATTGCGCTGTTGAGCACTTCGGTGTCCGCGCTGGCCGATCCTGGCAACGGAAAGGGGCAGGGCAAAGGCAACCCGCATAACAGCCAGGATCATGGCAATCAGGGGAAAAAAGGCGGGGGCGGTTATCAGGGGCACGGCCCGAGTATCGATCGCGGCGGGGTGATCGGGATTGTGGACGGCTATCGTGGCTACTGGACCCCAGGCCCGGCGTTGCCGCCCGGCATCCAGAAGAACCTGGCGCGGGGCAAACCGCTGCCGCCCGGTATTGCGAAGAAGCTCGATGGTCGACTGGTCGGCAGACTGCCGCACTACGACGGCTACGAATGGCAGCAGGTCGGCACCGATCTGATCCTGGTCGCGCTGGCCACCGGGCTGATTTATGAAGTGCTCAATGGCGCCTTCGATTGAAAAATAGACCTGTCCCCATATGAAAAAGCCCGGCGGATAAGGCCGGGCTTTCGTCGGGTACTGCGGTAAAACCCTTCATTCAGACGTTACGACGTTCGATCAGACGGTCCGAACCACCTTCGGCTACCGCATCACTGAACAGCGGGTCCGTTTCGGTTGCGGCCACTGCATCACTGAACAGCGGATCAGTCTGGGTCGCAGCAGCAACCGCATCACTGAACAATGGATCGGTTTGAGTCGCAGAGGCAACAGCATCGCTGAACAGTGGGTCGGTTTGAGTCGCAGCGGCAACCGCATCGCTGAACAGTGGATCGGTTTCAGTCGCCGCAAAAGCATTCAGGGCGAAGATCGAGAAGGCGATGCCGAGGATTGTTTGGCGTTTCATGGTTCTGTACTCCGTGTGCAGTGGGTTGGTATGGAGCAGATCCTACGCTTTCGATTTGATATGAGAACTTCATTGAATTAATGGTTGTTATTGATGCGGTCAATGATTGGCGTCGACCCTATTCATATGAAATCCAGCAACAGTGTTTGTCTATCCCGCCGATATTTCCCCGCCGCCGCAACCCTTAGCATCGTCTCCAATCCGTGAACAAACACGGTCCTCAACGAGACGGTGAACATCATGAATCTCAAGAAAATCGCGCTGGTTTTAATGCTTGGCAGTTTCGGTGCGCACGCTTACGCCGATAACGCGGATGCGGCGAATATCCCGGTCGAGACCTACAGCTCTTCGACCAGTCTGGACATCGAACATGTCATCTCCATCACCGAACCGGCCAACGAATGCGCCCCGGTGCCGGTGCAGATGACCTACGAAGATTCCCATGGCGAGCGCCACGTTCTGCAATATCAAGTAATGGGCACTGGCTGTTCCAGTTGAGTCAGGTGCAGAAGATGGAGGGTCGACACTCCATGTCTGCTGTACTCAAACCGCTTTCTTTCCAACGATGTCTTCATCCGATGCCAGCAATTGCGGGATCGACTGCTTCAGAAACTCCACCCAAGTCTTGATCTTCGCATCGACGAACTTGCGCGACGGATAGATCGCGAACAGGTTCAACTCCTCCAGCCGGTATTCCGGCAACACCCGCACCAGGGTTCCCGCCCTCAAACCATCAACGGCCGAAGCAATCGGCTGAATGCCGATGCCCATGCCTTTTCTGATCGCGATGGTCATGCCGTCGGCGGTGTTGATGTGGAAGGGCGACACAGGAATGGTGATGGTTTCCATGCCTTCGGGCCCTTCGAATGTCCAGTTCTCCACCGGCATCACCGTGTTGACGATGCGCAGGCACTCGTGTTCGCAGAGTTCGCCGGGTGTTTGCGGCAGGCCGCGTTTGGCTACGTAGGCGGGCGAGGCGCAGAGGATGCTGTAGGTGATGCCCAGGCGTTGCGCGACGAAGCCGGAATCCGGCAGGTCGCGGGCCAGCACGATGGACATGTCGAAGCCTTCTTCTAGCAGATCCGGGACGCGGTTGGTCAGGGTCAGGTCGAACATCACCGTGGGGTGAATCTCGCGATAGCGCGCGATGGCATCGATCACGTAGTGGTTGCCGATGGCCGACATGGTGTGGATCTTCAAGCGGCCGACGGGCAGGGTCTGGGCGGTGCCGGCCTCTTCATCGGCTTCGCGCACGTCATCGAGGATCTTTTCGCAGCGCTCCAGATAGCGCACGCCGGCTTCGGTCAGGGCCAGGCGGCGGGTGGTGCGGTTGATCAGGCGTGTGTGCAGACGCGCTTCGAGGGCGGAGATGGCTTTGGAGACGTTGGTGGTGTTGGTGTCCAGCAGCTCGGCAGCGGCAGTGAAGCTGCCGCTTTGGGCGACGGCGATGAAGAAGCGCATGCTTTGGAAGACGTCCATCGGTGTCGTCTCAACAGTCAGGTGGAAAGATTATAGGGGCGACCTCACAGGAGGCCGCCCCTTTGCCATGTGTCACTTCTTGCGGGGGATGAAACCGGGCACGCCGGTCTCGACCACCGAGTTGAAGCGGATTCGCGTCGTGATCTCTTCCTTGATCTCGCGCATCGCCCGGTGCGGCAATGTCGCGATATCGAAGTTTTCCTGAATCCGGCTCGGGTTGGCCGAGGTCGTCAAAAACGCCGTACCCCGTTGCACCGCCCAAGCAAGGGCCACTTGCGCCGGGTTTTTTTGTACGTGCCGGGCGATTCCGGTGAGTACGGAGTCCTCGAGCACATTCGGCTCCATGCCATGCCCCAGCGGGGCGAAGGCGAGCAGGATGATGCCGTGTTCCTTGCAGAATTCCAGCATCTCCCACTCCGGCAGGTACGGATGGGATTCGATCTGCACCACCGCCGGCTTGATCCGTGCGGCGGCGACGATGTCCTTCAGTGCATCGAGGGTGATGTCGGAAAGGCCGATGGACTTGCAGCGACCTTCATCCACCAGTGCTTCAAGCGCACGCCAAGTGTCGATCAGACGGGTCTCGCCATCGTAGATCACGTGCCCGAACGCATCCCGTGGGTCCTGATCGTCGCCGGGCTGGAAGGCGAACGGCGTGTGGATCAGATAGCAATCGAGATAGTCGACCTGCAACCGCTGACAACTGGCTTCGAACGCCGGTTTTACTCGCTCGGGACGATGGTTGGTGTTCCACAGTTTGCTGGTGACGAACACGTCTTCGCGGCGGATGTTGCCCGCCGAAAATACCTGCGCAAAAGCCTCGCCAATCTGCGCTTCATTGCGATAGCGCTCAGCGCAGTCGAAGTGGCGAAAGCCCACTTCCAGCGCGCACTTGACCGCATCGGTGGTGGTGCTCAAGTCGCGAAACAACGTGCCGAATCCCACGGCCGGCATCGAGCCTGCGCCGTTGTTCAGCGGTAGGCGGGTGTCGCGAAGTTCATCGTGAAAGGCTTCGTAGGTCATGTCGTGTCTCCGGTATCTGCCGTTAAAGAAGGGATGAGGTCTTGCGGGTGGCGAGCTTCTGGTCGAGCACACCCACCGAGTTGCCGCCGAGCGCCACGAACAGGCGCACCGAGTCGAGATAACGCGCGGTCTTCACCTGAATCTGCCCGAGCAGCGCCTGTTGGTAGGCGCGTTCGGCTTCCAGCACCTGCAACAGGCTGGTTTCACCCTGGGCGTAGGCCTGGCGATTGAGACGCAGGCTGGTGTCGGCTGCTTGCAAGGCATCGTCCTGCGCCACGTTTTGCTCGGCGCCGTGGTTGAGCGCCTGCAAGGTGTCCGCGACCTGGCCGAAGGACTGAATCACCGTCTGTTGATAGCGGGCGAGTGACGCGTTGTAGCCTTCGACGGCGCCTTCGCGTTCAGCCTTTAGCATGCCGCCATTGAAGATCGGCGCCGTCAGCCCGGCGGCAAATCCCCAGAGTGCGGCGCCGCCATTACCCGACGCGGCTTGCATCAGCGAGGCCGACAGCTCGACATGCGGGTACAGGTTGGCAGTCGCGACACCGACCGCCGCGCTGGCGATGTGCAGTTCGGATTCGGCTTGCAGGATGTCCGGCCGGGCGTGGGCCATGGCCGATGGCAGGCTGACCGGGATGTTCGATGGCAAGGCGAATTCGTCGAGGCTGAAGTCCGGCGCGATCCAGTCCGCCGGGCCTTTACCGGCCAGAATCGACAACGCATGACGCGCCGCATCGCGCTGCTGGGCGAGGGGTGGCAGCAGCGTGCGATCCTGGGCGAGCCGGGTTTCGGCCAGCGAGACTTCGATTTGTGTGGTGCTGCCGCTCGCCTGGGCCCGGCGCACCAGATCGAGGTTTTTCGCGTCGTTGGCCAGCAGGGTTTCCACGGCCTGGATCTGCGCGTTGGCCGACGCCAGCAGCAAGGCCTGACTGGCAACGTCGCCGGTCAAGGTCAGCCAGGCTGCTTCGTAGCGATGCTTTTGCAGATCGGTCAGCGCTTGCTGCTGTTCGACCGCGCGTTTGTTGCCGCCAAACACATCCAGATCGAACGCGACCCGTGGCCCGATCCCGTAGAAATTGGAGACCACCGGTTGCGGGCCATTGTGGGTGCGCTGGCGCCCGGCAGAAGCACCGAAATCCACCTGCGGATAAAGCACACCTTCCGCCGCCGCGACTGAAGCGGCGGCCTGGCGAAGGGTGGCATCGGCCGCTGCCAGTTCGAGGTTGCCGTCGATGGCGCGACGCACGACCTGATCGAGTTTTGGCGAACGGAACGCCGACCACCAGTCGCCATTGATCCGCTGGCCCATCGCGAAATGCTGTTCGGCCGCCTGATCGTAATGCTGCGACGGGCTCTCGGCAGGCCTTTGAAAATCAGGGCCGACGGTGCAGGCGGACAACATCACCAGCATCGCCAGCGGGGTGAAGCGCATAGAAGCTTTCATGGTTCAGACTCCACATTATCAGTTGGCCGCGACCGGCTTGCGCAGGAACATCACCAGCGGACTCACCACGAGCATCGCCAGCATCAGAATCTTGAATTGGCCCATCACCGCGACGAACGCCGCCTGATGGGTGACCAGATGATTGAGGCCTTCGAGCGCCGGCAACGACGTCGGCATGGCCACGCGATAAGGCGTGAGCTGACTGACCAGCGCCGAGTGCATCGCCTGGGTGTTGTTGAAGAAAAAGATCTGCACCACGGCCACGCCGAGGGTGCTGCCGTAAACCCGCATCAGGTTGAAGAAACCGGTGGCTTCCGGGCGCAGTTTCGGGTCGATGGTGCTGAACGCGGTCTTGTTCAGCGCCGGCATCAGGATGCCCAGACCCACGCCCTGGATGAACCCGGTGACGGCCACGGGCGTCCAGTCCATCAGCGGCGAATAACCGAGCATCAGCCAGTTGGCGTACACCACCAGCGCGATGCCGGCGGCGACAAAAAAACGTGCGTCAATCCACGCCGGGGCGCGGCCCATCAGCACAAACGCACCCACCAGTCCGATGCCACGCGGGACGGTCAGCAACCCGGTGGTGTCCGGCGGATAACCGAGGATTTCATCGAGCATCGGCGAGGTCAGGGCCATGGTCGACAGCAACACAAATCCCAGGGCGAAGAACATCACTGTCGACAGCATGAAGTTGCGGTCGCCGAACAATCCGTTGCTGAGAAAGTGGGTCTTGCGGGTCAGCGCATGGACGACGAACAGGTACAGGCCGAGGGCGCTGGCCAGCGCTTCGATCCAGATTTCCGGCGAGTCGAACCAGTCCAGCCGTTCGCCGCGATCGAGCAGCATCTGCAGGCCGATCATGCCGACCGTGAAACTGACGAAACCGAAGAAATCGAACGTCGGACGCGGGTCTGCTTTCTTCTCGGCGAGCAGCAATGTCACCACCATCAGGATGTACGCGGTCAGCGGCAGGCTGAGGTAGAACATCGGGCGCCAGTCGAAGTACTCACAGATCACGCCGCCGATGCTCGGGCCGCTGACGATGCCGAACAGCACCAGCGCCGTCCATTTCGGACCGAACGCGGGGCGCTTTTCTGCTGGCAACGTCTCCAGGGCGATGGCCATCGACAACGGTGCAATTACCCCGCTGGCCAGACCTTGCAGGAGGCGTGCGCCGATGAATTCCAGCGGTGTGCCGGCCAGCGTGCCGAGCCACAGACCGAGGGCGAACAGCACCAGTGCCGTCTGGTAAACCCGCTTCAACCCAAAGCGTCCGGCGAGCCATTGCGCGACCGGCATCGTGATCGCGCTCGCGGCCAGATAAGAGGTGAAAATCCATCCGGCCTGATCGTCGGTCATCGACAGACTGCCCTGAATCAAGCGCAGCGCGGCGTTCGGCAACGGCAGGTTGGCTGACTGCATATAGGTGGCGAGCAGGGCGACAAACCGCAGTGCCCGCGCATCGGCTGCTGAGCTGTTCATCACGAATTACCCGCAGACAACAACGACTTGAGCGGCTGCCACCAGGGCGAGCGATGCCCGGTGTCGACTTCGACCGTGGCGCTGGTGCCGGAAAACAGCGGCAGGGCAGGGTCGCTATCGTCCAGTTCAAGACGCACCGGCACCCGCTGCACCACCTTCACCCAGTTGCCGGTGGTGTTTTCCGGCGGCAGCAGGGCGAAGTCGGCACCGGCGCCGGGGCTCATGCTGATCACGTGCGCCTTGAGCGGGCGATCCGGGTAGGTATCGAGGGTGACGGTCGCGGTCTGACCGGGGCGCATGTGGGTCAACTGGGTCTCGCGAAAGTTGGCCTCGACCCAGATTTCCCGGTCGGAAATCAGCGCAAACGCCGGCGCGCCGTTGTTGACGTAGTTGCCTACCTGCAAATCATCGACTTTGGCGACGATGCCGTCGTCCGGCGCCGTGACCGTAGCGTAAGACAAATAGAGCTGCGCTTCGTCGAGTTGAGCCTTGGCCTCGCGCACGGTCGGGTGATTGTCGAGGGCGATGTCCGGATTCCCGTTCAACGCAACGACGGTGCTGGCCATCTGTTGCTCGATGGACGCGATGCGTTGACGAGAGACTTTCAGGTCCGTTTCGGCGCGCTCGTAGAGAGCCTTCGACACGAACTCGGTGGCGATCAAGGCTTTCTTGCGACCGAACTCTTTCTGGTCGTAATCCGCCGAGGCCTTCGCCGATTGCAGCTCGGCCTGTTGCTGGCGGTAGCTGGCCTTGAGCCCGTCGATGCGCAGGCGTGCGTTGGCCAGTTGCGCTTCGGCCCGGTCGACGGCGATCTGCAATGGCTTGGGATCGATGCGAAACAGCACCTGGCCTTTGCGTACTGGCTGGTTGTCGTCCACGGCGATCTCGACCACTTGCCCGGAAATCCGCGCGTTGATCGAGGCCTTGGCCACGCGGGCATAGGCGTTATCGGTTGAGACGAAGGGCTCGTTGGCGACGTACTGGCCGTAGCCAATCGCGGCGAACAACGCGGGGACGCCCCACATGAAGACCGGGCGCAGCCTCTGCTTGAGCGGCATTTTCGGCGGCGCGTCGACGGGGTGCGCGCGGGCTTGTTCTGCGGTGAGATCTAATGGCTGATTCATGAACGGCTCTCTCCAAAGTGCTGGGCGGCGTTGAATACGGTGCGTCATCAAGTCAGTGCGCGGTGCAGGAGGGGTGCTCTGTTGCCGCTGTTTCGTCGTCGCCAGCCTCGGTTCGAGCGCTGTTACAACAAACCTGCCGATCAAGGAATTTCTGATTCCTTAATTTTGTGCGATGGTGTAAGAATATGAGCGACTTCATTTCCCCGCAAGGAATTTGTGCGACATGGCACAAAATAAACCGACAGAAGGAAAAGGCCGTGGCCGTCCACGGGCTTATGACCCGCAAACCGCGCTGCAACAGGCGCTGGGCGTGTTCTGGAACACCGGCTATTCCGGCGCTTCACTGGACAGCATCGCCAGCGCCGCCGGCATGAACCGCCCCAGTCTGTACGCCGCGTTCGGCGACAAACACGCGCTCTACATCAAAGCGCTCGACCAATACTGGGCCACCGCCCACGCCGCCATGCAGGCCGCGCTGAACGACAGCAGCCTGACCCTGGAACAGGCCCTGACCGGTTTTTACGAAGGGCAACTGGCGATCTATTTTTCCGGCGACGGCCAGCCACGCGGCTGCTTCGCCATCGGCACCGCGACCACCGAAGCGGTCGAGGACCCGGAAATCCGCAACGTGTTGTCCCAGCGCTTGAGCCAGCTCGATGCCGATCTCGAAGCTCGTCTGCAACGTGCGATCGAGTCCGGCGAACTGAACGGTGATGTGGACGCAGCAGCACGGGCCATGCTCGCGTCATCGCTGCTGCACAGCATCTCGATCCGCGCCCGTGCCGGTAAATCCCGCGAAGAACTGGCCGGGCAGGCGCGCGATGCGGTGAAGGTGATCTGCGGTTGAACGGGCTTGAGGACATCCTCACGCAAGGCCTGTCCGTGGTGTTCTGCGGAATCAATCCGGGATTGGTGGCGGCAGAGCAGGGCCATCACTTCGCCGGGCGCAGCAACCGCTTCTGGCGCACGTTGCACCTGGCGGGCTTCACGCCCCACGAGTTACGCCCGGAAGACGACCGCTCGATCCTGCAATTCCACTGCGGCCTGACCGCCGTGGTCGAGCGTCCGACGGCGAGTGCGGATCAATTGTCGGCAGAGGAATTCACCGCAGCCGCCGCCAGCTTCGAACGCAAGATCGCTCGTTACGCGCCGCGCTTCGTGGCGTTCCTCGGTAAGGCGGCGTATGCCGGGTTATCCGGCAAAAAGTCGATTGAGTGGGGGCTGCAAGAGGAGACGTTCGGCGGCGCTAAAGTCTGGATCCTGCCCAACCCCAGCGGTCGCAATCTGACGTTCAATCAAACGCAACTGGTGACGGCGTATCAGCAGCTTCAGCGGGCGTCGAGCGCCATCACATAAGCGCTGAACATGTCCGCCATCCCCTCGGCGCGGGCGGTGATTTCCGCGTCGGTGCGTGAGGTGAGTGAAAAATCCTTCCCCACCGAACTGAGCGTGGCCAGGATCAGATCGCAGGCCTGCATGCGAACGGCTTCGCTGGCCCTGGGCAGCAACTCCACCATGAACGTCGCGAAGATCCGCGTGCCCGCCGCCCGCACTTCATGGGCCTCCGGCGCATCACGATAAAGCGGTGCCGCATCACTCAACGCGCCGCGCATCTGCGCCTCCTCGCACTCCGAACGAATGAACGCATGCACCAGCGTGCGCAGGCGTTCAAGCGGTGGCTCTTCATAATTTTCCAGAATCCGCTGCAGCATTCCGGTGGTCTGCAACCACTCATCACTCTGCAAACGAAACAGAATCGCCGCCTTGTTCGGGAAGTATTGATACAGCGAGCCGACACTCACGCCAGCCTTCTCCGCGACCCGCGCCGTGGTGAAACGCGCCGCGCCTTCCTTGGCCAAAACCTGAATAGCCGCCTGCAGAATCGCCGCCACCAGCTCGGCGGAGCGTGCCTGCTGCGGCTGTTTGCGTGAGGAAATACGGGCGGTCTGGCGATCGGTCATGGGCAGCTCGGGCGTCGGGGCGGAATGCGAATAGCGAACAGAGCCATTCGCTCGCATCATTTAAATGCGACGAATCATTCGCATATTAGCTCTCAACCCACGGAAAACCATCATGACAACCCTGACCACCGAACCGCTGGCGCCCCTCATCGAACGCCTCTACACCCAGGCCAGCGCCGCCACCAGCCCGGCGCTGAACAACGTGTCCGGCGAAGAACGCGAACGCCTGATGCACAGCAAAACCGAATACCGCGAACTCTACGCCATGCTCAAAGACCTGTGGCTGCCCGTCTCCCGCGACACCGGCAAACTGCTTTACATGCTGGCGCGCAGCAACCGCGCCAAAGCCATCGTCGAATTTGGCACCTCGTTTGGTCTGTCCACTTTGCATCTGGCAGCAGCGCTGCGGGACAACGGTGGCGGTGTGCTGATCGGCAGCGAGTTTGAACCGTCGAAGATTGAACTGGCTCGGCGTCATTTTGTTGAGGGCGGGGTGAGTGATCTGATTGAAATTCGCGAAGGGGATGCGCTCGTAACGCTGGCTCGCGATCTGCCATCGACTGTTGATCTGCTTCTGCTCGATGGTGCGAAAGCGCTGTATGGCGACGTGCTGAAACTCGTGGAGAGACACCTGCGTCCAGGCGCGCTGGTGGTGGCGGATAACACCGATTACTGCCCGGAGTATCTGGCGCATGTACGCTCGCCGGGGAATGGTTACGTGAGCGTGCCGTTTGCGGATGATATTGAGGTGTCGATGCGGTTGGGGTGAAAGCCGTTGCTGTCCACGTTTTAAAAGAAGGTGACTGATCCACGGATTAATGGATCAGTCCCCATTTTTCGCTACGATCAAGTGATGACGCGCAAGGAGCGGCCCTTGATGGATTACCTGATTCGAAACGCTACGAATGCAGATGCGCCAGCGATCAGTCGAACGATCCTCAATGCTTTGCGAGCGTCGAACGTTAAGGACTACTCCGCCGAAATCATCGAGCAAGTGGCGCAAAGCTTTTCTCCCCCGGCGATCCTTCATCTGCTGACTAAGCGTCAAGTCCTCGTGGCTACAGCCGGCAGCCATATCGTTGCAACCGCAAGCCTGGATCACGACATTGTCCGAAGTGTGTTTGTCGACCCGCGCTATCAAGGAAAGGGCATCGGAAGGCAACTTATGGAGAGGCTTCAATCACTTGCCATCAATGCAGGTCTGAACCGGCTGCGTGTGCCTTCTTCAATCACCGCGGAAGGCTTCTATGCTTCGCTTGGGTTTGAAAAGGTACGAGACGAGTTTCACGGGGCGGAGCGCACGGTCATCATGGCGAAGGCATTGGAGCTGTAGGCCTCCGTTGTTTAAAACAAAAACGCCCAAGGGTTTGGCACGTCCTGGATGATTAGGGCGGCTTACTGCCTTGGGCGGGATGTGGGTGACGGGAAAAGGATACGGCTTGAGGGGCGAGCCCTGAAAGCCGGCGCTTTCTGGTGAATTTGTAGGCACTTGCTCAAGGGGGTGTAGGCTCGAGTCGCAACAGAAAAGCAAAGAAAGTGCTGCCGTTACAGTCGAGGTCGTTCCAGCTTGATCCACTCTTGTACTGTCTTGCGCTGCCATTGGCGTTGGGCGTAATCCTCCAGCTGAGCCGGCACAATGTCCCCATTGAGTATCAATCGGTTCAGCATCAACGCGAGATCAACATCGGCGATCGACCATTCACCAAAAAGGTAGTCCGGACTATCGGTAAGCAACCATTGAGCGACCTCAACCAACTTTTTCTTGGCAGCCTCAGCCGACGCTGACAACGGTCCGTATTTCTGACCATAGAACACGACAAGGGTAGAGCGCTCCTGTCGGATTGGGAGCAGATCACTGCGTAGCCACGCTTGAACTTGCCTCGCTGCGGCGCGTTTTTGTGGATGCTGTGGGTAAACAGGTGTTTGGGGGAACACATCTTCCAGGTATTCGGTGATCGCCGATGATTCCGACAACGCAAAGTCGCCCTGCACGAGGGTGGGCACTCTTTGAGTCAGGGAAAGACGGGCGTAATCGCTGGCCTGGTTCTCCAGTTTGTCCAGGTCCAGGGTGCTCATTTCGAACTCGATTCCCTTTTCTCGAAGGGCCACATAGCACGACATTGCGTAGGGACTTGTGAATTGAGCATCGACGTAAAGGCGCAGGCTTGAGTCATTCATAGCGTCATCTCCATATGCGGAATGGCCACGCTAAAAGATTGAGCGCTTTAAATAAAATTCATGTTTTTTATGGGGGCATTCCCATCAGGAATGGGCAAAAAGGCCGACACGATTTCCCATCACCGTTTGCAAATCAGCGGGGCGGAGTCATCCAAGGCGCACCCTCGGCAAAAGCGCCCTCGATCCACTCCTTGAATGCCGTAGTCGTCGCGGTGTTGAACCGCGCCGAAGGCCGCACCAGATAAACCCCCGTGTCCGCATCCAGTTGCCACTCGGGAAGCACCCGCGCCAGACGCCCCTCGCGCAGGTCGTTGGTCATCAGCCAGTCGCCGCCGGCCAAAATTCCCACGCCCATGCGCGCGGCACACAGCTGCGCTTCGTTGTCGTTGCTGACCAGTCGGCTGCGAATTTTCAGAGTGTGTTTCTCGTCGCCACGGGTCAGTCGCCATTCGGGATACGAATGCAACCCGGTAAACCCCAGGCAATGATGATCGGCAAGATCCGCCGGCGTTTTCGGCTCGCCATGCTGTTGAAGATAGGAGGGCGCGGCACAAAGGATTCGGCGGTGATCGCAGAGTTTCTTCGCCACCAGCCGATTGTCCGCCAGCTCGCCAATGCGGATCGCCGCGTCGAAACCTTCAGCGACGATATCGACGAAGCGCTCGGCATATTCCACCTCCAGCGCCACGTTCGGATGGGCCAGGGCGAACGCCGAAATGATATCGCCCAGCCACAGCCGCCCCATGGCGGCCGGCAGGGCGATGCGCAAACGCCCGCGAACTTCGGCGGCACCCTCGCGCGCATCCTGCTCCGCTTCGGCGATCAGACTGACCGCATGCCCGAACCGCGCCACCAGCCGTTGCCCCTCATCGGTGAAACGCAATTGCCGGGTGGTGCGCTCGATCAGCCGCACCCCCAGCCGCGACTCCAGCGCGCTGAGCCGTTTCGACAGCACCGAGGGATGGCGCTGCAACGTCCGGCTCGCCGCGGCAAACGAGCCGTGCTCGGCCAGGGCCAGCAGGGTGGCGACTTCATCGGCCTGACGGCTATCGAACAGATCCATGCAACGACAACCCTCGTGGATGACCCGAAAAAAGACTCAAGGCACCAGCACAACCGCTCCCGGCAGACCGCCCCGGTGCAGATCGTCATGGGCCCGGGCGGCGTCCGCCAGCGGATAACGACGCCCGACATTGGGCCGGATGATACCGGCGTCAATCGCTTGCAACACGTCCTTTGCGCGCTGCTGGTATTCCTCCGGCGTGGCGGTGTGGGCGGCGAGGGACGGTCGGGTCAGGAACAGCGAACCCTTGGTGTTCAGAGTGCTGATCTCGACTGGCGCCGGCGCCCCCGACGCCATGCCGAACGACACCAGCAACCCGCGCGGGCGCAGGCAATTCAACGACGCCTCGAAAGACACCCGGCCAATCGGGTCGTACACCACATCCACTTTCTTGCCCTGGGTGAGGTCGACCACCGCGTCGGCCAGCGTCGCCGCCTCGAACACCAACACCTCATCACAACCCGCCAACCGGGCCCGCTCGACACTCTCGGCGCCGGACACCACACCAATCACCAACGCCCCCAAATGCTTCGCCCACGGCACCATGATCTGCCCCAGCGCACCGGCCGCGCCGTAGATCAGCACCGTCGACCCCGGCCCGACCGGGTAAGTGGACTTGAGCAAATACTGCGCGGTGATGCCCTTGAACAGCACCGCCGCCGCGTCCTCGAAACTCAGGCTGTCGGGGATCTTCACCAGCCGATTGGCCGGGTAGAGGCGGGCGCTGGCATAGGCGCCGATGGGGCCCGTGGCATAAGCGACGCGGTCGCCGACGGCCACGTTCGTCACATCGGCCCCTACCGCCACAACCCGCCCGGCGCCCTCAAGCCCCAGCCCGGAAGGCAACGCCAACGGCGCGGCACCGGAACGTTGGCTCAAGTCGAGCGGGTTGACGCCAATGGCGAACTGCTCAAGCCAGACCTCGCCGGGGCCGGGTGCTTGCGCGGTGGATTGCTCAAGCTGAATGACTTGAGGCTCACCGGTTTGATGGATGACGGCGCTGGTGACCATGTTGAATGCTCCCTTACGTTGATCGTGGGGCAGAGTCTAAAGGCCTGCGTTTGGAGCACTAGTCGGGTTGAATGCAGTTCATATGTGCATTCGATGCAGTAATTGGATCAAGGCCTCGTGGTTCGAATTCAATGCCCTTTACTGAAACGCAAACAGCCCGGGCCTACGCCCTTCCTAGTTAAAGAGGGTGCCGGGCCGGGCTGTTTTGCATTCCATTACCTTTTGAACCGCGCTCTTTTCTGCAACGGCGGTGGACGCGCTACAGAAGCCGCCTGGAGGAAATCTCTTTCAGATTCAGCCATCGACTAGCGACGCTTTTTTGGTTAATCCGAGTTGGGCGACGTTGTGTTTAGGTGTCTTCAGTAAAGAGGGAAACGTTAATGTAGAAATACTTAATTTCTGACCACGAATCCCTTTTGTCTATCGGCGTCTCTTCGGATCCCATACCCAGCATGTACCCCACATGTGTTTTTTTATCGCGATAGAAGAACGGTGCTGAATCCCATCCGCAACACATATGCTGAAGCTGTGGCAGACCGAAGCTCTGATGCATGTATCGTTCAGCTTCAAGCGCATCAAGGCCTTTTACTCGGTAGCGAGCAATCAAAGGTTTCCCTTGTATGTCGTTGTCCTGGGTGCACGTCAGAAGCTCAACAAATTCAGGTTTGTCGCTGATTTTTGCCAGGAAGTCCTCACAGTGCGGTTCAGCCTTTGCGCAACCGGCCAAGACAGATAGCACTCCGAACAAGAGTCCAAGGAATAACTTTTTCATCTATTTTTCCACGACCTCATTTCTCCCAAGACACCCTCGCACCGCCAGAAACAAAGATCGGTACTGAACAGCTAAACCTTCGTCTGCTGCGCGGCAGTATAGCGAGGGTAAATAAGCATGGGATTTCTGGGTGGCTCTTATCAGCAGATCATCAACTGGAGAGGGCTCAGCGATTCGAGGGCCATGAGGTACGTCTGATTCTTGAATCTCCAAATTTCACCATATCCAGCATTGTGAAAGCTGAACGGGCACCCAGGCATCCCACACAAATTTCGCTGTAGAAGCAGCCACTGACTGCTCCTACAGGAGCCGACCGATTACGCCACTTCGACGTGATCCAGCGCCTGATTCACCGCCAGCTCGGCAATCATCACCACCTGCGCAATACCAATCGCCGTCTTGCGATGCGACGGATCGAGCGTGGCGGCGAAATTGCTCAGTATCTCACTGGCCGCTCCGAGGTTTTCGCTGGCGTTGGCCAGCAGGCATTCGGTGTTGAATTTCGGATTGGCCAGGTACATCCGCTCGGGCTCGTTCAAGGACGACATGATCCCGGCGGCGGGGAAGAGGTAGTGATCCAGCGCGCGCTCGGCGGCGTCGTGGAGTTTTTTGGAGTTGGGAGATTCGTAGGGGGAGGTGGGGTCGGTTTTGGGTGGGTTGGGTGTTGGTTTGATCATGGTGAAACTCCTTGTGTCGTCATCAGGAGCCATCACCCACTCGCTACCAAACGTTGGGTGGTGGCCATACGCAGGTTGGTAGACCGGGACACAAGGAGACCGGCGCGCCCGAAGACGCCCTGTGCATGGCCACCATAAAACCGGGGCGATTGACCGCCGCGATGGTGTGCTCTGCATCTTGTGTTTGTCTCGGGCTACCAAACCCCATCACTGTTTTTCAGTGACCGGGAAACGATAAGACCCGCGTCGTAGACGCACAAGCCGGCGGATTCTGGCGTAGTCGTAGGCAATGACGCAAGGCGTTGTAGCCTTGGGGAAGTTACGGCGGGTTGCTTTAAACGGAGCTGTTTAAGCGCTCAAAGGTGGGAGCTTATTTCCTGAAAACAGTCCGGTCCCTCGTCGGCTGAAAGGGAAAGGGGGGCGAAGTGATGTGGAGGTCGGAGAAGGCGGGGTCGTGCGAGTAGTTCACAGCAGAGAGAAGCGCTTGGCACGGAACCAAGCGCTCGGGGTAGGGCGGGGCGCTACGGCTCCACCCTGATGTTTCAGTTTTTGCTGGCGTTCAGCTTGCGCAGTTCTTCGTAGGTCGCCGACTGGACGAACCAGAAGCCGGAAATGATGCACCAGCACAGGGTGCCGGCCACGAAGATACCCAGCGCCGGGAGGAACCCACTGGTGAAAATCGCGACGATAGCGACCAGCCAGATGAATGCGAGAGAGAGATAGAGGACGGTGTTGTTGACGCTGATGACGAAGTCTTTCACGGGGCATATTCCTTGCAGGATGTAGAAAATTTCCCCCTCTCCGGGGGGCGGACGCATGCTATCACAATGCCTTCACTGGCCAAGAGAAGTGAGCTCTTCATCGGAAAATACATCCGTCTCCTCTTTTCGTTGGGAGTGTCTGCTATCGGCCAGAAGCGGACGTCGGCAAGCGACCGCTACCGGCCATAAGAGGACCTTCGCACGCGACCGCAGGGCTACCTCCTGCGCTAAAGCAGTCTGGTCTTATGAAGATTGGGGGAGAATACCGAGCCGTTGACAGTGATGGCACTCTGATCTAGATTCGACATCTCTTTACGCGTTCATAGCTTGATGGTTTCCATCATTGCTTAGTCAGGCGCTTCGCCAGACTCAATTACATTGCGTTGTTTTATTCCGCAGACAAGATCTGCGGCCCTACGCTCGCTTCGCTCACTCCGGTCCACAGATCTTGTCTGCGGCTGATTCTTGGTAAAGAGCCCACATCGCATGGATCCGCGACAAAGAATTCTTGCAGACGTTGATCTTGAGCAGAGCAAGGTTCATTTCTCAAAAAATCCAATCGTTTTACTTTGCGGGGGACATGTTCCGGAAAAGGAACATGCGGACGCTGACGAGCCTCCAGTCCGTTCTCTTCGCGATGCAGTGAAGCGCAAAGCGCTTCAAATGGCTGTGTCACCGCATATATTCCGCCCCGAAGAAATAAAGTCTTGGCACGAAGATGGTGTCTTCAGAAACCTGATGGATTTCGAAGCCGATCTCGGTAGTGTGTGCTCATTGGTGGCTATCGCAGTTGAAAGCGAAGGTGCGATTGCTGAGCTGGGAGCATTTTCACAGTTGCCAGACTTCAATAAAAAATTGATTGTTTTTGTTCCTGAAGAATATGCGGGTGCTAGCTCATTTATCAATCTTGGTATTCTTCGCCATATTAAAGAAAAGCATGGCACAGGAGTAAAAATTTATCCTTGGAGTCCAAAATTTCCAAATGACATATCTGATGATGTAGTAAGCGATGTTCTTGAGGATATTGCTGCGGAAATATTAGAGCTTCAAAAAACCCAGGCGTTCAATGTTCATAATAATATTCATCTTATTGTGCTGATTTATGAATTGCTCAGATTGTTTGTCGCCCTTAAGGAAAAAGAGCTGATTGATTCAATAAGAAGCTTAGGTCG
This sequence comes from Pseudomonas sp. R45(2017), assembly GCF_002112305.1. Lineage (NCBI taxonomy): Bacteria > Pseudomonadati > Pseudomonadota > Gammaproteobacteria > Pseudomonadales > Pseudomonadaceae > Pseudomonas > Pseudomonas sp. R45(2017). The sequence goes on along the minus strand of NZ_NEHH01000008.1, from coordinate 152,819 downwards.
TGAGGTGCATAGGGACGACCTAAGGCGAAAGCTTTTTCTTCTTCAGGAATTCAGACTTGTAAGAAAGATTGAGTATAGTGATTCAACGTTTTATGCATGTGATGATGATACTTTCCATAGCCTTCGCTTCGTCTTAAAGTCAGGTATGGCTGTTGACCCTTTGCGATTGCGTGTTGAATGTGTTGATTATTATAAAATAACAGCGGCAGAAAGGAACCGAAACAGAGCGATTGATCGTGCGAAACTGGGAGGCCATAAATGATCCTGTATGACTTTCGCAAGCATATGTCAGAAGTGTTATCCTTGTCTGAGCATGATGTAGCTCGACTGATAGTAAGAGCACCATATGCATACAAACGTTATTTTATACCCAAAAAATCTGGTGGCATGAGGCCTATTGCACAGCCCGCTAAAGAAACCAAAGTAATACAAGGTATTCTTATCGAAAGTTTGTTTGCTCAGCTTCCGGTTCACGAATGCGCTGCAGCATATAAACAGGGTTCAAGCATAAAGGACAACGCAGAGCGGCATAGGCAAAATAGTTATATTGCTAAGTTTGATTTTTCAAACTTTTTCGGATCCATAACTGAATTGGATTTGATAAAGCATTTGTCTTACGTGCTATGTGGGAAATTAACAGCGCAAAGCATAAAGGATATCGCGCGAGTCAGTTGCGTTAGAGAGCGATCTACTTCGCGGCTTGCTCTAAGTATTGGAGCTCCAAGCTCGCCAATTTTGTCGAATTCAATAATGTATTATTTTGATCTGGCAATGGAAGGTTGGTGCAGGGATCGAAGTATAGTCTATTCCCGGTATGCCGATGATTTGACGTTCTCAACGAATGATAAGGGTGTAATGTTTGACGTGGAAGCCTTCATTTTGGAGGTGCTTGAAAATATTCCCTATCCAAGACTTAAAATAAATTCGGAAAAAACAGTGTATGCCTCTAAGAAAAGGCAGCGCCGAATTACTGGGCTAATTATAACCAATGATAACAATGTTTCTTTAGGTCGAGATAAGAAGCGATTAATTAGCTCGATGATTCACCATTATGTGCAAAATAAATTAGATGAGGAGTCAATACTCCATCTTCAAGGGTTGATGGGGTTTGCTCAAGATATTGAACCTCTGTTTGTCGCAAAAATGAGGGGGAAATATACAGGGAAAATCATTTCGGACTTGCTTAGGCAAAGAGGAAAAAGAATAAAGTAAAATTATTTGCAATGTTTTGCGGCGCGCCCGTCGCCACCGTTGAGTCACCAATATGCTGGGTTGATATTTATTTAAAATCAACGGATTAATTATGCTCGTAGTTCGGCATTGTGCGACAACAGAATCTGGCCCTCTATAGCATACAAGACATCGATTTTTAGAGCAGGCATATTGACATTATCTTATGGGCGTTATAGTTTTGTTATCATCGCCAATTTGTACGCAAAAAAATAGACGGGTTAAATCACACCATGGACGATCTACAAGATTCCGATATTGTTGTTAGACACGCAAATCTGAAGTCAAAGTGCTGGGTAGTGAGACCTGGATCCAGGTATAGATTTATCAACAATTTCCTCGAGATGGGCTGCATTGCAATGGCGCATCTTGATAACTCTACCCCTGACGAAGATGTCTTTGAGGTTCTTCGTGAAGCTAAGGGTGAAGATGTCTTCACAATTTGTGATGCAATAGAGCCAAATCTAACGATCAATGTGCGGGGACAAGTCCTTTCTTTTTTAAAAGAGATGGCTATTGGCGATGTAGTATTTACTTTGTCGGGATCTAATATCTATCCTGGAATAATTAGCGGAGATCCTTACGTTGCTAGTCAAGCGTTTTCTGACTCTGAACGATTCATCGTTAGAAGATCTGTAACGTGGGGCGATCCAATTGAGCGCAGTAAAATTCCCGTAACTTTGGCTAAAAGCTTTCACGCTTACCAAGCAATATTTTCTCTGGGGGATAACTCAAAAGAAATCCATCATTGGTTGAGTGCTTTTTTTGTAAGTGATGGAACATATTATAGTAGTCTTCGCGTCAATCAGGCTGGCGACCTTAGTCATCATTCATTAAAAAACTTGTCAGAAGTTATGGATAGGCTTCAGGTTTTGTCTCTGATGATTGGGGATAAAGAGGGCTTTGATCTTTCAAGTGATCAAGTAACTCTAGAAACTCTTCTCGATGTGATGAAGCGTTTTGATCGAGAAAGTTTGTTAGTCCTTACTTCGCAACAGGTGATGATGTCGCCTGGAGATATATGGTACGGTTTTAAATCAAATTCACTACGCTCAGGTGTTGCTTTTCTTGTTGGGCTGGCGCTGCTTTTTAATCAATCCATTGCTTTCGCAGATGCGGAGCTGGAGAGAATCAAGGAAGATGTAACTCCGGTGATTACGCAAAACCTTCCAGTTGTTAAGGACAATGTGGATCTGGAAGCTGTTAAGCAGGCGCTTTGGGTGAAGCCTGCTGGTCAGAATCGATCCTTCGTAGACCAAGAACCTTCTCCGGAACTGTTCCCTCAAGATGGCACTCCGCGATACTCAAGCAGGTAGGGATTATGTCGACCATGTGGGTATGGATTATCTGTTTTGGGGCATTAATCGCCCTAGCGTTTGCCATATATAATTTTAGAGTCGTCCTGCACGCACGCGTGTACGATTTTTTACGACATCATCAAGCTTATAATAATTTTGTTATAGCCTCTTGCGCGCTTGCAACACTTCTCTGGGGGGCATATACCTTTGACGCACTACAGCAGAAAGATCGGGCTTTGGCAGAGCTTGCGGATATCCAAAAGCGAATTAAAGATACAGAGTCTACATTTTTATCTGTAAAAGTTTCAGTGGTTAAAGCTAGTGATGGGTATTATCTAACCCCTACAGTAACTATTAAAAATAGCAGTAACGAAGCTATCTACTTTAAACTTTGTCCGGACTCTCTATCAGTAAGCAGGATCTCATACAATTTTGAGGGGCAAGCGCGGGCTGATAAAACGATTTTCCCTCTGCTCTATGAGAAAATATCCAACAATCCACAAGTGAAAAATAGCCCTCTTTTCGATTTGAGGATTCCAATTGCATCCGAACGAAATCTAAATTTCTTCGCTGCGGTTAAGGAGCCCGGTGTTTACTATGTGACTTTTTCAGCCTTGTCCTCAAAAGATGCTGCGCAAGGAGCTGATATTCAACAATGCAGCTTCAGTTCGAATATTAATATATCAGGGGCGAATAAAATTAATGGAAAAGACTCTATATGGTTCGCTTCTACATACGTAATCGTTAATGGTCAGTAAAGCACCAGTTTTTCCAGTACATGGCGCTGTTAGTTTAGGTATTAATAATCATGCATCAGCGACTGCTTTCGGCCGGAAGCGGTCGTTTGTGGTTGACGTCTTCCGGCCAAAAGCCTACGTCCGTGAGTAGACATTTACGTACCATTGCTACCGTCAATGTCTCCTAATCTTTTTGCGTTGTGCAGCGATTGATACTGTTCATACCTTTAGAGATGCTGTAATCAGGTGATAACAGTCTTAATGCCCTTGCTGGAAACGTCTGTTGGGAGTCCAGATCCCGCTTCCATGCCCTCAATCCCCTGTAATACACGTATAAGTCGCGAGGAGTATGGATACTGCAATACTCTGCCCGACGGAGGCCTAGCTCACCCTTTTAGAAAGTTTTTACTGGTGTGGGATATATGCTCCTTTTTTTGGAAGGAACTGTAATTTAATTGCTGGCGAGGAATGAAAGTGACAAAGCTATTTGTTGATACGAATATATATCTTGATTTTTATCGAGGTGCGCGTGATAGGTTGTCTTTATTTGAAGAGCTAAAAAAACTAAAAGACAAACTCATAATTTCAGAGCAAGGGTATAGAGAGTTTCAGCGAAATCGAACGGCGCAATTAATTAATCTTGCTAAAGAGATTAAGAAAACCTCATCCATCTCGATCTTCACCACGGCGGTGGTGCGAGACATGGTTGAGCATCAAAAAGCAACGCGTCTACAATCCGAGGTTCACAAGCTTGGAAAAGAGTTGGAGAGGAAGATTAACGCAATGCTTGAACCTAAGCCGGGAGACGATCCTGTGCTTGATGCATACGAAAACCTTACTAAAATTTGCACTTTTATAGAAACGGAAGAGAAGCTTATCACCAAGGCTAAAACGCGGAAGATACTAGGAAATCCGCCAATATCACCTGATAGACACTCGGTTTGCGACGAGCTACTGTGGGAGGAGTTGCTTGAATTCTGTGATGAGGATTTGATAATCGTATCAAACGATAAGACGTTCACAGAAAACAAGAAGATTCTTAGGGATGAATTCGCTAGTGTTAATTGTGGGAAAAGCCTGACAATCGTAAAATCTGTGAGTGATGCGCTTAACATTTTAGGTGCGGTTTCAGATCGTTTAGAATCGGTAGAGGCTGATATGGATTTAAACTCCAGAAAACCCCCATCAAGAATGGCCGACTCCATACTGGAAATTGCGATTAGAAAATCATCCCAAATAATCTCAAAGGTCCAAGGCAATTTTTTCACTTTGACAATGAAAAACGTGACTCTGGGCCAAACACTACCTGACGAGCATCATCTTACTGATGCAATAGATGAACTCATGAAAATGAAACTAATCGTAGATGTTGGTGATGGTGTTTATGAGCTAACCGAACAAGGTCGAGCATATGAGCCGTTCGATGACTGAAATCTGTCAATCATACAGAAGCACCTTTCATGCTGATCAGTCAGCCTGTTCTAGAGTGCTACGATTTTCACGAAGTGAAGTCGCTTTTTTAAATTAGGACTCGTTACAACGATTACAATAAAATTCTAATGATTATTCGCTCCCTCAGATAGAAAACGGGGTGCTCGCTTTTCTTTTACTAGCGGCAGCTATTGGCCGAATGCTGCCGCTCAACGACCTCTGCCTAACCATAGGCGATTCAAAGCTATCGCCGATATGCCCACCAGAGCGATGCCTTGAGCCACTGCTCTACGCAACTCTGATACAGTCGCCCTTGGAAAAATCGTAGACAGGAAGTCATACATGGCAAAGCCAGCTGCACGCATAACTGACCCCACCAGTTGCCCTATGCCTGGGCACGGGCCCAAAGCCATTGCGTCCGGATCTCCCGATGTGTTTTTTGACGGCCTCGCAGCTGCAAGGAAAGGCGACACTTGCACCTGCGGCAGCGCTTTGGACTCGGCAGTGTCTGCGACGGTGTTCATCAATGGCAAGAATGCCGCGCTGGTGGGAACCGTCGGCACACACGGCGACGTAGTTATTGGTGGTTCGGGTACGGTGATCATCGGCGACTCCCATAATCCTGCACCGTTCACGCCTCCACTCCCGCTTTTACTGCAGAAAACCTATGGGCATACTTTCAGCATCGTTGATAGCGAGACTGGTCAACCTCTAGTCGGAAGAAGTTTCACTGCCACTGTAAATGGTCAAAAGATTACAGGTGTTACCGACAGCGCCGGGATAGCAAAGATCAAAACCCCAGCCAAAGATGCCAATATTTCCATTAGCATTGATTTCACTTCTCCAGCTCGGACGCTTAACGAACTAACGGACTGACCCAGAATGGCTGAACAATTTACTACTGAAGCAAAAGCGACTGAAGTCAAACCCGCTGTGCCAGTTGCTCCCACGATTATCACCGTCAATGATAGAGCTGCCACTAGAGAAGCGATCATCAGACTACTCAGCAAAAACAAGTGCGAGTTTGTAGAACGATCATCATGGGGAGCACATAAAGCAAAAGGTGAAATGGTGGATGACTGGGACTACTCGATGATCGCCCTTCACCACGCAGGACGAAGTGTAGGCTGCGGTGCTGGTGCAGGACAAATGCGCGCGATTCAGAGTGAACATCAGGCTAAGTTTGATGATATCGGCTATCACTACGGTATCGATTGTACGGGTAAAGTCTTTGAAGGACGTGACATACGGTTCAAGGGATCAAGCGTACATAACTACAACACGGGTGTGATTGGTATTGTTTTACTGGAAAACCTGACAACCGCCGAAGAGGGTGGCGATATGGTCGCTTTTGCTCGCCAAGCCCTCGAAAGCATCAACGGCAACATGGACCAGAAAATTCCTGCCATACAAATTGATACCCTTCTGACCTTGATTCAGGCCCTGACCAGCGTTTTCAGGGTGACGACGTTAGGTGGGCACCGTGAATTTCCCATGCAAGCCGGCGAAGGAAAAATTTGCCCTGGTAATATCGGCATGGAGCTTGTTAGAAACCTTCGGATTAAAACCAAACTTTTGCGACCGCCTTCATCATGAAAACGCTGCTAATCATATTATCAACCACGATTGTCGCCATGCTTTATATAGGTTTTTACGAAAAGATGGAGGACGCTTATCCGGAAAAAGTATTCTTTATTAAGAAAAGTCCCACATTTCAGATGGAGTTTGAAAATATTTTCGCGTACGAATCCGATGATAAAAAATTGAGTGAGCTAAGCGAGGTGGAGCGAAGTCTGGTTATTGATTATTGCAAGTATCGGCTTGGATTGGATACGACATTAGAAAGTCAAAGCGAGCTTGAAAAGTGCAAACAAAGGTAATCGTAAGTCGTCTCTGTCAACCGAAGATTTCTCTGAAGGGCATCTGGCGACTATTGTCGATTGCGACCAATGGGGCTGTTTTTCCGGAGAAACAATGCTAACCGATCAGCAAGCTCGAATAGCACTCAAAGAGCTAGTAGAGAAGTATCTCAAAGGGAAAGCCCTGATTATCAGTTCTTAATTGAGTTGATTGACGACGCATCGCAGCCAGTTCCTGTCAGGGGAGTATTAGAGGATATTCGAAAATATGGCAACGCCCGATACACGCAGCAAGAATTAGAAAACATTGACGACTGCGTATACATCTTCGGCTGAAGCGGGTGCATGTCTGCACCCGCGTTGAAACATAGTAATTAATTGGCTTGGTTTGATTGACGTCATTTGAAGGCTGCTATTGGCCGGACGCGGACCTCGACGAATATTTGTTTTAAGCCACTTCAAAGACCATCCAACCTAAGCCTTAACCCACCGCCCCCGACTCCAAGCACTCAACGAATCCACCCCCCACACAAGCACCAACATCGCCAATATCACCGTCCCCGCCTGCGCCTCCTGAAACAAACTCAAGCTCACATACAACATCTGTCCCAACCCCCCAGCCCCGACAAACCCCAGCACACTGGCCATCCGGATATTGTTCTCCCACCGATACAAACAGTACGCCAGCAACTGCGGCGCCAGGTTCGGCAGGGTGCCGTAGCAGAACGCCAAAACCGGATTCCCCCCCTGCAACCGAATCGCATCCGCCGGTTCCGGCGGTGTGTTCTCCAGTGCTTCAGCAAACAACCGCCCCAACACGCCCGTGGTGTGCAGGGCCAACGCAAGTGTCCCGGCATTCGGCCCAAGCCCAGCCGCCAGCACCATCAACGCAGCCCACACCAGTTCGGGAATCGCGCGCAGGGCATTGAGCAGCAGGCGCGCGGCACTCTGAAAAAACCAGCCAAACCGGCCAGCGGCGGGGAGCGCCAAAAACAAGCCCAGTACAGCGGCGAGGAGGGTGCCGAGGGCGGACATTGCGAGGGTTTCCATCGATCCGCGCAAGATGGCGCTTAGGTAGTCAGCGCTCAGGTCGGGGCTGAGGAAACGTGCCACATACAAGCCCATCTGTTTCAGGCTGGTAGCGCTGCCGAGTTCTTCAAGGTCGAGACCCAGGTAGGTAAACGAGGCAATGACGGCCACGACAATGGCAAGAATCAGCACCGAATTGATCAGGCGTTTCATGCCAGCCTCCAGCGCAGCAGGCGGCTGAGTTGGTCGGCGCCGAGGACGAGGAGGAGGAATGTGAGGAGCATGCTGGCGACTTCGCCGCCGGCGAACATGCGGATCGACAGGTCGATCTGTTGGCCGAGGCCGCCGGCGCCGACGAAACCCATGACCACCGAGGCGCGGATGGCGCATTCCCAGCGGTAGACGGTGTAGGAGAGCAGTTCCGCCGCGACGTTGGGCAGTACGCCGTAGGCGAAGCTGGCGAGGCGGCCGCTGCCGGCCTGGAGCAGGGCGTGGGCCGGGCGTTGGTCGGTGGATTCGTAGATTTCGGCGTAGACCTTGCCGAGCATGCCGCTGTAGGTGATGGCGATGGCCAGCACGCCCGCCGCCGGGCCGAGGCCGACGGCGCGCACGAACAGCAGCGCCCAGACGATTTCCGGCACGCTGCGCAGGAAGATCAGCAGCCCGCGCACCGGCCAGCGCAGCAGGCGGCCCAACAGGCTCGGGCGGCCGCTGCGGGAGGCGGCGGTCAGCGACAGGGCGCGGCTGGCGAGCAGGCTGGCCGGCACGGCCAGCAGCAGGGCCAGGGCCATGCCAGCGGTGGCGATGGCCAGGGTTTGCAGGGTGGCTTTGAGCAGTAATTGCAGAAACTCGCGGTCATGGGCCGGCGGCCAGAACATCGACACGAAGCGGCCCATTTCACTCTGGCTGTCGGCGTGAAACAGCACGCCCAGATCCAGTTCGCTGAGCTGAATGCCGGGCCACAGCAAGGCAATCGCCAGCCCGGTCAGCAGCAACCGTGGCAGCGCGGCGGGGTCGCGGGTATCGGCGCTCAGCATCGCGGAATCTGCACAATCAGTGGGGTGACGGCGGGCGCCGGGGATTGCAGTTGTTCGTTGGCGTAGAGGGTGTCGAGCATGTCGCGGCTGACCTGCGCGGACGGGCAGTCGAACAGGATCTGCCCCTCGCGCAGACCGACGATGCGCGGGAAGTGCGACAGCGCCAGTTCCACCGCGTGCAGGCTCGCCACCAGCGTCACGTTGTGCTCGCGAGCATGGCGCGACAGGATCGACAGCGTGTGCCCGGCCAGCACCGGGTCCATCGCCGAGACCGGTTCGTCGGCCAGCAACACCTCCGGCGCCTGATACAGCACGCGGGCAATACCGACCCGCTGCAACTGCCCGCCGGACAGTTGCTGGCATTGGCTGAAGAGTTTGTCGGCCAGATCCAGTCGCGCCAGTGCAGCGCGGGCGCCGGGCACGTCGAGTGGGTGCAGCAGGTTGATCAGGCTTTTGCCCAGGCTCCATTGCCCGAGTTTGCCGGCCAGCACCGCCGTCACCACCCGTTGCCGGGGCGGTAGCGGCGGCGCCTGATGCACCAGGCCGATGCGGGCACGCAGGCGTTGCCGTTGGCGCGCGGACAAATGCCAGGCGCGCTCGCCCAGCACTTCGATGTCGCCGCTGCTGGGCCGAATCGCAGTGGCCAGCAGGTTCAGCAGGCTGGATTTACCGGCGCCGGACGGGCCGATGATCGCCACCTGTTCGCCGGCCTCGATCTGCAAATCGACGCCACGCAGGGCCTCCACGCCATTGGTGTGGTGCAGAAAAGCTTGTTTGAGGCGCAGCGTCATTTCAGCAAGTCGGCGGCGCGGGCGGCTTCCTCGATGCCTTTGTAATTGTCCGGGCTGGTTTCGATAAAGCGGCTGGCGGCTTGCAGGTCGAGGATTTTCTTGTGCTCGGGGTTGGCCGGGTCGAGGTCGAGGAAGGCTTTTTTGATCTTCGCCGCCAGCGCCGGATCGAGGGTGCCGCGCACGGTCCAGTTGTAATCGAAGTAGGCCGGGGTGGTGGCGAAAACCTTGACCTTGTGGGTGTCGACCTTGCCGGCGTCCACCAGTTTCTGCCAGACGCTGGCGTTCAGCACACCGGCGTCGACCTTGCCGGCCTGCACCCAGGCGACGGTGGCGTCGTGGGCGCCGGAGTAGCCGACGCGGCTGAAATAGCTTTCCGGTTTGATGCCGTCCTTGAGCATGAAATAGCGCGGCATCAGGCTGCCGGAGGTGGACGACACGGAGCCGAAGGCGAAGGTCTTGCCCTTGAGGTCGGCGAGGCTTTTCACATTCGGGTCGGCGGTGATGAATTTGCTGGTGAACTGGGCGTCTTGCTCACGCTGCACCAGCGGAATGACCTTTGGATCACTTTTCAACTGCGCCTGGACGAAAGTGAAGCCACCGAGCCAAGCCAGATCGAGACGGTTGGTGGCCAACGCTTCGACCACCGCCGGGTAGTCGGCCACCGGCACAAACTCGACTTTCATGTTCAGTTGCTTCTCCAGATAAGACCCCAGCGGCTCGAACTTGCGCAGCAGCTCGGTCGGGGCTTCATCGGGAATCGCGCTGACCTTCAACACCTCCGCGGCTTGCGCCAGCACGGCGGACAGGGACAGGGCCAGACCAGCGGTCAGTGCCAGGGTTCGCTTGAGCATGGAATTCTCCGTTTCGTGGGCATCAAGGTCGATGCACCCGTCGATGGGCAATCATCGTCGGGTGCAACGTCAGGTTAGACGAAACGGCACGATTGCGAGGGAGTCGGGCCGTGGTTGCTTGTCAGGCGCTGGGCAATCGCGTCACCCATTTCCCGCCACCCGCGCCGTCCTTCAGGGCGCGCAAGGCCTGGGGCAATTCATCGAAGTTGAACATCTGCAGCGCCGGGCCGATCAGGCTGCCGTCGAGCAGAGCTTGCAGCAACTGCTCGCCGTTGCGGCGCAAGGTCTGGCGATCGTGCAGGCTGGCGTGGACGTGGAAGCTGTTCAATGCCACTTCATGCAGCGAAATCGCCGTGGTGAACGCCGGCAGCGGCGCGCTTTCCTGACGATCCTGAATGCACACCAGATGGCCGTTGTAGCCCAGCAGGTCGGCCATTTTCGCCGCGTGAGCGCCGCTGACCGTGTCGAATACGGCATGCAAACGACGTTCGCCGAGGCTGGTTGCGAGTGCGGTTTGCCAGTCCGGTTCGCGGTAATCGAATACGCCGACTGCGCCCAGGGCCTTGAGCTTTGCATGATGCGCGCCGGACGCGGTCGCCCAGACCCGCCATCCGCGTTGTACTGCCAGTTGCACCAGCAGCAGACCGACCGCGCCGCCGGCGCCGATCACCAGCACATCGGCTGCGCCATTTGCGGGGACTTTTTCCACGGCTTGCCACGCGGTCAAACCGGGGCAGGGCAGTGACGCCGCCGCGGCATCATCGAGCGCGGCGGGCACCGACAGCACGGTGGCGGCGTCGAGCAGGCAGTACTCGGCGAAGCTGCCATCGCTCGCCAGTGATTGGTGATACGCCACGCGACTGCCGGGTTGCAGTGTCACGCCGGCGCCGGCTGCGACCACCACGCCCATGCCGTCGACACCCGGCACACGGCCGGTGCTCCAGGCGGGATGGCCCCACTCGATGATCTTCCAGTCCACCGGGTTCAAGGCGATGGCGCGGTTGGCCACCAGCACTTGGCCGGGGCCGGGTTGCACGAGGGGTTTGCGGGTCAGTGTCAGGCCATCCAGCCCTTGGCCGGACGTCCAGGCCCAGGCAGCGTAATCGGTTTGCATTGTGCGGTTTCCCATGACTGTCAATGGCCGCCAGTATCGGTGGCAACGGGCATGAGAAGAACCGGCCCTGGGTCAAAGGTGTTTTGCGTAAAAGTCAGCAATGCTCGCGCAGCACCTCAATCGACCTGCGCAAACCGCTCCACCAGCCAATCAATGAACACCCGCACCCGATTGCTCAAATGCCGGTTCGGCGGATACAGCACATGAAACGGATAGGCCGGCGGACGCCAGTCCTCGAGGATCGGCACCAGTTCGCCGCGCTCGATGGCGGTCCTGACCGTGTAGCTGAAGGTGTGGATGATCCCCAGCCCGGCGAGGCCGGCCGCCAGGTGCGCGTTGCTCTCGTTGACGCTGATCAGGCCTTTGCCTTCGATCTGATGGCGTTCGCCGTTGCGCTGGAAGTTCGACGGCAGGATGCGCCCGGTGGAGGCCGAGCGGTAGGCGATCAGCTGATGGCTGGCCAGGTCGAGCGGGTGGCTCGGAGTGCCGTGGCGTTGCAGATAATCGGGGGTGGCGCAGGTGGTCCAGGACACTTCGCCGAGGCGCCGTACCGCCAGGGTTTGTTCGGTCAGCGGACCACCGCGAATCACGCAGTCCACCCGCTCACTGATCAGGTCCACCGGGCGGTCGCTGACGCCCAAATCAATTTGGATGTCCGGATAGCGTTCGAAGAACTTCGGCAGTTCGGGGATCACCAGCATCGTCGCGGTCGAGCCGCCGATGTCTACGCGGATCTTGCCGCGCGGCAGGCCCTGGGCCTGGCTGAAGCCTTGGTCGATGTCGTCCAGTTGATGCAGCAGTTGTTGGGTCAATTGGTAATAGGAAGCGCCGTCGGCGGTGACGGTGAGGCGGCGGGTGGTGCGTTGCAGCAGGCGTACGCCGAGGTGGTTTTCCAGTTGGCCGATCAGTTTGCTGACGGTGGTTTTCGGCAGGTTCAGCGAGTCGGCGGCTTTGGTGAATGAACCGCTTTCCACGACGCGGGCGAAGGTGCGGATCGCCATTAACTGATTCATCGGTTCGGGCTCAGTGGATTGGACACGGCTGAGTATTGTGCATGTCTGTGCACAAACAAAACCGATTTTGCGGATTTTTCAATTCAATCGATCGGCCTAAAGTCGCTTCCAACGGCTCACCTACGACCCGTCACCTACCTCGAAACGGTTACTGGAGATTCATCATGAGCAACAGACTTGAAGGCAAAATCGCACTGATCACTGGCGGCACCACCGGCATCGGCCTGGCTTCGGCGCAGGAATTCGTCGCCCAGGGCGCCACCGTATTTATCACTGGCCGTCGTCAGGCCGAGCTGGACAAAGCGGTCGCCGCCATCGGCCCGCGAGCCATCGGCATTCAGGGCGATGTGGCGAAGCTGGAGGATCTGGATCGCATCTACAGCGAGATTTCCGCCAAGGCTGGGCACCTCGACATTCTGTTCGCCAACGCCGGCGGCGGGGACATGCTGCCGCTGGGCTCGATCACCGAAGAGCACTTCGACCGGATTTTCGACGCCAACGTGAAGGGCACGCTGTTCACCGTGCAGAAGGCCTTGCCGCTGCTGCGCGATGGCGCCTCGATTTTGCTGACCTCGTCGACCACCTCGGTGCAGGGCACGGAGAACTTCAGCGTCTACAGCGCGAGTAAAGCGGCGGTGCGCAACTTCGCCCGCTCATGGTTGCTGGACTTGAAACCACGGCGCATCCGCGTTAACGCGATCAGCCCTGGCCCGGTGCGCACGCCAGGTCTGGCAGGGCTGGTGCCGGCGGAACACACCCAGGGGCTGTTCGATCAACTGGCGTCTATCGTGCCGATCGGGCGTCTCGGCGAGCCGAGCGAGATTGCCAAGGCTGCGTTGTTCCTGGCCTCGGATGACAGCAGCTTCGTCAACGGCATCGAGTTGTTCGTTGACGGCGGTACTGCGCAGATCTGATTTAAGTCGCTTGATGCCCCGGCACTTGTTCAGTCGAGTGCCGGGGTTTTTCCGTTTCATCGTCCGGCGCGTTATCCCAGATCAGGCGCGGGTCGAAGCTCATCGCCGAAAGCATCGTAAAGACCACCACAAGGCCGAAAAACAGAATCCCTACGCGCGGCTCGATATCCCCCAGCGCCTGAAACTTCACCAGCGCCGCCACCAGCGCAACCACCAGCACATCGAGCATCGACCAATAGCCGATTAGCTCGACGAAGCGGTACAGCTTCGAACGCTCCTTGCGTGCCCAATGGCTGTCCCGTTGCACGGTGACCAGCAGCAGGGTCAGCGCCACGAATTTCACCCCCGGCACAGCGATGCTGGCGATGAAGATGATCAGGGCGATGTCCCACGCGCCGTGTTCCCAGAACTCCAGCACGCCGCTCATGATGGTGCTGTCGGCGCCGCTGCCGAGCAGGGTGGTGTTCATCACCGGCAGCAGATTGGCCGGCACGTAAAACGCCAGCGCGGCGAACATGTAGGCCCAGGTGCGGGTCAGCGAATTGGTTTTGCGCCGGTGCAGCGGGGCGTCGCAGCGCGGGCATTGGTGCGGTTCGCCAGTCATGTCGCAGGCCAGCCCGCAACTGTGGCACAGGCAGAGGTTGAGTTCGGTTGCCGTCGGTGGTCGTTTCATAGGATGTCCCACAGTTCGCGCACGTCGCGCCCGGCGATGCGGATTAGCAACAGGCTGAGCACGGCCAGGGCAAACAGGCCGATGCCGGGAATGACGTCGAGCATGCCCGCCAGTTTGAACACCGCGACCATCGCGCCGAGCAGGCAGACTTCGAGCATGCTCCACGGCCGCAGCGTTTCCAGCCAGCGCATGCACAGCTTGAACCCCGGCGAGCGGCGCGAAGCGAGGGCGAAGCTCAAGACCCAGATCAACAGCACCAGTTGAAAGGCCGGGGCGATGATGATCGAGATTGCCGCGACCATCGCCATGAAGGTGATCGGTCCCTGACTCAGGGCCAGCACCGAATCCCAGAGGGTCGCGCTGTTTTTCAGGCCCTTCATGCTGATGCTCATCACCGGGTAGAAATTGGCGAACAGCCACAGCATCGCCGCGGTGAAGCTCAGGGCCAGCCGTTGCTCCACGCTCAGGTTGTTGTAGCGCTGGAGCACGGCGCCGCAACGCACGCAGAGGGTCTTCTGGTGTTTGGCCAGCGCGACTTTTTCGTACACGCAGTCGCAATGCTCGCAGATGATCAGTTGATCGGTGCTGGCCATGGGGCGCTCGACGGGAGGAGGGCTGAACCCTCTTCACTATAGAAGCGCTGGGGCATTCGGCAACCGGGGTGCCATTCGTCCAGTACGGGGCACTAACCATTACGCACTCGTTTCACACGTTCAGGTACGAACATCCCGCACCAGAACGGAGAGCCCTCATGGACATTGATGAAGATGCACCCGGCAACCGGTCACAACAGGCAGTGACGCGCACAACCGACAACGAAACTGGTCATGATCCGCGCAAAGATGAATCGCCAGTTCCATTGCCACCGGACGATGAAGCGCCATTGGAGGAAGACATGAGCGATGTGGCGGCCAACGATTCGGTGGGTTCTGAGCATCCGCAGGACGGCAACGGTTCGGGAAGCGCCGACGCCAACCCGCAGAGCACCGCCAAGGATGATGAGGACAGAGAAGCGCGGGGCCTGCCGGCAAGTGATCCGGAGTCGGGCGCCTGACTGCGCGCCGGCCCATTAAGGGCGCTTGGCGCAACCGGTCGTGTCAGACGACCGGTTGCGTGGCTTCCTCTGCCGCGATGGCCGCCCGCACGCTGGGCCGCTCGGCGATGCGCGACATGTAGCTCGCCAGCGCTGGCCAGTTTTCGATGGCGATACTGAATGTCGGCAACCACTTCAGCACCGTGAACAGATAGGCATCCGCTACGCCGAACGCCTGCATCAGAAAGGGCTGGGTGGCGAGGATGCGGTTCAGGTAATCCAGTCGCTTGAACAGTTTGTGTTTGAAGATGGTTTTGGTGGTTTCCGGGATTTCGCTGCTGAACAGCGGCGCGCTGCCGCCATGAATTTCCGAACTGATGAAATTCAGGTATTCCTGCAGGCGCGAGCGTTCCCAGGTGCCATTGGCCGGGGCCATCGAATGACCGGGTACGAGGTCGGCGAGGTATTGCAGAATGGCCGGCCCTTCGGTCAGCACTTCACCGTTGTCGAGCATCAGCGCGGCCACGTAACCCTTCGGATTGATCTGGCGAAAGTCCCGGCCGTCGGCGGTTTGCTTGGTCTGGTTGTTGACCCGGATCAGCTCGAACGGCAGCTCCAGTTCGCGCAGCACAATGTGCGGCGACAGCGAACAGGTCATGGGGGCGAAGTACAGTTTCATGGGATCTCCTTGCAGGTAGAGCCTCAGAATCCGCTATCGCCGCGCCGCTTCGCAAAGGACAAATGCAGTGCTAGCGTATGACAAAATCTCATGGACTGAAGAGGTCATATGCTGCCCCGATTGCCATCGCTCAATGGATTGCGCGCCTTCGAATGCGCCGCCCGGCATATGAGCTTCACCCGCGCCGCCGAAGAACTGAACGTCACGCAGACCGCGATCAGCCATCAGATCCGGCGCCTTGAAGATGAGCTTGGCGTGCGTCTGTTCATGCGCTTGAAGGACGGGTTGGCGTTGACCGAGGAGGGCAATGCTTACTTGCCCGGCATTCGTTCGGCGTTTCTTGAATTGCGCTACTCGACTGAAAAGCTGCTGGAATCGAGCAACAACAGTGTCCTGACCATCAGCACTTTGGTGTCGGTGGCGTCCAAATGGTTGTTGCCGCGTCTGCCGTCATTTCGCGAGGCGCATCCCGAGATTGATGTGCGGATCAGCGCCTCCACCGAGTGGGTGGACTTTCGCAAGGGCGGCATCGATGCGGCGATCCGCTACGGCGACGGGAACTGGCCGGGGCTGCGGGCCGACTGGTTGATGGCCGACGAGATCTTTCCGGTGTGCAGTCCGCGACTGCTGAACGGCGACAAGCCGTTGAATACACCGGTGGACCTGGCCCATCACCCTTTGCTGCAAGTCAGCGGCGTGACCGCCAATGACTGGAACGACTGGCTGCACGCGGCAGGCCAGCCACCGCTGACGGCCAAGGGTCCGCGATTGACCTTCGACCTGGCGATGATGGCGGTGCAGGCGGCGATTGACGGGCAGGGCGTGTGCATCGGTCGCTCGACCTATGTCGATGACGATCTGCGCGCAGGCAGGCTGGTGGCGCCGTTTGATTTGCGCTTGAAATCCGCTTCCGGCTTCTACCTCGTCACGCCCCACGATCAGGCAGAATCGAAAAAGATCGTGGCGTTCAGAGGCTGGCTATCGCAGGTGCTGGCCAAACCCTTTGTATAAGCGTGTATCCATCGCGCCGCCGTACACAAACGGGTAACAAACCCCGTCATCAGGACACATCCCGCATACAGGCCTCGCCCAAAGTAGGTGCCAACACACCACGACTTCCAAGAGGACAACACCATGCGCCGCACACTTCTGATGACCGCTGCCGCCGTACTCGTTTCGCTGACCGGCCTCGCACAGGCGGCTGAAACCCCATCTGCCGCCCCGGCGAAGAACTGGCAACAAGGCCTGAGCCGTACCGATCTGGTCCGACAGGATCTGGGTGCGGCGGATCGCGAGGTGATACAGGCTCGCGTCGATTTCGAACCAGGCGTCACCTCGCCCAACCATGCGCATCCGGGTGTGGAAGTGGCTTACGTGATCAGCGGCACGTTCGAATACCGGCTCGAAGGGCAGGCACCGGTGACGCTCAAGGCGGGTGATTCACTGTTCATCCCGGCGGGTGTGGCGCATATCGCCAAGAATGTCGGCAACGAGAAGGGCTCGGAACTGGCGACCTACATCGTCAAGAAGGGCGAGCCGCTGCTGATTCTCAAGCAGTAAGGTCGCTGAAAAAAAGGCCTGCCGATGTGGCAGGCCTTTTTTGCGTCCGCTGTTCAGCGTATCAGTGGGCGTAAACCGGGTAGTCGGTGTAACCACGCTGATCGCCACCAAAGAACGTGCTCGGGTCCGGTGCGTTGAGCGTCAGCCCTTCGCGGATTCGCCGAGGCAGATCGGGGTTGGCCAGGAACGGTCGGCCGAACGCGATAATGTCGGCGCGACCGTCGGCCAGCGCCTGTTCCGCCGACTCGGGGTCGTAGCCGCCGGCGATCATCAACACGCCAGCCCAGGCATCACGCAACTGAGCGATGATCGCGTCCCAGCGCGGATCGAAGTTTTCATCCTTGACGGTGCCGACCACGGCGGGCTCGACCAGATGCAGGTAGGCCAGTTTCCAGCGGTTCAACGAACTCACGATGTAGCCGAACGTGGCTTCCGGCGATTCATCACCCATGCCCATGAAGCGGCCCATGGGCGTCAGGCGCACGCCGACCCGGTCGGCACCGACTTCGTCGACCACGGCCGCCACCACTTCCAGTAACAGGCGCGCACGGTTTTCCAGGGTGCCGCCATAACCGTCGGTGCGCTGGTTGCTGTTGCTGTTGATGAACTGGTCCAGCAGATAGCCGTTGCCGGCGTGAATTTCCACGCCATCCATCCCGGCGTTCAGCGCATTGCGTGCGGCGCGGCGGTAGTCGCTGATGATGTCCGCGATCTCCGACGTTTGCAGTGCGCGCGGCACCGGCACGTCACCCCAGACACCGTTGCCCTCGGCATCGACGATGAAAGTCTTGCCCGGTACAGGCAATGCGCTCGGCGCCACCGGCAATGCGTTGTCCGGTTGAAAGCTTGGGTGCGATACGCGGCCCACATGCCACAGCTGCATGAAGATCAACCCGCCGGCCTCGTGTACTTGGCGGCTGACTTCGCGCCAGGCTTGCACCTGTTCGTCGTTGTAGATGCCAGGCGTCCACGCATAACCCTGACCCTGACGGGAAATCTGCGTGGCCTCGGTAATGATCAGCGCGGCGCTCGCCCGCTGGCGGTAGTACTCGGCGTTCATGGATGTCGGGATGTCGCCCGGTTGCCCGGCACGGGAGCGAGTCAACGGCGCCATCGCTACCCGGTGGGGAAGTGTGTAAGGGCCGAGGGCGATGGGACGGAACAGTTGTTGTGTCATGGGGATTCTCCAGTCTTCGAAAAGGATCGGCAGGGCGGTGTCGGGACATTTGGCCCGACACCGGATGGCCCTACGTTAAGCGGCTGTCCGGTGCTTGATAATCCACACGCGACGCCACGCTGCATTGCGTGAAATGCAACGTGGCGCGGTTCAGGAAGGCTGTTGCGAGCGGGGCAGGGGCAGGTTCAGCCAACGCCGGCCGGTGGCATTCGCCACGGCATTGCCGATGGCAGCCGCCATGGGGCCCTGGACGATTTCGGCGGCCCCCAGAAACGGTTGCCCCGGTTGGTCGAGCAGGTGAACGTCGACCTTCCTGGGGACTTGCGAGAAGCGCAGGATCGGGTAGCCGCTCCAGTCGTAGCTGCGGATGCCGCCGGCGTCATAGGCGACTTTTTCATACAGCGTCCAGCTGGTGGACTGCACGATCCCGCCCTCGACCTGGTTGCGCAGGCCATCGGGACTGACGATCTGTCCCACGTCGACCGCCGTGACGACGTGATCGATCTGCACTTCGCCGGTCTGCGGATGCACCCGCAGACGCACGGCAATGGCGCAGTAGCCCATGATGTTTTTGTAACGCGCGAAGGCGAAGCCAAGGCCTGCGCCGGGTTCACTGCTTTTTTGCGGCCAGCCGACGGCATCGCGAACCTTTTCCACAACAGCCCGTGCCCGAGGGTCTGTCAGGTGCGCCAGACGCAGGGCAACCGGATCGACTGCGGCCTTGGCGGCGAGTTCGTCGATACAGGCTTCGATGGCGAAGACGTTGATGTGGGCGCCCAGCGAGCGCATGGCCGAGGTGCGGAACGGCATTTCGGTGACGAAGTTCATGTCGATCCGCGAAGAGGCCACGGTGTACAGCGGCACCGCGTTACGATCGCCATCGCCCTCAGGCTGGGCGATCGGCACCGAGGGTGCTGAAGCGAAAGGCCGGGCCAGCAGGCGTGCAGGCAGCAAGCGCCCGGCGTTGACGATGCGTTCGTTGTGCGGCGTGGTCCACAGCTCATAGTTCCAGTCCTGCAGCCGACCCTGTGGGTCAAGGTTGGCTTGCACTTCGGTGACCATCGCCGAGCTGTAGGGCTCCCAGAGGTTTTCCTGCTCGCGCATCCACTGCACCCGCACCGGCGAGCCCGGTACGCGCATGGCAATCAGCGCTGCGTCAGCCGCGGCATCGTCTGCGCCGTTGTGGCCGTAACAGCCGGAGCCTTCAGTGTGGATGCAGCGCACGCGCTCGGGCGGCAACCGCAGCATTTCGGCGATCCCGGCTCGCAGCGGATACACGCCCTGGGTGTGGGTCCAGACGGTGAGGGTGCCGTCCTTGAACCAGGCCACGGCGCAGGACGGGCCGATCGAACCATGCATCAGGTACTGCTTGGTCACCCGGGCGCGATATTCGTTGTCGGTTTTGCCTTGGGGCGTGCCTTCATGGCTGATCGGATAACGCCGTGAAGGCAGGCGTTTGAGCAAGGTGTGGATGTCGTGCGATTCGGGAATCGCCTGTCCGCCGCTCCAGCGCGCCGATGCGTATCCATGACGCATGGCTTTGATCGCCTGCCATTCATCCCGCGCTACCACGGCCAGATAATTGCCGTCGCGAATCACCTGCACCACCCCGGACAGGGCCTTGATCGATTCCGCATCGATGGCTTCCAGCGTGCAGCCGGGGCGCGGCGGGCGGATGACCCGGGCGTGGAGCATGCCCGGCAGGCGAATGTCCTGCACGAACGCCGCGCCGCCGCTGACTTTGCCCGGGATATCCAGCCGTGGCAGCGAATGGCCGATGAGCTTGAACGACGCCGGTGGCATCGAGGGCGATGCGGATTTTGCGTAGCGGTGCAGATCCACATCCTGCACGGCGTCGGCGTAGGACATGCGCTGCCCGGTCGGGCCGAGAATGATTCCGTCGCAAGTCGTCAGCAACGCCGGCGCAACGTTCCAGCTGCGCCCGGCCGATTCCAGCAGCATCTCACGCACTTGCGCCGCCGCGTTGAACAGCGCGGTGCCGCTGTCGAAAATCGAGTGGCTGCCGGCGGTGTAGCCTTCGTTCGGCGTGAGTGCGGTGTCGGCGGTGAGCAGGTTGATCGCGGTCGGGGCGACCTCCAGGCGTTCAGCGGCAATTTGCAGTAACGCGGTTTTGACCCCGGTGCCCAGTTCGACCTTGCCGGTGTAGACGGTGATGCCGTCGGGGCCGACGCGGATCCAGGCATCGAGCCAGGGGTTGGTGCGCAGGCTGCCGGGCAGGTCCGGCGCCAGCACGACCGTACCGAGGGTATCGACTTCGGTGTCAGCCAGGGCGCGGCGCGAGACCGGCACCAAAGCAAACGCCACCAGCAGGGCGCCGCCGCGCAGGAACGCACGGCGACTGTGATCGACCTCGTTGATCGCTGTCATAGCGCGCTCCCGTTTTGCCGGGCGACAAGGCTGATCGCCTCGATGATGCGCAAGTGCGTGCCGCAGCGGCACAGGTTGACGGACATGTGTTCGCGAATGGTCTGCTCATCGGGATGCGGATTGCTTTCCAGCAATGCCTGCGCACGCATCAACATGCCGGCGATGCAGTAACCGCATTGAGCGGCCTGTTTGTCGATGAACGCTTGCTGCAGGGAGCCGGGGTGTTCGGCGGTTCCCAGGCTCTCGACCGTCCGCACCTTTTTGCCCTCAAGACCGGCGCAGGGTGTCAGGCAGGAAAACACCGGTTGGTCATCGACGATGACGGTGCAGGCACCGCATTGGCCCAGACCACACCCGTACTTGGCGCCGTTGAGGCCCAGGTGATTGCGTAGCGCATAGAGCAGCGGCATGTCGGGTTCCAGCTCGAGGGCCCGGGAAGATCCGTTGACGTTGAGGGTGATCTGAGTCATTTCGTCTCCTGACGTAGCGCTTGGAGGGTGGCAGGAAGGTCGGTCCACGGATGGTCGGGTCTGGCCTGATGGCGCAGATAGACGGCCAGGGCGTCGAGTTGAGCGTTGTCGAGACTGGCGGCGAACGATGGCATCACCGGCCTCGGCTGACCGGGTTCTGCCGGGATGCCTTCGAGTACGGTTTTCACAAAGTTGCGCGGGCTGGCGGACTGCAGCGCCGAGGTGCGATCCAGTGCCGGGCGGCCGTCGATTTCACGCATCGGCGCGCCTTGGGCATGGCAGCCGGCGCAGGCACTGGTGAACAGCAGCGCGCCAGAGGATCGATCCGCAGGTTCAGCGCTGGCGCTCGGAATTTCGTTGATCGCAGTTTTCGCCGGCAGACTCAGCAGGTATTCGGCAATCGCCTGGGCATCTTCTGTGGGCAAGCGCGCCAGACCGAGACTGACCGGGCGCATCGGGCCCGCTGCCGTGCCGTGTCCGTCGACCACTTCGGCCCGCAGGTAACTCACCAATTGTTCGCTGCTCCACGGGTTTGCCCGGTGCGCCATGCCCAGCAGTGACGGCGCGTCCCAGCCATCCACGCTGCCGCCGGCCAGGTTTTCGCCGGATTTCTCGGCGCCGATCAGGTTCAACGGCGAATGACAGCCCGCGCAGTGACCGGGACCTTCGACCAGGTAACGTCCGCGATTCCACGTCTGCGATTGCTCCGCCAGCGGCGTCAGCGGTTTTCCATGCAGGAACAGCAGGTTCCAGAACGACACCAGTGGCCGGATGTTCATCGGGAAGTTCATGCGGTTCTGTTGTGGCGGCGAGTCCACCGCGGGGCCGCTCATCAGGTACGCATAGGCGTCGGCGATATCGTCTCCGCTCATGCGCCGGTAATGAACATAAGGGAAGGCCGGGTACAGGAAGTGGCCGTCGCGGGAGATCCCTTCACGCATCGCCCGCTCGAAGGCCGGCAGCGACCAGTGGCCGATGCCAGTCTGTGGATCCGGGGTGATGTTGGTGCTGTAGAGGGTGCCGAACGGCGTCACCAAAGGCAGTCCGCCGGCCAGGTATTGGCCGCCGGGCCGCGTGTGACACACCGCACAGTCGCCCGCCTCGACGACGCGCGCGCCGCGTTGCAGTTGTGCGGAATCGAAGGTTTGCGGGCGCTCGACCGGCGCAATTGCCGGCCGCCACATCAGCGCCAGGGCCGCGATTGCACCGATCGACGCGAGGGCTGCCGCGCTGACCCACAGTGCTCTGGATTTCATGAATTGGCCGTTCATGAGCGTTGGCCCAAGCGGCACGCGGTGGGCGTGAGGGACGGATTCGGCATCTTCGACAACTCCTTGAACGACCGGGGAAGGGCGCCGATGCAAAGCCCTGCGCCTGGTGCCCAAGGGTAGAGAAGGTGCAAACGTCCGAGTATTGCTGGACCGCGCAATAGCACGTTGCGCCAAGTGCAACGCCGAGGGTCGTTGCATTTGGCGCATCACTCAATTGCCCGAGGGATGGATACTCGAACGCCCGCACAGCCCCTAGCCTTGGCGTCACTTTCCCAACTCATTGAGGTGTCATCATGCTTACGGGCAATCCGGCAGCGGCGGCCAAGGCCGAACCATCCGCTTCTCTTTCCGGCCTGATGGTCGCGTTCCTGGCATTCTGCTGCGGCGCGGTCGTGGCCAACCTTTATTACGCTCAGCCGATCGTCGAACTGATCGCGCCGCAGATCGGCCTGTCCAGTGCCAATGCCAGTCTGATCGTTTCACTCACGCAGTTCGGTTATGCATTGGGCCTGCTGTTGCTGGTGCCGCTGGCCGACCTGATGGAAAACCGTCGGCTGGTGGTGGGCTTCACCCTGGCGGCGAGCGTGACGCTGTTGTGCGCCGGTCTGACGCATTCGCCGTCGATGTTCCTGGTCCTGTCGTTGCTGATCGGCCTGACTTCGGTGGCGGTGCAGATTCTGGTGCCGTTGGCCGCGCATCTGGCGCCCGAGGCAACCCGTGGCCGGGTGGTGGGCAACATCATGAGCGGCCTGTTGCTGGGCATTCTGCTGTCGCGGCCACTGTCGAGTCTGCTGGTGGAAGTGTTCGGCTGGCGCGGGGTGTTTTTCAGCGCAGCGGCGCTGATGGCTGTCATCGCCCTGATCATGGCGATTGCCTTGCCGCGCCGCGTCCCGAGCCATCAGGCGACGTACGCTGCGCTGATTGGCTCGGTGTTTGCGCTGGCCCGTCGGCACGCGGTTCTGCGTCAGCGTTCGCTGTATCAGGGCTTGCTGTTCGCCAGCTTCAGCCTGTTCTGGACCCTCGCACCGATCGAGTTGATGCGGCACCACGGTTTCAGTCAGGCACAGGTGGCGATATTTGCCCTGGTCGGCGCCGTCGGCGCGGTCGCAGCGCCGATTGCCGGGCGGCTGGCCGATGCCGGGCACGGTCGGCGCGGGACGCTCGTGGCACTGTTGCTGGCGCCGGCCTCGTTGCTGATCGCCGCGCTGCCGGGCAGCAGCTATATCTGGCTGGTGGTTTGCGCGGTGCTGCTGGATTTCGCCGTGCAACTGAACATGGTGCTGGGCCAGCGCGAGGTGTACGCCATCGACCCGCACAGCCGGGCTCGCCTGAATGCCGTGTACATGACCAGCATCTTTGTCGGCGGCGCGCTGGGATCGTTGGTCGCCAGTCCGCTCTACGAGCATTTTGGCTGGAACCTGTCCGCCGTGTCCGTGGCGTTGTTGCCGGCGCTGGCCCTGGCGCTGTTCCTGAGCCGCAAGGCCGATGCCTGAACCGCAGGCACCGCTGAGTCCGATGAAGCACGGTCCTACAAGACGATTGGCGAACGGTGATGCACAATCATCACCGTTTCCTTTCGATCGGGCTCCACTTATGGACAAGTTGCTGGCACTGAAGATGTTCGTTGAAACCGTCCGTTGCGGTGGTTACTCCTCGGCGGCGCGCAAACTCGGCATCTCCACCTCTTCGGTGACGCGCCAGGTGGCGGGGCTGGAACACGAGTTGGGCGCGAGCCTGCTCAACCGCACCACACGCAACACCAGCGTGACGGTCGCCGGCCAAACCTATTTCGAGAAAGCGGTGGCCATTCTCGATGCCATCGATGAGGCCGACGCGGTTGTCGCCGACCGGGGCAGCGAGGCGCAGGGACGCCTGCGCATCAGCGTGCCGGTGGAGTTCGGCCGACAGATCATTGCGCCGCAACTGGGAGTATTGCTCGACCGCCATCCGGGGCTTGAAATCAGTGTGTCGTTGAGCGATCAGGTCAGCGATCTGCTGAGCGAGCAGGTCGATGTCTCGGTGCGCCTGGGATCGTCGGTGGTCAGTGACGATATCGTCAGCAAACGCGTGGGCGGCTTCCAGCGCTGGGTGGTGGCGAGTCCGGATTACCTGAGCGGTCACGCTGTGCCGGCGCATCCACGAGACTTGCTTGAGCATCAATGCCTGCGCTTCGACTACGGTGGTTCGCACCAGCACTGGACGTTCCAGGGCGACGAGGAAACCATCCAGCTCAATGTGCATGGCCGCCTGCAAAGCAACAATGCCGACATCCTGCGCGAAGCGGCGGTGGCGGGGCGCGGGGTGGCCCTGCTGGCCGACTGGCTGGTGCGCGCTGATGTTGAGGCGGGTCGGTTGATGCGGCTGCTGGAGGGGTATGAAGTCAACCCCGGTAATGCGAGCTGCTGCATCAATGCGTTGTATCTGCCCAATCACCGGGGCTCCAGTCGTATCAATGTGTTCATCGACTTTCTGGAAGACATTCTGGCAGCGGAGCCATCGACTCAACGCTAGAGTGCCGTTTATTGCCGCCCGACGCTTTGTGAGTTCTGCATAAAAAAGCGCCCGCCAAAAAAACCGTGGCGGGCGCCTGGGAATGCGCAGCGATAGGGAAGTGTGAACCGTCGGGTGATCAGGCCACCGGAATCAACGGGTCGGCCGCGGCCAGTGCGGTTGCACGATCGGCGGCCGGCGGGTAGATCCACACGGTGTTGATCTGAGTCTTGAGGTCTTTGGCCTCTTGCCCGACCAGTTTCAATTGACGGTCCCAGCCCTCGGTGAACACCGCGCCCCAGGCGCCGAGGTCAAGGCAGGTCACGTACTTGGGCTGGCTGTAGGTGATCGGCGCGACACCGATCAGGTCAGCGGCCACATTGTTGCCGGCATAACGGCCCAGGCTGATCGCATGCTGGCAGGACATCGCGGCGTAGTTTCCGAGATCATCCGTAGCGGCATAAGCGACGTCGCCGGCGGCGAAGACATCGACGTGCCCCAGCACTTTCAGGTTGCCGTCGACATGCAGGCGACCCTGCGGATCACGGCTGCCCGGCACCTGTTCGGTGAGCGGGCTGGCGCGGAAGCCGACTGTCCAGACGACGGTGCTGGACTCGATCCGTTTGCCGTCGGCCAGGGTCACGCCGCCGGCATCGACCGAGGCCACCGAGGCGTCGACTATCCATTCAATGCCCAACTCTCGGGACGCTTCCACAATGGACGGGCGAATGCCGTCACCCAGCGTCGCGGCGATTTGCGGCGCGCGATCCACCACGATGACCCTGATCGGCGCATCGTCACCCAGTGCGGCACGCAGGCGGGCCGGCATTTCGGTGGCGGTTTCGATCCCGGTAAAACCACCACCGGCGACCACCACGGTATTTCGTGCTGCGCTCGACGGCTGGTCCTTCAACGACTTGATATGGGCTTCGAGGCGCGCGGCTTCTTCGATCTGATCGACATCGAAGGCGTGTTCGATCATGCCTTTGAGCGGTGGGCGAATCACGTGACTGCCGGCGGCCAACACCAGCCGGTCATAGCTCAGCGTGCTTTGTGTGCCGAAGGCATCGCTGTAGGTCACTTGCTTGCTGGCGGTATCGATGTTGTCGGCGATACCTTTGACAAATTTCACGCCCACGGCATCGAACAGTTCACCCAGCGGCGCTTTCATGTTGTGGACATCCGGCTCGTAGAAGCGCGGACGGATGCGCAGTTCTGCCTGGGGTGCGAGGACGGTGATCTGCACGTCGTTACGATCATGCTGGTCTAGCAGACGTGCGGCGCTCAGGGCGCTCCAGACTCCACCAAACCCTGCGCCTATCACTAAAATGTGCTGTTTCATCGGATGACTCCTGTGGAAATTCTGGTCGTTGAACGGCTTGTCCGTTCATGCGTGACCGTCTGCCGCTCTGCACGAAGCAGCTGGTTGTGAACAACCGCAGAGCCGGTTCGATTCGCTGGGGAAGATGCTATCGGGGAAGGTGCGGCGAGACACTTCTACATAGGGTCAGTGCCGACATGCTTAGGTATGGGGTGGGGTATACACAGGTATGGAAAGAGGGCCGTCAAACGGCGCGATTGAATGCGCTTTCGATGCAGGTGATGAGTTCGCCGCACGGGAAGGGTTTAGGGAAATAGGCGAGGGGCTCGGGGAATGCGGCGTTGACCCGTGGCGGACGCCCCTGGTAACCCGTGATGAAAATGATCGGGATGCGCACGCCTCGGGCGCACAGCTCATCGTACATCTCGATGCCGGACAGACCGGGCATCTGGATGTCCGAGATGATGCAGCCGGGGCGGGGCGGCGCCTTCATCGCCAGAAAAGCCTCCGCGTTCGGGTACAAATGCACGGTGTAGCCGTGCGAGCGCAACAGGCTGTCCAGCGCCATGCGCACGGACTCATCATCATCGACAACCGATACAACAGCGGTGTGGGACATTGCTTTACCAGGGCTGATCTCGGGTAGCCCGTCGAGGACGCCCGCCATTGCCGCACGATACGCCGCTCGGTTCGGCGGCGTACTTATACGTGTGTATAGCGACAGTATTTGAACGTCTGCGAGCCCGGCGCCATTGCGCTGTGTGGCGTCAGCGCGAGAACCGGCTGCGGTATTCCCGGGGCGAGACCGAGAGGTGACGGTAGAAGGTGTCGCGCATGCGTTCTTCGTCGCCAAACCCGCACAACTGCGCGATCTGGTCGATGTTGCGCTGAGAGTCTTCGAGCATTCGTCGCGCCGCTTCCAGGCGAAACAGCTCGAGTGCCTTGGCCGGCGTGCGGCCGATCTTGCGTTTGTAGACCCGCGCGAAATTGCGCGGGCTCATCTGCGCCTGTCGGGCCAGCGATTCGACGCTCAAGTGCGGGTCGCCGAGGTTTTCGCTGATCCACAGGTGCAATTCTTCGAAGCAGCCTCTGTCGTCGATCTGCGCTTGCAGCAACTGGCTGAACTGCGCCTGACCGCCAGGGCGTTTGAGAAAAACCACCAGCTCACGCGCCACCTTCAACGCCACGGCGCGGCCGCAATCGGCCTCGACCAGCGCCAGCGCCATGTCGATTCCGGTGGTGACCCCGGCGGAAGTCCAGACGTTGCCTTGCTGGATGTAGATCGCATCAAGGTCGACATCGACACTCGGAAAACCACCCTTGAGCATGTCGCACATCCCCCAGTGGGTGGTTGCGCGCAAGCCTTCCAGCAGCCCGGCCTGGGCCAGCAGAAAAGTGCCGCTGCACACCGAGGCGGTGCGTCTGGCCTTGGCCGATGCCGCGCGCAGCCAGTCGACCAACGCAACGTTGTCGAGCATGGCCTGACGGATGTTCGGCGCACCGGGCACGATCAGCGTATCGATGGTTGTCTCGTCAAAGGTGCGCAGGGCCAAGGTGTTGACCGACAGCCCTTCGGCGGTGGCGATCAATCCGCCGTCCAGGCTTGCGGTGTGCAACGCGTAGCCAGGCAAGCCGCGTTCGGCCATGGCCTTGGACGCGGCCCAGAACACGGTTTGTGCGCCGGTCAGGTCCAGCAAGCCCATCTGCGGATACGCCAGGAACACCAGCGTGCGCGGTTGCGCGAGCAAGCAGGTGAGAGGGTCGGGTTGGTGAAAAATAGAGTTCATGACTGCTCAGGGACCTGATGATCGCCCGCTTTTCGGCGATCCGGTGCGCCGTAGTTTCGGTGTTTGCGGGCAGGAGCGCGAATATACATTGGTATGGGCCACTGCCACCTCAACAGCGGCGTTACTCGGTCGATGTGGTTCAAGCCCTATACCCGCGTATGGTGTTGGACGTCGTGGTCGCGATGCACACTCGATTTCAAGGCGCGCCATTCAGCGCTTGCGCCAGCAAGAGCATTCGTCCGGGAAATTTTGACTCAGCCAAGAGGAAAGCGACCATGTCAACGTATCTGAATCACTCCAATCAAACCAACGCAACCGATGACCGGCAGGCGTCCGTCACCCGCCAGCCATTCGCTCCGGCGCAGGAGCTGGTGCCATCGCGCTACGCACTGCAGGTCGGCGACATCGACGTGGTGGTGATCAGCGACGGCGTGCTGCCGCTGCCGACCTCGACCATGTCCACAAATGCCGACCCGCAGGCTCGCGCCGCCTGGTTCAAGGACATGTTCCTGGGGCCGGACGCGTTTGACTGGGCACTCAACGTGCTGGTGGTGCGCAGCGGCGAGCAGATCATTCTGGTCGACGCCGGGCTGGGCGGGCAGTTTCCCGGCTTCCCCCGGGCCGGCCAGTTGCCGAAACGCCTGGAAGCGGCGGGCATTGATCTGGCCAGCGTGACCGATATCGTGATCACGCACATGCACATGGATCATGTCGGCGGTCTGCTGGTGGAAGAAGTGAAGAGCCGGTTGCGTGCGGACGTGCGCATTCACGTCTCGGCAAAAGAGGTCGAGTTCTGGGAGACGCCGGACTTCACCCAGACCGTCATGCCGGCGCCAGTGCCTGACGTTCTGCGCGCGACGGCCAATCAGTTCATCAACGATTACCGCCGCCAGGTGCGCACCTTCGAGGATGAATACGAAGTGGCGCCGGGGGTGGTGGTGAAACTCACCGGCGGGCATACGCCGGGGCACAGCATTGTCTACGTAAACTCGGGCGGCGAACGCCTGACCTTTGCTGGCGACGCACTGTTTCCGGTGGCCTTCGAGCATCCGGAATGGCACAACGGTTTCGAGCATGATCCTGAAGAGTCGGTGCGTGTTCGAATGCGTCTGATGCGCGAAGCGGCGGCGAGTGGCGAGTGGTTTGTTGCCACCCATCTGCCGTTCCCGTCGGTGGGCCGCGTGGCGGTCGATGGCGATGCGTTCCGCTGGATTGCAGCGTTCTGGGATTACTGACCGGCTGTCGGCGGCCCGGCTGCATTCGGCCGGGCTCGATAAAAATCAGGCCCCGCAAGTGATGAACTTGCGGGGCCTTTTTTGTTTTGAGGTTTATCGGTCGGGCAGGGCCGCGGCTCTTTTTGGGGGCTCAACGTCCGCGCATCAGCGCCTGCTCGATGCAGGCCAGCAGTGCTTCGGTATGGAAGGGTTTGGAGAAATAACCTTCCGGCGTCTTCACACGGGTGCTGAATTCAGGGGGCAGGCCCGGCTTGCCGGTGATGAAAATCGTCGGAATATGGATCTTCCTGGCCGCCAGCGCCTCGTACATTTCGACCCCGCACATGCCGGGCATCTGAATGTCCGAGATCAGGCACCTGGTCTGCTCTGGCGCGCTCGATTCAAGAAACGCAAAAGCGCTGTTGAATGTCTTGACCGTATAACCGCAAGACCGCAACAAACTGTCCATTGAAACCAGAACAAGTTCGTCATCATCGACAACTGAAACAATAGCTGAGTTGAACATGGGAAACCTTGCGTTCTTTGCGGGTGTCTGTCGCGCCCGCCATACTTGCAAGATACGCTTTCAAAAATTGTGGAATAGTATACGTGGGTATGTTTGGTTGGTTTTTTTGTTAGTTGCGAAAGTTAATCAATGTTCAGCAAATAAATGGTTGTTGATTAACGAAAGAAAGTAACTGTTATGTCGAGTACAGGCTTCAAAGAGTTGTCGGCTGGCGCAGTCGTTGTTGGCAATTGCGCTGGCGCGACAGTCGCGGAACAAGGCGTCGGCGGCCCGTAGCGTTCGCAGGGCGCGATCGATGCCTTTCAGGCAGTCGGCGAAACACAAAGGCTCTGCCGCGTCATTGAGGCGATAGAGCGCGTCACGCTGGGCATGGCCGCCCAGGTCGGTGATGCCGGTGACGAGAAAGTCGGCGTAACGGGTATTGGCATTCAACAGTCTGTGCAACAGTGTCTGCACCGGCAAAAAGCTGACGGTGCGCATTGTCTGCTGGCTGTGTCTGAGTCGCGCCAGAATGCTCAGCGTCGCGCTCAGGGTCTGCGTCAATGCGTCGATGATCTCCACGCGTTCAGCGGTTGATAACGAGGTGTGCGTGCCATAGCGCGTAATGCAGGGCGGGTGACTGACAAGATAGAGTTTGTGCGGTGCGTTCATGACCACCGTCTCCGGCTAGCGCTCGTGCGCGATTGAATGTTGTGATTGCAGCAGCGGACTCCACTGTTTCTGGTTGTCCGGGCGTCGGTAGTACACCACCATGCGCCGGGCGACCTGCATGGCCAGCTCGCGACCGTGATCGGCCTCGACCAGCGCCAGCGCCAGATCGATCCCGGCGCTGACGCCGGCGCAGGTCCACACCGATGCCTGGTGGACGAAGATGGCCTCGCGATCCAGCTCGACCCTGGGGAACAGCCGCTCGAACATGTCAGCCATCAACCAGTGTGTCGCCACGCGCAGTCCATCGAGCAGTCCGGCCTGAGCCAGGAAAAAAGCACCGCTGCATACCGACGTCGTACGGTTGGCCGTCGCTGACGTGGCGCGCAACCAATCGACCAGCGGCGCGTTGTCTCGCAACGCCTGGCTGATGAACGCCGAGCCCGGAACGATCAACGTATTGATCGGCTCGTCGCCGAGCTCATCCAGCCGCCGGGTTTGAACCACCAGGCCTTCGCCGGTCTGCACCGGCCCGCCTTGCAGGCTCGCGGTGTGCAAGGCATAACCGGGCAAACCGAGTTGCGCCAGTCCGCACGTCGCCGCCCAGAAAACGGTCTGCGCGCCGGTCAGATCCAGCAGGCCCATTTGCGGGTATGCCACGAAAACGACGGTTCGTTCGTGTACGGGGGTTTCGGGTTCTGCGCCGGGGTTTGTACGTTGGATAGACAATGCGGGTCTCCATATCGCCACCGGGCGACATCAGGGGTGGGTGGTTGTCATTGATCGTGTTCGAGCGCAGCCAATGGAATCGCAAACACAAACTGGGTGCCGACGCCCTCGGTGCTGTTGACCCAGATGCGGCCGCCGTGGAATTCAATGATCGAACGGCAAATCGAGAGGCCCATTCCCAGTCCGGTGGGCTTGGTGGTGAAGAATGGGTCGAACAGCGAAGGCAGGATGTCCTCGGCAATGCCGACGCCGGAGTCGGCGATTTCAAGCACGGCCTCGTTGTGCAGGATCGAGGTGGTAATCCGCAGCGTCCGGGCGCGGTCAAGCACATTGGCCATGGCCTGGCAGGCGTTGATGATCAGATTGATGATGACTTGCTGCAGTTGTACCCGGTCACCTTTGATCCGCGCACCGTGAGTGCCCAGTCGGGCGTGCGGGCGAACCTCATGGAAGCTGATGTCATGTTGCATCAGCGTCAGCGAGTCACTGACGATGTCGTCGAACACTTCGACATTGCGCTGCACCTCGCTGTGTCGCGATAACGCTCGAATACATGCGATGACATCGGAGACCCTGACCGAGTTTTGAATGATCCGGTCCAGCGAACGGCGGGCTTCTTCCAGGTTGGGTTCGGGCCGGTTGATCCAGCGTTTGCAGGATTCGCCGCTGGTGATGACCGCTGCCAGCGGCTGATTGATTTCGTGGGCAATCGACGCGGCCAGTTCGCCCATGGAAGTCAGGCGCGTGACGTGGGCGAGGGTGGCCTGCGAGTGAAACAACGCCTCTTCCGACTGTTTGCTGGCGGTGACGTCCATCAGCGCCCCGGCGTATTGCGTGCGCCCGCGATGTCTGGGCAACGGGCTGGCGATCATCTGCACGTGCTTGATCCGACCATCCGGCATGAGCAGCCGATGCTCGACTTCGACCAGCTCTTGCCGGCGCGCAAACTGTTCCAGCACCTGATCGATAACCGGCAGGTCGTCGGGATGAGTGCGTGACTTGACCAGCGCCAGTGTCGGGGTGACGTCCGGCGAGTACTCGAAAATACGCGACGACTCTTGCGACCATGACACGCTGACTTTTTTATCGATGATGAAACCGATACTGCCGGTGTGGGTAAGTTTCTGTGCGCCCAGAAAGAACGCTTCCTTGCGCCGCAGCGTTTCCGTGGCGCGTTTGCTGCGCAACGCGAGCAGGGAAATGGTCGTCAACGCGATCAGGCACCTGACGAATCCGGCGATGCTGCGGTGATCGCGATAACCTTCATCGACCAGGAAGTCGGCCGTCAGCAGCGTGAGGCAACCCAACGCGACGGCAAGAAATACCGGTACCGGGAAGATGTTCGCGGACATGAATACCAGCGTGATGTAGAACAACGTCGGCGCAACGTCCAGATCGAGGTACGCGTTGGTGATATAGATCATGCTGCCGACCACTATGGCGCAAAGCCAGGCGAAGGCGTCTGAACAAAGAAGTTGTGCGCGACGTTTGATGATAGACATTTATTCTTCCAGATTTTTGCTATCGGACGGCAGGTCGTGTTCTTTCGATGAAGCAGGCAAACGCTATTAAAGGCGTATTAATGAAGAGGTTAAAAAGTCTGAAGTTGTTTTTCAGGCATGACGGTTGTTGGCGACTGTTTGTCATTCACCAATCGTTGTATTGAGTAATGGTTATTTGAATAAAGATCTTATTCGAAGACTTCTACGCTGGCACTGCTGCATTGGGTCATTTGCAGTATGACTGCGTATGAAGCGGATATACCCAAGTGTTAGTTGTTCGGAACTTGAGTGTTGATGGTGCCGGCCAGCCACGGCGGCTTGAGCCATACCGTATGGTTTCATTCGGTCACCGATGTGCAGGTAGCGCCGCGATGACTTCGGCCATGCGCACCAGGTCGGCAAATGAGCGCGCGCCCATCTTGCGCATGGCCTGGCCCCGGTGGATCTTCACAGTGATTTCACTGAGGCCGATTTCCCCGGCGATCTGCTTGTTCATCAAGCCTGAGGCCGCCAGCGCCATGACCGTCTGCTCCCGGGGTGTCAACGTCCCATGACGGGCGCGCAGCTCATCGGCATGCCGCCCTGACTCGCGACGCTGCTTGTCCCGCGAGTGTGCGGCGCAGACGGCATCGATCAGGTCCTGCTCGCGAAACGGTTTGGTCAGGAAGTCCACCGCGCCGGCTTTCATCGCGCGCACGGTCATGGCGATATCGCCGTGTCCGGTGATGAACACGATTGGCACATTGATTCCGGCGGTGGCCAGTTCATTCTGGAAATCCAGCCCGCTGCTGCCTTGCAGGCGCACGTCGAGTACCAGGCAACTCAGCGTGTCCGGACGTTGATACGTCATGAACTCGGCGACCGATCCGAATAGCTCCACCCGCAGACCAATGGAGCGCAACAGGCTGCCGAGGGATTCGCGCAACGCGGCATCGTCGTCGACGATGAATACCACCGGCTCGCTGGGGTTGTTGCTGATGGGATTGTTGTTCATTGCTCTTTTCCCAAAAGGTTGTGACGTTGTGGCGAATCCCTTGGCCGGGCGGCCGGTGTTTGCTCGTGCGGGTTGATGCCCGACCAGAGACACGGTCCCGCTGGCGATAGCGCCGTGCGACACGTTGCGCAGGTGTGGGCGTGAGTAGATAGACGGTTAAGCATCGTAGTGGCGCAGCACGCCGTCAGCTAGGACAAAAAACCCGATAAAACGGCCATTGCACCGGTCTTTTCGCGGCCCGATGCAGCGATCGGTTTCAAACGGTTCATACACAAGTATCAAAACACTCACCTAACGCATGATCCCGCTGTCCCCAAGTACCACAGACGTCCGGCAGGCGCGCCCTTAACCTTTATCAGCTCTCCGTCGATTTCAATGGCCGCGTGCCGGGTGGTGAACTTCATGAACAGAAATGAACTCCGTCGTGTCGACATCAATCTGCTGGTGGTCTTCGAGACGCTGATGCATGAGCGCAACGTCAGCCGGGTCGGCGAGAAGCTGTTTCTCGGTCAACCGACCATCAGTGCAGCGCTGGGGCGTTTGCGTGTGCTTTTCGACGATCCGTT
Organism: Pseudomonas sp. R45(2017); assembly: GCF_002112305.1. Lineage (NCBI taxonomy): Bacteria > Pseudomonadati > Pseudomonadota > Gammaproteobacteria > Pseudomonadales > Pseudomonadaceae > Pseudomonas > Pseudomonas sp. R45(2017). The sequence goes on along the minus strand of NZ_NEHH01000008.1, from coordinate 118,487 downwards.
GTTCGTTCGTGCGGGGAGGGTGATGGAGCCGACAAGGCGGGCCGAGGAAATTTTCGCCAACCTGACGCCGGCGCTGGATGGCGTTGTCGCGGCGTTGAGCCGTTGCCAGCCCTTCGACCCAGCTACCAGCGAGGTGACCTTTCAGGTCGGCCTGTCCGACGATGTCGAATACGCGTTGCTCCCGCGACTGCTGCGCCAGCTTCGTAGCGAGGCGCCCAATATTGCCTTGGTGGTGCTGCGCGTCGATCAGCAGCAGATGTCGCAGCGGCTGTTCAATGGCGAGATTTCTCTGGGCATCAGCCCTACGCTCGATCTGCCGGCCAACGCTCGACGCAAGAGTCTACGGTCGATCCGGCCTATGCTCCTGCGCTCGGATACCCGCCCGGGCCTGCTGGCGCTCGATGAGTTCTGCGAGCGACCGCATGCCATCGTGTCGTCCATGGGCAAAGCCAAAGACGACACCGACCACGCGCTGGACCTGCTCGGACGTCGGCGCAAAGTGGTGCTGGCAGTGCCGCAGTTCAGTGCCTTGCCAAGGTTGTTGGCGCAGAGCGACATGCTGGTCATCGTTCCGGATTACGTGGCCAGGGCCATGGCCTCGGTGAATGGCATCAGGGCCGAGCCGGCCCCTCTGTTGCTGCCATCGCGGGAGCTTTCCATGGTCTGGCGTGCCGCTGCGCACAACGATTGCGCTCAGCGTTGGCTGCGCTCGCGTTGCCTGGCATTTTTTGGCACGCCGATTGAGTTGCAGGTAGTGCCAAAATTACGCCCGGCGTTGCCCGTCGATCAGGCGTTGATGATGGCCCGGTAGATAACTGCAACGGCTGTGTGATTCGCCCAATAGAAAAGCTCCGACTCGATCGGAGCTTTTCTTTTCAGGGGGCTGTACGTGGCTTGTCGTGAGGGCGCGGCCCTGGAACCTCATGCATTGATAAACGCCAGAAGATCCGCGTTGATGGTGTCGCCGTTTGTGGTGCACATGCCATGGGGCTGGCCGGGGTAGGTTTTCAGCGTACCGTGCTTGAGCAATTTGATTGAGAGGTGAGCCGAATTGGTGATCGGCACGATCTGGTCATCTTCACCGTGCAGCACCAGGGTCGGCACATCGATGTTTTTCAGGTCATCGGTGAAGTCGGTTTCGGAGAACGCGCTGATGCAGTCGTACTGCGCCTTGATCCCGCCGTTCATGCCCTGACGCCACCAGTTTTCGACGATCGCCTCAGACACTTTCGCGCCAGGGCGATTGAAGCCGTAAAACGGGCCGCTCGGGAAGTCTCGATAAAACTGGCTGCGATTCTGCGCGAGTGCCTTGCGCAACCCGTCAAATACCTCCATCGGCAGGCCACCAGGATTTTTTGCGGTGCGCAGCATGATGGGCGCTACAGCGCCGATCAGCACGGCCTTGGCCACCCGGCCGCGACCATGCCGCGCCACGTAGCGCGCCACTTCACCGCCGCCGGTGGAGTGGCCGATGTGCACGGCGTTGCGGATGTTCAGGTGCGCCATCAACTCGGCAACGTCGGCGGCGTAGGTGTCCATTGCGTTGCCCATGGCCGTTTGCGAGGAGCGACCATGACCACGTCGATCATGGGCGATGACGCGAAAGCCCTTGTTGAGGAAGAACAGCATTTGCGTGTCCCAGTCATCACTCGAAAGGGGCCAGCCGTGGTGGAAAACGATCGGCTGGCCGTGGCCCCAGTCCTTGTAGAAAATCTGCGTGCCATCCTTGACGGTGAACATTCCCGAGCCACTGCCGTTGCCCGCGCTTTTGCTGACCCCTGACGCGGATGCTGGTGTCTGCTGTGTCGCCAGCGCCGGCAATGCCACCGCCAGGGTTGCGGCCATGGCGCCCGTCGTGATCAAGCCACGACGGGTGGTTCCGTTTTTCTCGTCAGTCATTTCGAACACCCATTGAGTTAAAGAAGTTGCACAGGCGGCGCAAGGCTGCAGCCCTGGCCGAAGGCAATCTTTGGGCAAAGGGGTACGACTGACCACCAGACATGGGTTTTTGAAATTAACGCTTTGGTATGTAGGGCATGAAGGGGGGCATGTTGGCGGGGTGGCGCGTCCCTGCGCCTGGACAAGTCAGAAGGTGTACTTGGCCGTCAGCATCATGTTGCGCGGCGTGCCATAGCTGTCGCCGCCGTAGCTGACGGAGTTGGCGATGGTGGAGTAGTACTTGCGGTCGAAGATGTTGTTGGCGTTGAGTTGCAGGTCGAGGTTGTCATTGACCCGGTAGCCGGCCATCAGGTCGGTCACGGCGTAAGCGCCTTGCTTGAGGCGGTAGTTGCCGCCATCGAGCAGTTCGATGTCGTTGTACATGCGGCTCTGCCAGGAGATGTTGCCGCCCACACGCAGTTTTTCCAGCGGGCCCTGGAAGTTATAGCGGGTGGTGAGCTTGAACAGGTGCTCCGGGGTGTCGGTGTCGAACTGCTTGTTGACGTTCTGCGGGTTCGCCTCGTCTTTGATGGTGTGCGTGCGGGCGTAGGTGTAGCCGCCGCCGATCTGCCAGTTGTCGGTGAGCGCGCCTTGCAGCTCGAGGTCGATACCCTGGCTGCGGATCTCGCCGGAGGCGTCATAGCAGGAAGACTGCGGGCAGTTCGGCACGAACACCTGCACCGCGCGGTTTTCCTGATCGACACGGAACACGGCGAGGCTGGCATTCAGCGCGCCGCCCAGGTATTCGCCCTTGATGCCGACCTCGTAGTTCTTGCCCACGATCGGCTTGACCGGGTTACCGGAGGTGCCCTTGTTGCTCTGCGGGGTGAAGATGTCGCTGTAGCTGGCGTACACCGAATGATGGTCGTCCAGCTCGTAGATCAGGCCGGCATAGCGGGTGACGTTGCGGGTGACTTTGTAATCGCCGTCGCCATCGCGGTTGTCGTTGTCGTAGTCGTACCAGTCCAGACGCCCGCCGAGGATCAGCTTCAATGGGTCGGCCAGGCTCAGGCGGGTGGTCAGGTACACGCCGTCCTGAGTGGTGACTTCACGTGTGTTGTTGGTGTGGACGAAGTCCGGCTTGCCGGCGTTGATCGGCCAGTTGGTGTCGTACGGCGAGTAGTTGTGGGTGGTCAGGTCGTAGATGCGTTTGCTGGCGCCGACCACCAGTTCATGGCTGCGTCCGAAGGCTTCGAACGGGCCGCTGAAGAAGGCGTCGAGACCTGCCTGGTTTTCATCGGCCTTGGACTGGTAAACCGTGCGGGCCAGGGTGTCGTTGACCCAGCGCGACTGGTACGAGCCGGAGAACAGCGCGTTCTGCTCGGAATAGTTGGCGTTGACCTGCAGCTTCCAGTCGTTGGCCAGTTGCTGACGGATCTCGGCGAAGACGGTGTTGATTTCCTGATCCTTGTCCTCCCAGGAAGTGCCGGGGTTATACGAGCGCGGCAGATCAAGGTGATGGCCGTCGAGGCCGATCATCGACGAGCCCCAGAAGTAGTTGGTCCTGTCCTTCTGGTGCGAGAAACCGAGGGTCAGGGTGGTGTCGTCGCTCAGATCGGCTTCGGTGACGGCGTAGAACAGGTTGTGTTGCTCGTCGACGTCATCGATGAAGCTGTTGGCGTCGTGGTAGGACGTGACCACCCGGCCGCGCAGGGTGCCGCTGTCGTTGAGCGGGCTCGAAGCATCGAGCTCGCCGCGATAGTTGTCCCAGGTTCCGGCGGCGCCGGTCAGGGTGACGCGCTGCTCGGCCAATGGCCGTTTGCGCACCAGGTTGATCGCCGCCGAAGGGTTGCCGGCACCGGTGACCAGACCGGTCGCGCCCCGAACGACTTCAACCCGATCAAACATCGCCAGATTCGGCTGGGATCCGACGTTCACGCCGTCGTAGCCGCTTGGAATGCCGTCGTACATCAGGTTGTCGATGTTGAAACCCCGGGCTTTGTAGGCCTGTCGGCCGGGGCCGTTGGAGTAGTCGAGGAACAGCCCCGGCGTGGCGTTGACCACGTCGTTGATGCTGGTCATCGCCTGATCGTCCATGCGCTGACGGGTGATGACAGTGACGGCTTGCGGTGTTTCGCGCAGGGTCAGCGGCAGTTTGGTGGCGGTGGCCATGGTGCCGGTGGTGTACGACTCCGAGCCTTCGGTGGTACTGCCCAGTTGGGTGGATGTGATTGCAGTCGCGCCGAGTTCGAGGGTGGCGGGTGGGGCAGCGTCTTGCACCTCGCGGGTTTCATCGGCCAGCGCCGGGGTCATGACGGCCATGCAGATAGCCATGGACAGGAGGTTGCGTGACGGGGTGAAACGACTCTGCGAGATGGGACGCGACATTGAGGCTTCCTGATTTTAAATAGCAAACAAAGAGTAGTTGAGAATCATTGCCAATAATTGTGTCAGGGTTTTTTACCGCAACAAAGCGCTTCGTGAAAAAAATGTGAAATTGCGCAATGGGAGAGGGCGGTAGGCTTGAGTCATTACCGAACCGCTCAAGCACGGACGTTGCAGCACAGCCAACCGAAAAGCCGTTTATCAGCTTCCTATGCAATCCAGCAGGTTGGCGTCTACTTTTGTGGCCGGGTCAGCCAAATGACAGGCGAAATTCTGAAGTCATTGAAGCGAATTCGAACTGGCCCCGTGACGTTGATTTCAGGATGGATCTTGAATGAGGCGCGGAGCGTCGCTCCGGCGATGCGTAACGGAAACCCGCGCCTTTGAACTCGTTAAGGAGAACGCAGATGGCAATCAGCCGAGTCACCGAAACAACCGATAAAACAGCGCTGGTGCAAGCCGAGGTGTACCGCTGGTACAACCTCTTTTTCCCGTGGTCGCGCGGCGTGGCTTCCCAGTCGGAAGAGGCGATCAAGCCTTTGTACGATGCCCTGGCGAATGATTTCCGGGTGGTGCTCACGGACGGTCAGATCATGGACCGCGAGAACTACTGGGAACGCCTTTGGGGGCTGCACGGCAAACGTGCCGGAAGCCCCGAATCACACATCATCAATCTCTCGATCACGCCACTTCCCGGTGACTGCTTCCTGACGGTTTTCGACCTGGTCAAGAACGGGATCACCAAGAAGAAAGTCGACTCGGCGCTGATGCGCCTCGACCCGGATTCGCCATCGGGAATCTCGTGGATTTACGTCCACGAAAGCGAGCACGAGACGTCGTTTGCGTAAATCGTTGAATGACCGTTTCGCTCCTCTGGTTGTTTGAACCGGAGGAACGGCATCGCTCCAACCCTGTAAAAAGAACCGCCCGAAGCCGTGCATCGGGCGGTTTGTCGGATCAAACAGGGCTGATTCAGATCAGCCGCAGGGTGACGTCGATGTTGCCGCGAGTGGCCTTTGAGTAAGGGCAGGTCTGATGCGCAGCGTCCACCAGCGCCTGAGCGACCGAAGGCTCCAGCCCCGGCAGGCTGACACTCAAGCGCGCCTGAAGAAAGAATGCATCGCCGGCCTTGCCCAGATCGATTTCGGTTTCGACCGCCACCTCCGCCGGAAGCCTGATCTTCTGTGCCGCGGCTGCCTTGCCCATGGCGCCGATGAAGCAGGCCGACCAACCGGCTGCCAACAGCTGTTCGGGATTGGTGCCGCTGCCATTTGAACCGGGTGGCGAGAGCTTGATGTCCAGGTTGCCGTCCGAACTGCGCGATGCGCCATCGCGCCCGCCGGTGGTGCGGGTCTTGCCGGTGTACAGCACGGTGTCGAGTTGATTGATCATGGAAATACCTGCCTGAGTGATGGGGGATGTCGGACAGTGAAGGTTCCGATGGCTCACACTTTTGCATTGGCATGTACCCGGGATGTGTCGTGCAGCGGAGTTTTTGTATCGCTCTGTAGCCTGTATCGGCGTGGGAGGGATCAAGGGCGCAACTAATCGAAACTTCGCCGTCCGACGGGCTGTCCAGACCTTTACATCTCCCGAGCGTGTCGTGGATGTCGGCGCACCGGGATGTCATACGCAATGAAAAGATGAGGTCGGACATGACGGTGACAGTGGGTGATTTTCTGGTCGAGCGCCTGAGCCAATGGGGTGTGACACGAATTTTTGGTTATCCCGGCGACGGTATCAACGGCGTCTTCGGTGCGTTGAGCCGGGCAGGTGGCAAGATCGAGTTCGTCCAGGCGCGTCACGAGGAAATGGCGGCGTTCATGGCGTCCGCCCATGCCAAATTCACTGGTGAACTGGGTGTGTGCATCGCGACATCCGGCCCCGGCGCCTCGCACCTGATCACCGGACTTTACGACGCTCGGCTGGACCACATGCCGGTGCTGGCGATTGTCGGGCAGCAGGCGCGCACGGCACTGGGCAGCCATTATCAGCAGGAGCTGGATCTGGTCTCGATGTTCAAGGACGTGGCCGGAGCATTCGTGCAGCAGGCTTCGGCACCTTCGCAGGTCCGGCACCTACTGGATCGCGCGGTACGCACGGCGGTCGGCGAACGCCGGGTGACGGCGCTGATATTGCCGAACGACTTGCAGGACATCGAGTACAAGGCCCCCGCGCGGGCCCATGGCACCGCGCATTCCGGGATCGGTTACAGCAAGCCGAAGGTGCTGCCTTACGACGCGGATCTGCAACGTGCCGCCGACGTGCTGAATGCAGGGGAGAAGGTGGCGATTCTGGTGGGTGCCGGAGCGCTGCAAGCCAGCGAGCAAGTGTTTGCGATTGCCGAGAAACTGGGCGCCGGAGTGGCAAAGGCGCTGCTCGGTAAAGCGGTGTTGCCGGACGAGTTGCCCTGGGTCACGGGCTGCATCGGTCTGCTCGGTACAGAGCCGAGCTACAAACTGATGACGGAGTGCGACACCCTGCTGATGATCGGATCGGGGTTTCCCTATGCCGAATTCCTGCCGAAGGAGGGGCAGGCGCGCGGGGTCCAGATCGATTTGCAGCCCGACATGCTAAGTCTGCGCTACCCGATGGAAGTCAATCTGGTTGGCGATGCAGCCGAGACCCTCGCGGCACTGGCACCGTTGCTCGAACACAAGCCGCTGCGCAAGTGGCGTAAAAAGATCGAAGGCTGGCGGGCGAGCTGGGATAAAACCCTTGAGAAGCGCGCCATGGCCAAGGCCGATCCGGTTAACCCACAACGGGTGGTGTACGAGTTGTCCCCGCGGTTACCCGAGCAGGCCATCATCACCAGCGACTCCGGTTCTTGCGCCAACTGGTTCGCCCGTGACCTGAAAATCCGCAAGGGCATGAAGTGCTCGCTTTCCGGTGGCCTGGCCTCGATGGGAGCCGCCGTGCCCTACGCGATCGCGGCGAAGTTCGCTTTCCCGCAACGGCCGGTGATCGCCTTGGTCGGCGATGGCGCCATGCAGATGAACAACATGGCCGAACTGATAACGGTCGCCAAATACTGGCGGCAGTGGGACAGCCCGAAGTGGATCTGCGCCGTGTTCAACAACGAGGATTTGAATCAGGTCACCTGGGAGCAGCGCGTGATGGAGGGCGACCCGAAATTCACAGCGTCGCAAAGTATTCCGGATGTGCCTTACCACTTGTTCGCCATCTCCATCGGTCTCAAAGGCATTTTTGTCGATCGGGAAGAAGACGTCGCCGCTGCCTGGGAAAAGGCGTTCGCCTCGGAGGTGCCGGTCGTCATCGAATTCAAGACCGACCCGAACGTGCCGCCGCTGCCTCCGCATATCAAGCTGGAACAGGCGAAGAAATTCGCCACTACCCTGCTCAAGGGCGACCCGGACGAAGCGGGTGTCATCGTGCAAACGGCTAAACAGGTATTGGGGGCGGTATTGCCCGGTAAGCCCAAATAAGCTTCAGCGTGGCGAGGATCGTCTCTGTCGTACTGCCCTTGGCTTCGAACCCGACCGCGTCCATTTCGTCTTAACGCATCTGCAGGATGATCGGACTGCTGCTGGCCGGATCGGTGTGCTCACGCAGTTTGCCAACCGTGTTCGCATCCACAGCGTTGCCGTGATTGCCCCAGGTGCTGCGCATAAAAGTCAGCACCTCGGCGATCTGCTGATCCGACAGCTGCTCACGGAAGGCCGGCATGCGATAGGCATCCGGTACGCCGGCCGCCACCACTCGTTGCGAACCATTCAGAGTGATGTTGATTGCCGAGGCACTTTCCTTGGCCAATGCCGAGGTGGCGCCCGCCAGCGGCGGCATCCATTGCGATTGACCCTTGCCGTCCAGACCGTGGCACGACGCACAGCGCGTCACGTAGGTCTGCGCACCGGGCGAGTCCAGACGTTGCGCTGCCGAAACCGCTTGATACTGCCAAGGTGCACCATCGCGTTCGCGATCACCGGGAAGCGACTTCAGGTAGTGGGCAATGGCCGTCAGATCGTCATCGCTCATGAACTGCGTGGAGTTGTTGAACGCCTCGGTCATCGAGCCGTAGACCACCGCGTGCTGGTTGCGACCGGTCTTGAGGAACTGCACGATCTCTTGCTCGCTCCAGCGGCCCAGTCCGGTGTTGTGATCATCACGCAGGCTCGGGGCGTACCAGCCATCGAGCAGGGCGCCGGCGAGGTATGGCTTGCCGGACTCATCCAGTGCCTTCTCGTTGAACGCCAGGCTGCGCGGCGTGTGGCAACTGCCGCAGTGCCCGGCGCCCTGCACGAGATAAGCACCGCGGTTCCATCGTTCATCCTGCGTCGGTTTGGTCACATAAGGTTCGGCGTCAACAAATACACCGTTCCACAGCGCAATCGGCCAACGCAGGTTCAGCGGAAACGGAATCGCACTGGGGATGTTCGCCTGTTTGACCGGCGCTACGCCTTTCATGAAAAACGCATACAGCGCTCGTACGTCTTCATCACTGAGCTTGGCGTAGGACGGGTAGGGCATCGCCGGGTACAGACGGCGACTGTCGGGGGCCACGCCGTGGCGAACGGCACGGTCGAAGTCCGCCAAGCTGTAGTGGCCGATGCCGGTTTCCGTGTCCGGGGTGATATTGGTCGCATGGATCGCGCCCAGCGGCGTGGCCATTTCCAGCCCACCGGCGAATGGCGCGCCGCCCGGCACGCTGTGACAGGCTACGCAATCGCTGAGCCTGGCGACGTATTCGCCACGGGCGACCAAAGCCGGGTCGATGTCGGCCACGGCGATCTGATGGTTCTCCAGGCGCGAGACTGGCTCGCGGGTGACGTACCAGGCCAGAAGGCCTGCCGCGAGCAGGCACGGCACCGCCAGCCAGCCAGCGGTTCTTGCGAATCGGCTGTTATTCATGAACGCTCCGGCGCTGATCAAGTGAAAGTATGTCGGCTCATGGGCAGGCTGCGCACCCGCTGACCGGTCAGCGCTGCCACCGCATTGGCGACAGCAGGCGCGACGGCAGGCAACGGCGGCTCACCGATGCCACCCATTTTTTCCCCGCTCTCGACCACGCGCACATGGACCCGTGCCATCCGCGCAGGCGGCAGGATCGGATACAAGTCGTAGTTGCGCGCCCGGGGTTTGCCATCAATCCACACGGCTTCTTCCACCAGCGTCTGCGACAGTCCCAGCGCCACGGCGCCATTGACCTGAGCCTCGACAATCGCCGGGTTGACGATGCTGCCCGGGTCAATCGCTTGCCAGATGTCATGCACCTTGACCTGGCCGTTCTCGATGGACACCTCGGCGATCACTGCCGTCTCCGTACCGAACGGCGAAGCCATGGCCACCCCTCGCGCACGTCGGCTGCCGTCCTCGGCAGTAAACGGGCCGCGCTTCCAGCCGCCCGACAGTTCACCCACCGCTTGCAGCAAGGTGGTCAACCGTTGGTTGTCGCGCAGCAAATGCAGGCGCAGGTCGAACGGGTCCTTGCCGCCCTTGTCGGCCAGTTCATCGAGGAACGACTCGTAGAAGAAGTCGTTGAGCGAATTACCCACCGAACGCCAGTAGCCGAGCATCGCCGGGCCTTTGACGTAGATCTGTGCGATGCGTTTGTTGGGGATCGCGTAGGACTTGCCCGACAAGCCTTCAAGCGCGGTCGGATCGAGCTTTTCACCTTGCTTGCCGGCGAGGGCTTCGGTCGGGCCTTCGGTGGCACTGATCGCTTCGATTGCCAGCGGCCAGCCGTCGTTGTCCAGCGCGGCGCGGAAATTCACCGCCGCCACCGGTCGAAGCACGTCACGCAGGAACTCTTCTTCGCGACTCCAGATCAGTTTGACCGGGCGCCCAACCGCTTTGGCCAGCGCGATGGCCTGAGGGTAGGGACTGGCCGAGTCGTAGAGGAAATGCCGACCGAAGAACCCGCCCAGCAGCGGCGAATGCAAGGTGATGCGTGACGGATCGAGCCCGGTGCGTTTGGCGATATCGGTGCGGAACATGTCCGGCGCCTGATTCGGCAGCCAGACCTCAAGCGAACCATCCGGATTGAATCGGGCCAGTGCTGAAGGCGGCTCCAGCTGTCCGTGGTTCAGGTATTGGTTGTGGTAAGTGGCGTCGATCCGGGTCTTGGACTCCTTGAGAATCGAAGCCACATCGCCTTCGTGTTCATCATCTCTGGCGGGGCTTTTATCTTCAGCGAGGCGCTTGAACCAGGCATCGCTGGAAAAGTCAGCGGGCATCGGCCGCACTTTGCTGTCGGCCGTCGGCTCTTGCCAGTCGACCTGGATCGCCTCGACGGCACGTTTGGCGTGCCACCAGCGCTCGGCGACCACCGCTACAGCGCCCGGCAGACGGTGCACGGAATGCACGCCTTTCATCGCCTTGACCTGGTCTTCGTTGCGCAGGTTGCCCACGGTCATCCCCAGGCGCGGGGCATGTTGAACGGCGGCATGCAGCATGTCGTCGACTTTCAGATCGATGCTGTACAGCGCCTTGCCCGTGGATTTGTCGTAAGCGTCGAGACGCTTCACCGGTTTGCCGATCCAGCGGAACTGGCTCGGATCACGCAGCTTCACCGAGGCCGGATCGGGTACCGGCAGATCCATCGCGCGCTCGGCCAGTTCACCGTAGGCCAGCGAGCGGCCCGACTTCGGATGGACCACCTTGCCAGGCTCGGTGCTCAACTCGCTCACCGGCACGCCCAGTTGCTGCGCGCCGGCCTGCAACAGCATGGCGCGGGCAAGGGCACCGAGGCGGCGCATGACCGGGTAACTCATGCGCACCGACATACTGCCGCCGGTGATGCGCATGCCGTTTTCCATCACCACATAGGCTTCGCCGGGCGGGGCGGCTTCGACCAGGAAGGTCGCCGGATCGGCATCCAGTTCTTCACCGACGATCTGCGCCATGGCGGTGAACGTGCCTTGTCCACCTTCCATGAACGGGCACAGCAGACGCACGCGGTTGTCCGGACGGATCTCGAGAAACGCCGGGACCTGCGTGCCGCGCTCGGCCGTCGTCGCCGCTGCAGCTTGCACCCATGTGGAACCGAGTGGGAGGCCGAAGCCGAGCACCAGCGCGCCGACGGCGGTACCGGTCAGGAAACGTCTGCGCGACACATTGATCGGTTCCTGCAGATCCAGGACTGAAGCGTGTTGTGAAGGGTCGATACGAACGTTCATCACGCGTCCCCCTTGCCGGCAAGTTCATGCACGGCGGCATGAATGGCGTTGTAAGTACCGCAGCGGCACAGATTGACCATCGCCGCCTCGATCTGCGCATCACTCGGTTTGGGGTTCTGCTTGAGCAGCGCGGTGGCAGCCATCACCTGCCCGGACTGGCAGTAGCCGCACTGGGCGACCTGCAGATCGACCCAGGTCGAGACGACTCGTTTGCCCACGTCATCGGTTTCGATGGCTTCAATGGTGGTGACCTCGCGGCCAACCACACCCGCCACCGGCGTGACGCACGAGCGCACGACGTTGCCGTCCACCAGCACCGAGCAGGCGCCGCATTGCGCCAGTCCGCAGCCGTACTTGGTGCCGGTCATGCCCAGATCATCGCGGATCACCCACAGCAAGGGCGTATCGGCGTCGGCATCGACCTGATAGGTCTTCTGGTTGATTCGTAGTTCCATGGTTCACCCGCTTGATCATCGGTTGACGTGCATTGTTATGAGCGGTGACACGCGGCGGGGCGAATCACCGGTTTTCGTTCAATTCGCGACTGTGCCGAGCGCTTCTGCCTCGAAGGGCTGCCCGCGCAAAAGGGCCATGTCACGACTCGGCGCGGTGCCGAACAGACGGCCGTATTCGCGGCTGAACTGCGAAGGACTTTCATAGCCGACCGCAAACGCCGCCCGCGACACGTCCAGGCGCTCGACCAGCATCAGCCGCCGGGCTTCGTTGAGCCGCAGCCATTTCTGGTACTGCAGCGGACTCATGCCGGTGAGCTGGCGGAAATGATGGTGAAAGGTCGGCGCACTCATCTGCACCCGCGCGGCCAGATCGTCGATGCGCAGGGCATCGGTGTAGTTGACCTTGAGCCAGTCAATGGCCTTGGCGATGCGATAACCCTGACCGTCGACGGCAGTGATCTGCCGCAGTCGCGGGCCTTGGTCGGTGTGGAGCAGCCGATAGTGGATTTCTCGCAGAATCAGCGGCGCCAGGACCGGGATCGCCTCGGGTTCATCGAGCAATGCCAGCAGGCGATCGAGCGCGTCCTCCAACGCTGACGACAGGCTGCCAATCGCAGCGCCCGTACCCGTTGATGGCTGGCGTTTCGCGGGCAAGCCGCTCTTGGTGATGACCTCGGCAAGCATGCTGACATCCAGCTTCAGCACGAAGCCGACACAGGGCCGCTCGGGACTGGCGAGCATTACTTCGGAGTTGGCGGGCAGGTCCAGCGACGTGACCAGAAACCGCGACGGGTCATAGCTGTAGCCCTCACCGCCGACCCACAAGCGCTTTTCGCCGCGACCCACGAGAATCAGGCTGGGTTCGATCATGCACACAACGGGGGGCGCCGGCTGGTCGCGACGAAACAGCGACAGCCCGGGTATCGAAGTGGCGAAGTCACCCGGTGCGTTCACACGCGGGTCGATGTGCCGTGCCAAAGGTGATTCCTGGGGCTGAGGGGTCGGGATCATGTGGGCTCACTCCTTTGACCGGACTCTAATGCGCGCGCGCGACGTTTCCTATCCATCACCCTGCATCGCCAGAGGATCAGGCAAGCATTCAAGAGGAATGCGCTAGGGAAGCACCGGACTGACCGGGAGAATGTGTCTATCTGTTACAGGGGCAGTGCCCGGACGGGCGACAAACTGTTTGCCCCTGCGCATCACACCCCTACGTTTTTTCGCACCACAGGTAGTTTTCATGACGTTACCTTCTACAAAACCTTCTAAAAGAACGGGCGGCTGGAGCGCCGTGCTGGCCATGTCGTTGGCCGCATTCGCTCTGGTCGCTTCCGAGTTCATGCCCGTCAGCCTGCTGACGCCGATTGCGGCAGACCTGCACATCACCGAAGGTCAGGCCGGGCAGGGGATTTCCGTGTCCGGTGCCTTTGCATTGATCACCAGTCTGTTGATCGCCTCGGTCGCCGCTCGCATCGAACGCAAGCAGCTTCTGCTGGGCCTGACCTTGTTGATGATCGTCTCCGGAACGGTCGTCGCGCTCGCCCCGGGCTACCCGTCCTTCATGTTCGGACGTGCGCTGATCGGGATTGCGATCGGTGGTTTCTGGTCACTGTCGGCGGCGACCGCAATGCGCCTGGTGAAGCCTGAACAGGTTTCCCGTGCGCTGGCCATCGTCAATGGCGGTAACGCATTGGCCACGGTCATCGCCGCTCCGGCGGGCAGCTTTCTCGGCTCGTTGATCGGCTGGCGCGGTGCATTCTTCTGTGTGGTTCCGGTCGCGGTGCTTGCCGCCGTGTGGCTGCTGATCAGCCTGCCGTCCTTCAAGGCCGAACGCCAGGCAGGTAGCGGCAACGTTCTGCGTCTGATGAAGCAATTGCCAGTGGCTTTGGGCATGGTCGCCGTCAGCGTCTTTTTCATGGGCCAGTTCATGCTGTTCACTTACCTGCGGCCGTTTCTCGAAGGGGTCACCGGTGTCAGTGTTTCAACATTGTCTTTGATGCTGCTGGGTCTGGGGCTGGCAGGCTTTATCGGCACCTTTCTGATCGAACGGTTTATGGGTCGCGGCCTCTACCGCACGCTGACCGCCATTCCGCTGATAATGGCGGTGATCGCGCTGGCGTTGGTCAGCTTCGGCAAATCGCCGGTGCTGACCGCCGTGTTGCTCGGACTCTGGGGGCTGGTCGCCACGGCCGCGCCGGTCGGCTGGTGGACATGGCTGGCGCAGACGCTCCCGGATGATGCGGAAGCCGGAGGCGGCTTGCTGGTGGCCATCGTCCAACTGGCGATCGCCGGCGGCGCAATCATTGGCGGTCTGGCCTTTGATTTGAGCGGCTACAAAGCCACCTTCGAGCTTAGCGCCGCTGTCCTGGTCGCCGCTTCCGTGCTGGCCTGGCTGGCCGGACGCAATGCCACGCAAATTCATCTTGTCGAGTCGAGCGCGACAGCCTGACGAGATCACCTGCAACCTTCCTTATGGCTCAAGCATCAAACTGCGCCAAACGATAACGGGCGGTTGAACCTGCACATCATCCGGTTGAAGCGCTTGCTGCTCCTCTGGCGAAATCACTTCGGCTGAGGGCCGCTCCAGCAGTAAAGGGTGTGCAGTGTCTACGTTCGATTCAGGAACAGGCGGCGTGGTCATTTGAGCGCAACAACGACCTTGCCCTTGGCGCGTCCCCGCTCAACGTACTTCAATGCCTCGGCCGTTGATTCAAAGGGGAAGGAGCGATCAACCACAGGTTTGATGATTCCGTCCTCAACGAGCGCGGTGATGCGTTGCAGTTGAGCGCCATTGGCCCGCATGAACACGAACGCATAGCTGACGTCCTGCTTGCGCGCTTTGCGACGAATGCCAAGGCTCAGCAGGCGCATGACTTGCTGCAATGGCCAGGACAATCCTTGCTCCCTCGCGAACTGCACAGTGGGTGGGCCCGAGATGGAAATGAGTTGGCCGCCGGGCTTGAGGACCTTGAGTGACTTCTCCAGCACGTCGGCGCCGAGGCTGTTAAGCACCACGTCGTAGTCTTGCAGCACATTTTCGAAGTTCTGCTGTGTGTAGTCGATCACCAGATCGGCCCCCAGCGCCTTGACCCATTCGACATTGGCGGTACTGGTGGTTGTGGCGACAAACGCACCGAGGTGTTTGGCAAGCTGAATGGCAATGCTGCCGACGCCGCCGGAACCCGCGTGAATCAGCACTTTCTGGCCCTTTTGCAGCCGGGCGGTTTCAACCAGTACTTGCCAGGCGGTCAGTGCAACCAAGGGCAGGGATGCGGCTTGCGCCATGTCGGTATTGGCGGGTTTCAGGGCAACCGCGTTTTCGTTCACGGCGATCAATTGGGCGAACGTCCCGATCCGCGCTTCGGGCGGGCGAGCGTATACCTCGTCTCCCGGTTTGAAGCGTGTCACCTGCGGGCCGACTTCAACCACGACACCCGCCAGGTCATTGCCCAATATCAACGGAAAGGCGTAGGGCAGGATCAGCTTGAACTCGCCTTTGCTGATCTTCGAATCCAGCACGTTGACACTGCTCGCATGGACCTCGATCAAGATGTCGTGGGCACCGACTGCAGGGGCGGGTGCTTCGCCAATGCGTCCGGGGTTCTTGCCATAGCCATCAATCAGAAATGCTTTCATCGTGGTGCGGCTCTTGCTGGTTGTACGGAGGGGAGTCGGTGGGTTGCGGTGTTGCTGCGTGACGTGATCAAGCATCGAGAAACGCCTGCGCCTTGGCCACAAAGTCGGCGTGATGCTGGAAAATCCCGCCATGCCCAGCATCCTCATAAATTACCAACTGTGCGTCGGGGATAAGCCTGGCCAGTTCAAACGAGTTAACGCTGGGCACCATGATGTCGTTGTCGCCGTTGACGACCAGTGTCGGTGTGCGCAAGCGTCCGAGCGCTTGCCGCGGTTGTCTGCCCCACGCCGTGATGGCTTTCAATTGCCGCAGGAAGGCGCGTGGAGTCGGGCCCTTGTCGCGATTGTTCTTGCGTGCCTTGAGACGTCTCAAATACTGCGAGGCAGACCGTCGTCCATTGGCCGACGAGGTGAAGAAAAGGTAGAACTTGGGATCGCGCAGGGTCAGCAAGCCTTTGAGGATCAATGGCCATGACACTGTGCCGACCTTGTCGATGCCGGTGCCGCCCGCCGGTCCAGTACCGGTCAGAATCAACCGGCGTAACAAGTCAGGCGCCTTGAGGGCAATGTCCTGAGCGACGAAACCTCCGAGGGAAAAACCGAGCACATCCACGGTTTTCAGCCCCAGCGCCCTGATCAGCTGGATGGCATCGTCGGCCATTTCACCCACCGTCAGTGGCGCGGTTCCACCCGAGTTGCCGATGCCGCGATAGTCGGTGGTGATGACGCGTCTGGTTTGCGCCAGGCCATCGATGATCGCGGGGTCGAAGTTGTCCAGCACCGCGCCCCAATGGTTGAACAGTACAAGCGGCACGCCGGTTGCGGGCCCGGTGTCGCGGTAGGCGAAGGGAATGCCGTTGACCGTGATCGACTGGTTCGCCGCGTCGATGAATGACGTCGGCGAACCCGAGCGGGAATTTGTCTGTATTGAACTCATTGTCACTCCGGCAAGCCAGCAGGATTCGATGCAGTGCCCTGTGCCTGCATCGAATCCGGCGCGAATGCTCGCTAGCAAAAAATCACTGTGGCGTCTGATAGCGCTGGGCAACCGCAGACTGACGGATTTGCCCCAGCAGGCCCTGACGTGCGCCCTGCAGTTCATCCCAGCGCTCGGCTTCGTGCAGCGGCGGGATGGTCACAGGTTCGCGACGATCAAAACCGACCAGTGCAGCATCCACCAGATCACCCACTTCCATGATTTCGCTCAGGGTGTTGATGTCGACGCCGGAGCGATCCCAGATTTCCGTGCGAGTGGCGGCGGGTAGCACGGCTTGCACATAGACGCCCTGCGGCGACAGTTCCAGGCTCAGGCCCTGGGACAGGAACAGCACGAAGGCCTTGGTCGCACCGTAGACGCTCATGCCGAACTCCGGCGCCAGGCCCACCACCGAACCGATGTTGATGATTGCGCCGTCGCCGGCCTTGGCCAGGCGTGGGGCGATGGCGCTGGCGAGCCGCACCAGCGCCGTGGTGTTGAGGGCAACCAGTTGCGCGACGCTGTCGGTGCTTTGGTCGACGAAGTGGCCGGACAGCGCGGCGCCGGCGTTATTGACGAGAATGCCGATGCGGGCGTCGTCGCGCAGGCGGCTTTCAACGGTGGTCAGATCGGCGAGTTGGGTCAGGTCCGCCGGGATCACATCGACGGCGACGTCGTGCTCGCTGCGCAGGCGCGCTGCCAGTGCGTCCAGGCGAGCCTGATCGCGGGCGACCAGTACCAGATCGTGACCACGTTTGGCGAAGCGTTCGGCATAGACGGCGCCAATGCCGGTGGAGGCGCCAGTGATGAGAACAGTAGGGCGAGTGCTCATGGGGTATCTCTCTTTCAGGAGGTGAGAAACGGAACGCGCTCAGCTTGCGCTGACGCTCGATTCAGCCAGCGTCGGGTAGTCGATGTAGCCCGCCGCGTCGCCGCCGTAGAGGGTGGCGGGATTGAACGCGGACAGCGGCGCACCCTGCTTGAGGCGCTCCACCAGATCCGGGTTGGCAATGAACGGGCGACCGAAGGCGATCAGATCGGCCTGGTCTTCGGCCAGCCGCGCAGTCGCCAGGTCCAGGTCATAGCCGTTGTTGGCGATATAGGTGTTTTTGAAGCGCTGGCGCAGGGCGTCGAAATTGAAGGGCGCCACGTCGCGCGGGCCGCCGGTCGCGCCTTCGACCACGTGCAGGTAAACCACGCCGAGGGCATCGAGTTGCTCGACGACGTAATTGAATTGCGCCTGCGGATCGCTGCTGGCCACGCCGTTGGCCGGCGACACGGGAGACAGACGCACACCGGTGCGATCTGCGCCGATCTCATTGACGACCGCCGCCGTCACTTCGAGCAACAGACGCGCACGGTTTTCAATCGAACCGCCGTAAGCGTCGGTGCGCAGATTGGCGTTGTCCTTGAGGAATTGATCCAGCAAATAGCCGTTTGCACCGTGAATCTCCACGCCGTCGAACCCGGCAGCGACCGCGTTGGCCGCGGCCTGGCGGAAATCGGAGACGATCCCCGGCAGTTCGTCGAGTTCCAGCGCGCGGGGTTCCGAGACGTCTTCAAAGCGGTTGTTGACGAACACTTTGGTCGCGGCACGCAGCGCAGAAGGGGCCACCGGTGCGGCGCCGTTTTCTTGCAGGTCAACGTGTGAGACGCGGCCGACATGCCACAGCTGCAGGAAGATTTTTCCGCCCTTGGCGTGGACGGCATCAGTGACTGTGCGCCAACCGTCAATCTGTGCCTGGGTGTAGATCCCGGGGGTGTCCTGATAACCCTGGCCCTGTCGGGAAATCTGCGTCGCTTCGCTGATCAGCAAACCGGCGCTGGCGCGCTGGCTGTAATAGACGGCCGCGAATTCGCTGGGGACAAAGCCCTGGCCTGCGCGGTTGCGTGTCAGCGGTGCGAGAACAACGCGGTTCGACAACGTGAGACTGCCTAGCGTGTAAGGGGTGAACAGAGTCTGTTTGGTCATCTGATGAATCTTCCGTGCCCGTTGATGGAGATCGGTGGGGTGTGAAATTAGGATGATGATCGAAATCTAAACTGTCAACGGTTTTGATTATGGCCGACATCTATGTATCATCGGACGCAGGAGTTACCGCTAAACGCGAGGTATTGCACGTGAGAGTGACCAAGGCCCAGGCGCAGGCCAATCGAGAACACATCGTTGAGACGGCCTCAGAGCTGTTCCGTGAGCGTGGCTTTGACGGCGTCGGTGTGGCGGATCTCATGGCGGCTGCCGGTTTCACCCATGGAGGCTTCTACAAGCACTTCGGCTCGAAGGCTGACCTGATGGCCGAAGCCTCGGCCTGCAGTCTTGGCAAATCGTTGACCGGCGCCCAGGCGCTCGACGTGCCCGGTTTCATCAACGTCTACGTGAATCGAGAACATCGCGACGGACGCGGCAGCGGTTGCACGATGGCCGCATTGTGTGGCGACGCGGCGCGTCAGTCGGATGATGTGAAAGCCACGTTTGCCGAAGGCATTGAACGCACCCTGCAAACTCTGGGGGAAAAATATCCGACAGGGCCGGATGCCGCGGAGGGTGAGGGGAGAAGGAAAATGATCGACTTGCTGTCGCGTGCGGTCGGTGCAATTGTCTTGTCACGCGCCTGTCCGGATGATTCCGCCTTGGCGGATGAAATCCTTGAGGTATGCCGCGCCGAAATGTTTGCTTCATTGCCGGTGTTGCCGGTCGATGAAGTGGAAACGCCGTAGAAGGGCCGATCCACCCTGTTCGATGACTTGAACGTCAGCCCGTTTCAGACAGCCGTTTTTCGTGAATATGTACTCTATTGGTCACGATTTGTAAGACCTCGACAGGGTGAGTAAGCTACGCCCATGAATCAGTCATCCCTATCTTCGTCCGGCCCACGTGGCCCAGTCGATCACGAGATTCGTGATCAGATTGTCGCGGCAGCCAATGAACACTTCAGCCAATACGGCTATGGCAAAACCACGGTGTCCGATCTGGCCAGGTCCATCGGTTTTTCCAAGGCGTACATCTATAAATTCTTTGATTCCAAACAGGCGATCGGCGAAGCGATCTGCTCGAATTGTCTGGGGCAAATGGTTGCAGCGGTCGAACAGGCTGTTAACGCAGAGGGGATTTCGCCGACCGAGCGTTTCCGTCGGCTGGTGAAGACCGTGATTGCCACGGGTGTGGACCTGTTCTTCAATGATCGCAAGCTCTACGACATCGCGGCATTCTCGGCAGCGGAGCGTTGGCCATGTGCTCAGGTGTATGAGGAGCAGATCAAGCGCTTTATCTTCGACATCGTGCGTGAAGGGCGAGAGCTCGGAGAGTTCGAGCGCAAGACGCCGCTGGACGAGACCGTCGAGGCGATTCATCTGGCCCTGCGTCCCTTCGTCAACCCGTTGTTGCTGCAGCACAATCTCGATTTTATCGAGGTAGCGCCCACGCTGACCTCCAACCTCATTCTGCGTAGCCTGATGCCCTGACCTGAAAGCGATCTGCTGGTGCTGCTCAGCGTGCCGCTACAGGTTGTGATTCAGTGGGTTGCCAGCCCCCGCCCAGCGACTTGAATACCGCCACCGCCGCACGGGCCGATTCGGTCCGCGCTTGCGCTCTGGCGTCGCAGGCCTGCAACAGTGTTTCGTCGGCGTGCAGGACATCGATCAGGCTGGCGGTGCCTTTTTCATAGGCGGTGAACGAGGACTGGCGAGCTTGAGTCAGCGCCGCTTCGCCGCCGGTAAGGGTGGTGGTCTGAGTTTGCCGATTCACCAGTGAGGACAGCGCGTTCTCTACATCTTCGGTGGCGCGCAGTACCGACTGGCGATAGGCGGCCAATGCTTCAGATTCCTGGCCTTTGGCCTGATCGATCCGGGCGTTGATGCGTCCGAAGTCGAATAGCCTCCAGCGCAGACCCAGGACAGCGCTCGACTGGCTCGCGCCGCTGGTGAAAAGATTGCCGCCGGAGACGGCAGTCGCGCTGCCGAGCAGGGCGCTGAGGGAAAATTTCGGGTAGTACTCGGCAATCGCTTCACCGATACGCGCGTTAGAGGCCGCAAGGCGGCGTTCGGCGACGATCAGGTCCGGTCTGCGCCGCAGCAGATCTGCCGGTGTGCCCAGCGCAGTCAGCGACGGCACATCGGGAATCTCGCCCTCACGTGCCAGTTGCGTGCGGTGAGTGCCGGGAGGCGTGCCGAGCAGCACGTCCATCGCATTCATGGCCGCCTCCAGACCGCTTTGCAGTACCGGAACGGTCGCCTGGACTTGCGACAACTCACCCTCGGCCTGGCGCACCTGATACTCCGCGGCCAGCCCTTTGCCGTAAAGCAACTGAACCTTCTCCAGCAATGCGCGCCGGGTGTCGACTTGCCGGTTGGCGATGTCCAGCCGCGCCTGTAATCCGCGCAGGGTGATGTAGATATCGGCCGTTTGCGCAGCGATTGCCAGCCTCGTCGCCGTGAAACCGGCTGCTGAGGCCTGATACTCAGCCAGTGCCGCCTCACGCCCGCGGCGCAGTCCGCCAAAGACATCGACTTCCCAGCCCGCCTCGAGATTGGCCTCGTAGGCATTGCCGTAACGGTCGTAGCCGGGTGTTGAATTCAAGACTTGGCCCAGTGGTGTCTCGACGGACTGATAAGCGCGTGCCGCCTGTGCGCTGATATTCGCCGAGGGCAGCAGTGCTGCATTGGCGGCGCCCAGACCGGCCCTGGCCTGGGTGACGCGCGCTGATGCCTGTGCAAGGTCCAGATTCTGCTGCAAGGCCTGGTCGATGAGGTTGCTCAGTAGCGGATCGTTAAAGCTTTCCCACCAGGCGGCAAGGCTGCCCGGTGTCGATCCTGATCGCGGTTCGACAGCAGACTGCCCGAGGTAATGATCTGAAAGCGGGGCGTCCGGACGATGGTAATCCGGACCCACCGCACAACCTGCCATGAGGCTGGCGGTCACCAAAAGAGCAATTGGGCGCAGGGGAGGCATCGGCGTTCCTTAACGAGATTTTCGTGACCATATTACGCAATGGTCACAACGTGTCAATTAAGGCTTGAAAAGGCAGTCACGGTATTAATGAAAAAAATGGAGCGTCGAATATCTCATGGAATGTGACTGTTGACGATATTGGTCACAAAGATGAGAATATGATGGTCATCCTATTTCAGTAAGTGAACCTATGCGCCGGCTTCGAATTTCCCCTATTGCCGCATGCCTGTTGCCACTCGCCCTGGCGGCGTGCGGTGATTCCTCATCCGTTGCAGACCCGCGCACACAGGCGCCTCTGGTCAGGTTCACCGCCGTTCAGGCTGCGGGCGACGGTTCCCGATCTTTTACGGGGGTGGTGACGGTGCGCATTCAGGGCGATCTGGGGTTTCGCGTTTCGGGCAAGGTGCTCGAGCGTCTGGTTGACACGGGGCAGAGCGTCAAACGCGGTCAGCCGCTGATGCGGCTCGACCCCATCGACCTGGGGTTGCAGGCACGCGCGCAGCAGGAGTCGGTCATCGCCGCACGGGCCCGGGCCAGGCAGACAGCCGATGACGAAGCCCGCTATCGCACTCTGGTCAGCGCCGGCGCCATTTCCGCATCGGCCTACGATCAGATCAAAGCCGCCGCAGATACCGCCAAGGCGCAACTCAGCGCCGCTGAAGCGCAAGCGGACGTTGCCCGCAACGCTTCCGGTTATGCGGTGCTGGTCGCCGATGCCGACGGCGTTGTGGTGGAAACACTCGCCGAACCCGGACAAGTCATCAGCCCTGGACAACCGGTGGTTCGGCTGGCGCGGGCAGGGCAGCGCGAGGCCATCGTGCACTTGCCCGAGACGTTGCGCCCCGCAGCAGGATCCACCGCGCAAGCCACGCTCTATGGCGACCCCTCGGGTGCTGTTACCGCGAAACTGAGGTTGCTTTCGGATTCGGCGGACCGCACGACGCGTACGTTCGAGGCGCGCTATGTACTGGAAGGCGCGTTGGCCAATGCGCCGATAGGTTCGACTGTCACCCTCAGAATCGCCGAGGGTTCGACACCTGCCGCATCCTTGCAAGTGCCCATCGCTGCGCTTTACGACGCCGGTAAAGGTCCTGGCGTGTGGGTCATCGCCGGTACACCGCCAACCGTGACCTGGCGACCGGTTCAGGTGTTGGGGTTGAGCGACGATTCGGCACGAGTCGCTGGCGATCTCCGGGTCGGCGAACAGATTGTGGCGCTGGGCGCTCACCTGTTGCGCGAAGGCGAAGCAGTAAGAATGCCCGTGCCTGATGCGGCGACCGTTGCCGGGAGTCGTCCATGAGCGAGGGACGATTCAACCTTTCTGCCATCGCCGTTCGCGAGCGTTCGATCACGGTCTTTCTGATTTTCCTGATCGCCGTTGCCGGCACCCTGGCATTCTTCCAGCTGGGGCGTGCTGAAGATCCTCCGTTTACGGTCAAGCAGTTGACCGTCATCACGGCGTGGCCGGGGGCGACCGCACAGGAGATGCAGGATCAGGTCGCGGAGCCACTGGAAAAACGCCTGCAAGAACTCAAATGGTACGACCGCTCGGAAACCTATACGCGGCCAGGGCTCGCCTTCACGATGGTCTCGTTGCTCGATAGCACGCCGCCCTCGCAAGTGCAGGAAGAGTTCTATCAGGCGCGTAAAAAACTCGACGATGAAGCGATCAAGTTGCCAGCGGGCGTCATCGGGCCGATGGTCAACGACGAGTATTCGGACGTGACCTTTGCGCTGTTCGCCCTGAAAGCCAAGGGCGAGCCGCAGCGTCTGCTGGTCCGCGATGCGGAGTCCATGCGCCAGCGCCTGTTGCATGTGCCGGGGGTGAAGAAGGTCAACATCATCGGCGAACAAGCCGAACGGATATTTGTTTCTTTCTCGCATGACCGGTTGGCGACCTTGGGCTTGTCACCGCAGGACATTTTCGCCGCGCTGAACAGTCAGAACGCACTGACCCCGGCCGGATCAATCGACACCAGCGGGCCACAGGTTTTTCTGCGCCTCGATGGTGCGTTCGACAAGCTGCAGAAAATCCGTGACACCCCTGTAGTCGTGCAAGGGCGGACACTCAAGCTGTCTGATGTGGCGACGGTCGAACGCGGTTACGAAGACCCGGCTACCTTCCTGGTGCGCAATAACGGCGAAGAGGCGCTGTTGCTCGGTGTGGTGATGCGTGAGGGCTGGAACGGTCTTGATCTGGGCAAGGCGCTGGATGCCGAGACCGTCAGGATCAACGAGGAAATGCCCTTGGGTATGACCCTCTCGAAAGTCACCGACCAGGCGGTGAATATCGACTCCGCCGTTGGCGAGTTCATGGTCAAGTTCTTTGTCGCGCTGCTGGTGGTCATGCTCGTCTGCTTTCTGAGCATGGGCTGGCGCGTTGGCGTGGTGGTCGCCGCTGCGGTGCCGTTGACCCTGGCGATCGTGTTTGTGGTGATGGCGGCCACCGGCAAAAACTTTGACCGTATTACCCTGGGGTCGTTGATTCTGGCGCTCGGGCTGCTGGTCGATGACGCGATCATTGCCATTGAAATGATGTTGGTGAAAATGGAGGAGGGCTACGATCGCATCAAGGCCTCTGCCTATGCCTGGAGCCATACGGCGGCGCCGATGCTGTCCGGAACCCTGGTGACGGCGATCGGTTTTTTGCCGAACGGTTTCGCTCAGTCCACGGCCGGCGAATACACCAGCAACATGTTCTGGATCGTGGGCATCGCTCTCATCGCTTCGTGGGTCGTGGCAGTGGCGTTCACCCCTTATCTGGGCGTGAAACTGTTGCCGGATATCAAGGCGGTGGAGGGTGGACATGCGGCGATCTACAACACGCCGCGATACAACCGCTTCCGCCGGGTTCTGACCCGGGTCATTGCCCGCAAATGGCTGGTCGCGGGCATGGTCATTGTGCTGTTCTTTGTGGCCGCTGCGGGTATGGGCTTGGTGAAGAAACAGTTCTTCCCGACCTCTGACCGTCCTGAAGTCATGATCGAAGTGCAAATGCCCTACGGCACTTCCATCGAGCAGACCAGCGCCACGGCCGCCAAGGTCGAAGCCTGGCTGCGCCAGCAGGATGAGGCAAAAATCGTCACGGCCTATATCGGCCAGGGTGCACCGCGTTTCTTCCTGGCGATGGCACCGGAACTGCCCGATCCGTCGTTCGCCAAGATCGTTGTACTGACCGACAGTCAGGAAGCACGGGAAACCCTCAAATTGCGTTTTCGTGACGCGGTGGCTCAAGGGCTCGCCCCGGAAGCGCGCCTCAGGGCATCGCAAATCGTATTTGGTCCTTATTCACCATTTCCGGTGGCCTACCGGGTGATGGGGCCTGATCCGGCAAAGTTGCGCGTGATCGCCGAGCAGGTGCGGGGTGTGATGCAGGACAGCCCGATGATGAGAACCGTGAATACCGATTGGGGGCCGCTGACTCCGTCGTTGCATTTCAACCTGGATCAGGATCGTCTGCAGGCAGTGGGGCTGACATCGACTGCGGTTGCACAGCAATTGCAGTTCCTGCTCAGCGGAGTACCGATCACGGCGGTGCGCGAGGATATTCGTTCAGTACAGGTCATGGGGCGGGCAGCGGGCGATGTCCGGCTCGATCCACAGCAAATCGAAGGCTTCACCTTGGTCGGAGCCTCGGGGCAGCGGGTCCCGTTGTCGCAGATCGGCGAGGTTGATGTACGCATGGAGGATCCGATCCTGCGCCGGCGTGATCGCACCCCGACCATCACCGTGCGCGGCGACATTGCCGAAGACTTGCAGCCACCGGACGTTTCCAGTGCGCTGCTGAAGCAACTGCAGCCGATCATCGAGAAGCTGCCTTCCGGTTACCGGATCGAGCAGGCGGGCGCGATTGAAGAGTCCGGCAAGGCCGGCAAGGCGATCCTGCCGTTGTTGCCGATCATGATCGCCATGACCCTGGTCATCCTCATTGTGCAGGTCCGTTCGATCTCGGCGATGATCATGGTGTTCCTGACCTCGCCGTTAGGCTTGATTGGCGTGGTGCCGACACTGCTCATCTTCAATCAGCCGTTTGGCATCAATGCGCTGGTCGGGTTGATTGCACTGTCGGGGATTCTGATGCGCAATACGCTGATTTTGATCGGCCAGATTCATCACAACGCGCAAGAAGGGCTGGATCCGTTCCACGCGGTCGTCGAAGCCACGGTGCAACGTGCGCGACCGGTACTGTTGACGGCCCTGGCGGCGATCCTGGCGTTTATTCCCCTGACACACTCGGTGTTCTGGGGGACGCTGGCCTATACCCTGATTGGCGGCACGCTCGTCGGCACCATCATGACGCTGGTGTTCCTGCCCGCGATGTACTCGATCTGGTTCAAAATCGGTCCTGACGCCAGGCCGCCGGCTGCAACAGTCAAACCGGAGTAGCCATCAGTGCTGAAAATCGAGGCCTGGGTTCACCTGGCAGATCGATGCAGACATTCATGTGATGTTTGCGCCTGCCGCCTTCGTTGGGCTTTCAAGAACGGCCCTGAGTGATTACTGGTCGACCCAGGTGCTTTTCATAATGACGAAGAAAGTGTTGCCACTCCGGTTCGCTCCAATAGGAATGGCGCCTGAGTTGCAAAATGTCGTGCCGAGCTGCCCGCAATGAGCTGATTCGCCCATGGGACTTCTCGAGATCGAGCAGCGCAAGCTCGAACTCGGGATCGCTCGACGAATTGCGAACTTTGATAAAAATGTGCTTTGAGCGCATGCAGCCATGTTGCCAGCGGCCGAGATGCATTCGTGCCATCAATGACGCGAGTATTTCGAGCACATTGTCCAGTTGCTTGGGCGTGTATTGGTTTTTTGCACCTTCGTTGTACCAGGATTCCAAATCCTGGAAACCGTTCAAGTCCTTGGTGACCAAGATGCCGTGCCAGACCCCTTTGATTTTTTGCGCACCGTAGTAAACCGGTTGAGGGGCGTTGACCCCAAGGTGGAGTAACTTTGTGAGCGCGCGGCCTTCGCGCAAGGTAGTGGGGCGCCCCAGAGGATATCTCAGGCTGCGAAACAAATGACCCGTCTGACGCTTAACGTACACAGTCGCACCGTTATGCAAAACTCGCTGCACTCCGCTCGTGCCACTCCTGCGTACGTTGGGTTCTTCTACCCAAGGGCCTGATGTATTCCACCAATAGGAAAAAATTTGGTCGGTTTGGCTCATCGCGCACTCCATTCTTGTGTTGTTATCAGCTGCGCCATCGGCCTTTTTGCTGGCTGGCATCATGCCGTTATTCAAACAGACGTTTCAATATTGAGCTAGTTCCTTTGATGACGCGCTTATCCATTATTGAGCGGGAGCTACGGTCCAAAGGCAGTCGTGAGAGATGAAATGGTTTCGGCCAGGACAGTCGACGGCTTTCAAGTCCGAAGATTAATCCATATATTTCAATGCCTTAACTTGTACTCGTTTCCGCTAGGCAGTATTCATTAATGCTCTGGAGGCCTCTGAAATCAAGGGGTGGATACTTATTTGCGGAAACGAAGTTGTCCGGTTATCTGGCGTTCTGGGTAGGCTCATGATCGCCCTGAATTTCATAGCTGCAATCGAGAGGTTGCGCTTGATGGAAAAGCGACTTTCATCTGAATTGGGATTTTCGCAGCCAACCTGGTCAGTCGTGACAGGCAGGACACGGCCAAAAGCAGACGATCGCTGGAACGCTACAGACTAGATGCTTTTCCAATCATGCTGAAATTATGATCATCGTCGCTGTTCAGGCGGCGTTGGAGGCTCATTGCGTCTTGGCATGTCGCTGCTTTGAGGTCTGAATCCCTCCCGACCTTTCAATAACATTCGATGCGGTTGCGCCCGGCACGCTTTGCGCAATAGAGCGCCTTGTCGCTGCGCGACAGGCTGGCCTCAGCGCTGACATCGGCTGAATGGAGGGCGGCGATACCTACGCTGACCGCCAGTGTCAGACGTTCGTCTCCGTGGTCTAGTGGCGCACTGGCCAGCTCATCCTGGACTCGTTGGGCGAAGATTTTGGCCTCGTCGACGGAAGCATTGCTCAATACCACTGCGAACTCTTCGCCGCCCATGCGACCGGCAGCATCGGTTCTGCGCAGCTGTGTGCAGAGAATGGCCGAGAAGTGCTGAAGCGCGAGATCACCTACCGAATGTCCCCAGCGATCATTAATGGCTTTGAAGTGGTCAAGGTCGAACATCAGGATTACCGCGGGATAGCCGGCAGAGCGCTGCATACGCGCCAACTCGCTTTCGAGGTGCTGCATGAAGTGGCGACGATTGGACAGTTGCGTCAAGGAATCCGTGCTGGCGAGCACCTGCAGTTCTGCTTCGATTAGCTTGCGCTCGGTGACATCGGTGATGATGGCGTGCCAGAGCACACTCCCGTCCGCCAGTGCCCTGGGACGCGCAGCACCATGACGCCAAGCGGCGCCCCCACCGGGCAGCAGTACCCGGTATTCTAGGTTCCAGGGATTGAGATCCGTCGCAGACGCTTCCAGGGAGCCGAGGTAGGCAGTCAGATCGTCCGGATGGATGATCATGTGCAGCATGTCGGCATCCTGCATCAGTTGCTCCGGCGTCACTCCATAAATGTCGCGGGCCCCGATGCTGACGAAGGAAAAGCTGTACTGTCCATGCAACTGCCGCAGACTCTGGAAAACCATGCCGGGGATTTCGTTGGTCAGGTCGGTCAGCAGAGCGGCGTTCAGCTGTATCTGTTCCGACAGGGCGTACATTGCAGTGACGTCAGTGGTGGTTCCGACCATGCGCGAGGGTTTGCCGGCACCGTCAAATTCGACCACCTTGCCGCGACTGCAGACCCACTTGTAACTGCCGTCCCGGCAACGTAATCGGTGCTCGACTTCGAAAACCTCGGTGCGCCCGTCGATGGCCTCCTGGTAGACGGCCAGCACGTATGCGAAGTCGGCAGGATGGATGCGGGTGTAGGCCTCGGCAGGGTCGCTGCCGATCTCGTTGTTGGTGTAGCCCAGCAAGGCCTTCCAACTATCGGAATAGTTGACTTTGCCGGTGAGCATGTTTCGGTCCCAAACACCGGTGCCGCTAGTGGCGATGGCCAGCGCCTTACGTCGATCGTTTTCGCTCGGAAGCTCAAACTCCGCTCGATCCGAATCCTTCAGCAGCAGCGCCCCAACTGCCAATTGAGCGAACTCCTGCAACCCTTTTTGTTGCTCGGCATCGAGCTCGCGCGGTTGGTCGTGAAGCAGACAGAGAAGGCCGAGCTGCCCTCCACCTGGCGCTTGCAGTGGGCAGGCGGCGAGAAAGCGCAGCGAGGGAAACGTTTTTGTTAGTTGGTGATTGCGCAGATGCTCGTCGCGGCTGATATCGGGTACAAGCAGAAGTGTATGGGCATTGGCATCGGAGGGAAGCGGCATGCGGAGGTCTGGCAGTGTGTCGCGCACAATCGGGCCGGCGCCAGCGCAAAAGCGTTGTAGATCCTGGGCGCCGGTTGTCAGCAGGACGGCCACGACACCGAACTGCCGCCTGACCATATGGAGCAGGCCGTCGAAGCGCTCGTCTCGGGAATCTTCTGACGACTTGGATCTGCTGGACAACATTCGGATTTCTCCACTCCGGGGTACGAGTTGTGCCTCCTGGCGATTATCGGCTTGGGGTTGGAAAACTTAACAATAATAGCTTTCTGCCGTCATCATTTCGTTAAACCGTGACGAATTGGCTGGCAGCCCCTGCCGTTGTCTCAGGGGAACCGAAAAGGGACGGACTCGAGTCCCTATATTCGCTGGCGATGGCCAACCCTCATCCGGTGAATAAATAGCTCTGGTTTACCTACTCCTTCAGCCCGACTCGGGTCATGACGAGCCAGCTGCTGGTTACAGACTTATGTTTACGATTTGACTGGCTGTTGGGGTAAGGGGCCGAGTCGTCTGCCTCTGGTCGGTTTCTGCTTGTCGTAACGGGCAGCCGTTGTCGTCCAGAAAGCAGATGTAGATTTGTCTGAAGTGGCGAAATAGCTGCCAAAATCATCGTGTTAAAGCGCCGCCTGAAATGGCAGCAAGATAAGCGCGTTAGTGTTGTTGGCACTTGAGGGTACCGAAAATTCGTTCAGCGACTACGGCAAGCGTCATCAACGACTATAGTCATTGGTGAGCCAGAGCGAATCTGAACATTCCCCTGCCAACCTGGCCTAATCCAATTCCGCGATTACACGGCGGATCTTCTTGTGTTCCTTGATGCGGAACGTGAATGTTTCGCTGCCGAAATCACTCAGGCTCAGGCTGAGATCGAGGCAGCGTTGTCTTTTTTTGAACCCCTTGATGGTGGATGGAGTTATCCCGCCGGGCACGTCGCATCCCACTGAGCACGTCCCAACCACCCATCTATCAGGTTCAAGCAATGAATACTTTAGAGTTCGATGATGCACAAAAAACCAATGGCGACCTGGTTCAGGGTCCGCTGCCGGCCGGCACTGTCGCGCCCGACTTCACTCTTCACGCAACCCCTGATCAACAGTTGTCGCTGCGTGAGCTAAAGGGAAATCCCGTGATACTGGCGTTTTATCCCGCTGACTGGACTTCGGTGTGTGGTGACCAACTGACCTTGTACAACCAGTTGTTACCCACCTTCAGAGAATACGGTGCGGTGCTATTGGGTATCTCGGTTGACAGCGCCTGGTGTCATCAGGCCTTTGCCAAAGATCGAAATTTCCACTTCAGCCTGCTGGCCGATTTCGAGCCCAAAGGGGCGGTGGCACGACAGTATGGAGCGTACGAGTCCCAGCTCGGAGTTTGTAAGAGGGCACTGTTCGTGATTGACAAGGAGGGGGTGGTCGCCTGGAGCTACGTCTCACCAATGGCAATCAACCCTGGGGCGGACGGCATTCTGGATGCGCTGGATGCTCTGGATGCTCTGGTGAATTCGCCACAAAGCACGCCAACCAAAAATTAACAGGTGATTACATGGCCACTCTCAAAGTCCCGGTAAGTGCCAACGACCATCGCCAGGGAAGTGCGCATGCCAAGGTCACCTTGGTCGAATTTGGCGACTATGAATGTCCCTATTGCGGTGAAGCGTATTGGATGGTCAAGAATCTGCAGCAGCATTTTCGCGATGATTTGCTGTTCGTGTTCCGTAACTTTCCTCTGACCACTGCTCACCCGCATGCGCTGGGTGCAGCGGTCACCGCGGAGTATGCCGGGAGTCGAGGGTTCTTCTGGGAGGCTCACGACGAATTGTATGAAAATCAGGATCGATTGGGTCTGCCGCTGTATCGCGCCATTGTTCTCAAACACGGCCTTTCCAGGGAGGAATTCGATCTTGCAATGCAAGAGGATACTTACATTCCCAAAATACAAGCCGATTTCAATGGCGGTGTACGCAGCGGCGTGAATGGCACCCCAGCGTTTTACATTGACGGGCTTCGCTATGACGGAGTTCCAGAGTTCATCGGGATGAGTCAGATGATTGAGCTTTTGTTAGTGCGTGGACGAAATCGCTAGAGAGCCAAATCGGCTTGGCATCACCCACATCGGAGCCGAGGAAAAACCAACGTTAGCTTCCTTTTACATTAAAGAGGTGGACACGGAGCCGGCAACTAATGAAATCTTTGAAGTATTATGAAGAAAATCGACACGCCACATGGTTGGAGTTGTTTTTTGACCTGACTTTCGTTGTTACGATAGGCCAGGTTACGCACACTCTCGGACATGTTCATGACGGCCACTTTGAACATAAGCAATTATGGACATTCTTACTGCTTTTTGTACCGTTGTGGTGGATCTGGTCCAGTCACACGATTTACTCCAACAGGTTCGATACAGACAGCAATCTTCACCGTTTGGCAACATTATTCATAATGCTCCTGCTCATTGTGCTATCGGCACGGATCGGAGAAGACCTGGAAGTGAACTACCCGCTTATTATTGCCTGCTATTTTGGAATACGAGCGATCATCAGTGTTATGTACATTTCATCCATTA
This sequence comes from Pseudomonas sp. R45(2017), assembly GCF_002112305.1. Classification (NCBI taxonomy): domain Bacteria; kingdom Pseudomonadati; phylum Pseudomonadota; class Gammaproteobacteria; order Pseudomonadales; family Pseudomonadaceae; genus Pseudomonas; species Pseudomonas sp. R45(2017). The sequence goes on along the minus strand of NZ_NEHH01000008.1, from coordinate 87,149 downwards.
GTAAACTCGATTCTCGCGGCGAACTTTCCTCAAGGCTTGGTTTTGCCCTATTAGTTAGCGCAGTTATTAGCCTTTCATCCGTTATTTTTGACCCGCCCTTGCGTTACCTTGTTGCTTATATTGGGATTATTCTTGATGTTCTGTTTCCTGTATTTTTCTGGACTAAACTAAAACCGTTGCCAGCACACACGGAACACTTGGTTGAGCGCATAGGTCTACTCACCCTAATCTTATTGGGGGAGTCAATTATTAGCCTTTCCGGAGGCCTGTCTAACATTCAATGGGGTTATTATAATGTGATGGCGGCCATCACCGGATTTATCATGATTTGCAGTATCTGGTGGATCTATTTTGATAGTTTTTACTTATTGAACAAACATCAAAGCAGTATGAGTGGGCACGCCTTAATCTACTCGCACCTTTTTCTTTTTATGGGGCTGGCACTTCTGGCAAATTTGATCAGGCATGCGATCCTGAACGACATTGCGATGCGCGATTTCCAGATTATGTCGATCACCGGCATGGTCTTGTTTTTCCTGGGGAAGCAATATGGCTATTTCATAGCTGTGAGTCGAATAAGGAAATACATACTGCAAAACACCTTGATCGTGTTTTCTTTAGGTGGGTTAGTTATATTTCTACCGCGTGTCGAGTACATATTGGTCGGCTTGACAGTCACCATGATCTGTTATGTTCTCCTGAATTTCAGATATCGTTGAGTCTTGATTATCAGGCCACAGCTCGGGAAAAGTGATCACGCGGCTGGTCTGCGGTTTGCGCGCTGCCTACTACGTCATTCTCAGTGTCCAAGCGACATGCGACGCTACCCTTGGTCTCTTTGGGTTTGTAATCCTGGTGTCGTCGACCATAGTTAATTGCCGGATGCCCCTTTTAGCTATTGCGACCAGATAGCACCAGCCGCATCGTAACAACAGGAGCCACGTCATGGTCAAAGTAGCGTTGTTCGTTCGTCTGGAAGCAAAACCTGGGAAAGAGAAAGAGGTGGAGCGCTTTCTCTTGAGCGGCCTTCCTTTAGTGGAGGAGGAGCCAGCCACTACAGCCTGGTTTGGAATCCGCTTGGGGCCGTCTACCTTTGGCATCTTTGACGCATTTCCGGATGAAGCGGGCCGGCAGGCTCATCTTTCGGGCAAGGTCGCGGCGGCGCTTATGACAAACGCTGCCGAGCTGTTTGCCGAACCGCCATCAATCGAGAAGGTTGACGTCCTTGCGGCCAAGCTACCCTGAAAGGATACGCGCGCAAATCGTGTCCATGGACGGCGTGGAAGCCGCACAGAATCTGCAAGGCAATGTGCTCATCACGGGTTTAGGCTGGGTAGGGTAGATTGCTTGCCGGGCACCGGTCGCTCATGGCGCGAAGATCTCCATCATTGATGTAGATCCGGAGGTCATCCGCGCCGTGACACTTTATGGTTTCGTCAAGTGAGCATTCGTCGGCGTAGCAGTGACCGATGTTCAATGCGCTGCCGGACGCGGCTGCACTCCGAACTGCGCAACGATGTGCGTACCCAATTCCTCGATAACCTCCGCCGCAGGGCGCTTGCCGTATTTGAGATTGAGAATGACGTGGTCCACGCCGATTTCCTCAAGCGACTCCAGCAAAAACCGTAGATGGTAACGTCCCAGTCTGAAACCCAAATGGATACGTGTGGGGGGCGTGGACGGATTTTCATCGAGATCGATGTACAGCGACTGAGTAAAGGGCTTGTACACAGAGCCACATTGTTTCGTGACCTCCAGTCGCCAATCTTCCACGACCAGCCGCTGCATGTTCGGAATGCGTGGATAGTTGATCCATCCGTTGCTCTCACGCGCGATCCAATCCAGTGACTGGCGACTGTTGCCGGTCACGAGCATTGGAATGAATTGGGTGGTAGGTTTCGGAATCAGGTCTGCGCCTTGCATTTCACCAGTGCTCCAGTGGATGGGCTCAAAACTGGTGCTGTGGGCGCGGCGAATCACTTCGTAGTGTTCTCGAAAGATCTCTCCACGCCTTTCGGGATCGACGCCAAACGCCGAAAACTCCACTGGCCGATCTCCCGAAGCAACCCACAGAATCAAGCGACCAGTGCTCAACTGATCGACGCTGGCTGACGCCTTGGCCGTGTGCAGGGGATGGTGCAGCGGGATGGCGATGGAGGCGGTGCCAAGTGCAATCTCCGAGGTATGGGCGGCCATATAACCCAGGTAAACCCAGGGGTCGAAGACTTGGCCGACATCGCCAAAGCCAGGGTCGCGAAGCGGCACGTCGCGAAACCAGAGCGCGCAGAAGCCCAGCGCCTCGGCTTTTTTAGCCAGTGTGACCTGGTTGAGCATGCTCGGAGTGTCCCCGTCGAACGCCTCCATGGGAAAGAATAATCCAAGGCTCAAATGCCCCTGAGTGAAGGTTCGGCTGAACCCTCGATGCTGCTGGTAAGGAATCGTGCTCGGCCGATACATACGGATTGACCTCATGGCAGAACGTTAACAGCGCCCCCGTTTCCAGAGGTGCTGCGGCATCGGTCGCTTTTGAACGGCAGGTGAAGGGACTGGGTCTGGCTTTTACCCGTTGCGCCGTACTGCTGGTCGTGTGGACCGGACTCAGGGGGCAGTTGCTGGCGATAGGCGCGGGTTGGTCCGGGTGGGTGTTAACCGGACGGTCAAAGGAAGTCAGATCTCTCGGCTCTATACCACCAGATGGGCAAGGCGTTCGAGGAATCATTCTATAAGCGTAGGCGGTTTTGCAGCTCTCCGCCATATTCTTACAATCGAGCCGCTGGCGGGCGAAAGTCGCGTATCGAAGGCAGTTATCGGTCGTTTCCTGCCATTCCAGAACGGCCGCTATTGGCCGTTTTCTGCCCGTCGCGAGAGGCAGAAAACGACCCAATGCAGCCCTTCTTTTTCGTTGTGTCTGTAACTGTCGGCAGCCGACTGTCGGCTCTCGACAGGCCCGGCGCATCGGGCTTGCATTGAACTACTTGCGCTTCAATTGCTGCTGGGACTGTTTCACTCGAAAGGTCAGGTCAGGACTTAGGATGCGGCTGAGCGATTCTTTCCCTGCGTACACGGATTAAAAATCTGGCGAATACTCTCGCTGGTTCCTACATAGGTTTTGGTACCTGGTACCGCCACAGCCGAGTAATTCTTGCGATCGGTGACCTGAATAAAATTTCCTTGCGCAGCCGTGAAGCTCTCAGTGTTTGGCGGCACTAGCACGCTCAGGAACTGGGCTTTCTTGTCGAGGGCCAAAGCACCTCCCACGGTAATTGGCGCCAGCATGGCGGCCCAACGTTCACTGAATAGGTAGAAGGTATCGGCTGCGGCTCTGCCACTTTGCAGGTGGGCACACTGCACATCGCTGGCGTTGATGACTTCAGCTTGCTGGTAGATGCCGCCCTTATAGAAGGCCAGCACTAGCTTGCTCTTGGTCAGCACACCCAGGCCTTGCTTGGGTCTGCACACTTGCAAATCACCATAGGGAGATAAGCACCAGTTGGTTTCGGTGATAGTGACGATTTCGTCTGCGCTGAGCTTCAGATCGCGTTCAATATTGGCGCGGGCTTCCGGGGTTTCGTAAGGGATTGCGCATGCGCTCAATAGAGCTGCGAGGGTAAGGGCGAGTAACGGGGTTCTCATCAAGCGTCCTTTGCTGCTGGAAGGTACATGTAAATGACGAATATTTTTTTGCAAATCTCTTCCTTCAACACTCTACGAGTCAAGCAATCGCCAGAGCAGGAGAAAAAAGCCGTCGTTGAGATTGGGTTCTGAGATAAGAACATCAAAGCGGACGATGTGATCGACAAACTCTGGCCGCTGATGACGGCTGAGCAGATCCTCCACCGGTCTACGCATCGGGAAAATTATACAGATCGCGCTGAGTTTAAAGAGCTGTTGGAAAATCTGCTAAAACTCGTCGTTTGAATTTCTCGACAGCTAGCGCGCGACTGAGATCCATTTTGGGTCAGACGCCGCGTCGTGCGCTGGCGTCCAAAAAGCAGCTATCGTGAGAGTCCGCTTTTGGCCGATTTCAGCCCTTCGCGACAGGCAGCATTCGTCCATAAGCGGACGCTCGGAAGCGACTGCTATCGGCCATAATAGGACTGTAATGATGAATCTTGAGGAGATTGAAGGCGGCAAAAGTTTTTTGGTTTCAATCTCTCCTTCACCGCCACATTCAGTAAACGCAACCCGCTAATTTTTTTAGAGAGAGTCGGGGGCTTGCGGTTTTTGACGTCTAAAAAAGGCCATATGAGACTGAGATGGCGCACTGTTCTGGTGCGGATAATGGAGCTATGTGTGCCTATCTCGGCCCTTGAGTGCTGCCGCATAAGCTAGGCTTTGCAAACCACTCATTTCCAGGATGGATCCCCTGTCAGATAACTCAGCCTCCAACATCGCCACTGCTGATGCGCTGACGTTGCTTCTGCACAACCAGCATGCCCTGGCGGCGGCAATAGTAGAGGTCACCGTATAGCTTTCCACATCTGGCGCATTAGATGTGGCCGAGAACGCCGTGGCGGCGCTGGGTACGCTGGATCAAAATGCGCAAGCGATTACTGAGGCGATCATGCTGCTGAGAAAATCGTAGTGATCTATCGGTAGACGGAATGGGTTTTTGATAAGCCGCGGCAGAGGAAGCACGCCGCGGCTTAGATCTTCTGCCCTGCGACACTTGCCCCCGTCATTAGCACCATCAACACATGGTCGACGAGTCCAATCAGTTGCTCACGCGAGATTGGTGAACCTGTAGGGCCAGCGTAGTAGGCCAAAAGCGCGACGACCGTATCACCCATCACCTTGAGCTCATTCTCAGCCAAGGGTGCGCTCCTCGCATCATTCGTGTGGCTAGCGAGCTTGCCCAATTCTGTTTGTAGAAACGCGCTAAAGCGTTCGGTTAAAGACAGGTAAAGATCAGGGTGCAGCCGAGCCATTTCCATCGTCGAAGTTACGATTTTTGGACGGTCTTCACACCTGCTGACTTGCTCCATTAAGGCGATAAGATCGCTTCGTAGTGACGTACCTGGATACTCAGGCGAACTCAGTAAATCCAACGTATCAAAGGCATCGGTCACGAGATCCGATTTAGCTGTCCATCGCCGGTAAAGTGTAGCTTTCGACACTCCCGCTCGCGTCGCCACATCTGTCATCGTCAGGTGGTGATACCCCTTCTCCCATAGCAGCTCAAGTGCCGCTTTGATGATGAGACCGTCCCGACTTTTGTCTTGAGCGCGCCCCCGTTCTGCGGGAGGCAGGCGACGCTTATGGTGAATAGCTTGATCGTTCATGGAAGTCATCATAGAGGAATTGTTACGGAACACACGATTTCCGAAACTGTTGCGTTTCGTATTGGACAATCCTACCATGGCTGAACTCTTCCAGCGCTGAGCGCGCTTACTTTTTTGAGAGGCTGCTTATGTCTACTCCGATTACTTCCCCAATTCTCGTCATGGGCGCCACTGGCAAACAAGGTGGCTCAGTTGTCCGCGCGCTGCTGCGGGCGGGCCACCCTGTGCGCGCTTTTGTACGCGATCCTTCTTCTTCTGGGGCGCAAGCACTCGCAGCCCAGGGCGTCGAGGTTGTAAAGGGTGAATTCACCGATACGGCTAGCCTCGACTCGGCATTGGTAGGAGTGGGTGGCGTTTTTTCCGTGCAAATGGGATCACAGCCTAGTGATCCACATACTGAAGTTTTGGCCGGCAAGGCTCTAGTTGAGGCCGCTCATCGGGCAGGCGTACGTGTGATCGTCCACTCTTCGGTCGCTCGTGCTGGCGATCATGAGAGCTTTGTCGGCTGGAATGAGGGGCGTTGGGAGCCGCTGTACTGGCTAAATAAGGCGGCGGTGAACGAGATGGTGAAGACACAGGGCTTCACTCACTGGGTCATTCTAAAGCCGGCTATGATCATGGAGGACATTGTGCCGCCGCAGGCGGATTTACAATTCCCCACACTTCGCGAACGGGGTCGATTTGAAACTGCAATAGCATCGGACACTCTCATTGACTGGATCGCGGTGGAGGACATCGGTGCCTTTGCGGCGGCTGCCTTTGCAGAGCCCGAGCGTTTCCATGGCCATGAAATTGACCTCGCCGCAGAGTCATTCACTTTGCCCGAGGTCGCTGCCAAGATAACTCAGGTCACTGGCAAGTCGGTTTCGGCTGTCACCTTATCGAAAGAGGAGGCGCTCTCTAGACCCTATGGCGAGCTGTACTCCCAAGCCGAGTCATGGAACAACGTTGAGGGCTATAAGGTCGATCTCGATGCCGTTCGTACCTGGGGCGTTCAACTGACGACTCTCGACCAATTCATTCACCAACACCGCGATAAGTTCATCATTGGCTAACGCGTAGAATTCCAGCCTATGTTCAATCGGCCCCCACACCTAGCTCCTGTGCGTGGGCCTTTTCTTGCGCGCCTGGCGATCACGCCGGCCCGTGTTGTTCTACCATCTCCCGGCCAACTGGAATCACGGCACATCTTCTAGACCATGATGTGCGCATGAATGCGACCTCCGCCAGTGCCGGCGGTATGTGCAGTGCCAGCGATTGTGCCGCCGGATTTGTAATCGGACTGGAGATGGTCGAAGTGCGGGACGCGGCCACTCTCAATGGGTTGTACCAGGCTGTTGACGAGGCAGCTGCGGCTCGGCGAGTAGGAGCCGCAGTGATCGGTGAGGGTGTTCCAAGCCCCCCCCCTTTGCGGATTGCTGCCGATCACGAATGGCAGCTTTTGGCCGAAAGCGGTCCTTTCTGATGGGTGTTTTTTTGGCCGAAGGGGGACGATAAAAAAGGCGGCGGAACATTATCAAACCACCGTGGGCCGCAACTCTTGCGCCAGTTCAATCAGTGCGCGCAATCGCGCCGGCACGAAGCGATGGCCCGAGTAGTAGAGCCTCAACCCGCCAAACGACGGGCACCATGACATCAACACCGGCACCAGGGCGCCGCTCGCCAGTTCTTCTTGGATGAACCACTCGGAGATGAAACCAATGCCAAGGCCCGACACCACGGCCTGTTTGATGGCCAGCAACTCGTTGGAGGCGAAGCGCACCGGCAGATCCATCTGCAGCTTTTGGCCATCGCGCTCCAATTCCCACTGATAGAGGCCACCGTGGGCCATGCGCATGCAGATGCTCTGGTGGGTAAGCAGATCTCGCGGATGCTCGGGCACGCCGTGGCGTTCGAGGTACTCGGGCGTTGCTACTACGAGCATCCGGATGTCACCTGACAGTGGCACGGCAATCATGTCTTGCGGCACAGACTCCGCCAGGCGGATCCCGGCGTCGAAGCCACCGGCGATGATGTCGACCATGCTTGATTCGCTGACGATGTCGATGCGCACTTCGGGATAGCGCTGAGCGTACTGCTTCAATAGCGGATCCAACAGCAGGTAGGCCGCGCCATGCGGTGCATTGATGCGCAATGTGCCGCTGGGTTCATCGGGGCCGAGGCTGGCTTCTTCGCCGGCACTTTTGATCTGCGCCAATGCAGGGGCGATACGTGCCACATAGCGTTGCCCAATGTCGGTGAGGGCCACGCTGCGCGTGGAGCGATTGAACAGGCGCACTTTCAGGCGTGCTTCCAGGCCGGCCACCGCGCTGCTCACGGCGGTGGTGGACATGCCCAATTCCTGTGCCGCGCCGCGAAAACTGCTGCGGCGCGCCACGGCCAGAACCACTTCCAGCTCGGTCATTCCTGTTCTGTGCATGGATTGTCCTGAATATGCGGATGCTTCATAAGCCAAAAGGTGGCTTATCGGAATAATGAACCCTTCTTAGACTTCATCACAGAGGCTCGATTCAGGCGAGTCGTTTTTGAGCGAGGAGTCGCCATGCAACTCATTGAACATATCTACATCGACGGCGAGTTCGTCATTCCGCACGGTCAGGAGTGGTTCGACCTTCATAACCCGAGCACCGAGGAAGTCATCGGTCAGGTTCGGCTGGGCGATGCATTGGACGCACAGCGTGCGATCGCAGCCGCCAAGGTTGCGTTCCCGGCGTGGGCTCGTACTAGCCGGGGGGAGCGCATTGCGGCACTGCAACGCATGCACCGGGCCATGGCGGCAAGGGAGGAGGAACTGTTGGAAGCCATCCTCGTGGAATACGGCGCGCCTGCGGTTCGCGGGCGCTGGATGGCGACTTATCCGGCCGATGTGATTGCGCAAGCAATCGATGCACTGGAGGCGTTCGATTTCGAGGAACAGGTTGGCGTGGCCAGGGTCATTCTGACGCCCGTGGGCGTGACCGGTCTGATCACGCCCTGGAACAGCAATGCGGGCTTCATCTGCAACAAGCTGGCCACCGCGCTGGCGACAGGCTGCACCGCTGTCATCAAGCCCAGCGAGATGAGCGCGTTGCAGACGCAGGTCGTGGTCAGAGCGTTGCACGAAGCGGGGCTGCCACCGGGTGTTTTCAATGTCGTCAACGGACGGGGCGATGTGGTTGGCGAGGAGATCGCCCGTCATCCCGACGTTGCCAAGATCTCGTTCACGGGTTCGTCCGCTGTCGGTCAGCATCTGGTAAGAACCGGTGCCGACACCATGAAGCGCGTGACGCTCGAATTGGGCGGCAAGTCCCCCACCGTGGTGCTTGACGATGCTGATTTCCAAGCGGTCATGCCGTTGGTGCTGCAAGCCGGATTTCTCAACAGCGGCCAGGCCTGCATCGCGGGCACTCGCATCCTCGTGCCGCACAGCCGGCTGGCAGAGTTCGAGCGGATTGCGAAGGAGGGTGTCTCACAGATTCAATCGGGCGATCCACGCAACGCCGACACCGACATCGGTCCGATGGTGAGCCAGAAACAATGGGAGCGGGTGCAGCGCTACATCCGTACCGGCCACGAAGAAGGCGCAAGGTTGCTGGCGGGTGGCGAAGGTCGCCCGGAAGGCTTGCATGCCGGATGGTTTGTGAAGCCCACGATCTTCACTGATGCCACCAACCGGATGCGCATCGCGCGTGAGGAAATTTTCGGCCCCGTGCTGACGATCATCCCCTACGAGGATGATGCCGATGCGATCAGCATTGCCAACGATACGGACTATGGGCTGAGCGCTCTGGTGCTGGGAAAAAGCTCCGAACGTTGTATGAACGTCGCCCGTCAGATCGATTCGGGACGCGTGCTCATCAACACCCTGGCCCACGAACCGCGTGCCCCCTTCGGTGGATTCAAGCATTCAGGCCTTGGGCGCGAAATGGGCAGGTGGGGGATGAGCGCGTATTTGGAGCCAAAGACGTTGATCAGCTATGACCCATTGAAATGACTGGTTCAGGTTCCTGTTTGGGAGCACTGGATGGGGAATGGCAGTTAGCGTCCGCTTTTGGCCGAAAGCAGCCTACTGCTCCACTCAAAATTCGTCTGTCGCATTAAATTTGGCAATTGAAATTGACGGGAGGAGGGCGGTCTGAAAAGTAGGGTTGCGGAAATGGCCGAAAAGATGCGGAAACGATCTATAAAGAGAGGAGCAAAATTCCTGAATGCTAGAAACGACAAAGCCCCGAATAATCAGGGCTTTGTCGTATCAAATATGGCGGAGGCGATGGGATTCGAACTCATGGACCTGTTACAGTCGACGGTTTTCAAGACCGTTAAATAGATTCAAACGGGCTGCACATTGTAGCTGTTTTTCGTTCCATTACTTTCAGTTTTCAGCACCCCTGCAGACCGCATTCTACAAGGGGTGCACTTCAAGTTATGGAACTCTTTTCTTCACTCTTTTGACGGCTTCGCGATGGCACCGACACGGCGATAAACCCGCTCGGTGATGTCGCCTTTCGTGTGTCCGAGCAACAGGCTTGCATCGCCCACATCGCTGATCTCCGACGCGGCCTTTGGGCGAATGTCGCGGAACTGGAATTCCCCGATCCGGCTGGCGAGCAGCTCGTCACCTTTCTCAAACGCTTCCATTTTTGCCCTTTCCCGAGCCGCGTCCCAGCGCTTCCTGAGCATCGTGGCCGTCATCCGTTTACCGCTCCTATTGATGATCAGGTAACTCGAAACGTGCTGGGCGTTTCGCCCTGTAATTGCGGCGATCAGCTTGCCCAGGCTGTTTGCTTCTCCGGCGGTAGTCATCTGTATGCGCAGCTTCTTCTGCGTTTTGTTTTGCTGAACTGTTAGATAGCCCCCTTCAACATCGTCCTTCCTCATCACCAGCACGTCTGCCGGTCGCTGTCCGGTCAGATAGGCCAGGTCCATCGCGTCTTTCAGCTCCTGAGCTGCCTTCTTGTACACCGCCTCCCAAACCACATCATTCGCGTAATAGTCCCTGGGCGTTTCCTTGTTCTTGCGCACGCCCTGGCAGGGGTTTTCCTTTGTTGTCAGCCCCCACTCCCGGGCAATGTTGAAAATATGGGAGAGGGTAGCGATCTCGCGGTTCGCCCGAACCTTTGCCGATCGTGCATCACGATATCCGGCAATCGTCGCCGGAGTGATCGAGTCAATCGGCGCGCTGTCGAACATCGGCCGCAACTGCTTGATCTCTGCCAGGTTGTCCTTCTGCGTGCGCGGCGCCTTCTTGGGCACCACGTCGCGGATGTACCGATCGAAGATGCCTTTCATGGTGCGCAGATCGAGCGGCTTTTCCTTGGCTTCCAGCTCGGCCCATTTCAACCGGGCTTTGTCGAGATCCTTGCCCAGCGGTATGTCTTTTCCGAGCAGGTCGCGGTAGTAATAGGCCGTCCAGGTGGTACCGTTCTTGCGTTTGCGGGATCGTTTGTACATCCGTGGTGGCAGGTGGTGGTGCTCGGTCTTGCGGGGGCGCATATCAATTCACTCGCGAGTAATCAGGCGTCCATGCCGGCGCCGCCGGCGGAGGGTTAGGATCGGCAATGGTCGGGTTGATCATGCCCAGCTTCATGCGGGCATACATCCGACCCACCAGTGGGCGTTTGCCGCGGCTTTCGACGAACACCCACTGGCGATCAATGAGCCAGCGGCGCTGATACGCGCGCGCCTTGTAACCGGTGAGATCCGCCAACTCTTCGTCGGAGAGGATTTCTGTTTCCATGGTGATGCTCCATGCACGTGGCGGCAGAAGATAGGTTATTATTTAATAAACGTTTTTCTGAGTGGTAGGGATGAATTTGAAGCTGCTTAAAGATGTACTTCCAATCATATTGGGTGTTGTTTTTGGCGTTCTTTCAATCGCGTTCGGTTACTTGTTGGTCATGTTTTGCTCTAAACTTATTTCTTCTGCCGGATTTTCTTGGTTAGGAAAGAAAGTGGAAGAAGCGAAAGTTTTTGATTTTGCTATTCTTGTTGCGTTGTTAACTTTTTTTGGCAAAGAGTTTCTTGATTCTCGAAGAAAAAAGAAAGAGCAGGGGAGGCGAGTCAAGGCATGTAAGGTCTTGTTGGCTGAAGAGTTGCGGCTTAATTATTATGCGCAAAAAACACTTAGCAGGATATTTTCAGAAGCGTCTAAGAACCAAGATTCTGAAGACAGGCCGAAATTAGAGTACAAGCTAATTCGTGGTATGGATTTTTTCTCATATACCGATTCTCAGGCTGGTTCAGGAGCAATGACGCCAATTCCAAAGGTGAGCTTTAAATATTATGATCGTTTTGTGGATACAGTCGCAGAATTAGATGCCCGACTTTTTGAAAGTATGCAGTTGGCATATGTTGAAATGCGCGAAATTGAACATGTGAGAGTATCTTTGGTCAATTTTATGCAGGTGGAAGAGGAGGAGGCGTACATTCCTAAAGATATCAGGGATAATGGGTTCGTGGACTATGCCTCGGATGTGGTATCTGATGCTTACGGTCCTATGAACGATTTTTATTTCATGTGTTCTGGGAAAGCTCTAACTCAATCACAGCTTCGATAAGAAAAAATTGCACTTTGAAAATCGAAAAGAGTGATGCTCTACAGTTTTTCTTGTAAAGAATTTTTGCCTCTACAGCGGCTGACTTTGAAGGGGGAGGGAGTAGTTTTGCGATGGAGTACAGATATACACCTATCGGGCAGTTGCTGACTTTTCCGCTTTCTTCTGCTGGCGTGCGCAGTGCCGTTCGTACGGGCCACCCGGCAAGTTGGCGATTGCGTATGCTGCCTTGATGAGCAGATTGCCCAGCTTCTCTTGCGCCTTCGGCACGAAAAATCTGAAGCGCGATGCCTTCGGGTAGTACTCGTCGTAGGCCATCCGACTGCACAGTGTCGAAGCTTCATCAAGTCCCAGGCTTCGGCCGTAAGAGATCAGGGTCTCCCGCTCTTGGACCTGCTCATCAATCCGCTGATCCGCTGCGTTCAGGCGCTGCTGCAGGGCGTCACGCTCGGCGCGAAATTGATTGATCTCGTCCTGAGCCTGGTCGACGACCTTTTGCGCTTCGTGCACATCGATCCATTTGCCCATGGCCTGGTCTTCGAACTTTTGCACCGACTTGCCGGATGGCGAAAGGAGGAAGGCGTAGCGCGGTAGGGCGTTCAGCTTGTCCCAGAACTCGAAACCGTTACGCGTTTTTATGTTGCGCATCATGCAAACTCCAATCAGTTGTCGGTGCCTGTGTAGGTGCGCCAAGGCACCTTCACGCCGTTTACGAGGAATTCCCAGTCACCGCGCCACTTGCTGGTGATGAAGAGGGTGAAGACGCCGCCGGGGGATACCTTGTCGATGCGGTGGTATTCGCCGTGGTTGAGGCGGGCGGTGTCGCCTGGCTGGCGTTCGATGTACTCGGTGGCCTGGAAGGCAGCGTCGAACGACTGGCGCATCTCGGAGGCTTTCATCAGCAACTGGTGAAGTACCGGATCATCTGGCTGAAGCAGGCGCTGCTCCGTGTACCAGCCGCGCAGGATGATCGTACGGGCGTTCCACGGGTGATCGTGCAGATCCCGGTCGTTGTCCTCGCGCAGGATGTGGTGGATCCGGAACGACCACGGGCACCACCAGTTCGCCGGCTGTGCGTCTCCCGGCTGTACGGGTTGAAAAGCCACCAGCGGTCCATGTACATCTCGGTGCCATCGGCGGACATGATGTGCTGGTACGGTGTGAGCTTGGCGCGGGCGATGAGCCAGTCGGCGATTGCCGGGCGGGCCAGGAGCTTGGCGACCAGGCGCCAGAAGAAGTTGATCATGCTGCGCGCTCCTTCTGGTAGAAGTCCCACGCGGCCTTGTCGCCCAGGGCCACATACCAGCTCAGGGTGCCGTCGCCGTCGTGATCACTCACCGACCCGCCATACTGCGAGCCAGGGAACTGGAACTTGGCAGACATCGAAATCTGTGGCCACCCGATGCTCCACTCGGTGAAGGTCAGATCGGGCCGCTCTGCCAGCACCTTTGCTTTGAAGACCTCGCCCTTGGCATTTGCATCAGCGATCTCCCTGTCCCGCGCGTCTTTGCAGCCCTGATCGCAGTAAGCGTGCCTGCCGTCGTAGACGATCTGAAGCGGGTTACCTTCTTCGTCTTCCTCGTCCTCGTGGATCTGGTTCTCGCAGTTGTTGCAGTACAACCACCAGCCCTGCTCGTGGTAGGCCTTGGCCGGTATGAAGCGCTGACCTGCGAACTGATCAGCCCACGGCGCGCGCCGGCAGAAGTCCACCTCTTCGAAGGTCAGGTTCAGCTCGTTGCCGCCCTCGCGGCGCGCCGTAGCGCTGTTGGTTGCAAAGGTGATGACGTGTTCACCTTCAGAGCCTTCACCGACGTGATAGGCCTTCATCTTTTCTTTGGGCATGGGGCGTCCTATGCCGGGGCATGCCCGGGCGGTATATTGCTGCATTGAATGTCTGACGGACTGGGCGATGAAGCTGAAAACTCGGATCAAGGCCATGTTGCCAACAATTTGGCAGTATCAATTTGATTTACGAACATGCAGGAAAGCAGAGGATGAGCTCGATAAAACAAGGCCGCCAAATACTCAGGCGGCTCATGACAGTGGTGCGCTTTATTCGTATTACTGCGACAGCACTGAGCTATACCAATGGCGCCGCTCTCTGGTCACGAAAATCTATCGGTACCGGTTAGAAAAACTCGGTGTCCCAATGGTTGATCCCCACGATGAGAAATTGTGGGAGTCCGTTGAGAGTGGACTCACTCAAGATAGTGTTAGATGTTTGACGACAGCTGGTGAGTACGCTGCGATTGCAGCCATTAGAGAGGCTCAAAAGCACCGTCGGGAGATTAAGGCTTTTTGGTTAACTTGGATCACTGGCCTCGGTGGAATAATCATTGGCGTCGTTTCAGTACTTGCGAAAAAGTAGAAGCTCAATCGCCGCAGAAGCAGTCGATGTCTTCGGCGAGATATTCGAAATCGAAGTCGGTCTGCCGTGATCTTTGTTCAGCAGACCAGCCCATCGTTTTGTAGTCGGCTCGATCTTGCCGGAACACCTGGCCGAACCGTTCTTCAGTGCCCGACCACCAGACCACCCGCGACGGGTCATCCATGATGGTCTTGATGAGCTTTCCCTCGTTCTTCTTCCAGCACAGGTCGCAGTTGCCGAAGTCGGAATCCATGCCGAGGTCGAACGGCTGGTCCGCCCAGAAAACGCCGACATCCTCCTTGGTGATGCCGGCGGTGTAGGACGGGCATACGTTGTCCCAGCGGGTGCCGCCGCGATCATTAGCAGCCATCATTCGGTGGTAGCGCTTCGGCTCGTCGTAGCGGATCCCGACGACGCAGTCCCACTCGGTGTAGCCCAGGGCGCGCATGTGCTTCTCGCCGATTTTTACCTTCAGGTACGCGGTGCACATGTTGTTCGAGAAGTTCGGCAGCACCGGCGGCAGGTTCTTCTCTGCCTTCCGGTATGCGGCGTAATACTCGAGCATCATGGTGAACGGCTCGCCGTTGCGGCTGGCCGTCTCGAAGTCCACCAGCTTGTACCAGAGCACGTCATCGGGTTGGCCGTACACGCGGCACCACTCCATCCAGACGATGTTCACGTTCCAGCGCCTGGCGATCTGATCGATGAAGACCAGCGTTTCCTCGCGCTCCTTGCCGGTGTTCTGGAAAAACAGGTGCACATCAGGCGGGAGGGTGCCGCCGTGTGCTTCGAGGATCTTGTAGACCATGTGCCCGCTGGTGCGACCACCGCTGATGCCGATCTGGGCCGGGCCCGTGATCAGGTAGGGATTCATAACTGCTCCAGACAGCCGATTGCCTCGCCGGCTGGCGTGAAATGTGTTTGTGGGCTATTGATTGGTGGTCCGGGTTGGAGCCGGCTCAAGGAGGACATTAATGAACAAGAAGCCAACAACAAAGGAAATTGCTGATGCGCTTGGACTAACGACAGATCAAATTGGTGGGTATATCGCCAGCACGGAAAAGAGAGCCGACGGAAGCTGGCTCATCTATCTAGATACGCGTATTGAAAGTCTCGACTTCTATGAAAAAATTAAGAGTAAATTGAAAGGGTTTTACACCTACGAAATGTAGATTTGAGCCCGTGAACAATTTGCCGCTCAGTTTTTCGCTGCAAGTCCTGTATGCCAGCTGGCGATTCGTAGAAGTGGGGTATTGATAGATTTTTTAAAGTGGAGCGCTGGTATGGACATTGTTACAGGTGCGGAGTACTGCTCTATTACCGCAGGGGCGGTTTCGGCTTTTTGCTGGGTGATGGCTGCAGTTGTGACGGTAGATCCTCCTGAGAAGCTGAAGGGGATGCCAGATGGTGAGTACATTGCTGGCACTGTTTACAATGGAGGTGATCTTGTTCGGACCCTGAGCGCGCAAGGGCGGTGGAATAGCATCGCCGCGATAGCCGCAGCGACTGCGATGGCGTTCCAGATAGCGACAAAGTTAGCTCTGCTTCAGTGAGCAGGCGCCGCCCTCCGTGACCGGTGGTGGCAATTTGGTTTGGTTGAAGTATTACGAATGACCGGAATAAGGCCAGATAGAATGGAGCAGGTAGTGAATAAAAAATCGCGACTCGATTTTTATATAGGGCTAATTGTATTATTTATAATAGGTGCCTATATCGCTTATTGGGCTTATCTCTATGCAGGATTGGACTCTGCACCACTTGGTGTTCTTGATAGAACTCGTTCCGGGACATTTGGTGATGCGTTTGGCGTAATAAACGCTCTATTCTCAGCGCTGGCATGCAGTGGTGTCGTTGCTACGCTCCTGTACCAGCGGCGAGACTTATCCGTTCAGAAAGAAAAATCGGAAATGCAGCAATTTGAAACGCAGTTTTACAGTCGTCTAACGTTGCAGCAAAATGTTGTCGATAGACTTGATCTGGTAGATAGAAAATCAAAAGCGGTAATAGCTACTGGGCGAGACTGTCTTAAAACCATATTTCGCGAAATGAAGAGAATCTACTCTACTGCTAGCAAGACCCGCAAGCACGACGACGCGCTAATGAAATCTTACTCAGTTATCTGGGGGCATTTTCACAGTGACTTAGGTGTTTATATGAGGTCGCTTTACAGTTTGTTTAAATTCGTATCGGAGAGTGCGTACCCCGATAAGAAAAAATTAGGAGTGGTTGTCAGGTCGTTATTGTCGGATTTCGAGTTGGCTCTCATTTTTTACAACTGCTTAAGCGAAAAAGGTGAGAACTTCAAACGGTACGCTGAGGAGTTTCAGTTGTTCGACAATCTGGATATAGATATTTTAATTTTGAAAGATGATGTATGTAGAGTGCCAAAAGCAGCATGGGGCAATAATGCCGCGGCCTTAGCGATTTTTAAGATGCATGAATCTTAAACTTTTTTGATATCTGTATCACATTTAGTGCGGCGTCCTTGGATGCAGCTTGCTAGCGCTTCTTGCGCTGCTTCATGGCTTCCGCCGGCTCCTACTGTTCTTCGGCCATGGCCTAGCTCTTCAATTCCGCTGGCCGGCAGATCGCCAACTGATGTATTTATCCTTAACTCACACTGGCAGGAGGCCGACATGAGGTTGCAGAGCGATGTGGATGCGCTAGCGGCTATCGAAGAGGACGCTAAAGCAATGCTGAAACGGATAGGGCTGCCTGACGACGCAGTGAAGCTGGAGATTGCCGTGTTTCTTCGGGAGGTGATCGACCTAGCCGGGTACATGGAGTCGGGGCATCGAGTCTTTGAGCCGCCGAACTTCGCCTGATCTGGCGTATTGCTGATCGTTGATGTATTTGTGTTCGGCCCGGCATGGGGCCGGATCAAGGAACTGATATGGCTGAAGATACGAAGAACTTTTCTGCATGGATGAGGGCTGCCGACGTTCAGGCATCCGTTTCGCGCTGTGCCGACCTATTTAACTGTGGCATTTTTAACTCCAACAACACCGCCGGGCCGTTGTTCGAATCAGCAGTAACACTTTTGTTGGTCCATCTAAACGATCTGCTGCAGAAAGCGAAACTAGACGGGAAGCGCGTAGATTTTGCTGACGACATGAAGGCAACTGACGCAGTAGCCGATGTCACTGACTTAGTTCGGGCATGCAGAAATGCTGCCTGTCATGTCACGAGTGGGGAGCACAAGATTGATTCTAATAAATTCACATTTTGTGTGACGTCTGGTTATGGACCAAGTGCGTTTGTTATCGACGGCCTTGAAATGGGTTGCAATCACGAAGATGACATTGCAATTTACTACGGTAAGAATCGAATTTATCTTAGGCGGCACCTGCTCAGGAGCTTTGAGTTGGTTGCCAAGATGTATCAAAGCGACGGCCGCTGGTAGCGATGCACTATCTCTGATTCGTATCGTGGCAATTGCTACTTGGGCATATCGATTTCGTCGTCAGGTTCTGGCGGATCGTCGGCAAGCGACTTCATGCCGGCGGCCTGAATAATGCGCGACACCTTTTCAGAAACAACAAAAGGTGTCGTGACACACTTGAGCATTTGGGCCTGAGTTTCGAAGTCGGCGGCGATCAGGTTCCGCAGCAGGTTCTGATAGACCTCCTGCTGGTTGTTGAAGCCGTGGGCGGCTATAACCCGCCTGAGGTCTGGCTTGAACACGCCGGCGACTTCAACCGTAAACTTCTCGACGCCCAATGCAGCGTCCTTCGCTGCTGCCTTCTCGCGCTTCTTGCGCTGCTTGATGGCCTCCGCCGTCAGCTGCGGCTCGACCGGCGCAAGTTCCTGTTCTTCGGCCATGGCCTACCTCTTCAATTCCGCTGGCCGGCAAGTCCAGCCAGGTCTGTCGGCGGCGCGTGGCCGCCCGGTTTGTGGTTCGTTTCACGCTGCTACCTTCACCTGATGCCAGGCGCCGGCGGCGAGGAACAGCTTCGCGGCCTCTGCCTCTGTCAGCGACACCTCGGCCGGGATGGCGACCCATCCCGACGCGACCATGTGGTTCGGGTTGCAGGTGCCGCGCAGCTCCAGGTAGTAATGCTCGATCGCATCAGTCAAGCGCTCGACTTTGTACATGCCCTGCGGCGAGATTTCCGTGGACTTCAGGTACTCGGTACCCAGCTCATCGCGGCACATCGCGGCGATGTAGATCGTCCAGTGATAGGAGAAATCGAAGAGGGCGTTGGCGATCGCCAGACTCCGGATCTGCCGGCAATTCTTCCAGTTCACCATGATCTGGCTGCCGCTCGGGTCGATGTTCACCACCGCGACGTGGTTTGTGCTGAGCAGCGCCCGGCAACTGCGTTCAGCCCGGGCGAAACCGTTGTTGGGTTTGCGTTTCGATTTCATAGCGAGTCCGCCATCTTGCGCAGCGCCCTTCGTTCTGCGGCCGATATCGGCTTCGGGCGCCGCTTGAGGACCGTTTCAGGGTCTATTTTCTTCGAGCGGGGCGGTGGCAGCGGGTTGCGCGGCGGGCTTTTCAGTTGGTCGATCCGCCCTCCAGCGGCCAGGTACTGGGCGACTCGTTCAGAGATCGCCTCAGCGTCCGGCCGGTGCTGCTCCACCAGATTGAGGTGGTTGCTTATCATGCTGCCTTGCTCCGCAGTTTCGCCTCGTATCCGTCCACCAGCAGCTTGAACTGCCAGAGGTCTTCTTCGAGCTGTTCGATGTAGTCGTCGTCGCGCTTGAACTCTTGCAGCCACAACTGGCGCCCGACCGGTTTGAGAAGAGGGCAGTACATCCCGATATGCCACCACTTGCGGCCGGTGATCCACATGCAGCCCTGCACCTGGTCGATGACATCGCTGGCATCGTTGTCGATGTGGAAGGTGCGCAGCTTTTCGGGGGAGAGGAAGCATTTGTACTCGCTGCCGCCATCCTCGCCGATGAACCCGTCCGCGCTGGCGCCAAACACCCCGTCGTCCGTTTTCACCAGTCCGACCTGGGTCACGATCAGGCCCGTCTGGATTTCGTGCTCCATGCGAGCTTCTGGCTCCAGTTCGTGGCCACGACGCATTTGCCACGTTTCGAATCCGCCATCCAGCGGCGCGCCGCCGATCCGCTCTACCGCCAGCTCGAAGGCATAGGTGAGCGCGGCATTCGAAGGCTCGCCGACTTTCTCGCCGTCCAGAGCGCGCTGCACGACTTCGGCTTTCGGCCCAGCCTTGTAGCCAGCCAGGTCTCGGGCTTTGCTTTCGCTGTGGCCGGCCAGAATCGCGTCAACGTACGTCCGCTGCTGGGCGGTGAGCCCGTTCACCTTGGAGCGGGCGGTGCTGAACATGCTGGCGGTGATGACCCCGGCGCGACCTTGCAGCCACTCGGCGGAGCCTTGTGTGCAGTTGAGGACAATCATTGTTTGCCTCCAGAGTTTGCGCTGAGTTGCTGGCCGCGCGTGGTTACAGCAACTTTCAGGGCCTCGTAGAGGTCAGTCGCCGTCTGTTTATCGGTGGGTTTCAAGTCCTTCGACACCTTCACGCCCGCTTGCCAGACCGCCGTGAGCGAGTCCTTTGTTTCGGCTGCGTAAGCTTTCGGTATCCACTCATTCATGAGCTCGCCGAGGCTTTGGGCCTGATCTCCGTTTCCGTCGTCGTCTTCATTGGTCAAAACGACGTTGAAGATCATCATCGTCAGGTAACGGCGGGCGTAGCTGTAGGTAGATCCGCTGGCGTGCACACCTGTCTTGTTCACGCTGCCCTTAATCCCGGCAGCGTCGATTGGCAGGTCGACGTGATACCGCTTCGTGTGCCCGTCTTCATGCATGCAGTCGCATACTGTTCGGATGTGGCCGACCAGAGGGCTGTCACCTGTGCCGAACGATAGGGAAAAACCGTAGGAGGTGTAGACGGGCGATATCTTCCGATCGATCGATTCCAGGGCGGCGTAAGCGCTGTTCGTTTGCGCGTTGAATTTGTCGCGAAACACCGGGCCGATTTCGGCTTGGGCGCGCACCATTGCAGCGTTGAATGCTGCTGCCGCGGCGCGGTCTGTGTGCCGCTCGTACATTTCCATCATTTTCTGCATTTTGTCTGCATCGAATGCTGGGTCTGTCGCGGCGCGCTGGATCATAGTCAGCATCGCAGTTGATTCGCTGGTGGTCGCAAGGGGCGCGACCTGCTGAGCGTCACGCTGCTCGGCAAGGGCTGTGCTATTCATGGCGGCCTCAGTACTGGATGGCGATTGCTGGGATCTTGCGCTGGGCGATCAGGGTGATTGCCTGCTTTGCGCACTCCTCAGGCATGCCGCCGGCGATGAAGGCTTCCAAAGCGGCACGATTGATTGCTCGACGGTGCGATTCGTCGCGCTCCCTGGCTTCTTGCTGGCGAACGATTTCAGCTGCGGCAGCATCAGCGCGGCGGCGCTCTTCGATCCGAGCTTGCTCTGCTGCTTGTTCGGCACGCTTCACTGCGGCTTGGCGCTCCTGCTCAGCGCGTTGCTCGGCGTCGATGCGATTCGATTCCGCCTGCTCTGCTGCCAGTCGAGCATGTTCGGCCTGCTGCTCAAGCTGGAGGCGCTGACGTTCGGCCTGTGCCTCTGCATCGCGGGCAGCTTGCTCGGCAGCACGCTGCGCGGCGGCAGCCTGATCAAGCAACTCCTGCTCGCGGCGGGCGGCAGCGTCTCGTTCGGCCTGTGCGCGCTGTTCAGCCTCGCGGCGCGCACGCTCTTCAGCTTCCCGGGCGATCTGCGCGTCACGGTCGCGCTGCGCCTGTGCTTCGGCTTCGGCGCGCAACCGGATCAGTTCGGCCTGCTCGGCTTCGTACCTCGCTCGCTCGGCGTGCAGGCCGCGCAGTTTGATCAGCGTCTGATCTTTCACCTGGGCAGCTTCTGCCAAGAACTCTTCCCAGCTATCGCCGATTTCGAGCAGTTCGAGATCGGCAATTACACTGGCGAGGTGACCAGATTTTGGCGCCTCGTCGAAGATGGCCAGGTCCTTGATGCGCTGGATCGCGTCGACGTGCGCATCAGTCCGGGCCAGCTCTTTCTGTTCCCAGTCTGTCAGCGGCTGGCGAGTGACATCACGCAGCGCGTCCATCTTATTGACGAAGTCGCGCAGCTCGGCCTCCACCACCTTCGGCATTTCCTTCAGGCGCTTCAGGTAGTCACGACCGGGCTTTTCGACGGCGGTCTTCGACTTGCTGACCTTGGCGGCCAAGGAGGCGATTCGATCGCGCCCCTTGCGAGTTGTCAGGTCTGGAACCTCGGCGGTGACTTCCGCCTGAACCGCCTCGAAGAACTGGCCCAGGCCACCTGCAACGTAAATCGCTGGCGCGTTCTCGGCGCTGATGTCGTCGATCTTGATCACTTGCTGTTGTGCGGACATGGGGAATCCTTGCCGCGCCCAGCGCAGCGATTGAATGCTTGGTTTATTGAGTGATGCGGTCGGCGAGGGCGCTGAGCAGCATCAAGAAGGTGAAAACGCCAATGGCGGAGAAAGAACCGCGCCGGATTAGCACGCGACGGGCAAGCTGGCGACCGGTCACGGCCGAACCTTCACAGCGATCCGTTTGCCCTTCATGGACGGTGCCAAGCGTTGCGGGAGATTCGAAACCAACTCCTCGCGCTTGCGACCGATCACCTCGTTGAAAGGAAGACCGAAGCCGAGAAGGGCGATCTTGTGTTCGATGTCCTCCATCTGCTCGTCGATGAGCGATTTAACCGGTGCCGTACTCATGCCGTCTCCTTGCGCTGCTGACAGACGTCACGCAGCCGCTTGCAGTAGTGGTTGAACTCGTCGATGGTGATAGCGCCGTCGGTGAAGAGGCGGGTGATCAGGCCCTGGACTAGCAAACTGATATCTTCTTCGCCGGCTGGTGCTGACACGCCATCAAGAGCCTGATCGATCAGGATGTGCGGGCTCAAAAGCCACACTCCTGCTCGACGCGATCGCTTTCGCGCTTTGCATCGCGGTATTCGTTGGCGTGAACCGCGACCAAGTCACCAGCCAGCGCTCGAACGATCAGCGGATCACCGCCGACGGCTTCGACCGCCCAAGTGTGCAAGATCCCGCCGTCGCCGCGCCGGACCAACTCGATCAGGATTTTCTCGATGTTCCGATCGGGATCCGGGGTCGCGGCCATGTGATCCGCCAGCGCTTCCGGCAAGTGATCAGCGTTGACCAGAACCTTGCTTCGCCCCACCGGATTCGGCGCTTCGATATGGCGCCGGCACAGCAGATCGTCGACCGACTCGGCCAGCCATTTCTGACCAGCCTCCGTATCGAGAAAGTCGTCTTCCGGGATGAGCTTGCGTAGAGCTGACATGGTCGTCTCCAGGGTGGCGGGTGTTGATCCAACAAAACTCGGATGCACTCATCCGCTCCGCTGGTTGCCGTTGGGCGCGGAGGAGAGTGCATTCGGGGTGTGTCGGAGGGGGTAGGGAAGGAAAGCGATGTAGCGGGGCAGAGGGGCCGGCGGTGGAGATTTATTCCAAGCCGCCGGCAACGAACATGGTTACTCTACGGTGCAAATCCAGCGGTGGTTATGCCGGTATGGCGCGCGGGTAAAGTGGACATCTGAGACCAGATTCATTCCGCGCTGCTGGAGCGCCTCGGTCAGTTGCACGAGTGTCTCTGCTTGGATAGTCATTGCTGTCACCTCGTCAGATTTACTACGTTCATAATTCTTGACCGAGCGGGCAAGTTGCTAATTCATTTTTTTTCTACTTCGGCGATTGTTCAATCCATACTGCAGAGCGCTCCCTGACTGTCCCCTTCATCTGAGATTTAGGGCAAGGAGAGCTCTGCGCTATGGATTGATGCCGCTCCAGAAAAGCGGCATCAGTAAATTTACGGAAATTGCTCGCGCCTCCTACCGGGTCATTCGCCAGTTCGGTCAATACCTCGTCCGCCGTCGCAGTTCTGCGCGTTGGTAGCCTTTCGGGGCTATCGGATCGCCGGTCGCCAGTAGTGGCAGCGCGATTTTGTTCACCTGACTTCATCTCGCCCCACAGGTGTGGCCGGGGCTGACCTCCCAGCGTGAGCCGGGTAATCGTTTATGGCGCGGGTTGTTAAAGAGCGGCGGGTCTCTTGAGGCCCTTCGCAGTGGCTGTGTGTCGCTGCGATGAGCGAAATATAGGAGAACCCATATTTAGTGTCAATGGGTATACCCATAAAATTCAATTCTCCTGTATTTCTGGTCGCAAAAAGCCCGCGATTGGCGGGCTTTAGATGGCGCCAAGGTTAATTAGGCGGGCTGCTTTTCCAAATCAGAACCACAGTACCTGCACTTCTTGGCGGCGGCCTTGATGGTTTCGGCACAGAAAGGGCAGTCTTTCGTTTCGAGCTTGCGTTCTGGTTCGCGGTGCGTTGATTCAGGAAAGCCACTTTCTCTTGCGAACTCGATGGGTGTGGGCCTGCTTAGAGCCCATATGAATGCAACAAGCCAACCAATAAACGTCCATCCTGCCAAGAGGTTCAGTGCGAAGATGGGGGTAGCTTTGGGATGTTCGCCAAGCGCACAGATCGCCGGATAGAAGTACAGAGCTACGGCGCTCGGGATAAGCACAATTCGGGCGAGGACTGCAAAATCGCCGTAGCCACGACCAACTAATAAGCTGACTAGGCAAACAATTAACCAAATGGCTAACCCCAAAATTTTCATCATCGACCTCCCTGGAATAGTGGGAGAACTCTAGCACTCATGGCTGAGCGCCACCATCTGCTGCGCCGTCAGTCGCCGACACTGAACGGCCGCGCAATGGTGGATCTCTACCGGTGCACACCCACCAGGTACTCACCATGAACGACGATCGGAAAAAGCAGGCGTTGGTTGCTTGGCGGAAATTACTCGAAGAGCCGGAGATTAGGATGGATACCGAAGAGCAGTACGATGAGTTGCTCAAAATGGCAGACGCCATGGAGCAAGATGGCCTGATAACTGCAGGTGAGTGGCGTCAGCTGGTGAGAGAGGCTGGTACGAGGTTCGCTCAAGCAACTGAAGGGCTTGAGGGCGGTACTTAGAAGAGAAGGGCAGGCATGAAAAAGCCCGCTCAGTAGCGGGCTAATGAACCGAGCGGGCAGCTCCACACACAAACGTGGAGAGTGAGTTGCTACCCAATCTTCAAGATGTCGCTCTAAGCGGACTTCAGTAAGGCTGAACACTGGGCGTCATACCGTGCTCTGAACGTTGCAATATTCTCTGAAGTCATTTTCCCCGGGATTTCTTTAGCCAGCTCTACCATTTTTTGCGCGACTAGATCCTGAGCCTCTGGAGTGTCTCCTGCGCGTTTTAGAAAGGTATAAAAGGCTTCGGAGGACTGTTTTCGGCTCATATCTGGTTGATCGCCTGCCACCGACAGTATTTCGTAGTAAGCCGCGCAGTGGATTTCTTCATCGTTCTTATCGTTTGCTTGCGCTGCAAACGGGGTAATGCAGAGTAGGGTTAGGAGCAGAGGAGAAAAGCGCATACGTGTGAGTTCTTTCATATAGGGGGCTGCATTTTATCAGCTCGAGGCGCGGAACGAAAAAGCCCGGCGCTGGGCCGGGCTAATTTACTGCTTCGCTGCTGGCGGTGCAGTAACAGGTGAAGGGGGCGTGCTGAGAGCTTTTTGTTGAGCTTGTATTTGCTCAAGCAACTTCTGAGTAGCTGCAGTCTGCTGCTTTGCTTCCTGGACGACCTGAGCAGTATCCCGGCCTGAGTCAAAGCTGGAAACGCCATAGGCAAGAATCGCACCCACCAATGTGATGGTAACGACTGCTGCACCCCATATATTGGCTTTTAGGTTTTTGAGGTAGGACAACTCAACATGGATAGCCTTAAGCTCTCCGCGAGACTCTGCAGAGTCTTGCCGAACCGCCGCGAGAGTTTCTCTTACGGTGGCCTCAAAACCGGCCAGGCGCGCTTCTACCCGAGCATTCGTAGCCTCGATTTTTGCATCCAATTCTTCGCGCGTGATGTCGTTCATAGATGCAGTATCGCGCTGCTTGCGAGAGTTGTCACTTTCGGCAGGCTTTTTCCTTGCGATGCGATCTACGAATTCAGAATTTTTTTTGATCGCCTGAGGCTTGTGCATATGCCCAGCATTCAAGGCCGCAAACGCTTCGAGTTGGTCGAGAATCGCCTGCTCAGTAGCTGCAGATATAGTCGCCCACTCTGTTGCTGTAGACAGTAAAACCTTTGGCGGAGGGGGGGACTTGTCAATCTGGGATCGATATTGATCGATGATGAACTTATCACTGCCATCGTCATGATCCAATGGCCCAGAATACGCCTCTAAACCGAATTGCCCAGTCACTGGCCGTCCTCCGATCTCTCCCTGTCTTTGGAGTCATGAACCATTCTCAGCAGGGAAATAGCGAGCTGCTCGGCTACGTCCATCGGTATAGTGAGTGAGGCGACATCATTTCTATACGGCTTGCTTCTGCCTGTGCCAAATATCGCCTTCGACGGGTTTTCCGGATCCGGGACTATCGGTTCGCTTAAAACCTCAAGTGAGTCTCGCCCAAATGTTACGTGCACTCGCTCATCACCATTCCAGCTGATAGCCATGGCAGAATATCGATCTACATACTCATCAATGAAAACTGATGATCGCCGGTGGACGAGCTCGTGAATCATCGCTTTATCGCTCACTTTTTTCTCCATGTGCTGCGAATTGGTTTATTTGTTACAGCATCCCGCCGCGCGACACGACGCGCCCGATGATCCTAACTTCGTTTATTTCACCGTCCTGCCATCACCTTGTTCGTGCACCATAGAAGTGGTTGAGCAATACCAGCTCCACCACGGCAACAAAAACGCACAGTATGACAAAGCCAAGACTGAAAACTCGCTTGCGGCCTGACGAGCCTGCACCATCCCAGTTAACGCCCGATTCGCTGGCAGTCAACATCAGGAAGACCAGCCAAACTAGAGCCCATACCTTGCCCCAGAAGCTCAGATTTCTAAATGAGGCCATCCTAGTTTTTCCGTGTCCTGCTCGATTCGGCCGATCATTATTGCTTCTGCATAATCCGCCATCTTGTCCTGAGGTCCCGGCTATCAGCGCGAGTACATCGCCCACCAGAACACATGGCCAAGGATCGAGATCTGCTGCTCCTGGATCTGTTGGAACGTGTAGTCCTCGTCCGGATGCTCATCACGGTTGAAGCTGCGCAGGCGGAGGCCGATCGGTATCCGGTAAACCTGCTTCACGCGAAGCTGACCGTTGTGGTTGATGGCGTACATCTCGCCGTCAACGATATCGCTTAGGGAGTTTTTTCCCACGTTCACGCCGACCGTGGCGCCGTCGCGCAGCACGGGCATCATGCTGTTCCCGCCGACCTTCACACACCTCGCGTTGCTGAATTGAACGCCATTTTGGCGCAAATCCTTTTTGTTGAAGCGCAGACGGGAGTTGGCGTTTTCTTCGATCGCGAACCTGCCCGATCCTGCCGCAAGCTCGACTTCGTGAAGGAAGGGGACGTAGACCTCATCGTCATCGAGCGGGGTCTCGTCGTCCCAGGTTTCGATGGTGCCGAGTTTCACACTAGGCTGGATGCGTTCAGCCTGATGACCAGGCACACCCTTGAGCATGTCACCGACACCTTCAGCCAGCCACATCGGAGACACGCCACATACAGAGGCGATCTGAGCTGCGAAGGCTGTAGCCTTCGATTTTCCCCTCTCCAAATCGGAGATTGAGGTCTGCGTGAGTCCAGCGCGCTCAGCAAGCTCAGTCTGATTGAGCTTGGCGTGGCGGCGGGCGGTCTTGAGTCGGTCTTTGAATTTCATCCGTGGAGTATTACGGGCGCTCCCATACCCTTGCAAATCGGTATTCCCGTAACCTAAGATATGGGTATTCCCGTATGGAGGGGCATCATGAACGCAATTTATAAGGGACTCGTTGACTACTTCGGCACCCAGGAGGCCACCGCCGAAAGGCTCAAGGTTGATCAAAGCACCGTTTCCGGCTGGGTTCGGGGGAAGCACGGCATGTCTCCGGTTATTGCCAAGCGAGCGGAGGCGCTGACCGAAGGTGCTTTCAAAAAAGAAAAGCTGTGTCCTTCGTTTCCTTGGGCCGAGATGGCCGCCTGAGCAACATCCCTGTCCGCCAATCCGTTGAAGCCAGATTAGAAGAGAGCAGTCCCCATGGAAACGTCCAGTCCAAGACACACCGCACAAACCCGTGATCAAGTTCTGATCGCGCACGCTCAAAACCAGATCGCGCGCACCAGCTTGAGTCAGGACGATTTCGCCCAAGCGTTGAGCCGGGAGATCTGCCTACGGGTTCCAACAGCGAAGATCATCCAGGCAAAGGTCCCGGACTTTGACGAGCTAGCGCGTCTGAACAATGTAGGCGAATTCGTGAAGGCGACGGGCCGCTGGTTGAAGCGTGTTCAGCGTTGGCTGTCGGGCGATCAGGATATTCCGTCATGGCTGGAAGAGCCCTGGGTTAATGCTCTTGAGCCCGAGTTTCGCGACCACTGCATCAACGAACTGGCCGGACGCCACGGCTTGATCGGCGCCCGCCAGATGCAGAGCGACCAATGCGCCAACAAAAGCTTCGGTGCGCTGATCCGCGCACTGGGCGACGTGATCGATACCGGCAGCGAGGTCTTTGACGACCAGGTGATGTGCGAAGAGGACCTGCCGCACCTGCCGGCGTTCGCCAAGCAATGCCGTCAAGTTGAAGCAAGAGCAGGGGAGCTGGGCCGGAAAGCGGAGGCTCTGATCAACGGAAAGCCAGCACTGAGATCCATCGCCTAAATCCCGGGCACAAAAAAGCCGACGGAGAAGGTCGGCTGATTCGCAAAACTAGAGAGGCCCGATTATGCAGAGCCAACCCACCCCAAGCAATACCCCCAACAGTGTCGCGACACGTTTTTCGAATTCTCAAAACGTGTCGTGGGCTTTTATCTTTTCCGTTCACGTCAGGAATACCTGACATGCAGTTCACCGTCACGATCAATCAGGTGAAGGCGCTGGAGTGGGGGCTGAATTCTCAGCAGGCCCTGCTGTTCGCCTTCGTCTACGGCTGCCCGAGCTGGACCAAGCCAATCAAGACTGACGACGGGATCTTCTTCGCGTTGAGCAAGGCCAAAATCATTGAGGAGCTGCCGTTGCTCACCGATAAGCCAGACACCGCTTACCGCATGCTGAAGGCCCTGGAAGAGGCTAGGCTGATTGAGCTTTCCAGCACTTCGAACATCACACTGTTCCGCCTGACCGCGAAGGCGATCGAGTGGAACCAGAAGCTGGACGGGTCGGAAAAATATCCGACCCCACCGAAGAAGGAAGGTCGGAAGAAAATCCGATCTACCTCGGAAAAAAATCCGATCAAGGTCGGAGAAAAATCCGAGCCAGGGTCGGAAAAATCTCCGACAAATCAGGATACCAATCATCAGGATACCAATCAGGAAACCAGTCAGGACTTGCAGAGCGGTTCCGGCAAGCCGGCCCGCAACCTGGTGCTGGTGGTTGATCGCGTCGATGCTCCACGGGTTGAGATCCCCGCTGACATGCCGGGCCCCAAAGACCAATCCTGCAAAACCTTCAAGGTCTGGGCTAATTACGCCATGGCCTATCGCAAACGCTACAGCGCCTGGCCGGTGTGGAACGCCAAGATTGGTGGTCAGCTTGGCCAACTGGTCGACCGCCTCGGTGCCGATGTTGCTCACCACGTCGCCGCTCACTACCTGAAGACCAGCGACGCCGGCGTCCTGCGCAAGTGCCACAGCCTCAACGAGCTGCTGGCCAACGCCGAGAGCTACCACACCCAGTGGGTTACTGGTCAGCGCATTAACGGGACCACTGCCCGCCAGATGGAGCGCACCGAAGCAAACGTCTCCGCCGCCGAGCAGGCCGCGCAAATGGTCTTGGCCAAGCGCCAAGGAGGAGAGCGCAATGAATACCTCTGAAATGAACGATCACCAGGTTGCCGGGCTCGCCGCTGCGATCTGCGCTACCGCCGAGGCTATGGGTCAGGAAATGAACGCAGGCACCGCGGCGATGATGGCTGAAGACCTCTGCGCGTACTCGGTGCCCACAGTGAAGGCTGCGCTGAAAGCCTGTCGCTTTGAGGTGAAAGGCAAACTGGCGATGGCCGACATTCTCCAGCGTGTGCAGGCCGCCGACGGGCGTCCGGGCAAGGACGAAGCTTGGGCGATCGCAATGACCACGAACGACGAGTTCGAAACCGTGGTGCTGACCGACGAAATCCAGCTCGCGCTGGCTGCTGCAAAACCTGTCCTCGATGCTGGCGACAAGGTCGGTGCGCGCATGGCGTTCAACAGCGCTTACGAGCGGCTGGTCGGCCAGGCCCGAGAGGACAGCAAGCAGGCCAACTGGCATGTCTCTGTCGGCTTCGACGCCAACCGCCGCACACAGGCGATCACCAAGGCTGTGCAGATGCAGCGGATCCCGCAGGAGCGCGCCCAGCAGTATCTGGCCGACTTGAGTGTCGCGCCAGTTACCGAAGACGGCCGGGCGGTCGTTGCGCTGCTCACCGGCGATGTCGCTCGGCCTTCGCCAAAACTGCGGGAAAAGCTCGCTGCGGTGAAGAACTCGATGCTCGCCAAGCGAAAAGCCTCGGCCGAGGAAAAAACAGAACTGCGAATTCTGGCAGCCAATGAGCTGGCCGATCGCCGGGCACTGCTGATTCAGCAGGCCGAACAATTGAAAGCAAGGAGTGCGGCTCAATGACCATCGACAAACAAAAACTCCAGAAGCTGCTCTGGGCCGAGGCGGCGTCGTACCGCACCGATTGTGCAGACTGGAAGCGCAACACCGAGGCGCTGCAGGACTTTCTCGGGGAGAAAACAGTGGAAGAGGTGGCGCTGGAGTTGCTGGCCGAGAACGAGCGACTAACACGGCAACTCGGCGAGCTGATCAACGGATTGCCGAACAAGGTGGTCACCCATGGCTGACAAAATCTCCGTGAACTGTCAGGCGAAACTCTCTGAAGCAATCACCGCGCTCAGCACTATGTACCGCGACAAGAAGTTCGTCGTGGTGTCTCTGCGCCCGGGCAAGGACCGCACACTCGACCAGAACCGTCTCTGGTTCGCGATGTACAAGCGCATCTCCGAGATGACCCAGATCGGCGACGAGGCCGACGCCCGCCGGTACTGCAAGCTGCACGTCGGCGTGCAGATCCTGTTGAACGAGGATGCCGGGTTTCAGGCTGAGTGGTACCGGGTGATGCGTCACCTGCCGTACGAGACGAAGCTGGCCATGATGGGCGGCTGCCATCTGTTCGGGCCGGACGGTTTCCCGGTGACCAGCCTGTTCAATCGCGCTCAGGGCGTGGCGTACACCGACCGCATCGTCGCGCGCTTCGCGCCTCAGGGCGTGTACTTCGATGATCTGCTGAGCCAGGAGGCCGCATGACGATCGACCGGAAGCAGCCAAAGCCGAAGAAGTGCCGCGTTGAAACCTGCAGGGCCTCATTCGTCCCATCGCGGTTGGGACAGGCAGTATGCAGCCCGGCATGCGCACTGATCGATGCGCCGAAGAATCACGATAAGGCCCGCAAAGCCATCGCCCAGCGCGACCGCCGCGAGATCAAGGTCCGCAAGGATAAGTTGAAGAGCAGGGCGGATCACCTGCGCGAAGCCCAGGCCGCTGTGAACGAATACGTCCGTCTGCGTGACGCACACCTGCCGTGCATCAGCTGCGACTCAATGCCGAACGACAACGACCTGATGACCGGCAGCCGCTGGGACGCTGGTCATTACCGATCCGTGGGCGCCTGCCCGGAGCTGCGTTTCGAGCCGCTGAACATCCACCGCCAGTGCGTGAAGTGCAACCGTAACCTATCCGGCAACGCAGTCGAGTACCGGATCCGGTTGGTGCAGCGTCTCGGCGCCGACAAGGTGGCCTGGCTTGAGGGGCCTCATCCGGCCCGCAAATACACCGTGGAAGAAATCAAAACCATCAAGGCCGAATATCGGGCAAAGACCAGAGAACTGAAAAAGGAAGCAGCATGATCTACCACAACGTAATTTCTGCGGTCGTTCGTGCTTTGGCGGCCGAGACCATCAACAGCGCCGGCGGCTGCGACTTCGAACCAAAGGTGCAGACGAGCAAGCTCAAGGGTGAGATCACCGGCAAGGACGCAGCGCTTCTGATCGACTGCATTGTTCACAAGGTGCTGCACGCTCAGCTCTCGCCGCGACACTGGAACGCCCTGACCGCGAAGTACAGCACGCACAAGGGGCGCAAGGTCGAGTCGATCGGCCGACTGATCTCAGTGCTGGTCAGTCCTGCGCCAATGCTGTTCACGCAGAAGGCTGTGACTGTATGGGCGATCCCGCAGGTGAAGGGTGTTCGGCGAGAGGCTGTGAAGGCTCCCGCACCTGAGCGCCGTGATGACGAGGAAAAGTGGGGCTGGCGCAACGACGCGGCGGAGCGGGCCGTGGCCAGGGCAAACCAGCACTCACAGCAGAAAGCCGAGACGCGATCGAGCGACATGATCGTCCTGGCCGACTCGAACTACGACATGAACACCTGGGACAATCAGGGACTGAACGAGCGCACTTATCGGCGCTGGAATCAGGCGATCAAAGGCGCGCTGGAGAAGCTGGTTGACGAGGCGCTGGTGGAGGCTCAATTGCTTCTGGAAGAGGCTGAGGTGCTTACCGGTGAGGCGGCTTAAAAAGAGTCCATCAAAAGGACTTGCAATTGATGTCCGCATGTCCGATTATTTATCCATCCTGTCATTCCTACGTGCGGTGGGAATGATAAAAAAGCCCAGCCAAAGCGCTGGGCTTTTTTATGGAGTTTGAAATGGAATCAACCCAATTGGCTGCCGCGGCTCTAGGATGGGGCGATATAGCAAAAATCGTTCTGGCGAGCGGTGTGGTGGCAGCTTTGATTGGCTGGCTGAAAGACTGGGTTTTCAAGAGTCGAGATCAGCGAAAGGAAGCAAAGTTTGCGGCAATTGAGGTTGTTGGAAAGCTGGATCAATACGCTCGAGAATCAAGCCGTAACGTCAGACGTTATCGCGAGCTGAGCGCCCAGCTAGACCCGAACGCTCAGTATCAAAATTGGCCCGAGTGTATTTTTCCTGAGCTTGAAGTTGGACGAGACTCCTTAAAGTCAGTCGACACTGATCTTGCGAGTGAAGTCGCATGGTTTGCGACCACGAAGGAGCACGCAGATGAATACCTCTTTTATATCTATGATCAATCCGTAGATCCCCTGGAAGGTCCTGACTCTAGGGCAACGGTGATTGGCTTCATGGGCTATGAAGCTTACTTATTGGCCTGCAAACTGCGGAAGCATTACGACCTAATGGCTTATGCAACGCGGTGGGAACTCGCCGGTGACTTTGAGGATTTGCACAGCGATTGGAAGAAAGTAAAGAAAGAAATGGCTGATCGCTTGAGCCACAAACACGCCACGTGAAATAGTTTTTCGAATTATTCCGAGCCTCTGCAATTGCAGGGGCTTTTTCGTTTTCGGCTCCCTACACCCATTGCTTCGAGCAGGGAGTGCAGATGGAGCTGGTTTAAATCTGCGGGCCAAGGCCTGCCAAATTTCCATCTCCCTGACGGGGAGGAACCGAGATGCCAAACATGCCAGACAAACCAGACACATGGGCAATAGCGCTTGCGTGGTTGAGCCAGCATTCGCCGATCCTCTATGCGGCTGCGCTGTCTTGTGCCATGGCTGTATTGCGGATCACTTACGGGGGCGGCACACGTCGCCAGATGCTAGTGGAAGGCGCCATCTGCGGCGGCCTGACACTGACCATCATCAGTGGCTTGGACTTCTTCGGCTTACCTCAGAGCATGGCTACGTTCGCTGGCGGCTGGGTTGGCTTTCTAG
The DNA here is from genome assembly GCF_002112305.1 of Pseudomonas sp. R45(2017). Lineage (NCBI taxonomy): Bacteria > Pseudomonadati > Pseudomonadota > Gammaproteobacteria > Pseudomonadales > Pseudomonadaceae > Pseudomonas > Pseudomonas sp. R45(2017). The sequence goes on along the minus strand of NZ_NEHH01000008.1, from coordinate 54,202 downwards.
GAGTGGAGAAGATCCGCAACATCGCTGACCGGGTGACTGACTTCAAGTTGCCGAGTCGGAAGGCCGAGTAGGTTGCGACACGTTTCGCGAATCAGCAAATTGTGTCGCGACACCGGAGCAAGCATGACCAACGTAACCCGACTTCGCCACGCGCTGCCGCTGAGCCAGGAAATCAACAAAGCGCTCACCGATCTGGATAGCGCGATCGCCAAGGCCATCGACACCGCCAAGGCTGCCGGACTGCCTCAGGGCCTGATCGTCGCTGAGTTGCACGGGCATGCCCACGCACAGACTCAGCTCATGGTCAGTTAAATATTGACCTTCGCCAACAATACGCATCGACAGTAGTCGCACGTGCAGTTCTCTTTGATCAACTGAACGAAGTCGACTTCGACCGAGAGCAGCTTGCCATTCATCGAGGTACACCAGTCGCAGTCGCGGTTATCACCGCATGACAAGGGTGAGTACTGTTTGATGCCCAGGCTTTTCATCCGGGCCACTTCTCTGCGCCGGTTGTGATCGAAGGTTGCTTTGAGATAAAGCGACTCCAGTACTTTCTTCGGCCCGAGCTCGAGTCCAGCCGGGGTGAGCACTTCGTATAGCTCTCGAGTAATTTTTAGCCGAGTGTTGATGCCCAGCGAGCGTTTTTCTTCGAGCGATAGAAGTTTTCCATCTTTCAGTTTTACTTCGTTTAGGAAGTCTCTGAGTACAGCCTCACGGCCTGACTCTTTAACGAATGGAGAGTTGGAGATCTCTGTTTTGTAGTACGTCACGATTTCCGGTTGGGACATCTGCACAGCTGTCGACATCTCTGGTTCTGAGCTGACCGGGGTGGGCTGGGCGGCGGTCTTAAACAGCTTAGAAAAGATCGTCTTGAACATTTTCATGGGCTCCGCCCGTTGGTTGAATTCACCAATACCGGCAACGCGCCACTATTTCAAGCTGGAGGTGACCTGTGGACAGGCCATACCCGCCAGCGTCATTGTTTGAGCTGTCAGAGCTATCCGACTTTGGTATCCGCCTGACCCCGGCGCCCGAGGTATGGGAGTGGCTCCAGGCCGAGATCCTTGCCGACACCGGCAGCATCCACAACGAAGATCACGCCCATCTGATCGATGCGGACATTCGTGTGATGTGGGCGTCTGCCGCCTTCACGAAGAAGGGGAGGGCGGTGGTGGGGCAGGCCGAACAGGTCGCGTTCCGCACCGGCGGTTGGCAGAAAGCCCGGATGGAACAACAGATGCGAGATTGGTTCGGCGATGTGCCGGCATACATCATCACCTTGGCTGCCGACTACTGTGCCCAGTGTTCCGATGCGGACTACTGCGCGCTGGTTGAGCATGAGCTGTACCACATCGCCCAGGCGACTGATAAGTACGGTCAGCCAGCGTTCACCCAAGACGGCTTGCCCAAGCTCGAGATGCGCGGACACGACGTTGAAGAGTTCGTCGGTGTTGTCCGCCGCTACGGTGCGAACCCGGCAGTTCAAGAGCTGGTGGACGCTGCAAACAATCCTGCTGAGGTAGGGAAAATGAACATTTCGAGGGCCTGCGGAACCTGTCTGCTCAAGTCGGCCTGATTCTGGACAGGCTCTGGACGGATGAAAATCTATGGCAGCCCTTCAAAACGACGTGAAGGCCTTTATCGTTCAGGCCTTGGCGTGCTTCGACACGCCTTCGCAGGTTGTTGAAGCCGTCCAAAAGGAATACGGGATATCGGTGACTCGCCAGCAGGTGGAGACACACGATCCCACAAAGACATCAGGGAAAGGCCTGGCAAAACGCTGGGTGACGATGTTTGAAGATGCCCGCAAGCGCTTCCGCGAAGAAACCGCCGAGATCCCGATCGCCAACCGAGCATACCGCCTCCGGGCCATGAACCGGTTTGTCGAGCGGGCCGAATCGATGAAGAACATCGGCCTGGCCATGCAGATTCTGGAGCAGGCCGCGAAGGAAGTCGGAGACGTCTACGTCAATCGCCACCGGAAGGATGAGCCAGACGATGAGCCAGCAATCCCGACGCGCATTCAGGTCGACGTAGTGGATGCGAGGAAGCCGAATGCCGAGCCTTAACGTTCCGCAGTCGCAGTTCCTCCTGTTACCCCACAAGTTTCGCGCATTCGTTGCTGGGTTCGGCTCCGGAAAGACCTGGGTCGGATGCTCAGCACTGAGCAAGCATTTCATGGAGTGGCCCGGCGTCAACGCTGGCTACTTCGCGCCGACTTACCCGCAGATCCGCGACATCTTCTATCCCACGATGGAGGAGGTGGCCTACGACTGGGGGTTGAAGACAAAAATCAACCAGGCGAACCATGAGGTTCACATCTACAGCGGCCGGCAGTATCGCGGCACTGTGATTTGCCGGTCGATGGAAAAGCCGCAGACCATCGTCGGCTTCAAGATCGGTCACGCGCTGGTCGACGAGCTGGACGTGCTGACGTCGATCAAGGCGCAGCAGGCTTGGCGCAAGATCATTGCCCGGATGCGTTACAACATCCCCGGGCTGAAGAACGGCGTGGACGTGACCACGACGCCGGAAGGCTTCAAGTTCGTCTTTCTGCAGTTCGTGAAGCAGCTACGCGACAAACCGGCGCTGAAGGAAATGTATGGCCTGATCCAGGCCAGCACCTTCGACAACGAGCTGAACCTCCCGGACGACTACATCGCCTCGCTGATGGAGTCGTATCCCGAGCAGCTGATCCGCGCGTACCTGAATGGCCAGTTCGTCAACCTGACGTCCGGGTCGATCTACCACGCCTACGACCGCAAGCTGAATCAGTGCTTCGACACTGTGCAGCCCGGTGAGCCTTTGTTCATCGGTATGGACTTCAACGTCGGCAAGATGGCGGCGATCACCCACGTCAAACGCGATCAGGGCCTGCCGCGCGCCGTGGATGAGCTGATGGATGGCTACGACACGCCGGACATGATCCGCCGCATCAAGGAACGCTACTGGGAACACACCGGCAACGACTTCCGGAAAACCTGCGAGATCCGGATCTACCCGGACGCTTCCGGCGACTCGCGCAAGTCGGTCAACGCCAGCCTTACCGATATCGCGATGCTCAAGCAGGCAGGCTTCACGGTCATCGCGCCGGCGGCCAACCCGCCGGTGAAGGACCGGATCAACGCTATGAACGCGATGTTCTGCAACGCGCAGGGGGAGCGGCGCTACCTGGTCAACCCGTTCACTTGCCCGACATACGCCGACGGCCTGGAGCAGCAGATCTGGGCGCCCAACGGCGAGCCCGACAAGAGCCAAGGCAACGACCACGCCAACGACGGCGGCGGTTACTTCATTCACCGCGAGTACCCGATCGTTAAACCGGTCACCTCAATGAAAATGGGAGTCGCCCGATGACGGACGTCACTTTTACCCGTCCCGAGTACACGGCGGCGCAGTACCGCTGGCGCTTGGTGCGCGACGTCTGCAAGGGATCGGAAACCATCAAGGCTGCCGGCGATCGGTATCTGCCAAGGCCCAATGCGGCTGACACCAGTGAGGACAACAAGCAGCGCTATGAGGCGTACAAGAAGCGAGCGGTGTTCTACAACGCCACCGGCAGAACGAAGCACAGTCTCGTCGGCGCAGTGTTCCGCACCTGGCCAACGCTGACCGTTCCCGGCGCGCTCGATTACGTGGCCAAGGACGTCGACGGTCAGGGTGTGAGCGTTTACCAACAATCCCAATCGGTGATTGGTCATCTGCTCGAGGTGGGCCGCCATGGACTGCTGGTGGATTACGCATCAGTCGAGGCTGGAACGGTCAGCAAGGCCGACGAGCTTTCCGGACGCGCCCGGGCAAACATCGCTAGCTACACCGCAGAGTCGATCATCAACTGGAAGACTCGTCAGGTCGGCGGCCAGCACCTGCTGAGCCTTGTCGTGCTGCGCGAGACGGTGGATGTTGATACGGATGATGGCTTCGGCAGTGAGCAGGTCATTCAATACCGCGTGCTGCGCCTGGATCTTGCTGGGCAGTACACGCAGGAGGTTTGGGAGGAGGGATCGGGCAAGACTTCTCAGATAGTCGCGCCATTCACTCCGCTGAATGGTATTGGTCGGCCATGGCAAGTGATCCCGTTCCAGTTTGTTGGCAGCGAGAACAACGACACTACCATCGACGATGCCCCGCTGTACGACATGGCCGAAGTGAACATCGGCCATTACCGGAACAGCGCGGACTACGAGGAAGCTGCCTATTTGGTGGGCCAGCCTCAGCCTTGGATGGCTGGTCTCGATGAGCAGTGGCGCGATCACATGGAGAAGAACGGGATATTCCTCGGCTCCCGTGCACCCTGGCTGCTTCCGGTAAACGGTACCTGCGGAGTTTGGCAGGCTCAGCCGAACACCGTGGCCAAGGAGGCTATGGAGTCCAAGAAACAGGACATGGTTTCGCTCGGCGCCCGACTGATTGAGCGTGGTAGCGCCGTGAAGACCGCCACCCAGGCCGACAACGACAGCGCCGCCGAACACAGCGTCCTGTCGCTGGTGGTCAGCAACGTCAGCGAGGCCTACAGCCAGTGCCTGGCGTGGATGGCCGAGTTCGTGAATGCCACCGGCGAGGTGGTCTACAAGCTCAATCAAGACTTCAGCCAAATCACCCTTGATCCTACGGTTCTGGTTGCTCTATTCAACGCGGTGCAGGGCGGCAAGCTGCCGGAGGGTGACTTCTGGCAGTACCTGCGCGATCGCGGCGTGATCAACCCGGAGAAGACGGACGACGAAATCCGGGATGAGCTGGAGGCGCAAGGAACCGGTCCCGACCTGGATGATGACGAGGTAATCCTGAATGGCGGCAAACCAAGCAATCTTTGATGCCACGATCCGGCACGCCGTCTTCCTTGAGCAATTGAAGTCGGGGGAGGTGGCGAAGTTCGCTCCGTTTCTCAAGGAGATCGACCGCTCGATCCGTGAGCGGCTGACCCGGGCCGACCTGACGGATTACACCGTGGCGAGGCTGGAGCGGCTGCTGAGTGAAGTCGACAGCCTCCTGCTGGGCATCTTCGACCGGTACAGCGAGAAGCTGAACCTCGATTTGGTGGATATCGCCAACTACGAGGCCGAGTTTGAGGCGACCAGCCTGACACGGGCGGCGCCGGTTGGCGTTTCGTTCGACGCGGCGTTGCCTGGCGCGGCGGCAATCAGGGCGGCAATTCTCACCAATCCGCTCAGCGTGCGCGGCGCGGACGGCGGCAAACTGCTCAAGTCGTTCATTGATGGCTTCACCACCACCGAGCGACAACGCCTCACTGGCGCGATCCGGCAGGGCTTCTTCGAAGGTCAAACCAACTTCCAGATCATCAAGAACATTCGCGGCACCAAGGCGCTGAAGTACAACGACGGCATCCTGGCCACGACCAACCGCAACGCCGGTTCGATTGTGCGGACTGCGGTGCAACACGTCGCCACCCAGGCGCGCATGGAGACACTGAAAGCGAACTCCGATGTCGTGCCGTCGGTGGAGTGGGTCAGCACGCTGGATTCGAAGACTACCAGCCAGTGCCGGACGCTCGACAAACGCCGCTTCAAGCTGACCGAAGGACCAAGGCCGCCGATCCATATCAACTGCCGTTCGACCGTGGTGGCGGTTACCCGCTTCAGCGCACTGTTTGCCGAGGGAGCCACGCGGGCATCTGTTGGCGATAACGGCGCGCAGCAGGTGAGGGCAGAACTCAGCTACTACGACTGGCTCAAGCAGCAGCCAGCGGCGTTTCAGAACAGGGCAATCGGACCGGTTCGGGCGAAGCTGTTCCGAGATGGCGGGCTTAGCGTTGAGCGTTTCGCAGATCTGCAACTTGATCGCAAGTTTGCGCCGCTCACCCTTGTGCAAATGCGGTCGCTTGAACCGCTCGCTTTTGAGCTGGCAGACATTTAGTCAAAACTCGGATAATAATGGCATTTTCCCCTAAAGGATTCATATGCTCGGTCAAATGCCACAAGGAAGTAATAAGGCAGAGCTCGAAATTGCCATCAAAAACTATCTACTTCGCCACGAACATGCGTCTTTTCGGCGAGAGCGTGAACGCAGGTTGTATTCTGAGTTGGTTCGGGCAAGGAGAGAGGGATTTTTAGTCGATGGCAGCCTTTTTCGCCTGATTAGAGAGGTCGAGTCGTACCACTCGCTGCGAGCTGCGTTACTACATTGGCCAGCTAGTCAGATACTTGACTGGGCGCTGGTCAATCTCGCAAACCCTTCAATCGTATCGAGACTTCGATATTTTGAAGCAAGCACAGATATGTGGGTAACGTTTAAGGTGGCTCCAGTCACTGCAATATCCGACCATGTTGATCAGCACATGTTCGGTGCTCCACCGAGCCCCCAACTTATCGATACCTTAAGAATGTATTTCATCTGAAAATTACACCAACCCGCTTCGGCGGGTTTTTTTATGCCCGCAGGCAGGGCCTGCACCTACGTCTCTGGGAGACACCCAATGCTGAAATTCCAACTGGATACCCTGGAAGGGGTAGATGAAGCCGTGCGCGCTCTTTACACCGAGAAGGACGGCAAGTTCGTACTCGGCATTGAAGGTCTGCCGCAGCAAGAAGATGTATCCGGCCTGAAGGCCAAGGTTGATGAGCTGCTCGGCGAGAAGAAACTGGCCGAGAAGAAAGCGCGCGAAGCTGAAGAAGCCGCACGCCTTGAGCGTGAAGAAGCCGCTCGCAAGTCCGGCAACGTCGAAGAGCTCGAACGTTCCTGGACTGAGAAATTCACCCGCCGTGAAGCTGAGCTGACCGGCACGCTGGAACAGGAGCGCGCAACGCTGAGCGGGCAGATCCGGGATCTGACTGTCGGCCGTACCGCTACTGACATCGCGTCTGCCTTGGCTGTTCAAGGTAGCGCCAAAGCCCTGTTGCCGCACATCGAACGCCGTCTGAGCGTCGAACAGCGCGACGGGAAGCCTGTTGTGGTCGTACTCGACGCACAGGGCAAGCTCTCGGCGGCAACGCTGGACGAGCTAAAAGCAGAAATCGCGAATGACGCGGCGTTTGCGCCATTGATCGCGGGTAGTAAGGCATCGGGCGGCGGGGCCGGCGGTGCAGGTGGTGGGGGCGGGGCCCCGAAAGGAAATATCGGCGGCACTAAAACGGAACGCACTGCGGCAATTGCCGACAAGTTCCCAGATCTCCCTCAATCGTAAGGATTAGCTCATGTCCCTGTCTCAAATGCAGGTCTTCAACCAGTACATCATGCCGGCGACTCTCGAAACGCTGGATCAGATGACTGCTGCGTTCAACGCTGCCAGCAATGGCGCGATCATCATCTCGGCGGAAGGCTTCACCGGCGACTTCCTTCAAGAGTCGTTCTTCCAGACCCTGGCCGCTGCCCAGCGCCGCGTTGATCGCTACGCCGCCAACGGTGCCGCCCCGATCACCGACCTGACCGAGCTGAAAAACTCGTCGGTCAAAATCGCCGGCGGCTTCGGCCCGATCCGTTACGAGCCAGCCCAGATGAGCTGGCTGCAGCGCCCTACTGTTCAAGGCATCGAGGTTGCCTCCCGCGCCTTCGCCGAAATCCTGCTTAAGGACGAGTTGAACACCGCAATCGCTGCTCTGGTGGGTGCGATTACCGCTCAGCCGACTGCGGTGAACGATGTGTCCGCCACCGCTGGTATCACCCAGTCCGGCCTGAACAACGCACATGCGAAGTTCGGCGATGCGAGCCAATCTCTGGTTGCTCAAGTCATGCAGGGCACCACCTGGCACAAGCTGGTCGGTCAGGCCATTGCCAACTCGACCAACCTGTTCGTCGCCGGCAACGTCCGTGTCGTCGATATCCTGGGCAAAGTCACCGTGGTCACTGACGCGCCGGCGCTGATGCAGGCAGGCACCCCGAACAAGGAAATCATCCTGTCTCTGGTGTCCGGCGCTGCGCTGGTGCACGACAACCGCGATCAGGTATCGAACGTCGATACCTCCAACGGCAAAGAGCGTATCGAGACCACCATTCAGGTCGACTATTCCTTTGGCCTGGGTCTGAAGGGTTACACCTGGGATCAAACCAACGGTGGCAAGTCGCCAACCGATGCTGAGATCGCAACCGGCACCAACTGGGACAAAACCGCTACCAGCATCAAGCACACCGCTGGTGTTGCTCTGATCGGTGACGCCTCCAAGTAACCACGCGATGTCCAAGCCGGGACGTGTGCCCGGCTTGGCGGAGATGCAATCATGAACAACAAAATTTGGTATCTACCCGGTCCGTTCCACCAGTACCTGGAGGACGTGAAGGCGCTGGCGAAGGAGCGCGGTCTCCGAATCATCGACGCGAACGTCACCGAAAGCCGCGAAGGTGAGGCACACGATGTGCCGGAAGTGACGTTGCGACAGACCGACTCGGCGCCGGTGCTGCCAAGCGCTGGCCAAGGTAGTGGCGAACTGCATGAGGTGGTCGGCAAACTGAACGCTGAGCGCGACGGCCTGCTGCGACTGATCGACGCCGCCGAGGGGCAATCGGAATTAGAACACCCGGGCGCGGGTGAACTGACGATCCGTCTGTTTCACGCGCTGAAGTCCATCCATGAAGGCTTTGAAACGCTGACGGGTGAGCGCGACAACTTAGCTGAAGAGGTTGCATCGTTGCGCACCGAAGTCGAACGCCTTAAGGCAGCAGCGGAACCGGTAGACAACGCCGAGAAGATCGCAAGCCTCAAAGCGCAACTTGACGCAGCCAATGTACCGTACCGGGCGAATGCTTCGGTTGAATCGCTGGAAAAGGCGGTTTCGGAACTGCCGAAGGCGTAACAATCTGGGTGCCCATTCAATGGCGCCCGATTCAAACAACACAGCGAGCTATTCATGACTCTCATCATCGAGGACGGCACCGGCAAGCCTGACGCCGAAAGCTACGCATCCGCCGAAGACCTGGCTATGTACGCTGTGAAGTTCGGCGTGGTCATCCCGGCGGAAGTGCCAGCACAGGAAGCGCTGCTGCGCCGGGCCGCTCTGGCGATGGATGGCATGACGTGGAAAGGGCGGAAGACCAGCAGCGAACAGGCCCTGTCTTGGCCGCGCCGGGGCGTTGAACTGGATCGCGAGATCAAGCCAGATAACTACCTGCCGGCGCGGATCCAGTACGGCCAGATGGCGCTGGCGGCCGAGATCCACACTGATGACGTCGACCCGATCGAGAAGCGCAAAGGCGCGATAACGCTGGAACGAGTCGAAGGCGCGGTGACGCGCGAGTTCGCCACTATTCCGAACACCAGCGGACGACTATTGCCGGCGGCGCCTGACCGGCCGAGCGCAACGCAGTTTGCTGACTACCTGCAAAAGCGGGGGTTGTTTGCTGTTCGTGCATGATGTCAAATGGCCCCTCACATCAGAAATGGAGTTCCACATGAGTAGTGAGTTCAAGAGCCACCGGGATGTTTGGGCACAGTTTGCGACCGCAGCGCTTAGCGGCTACATCGCCTCCGGCAAATGGGATGAGAAAGCTCATCAGAAAGCTGCAGCTGCTGCCGATGAAATGCTCAAAGAGTATGATCGTCGCGTAAAACAAGCGGGCGGTTAATTTTTCCTCGCAGCGACATAAGCCCAGCCATCGTGCTGGGCTTTTTCACATCTGGAGCCACCATGGCCTTCTATGACGAAATGGCCGTGATGGCTCTGGAGATGATCACAGAGTTCGGCCAGCCGGTAACCATCCGCGCAACGGCTGTCGGTGAGTACGACCCGGAAACCGGTTCGGCACCGCCCGACAGCACCAAAGAGCAGACAGTCCAAGGCATTCTGCTCGACTTCACCGGTCAGGAATTTCAGAACAACAGCCTGATCAAGCAGGGCGACAAGAAGCTGAAGATCGCCGCGCAGGGGCTGGAGTGGGTGCCGGATTTGCTGAACATAGTGATCATTCAGGGTCGTACCTGGTCCATCGTGCCGCCGTTGAAAGAGGTGAATCCCGCCGGGACACCAATCCTGTATGAGCTGCAGGTGCGGTCATGAGCAAATACTCAGGTCTGAACGGCAGTTTCGCCGAGAACATCCGCCAGTTCGCTGAGCAGGCCCAGGCGGGGCTCGACGCCACCTTCCGCGAAATCGTGATCGAGATTGGTAGTAGCGTCATCCGGATGTCTCCGGTGGGCAACCCCGATATCTGGGCCGCGAACGTAGTCCATCGCGCTACCAACACCCGTGCCGCTGATCACTACGATTTCAAGGTCGCCGTGCGCAACACCCTCATCAATCTCGACGAGAGCAATTTCACCAAAGCCGGCAAACTGAAGCGCGGCGTGAAGTACGCCAAGCCGCTGACGACGGCAGAGCGCGACCAGAACTTCAACGTGAATGGACTGGTTGCCGGCAAGGATTACGTCGGCGGCCGTTTTCGTGGGAACTGGCAGTTCTCTATCGGGGCACCGGCTGAAGGTGAGCTCGATCAGGTCGATCCGGTCGGCGGTGTAACGCTGGCGAAGCTCAGGCTTCAGGTCGAGCAACTGACCATCGGGCAAACGGCGTACATCGTGAACAACTTGCCATATGCAGTGCCGCTCGAGTACGGCCATTCCAAGCAGGCACCGGGCGGCATGGTGCGGATCACGCTCGCGCGGTTCCAGCAGATCGTCGACGAAGCCATCAGGAACAACCAGGTATGAGCCACAACACCATCGCTTCGATCTACGAGGCCCGCCTGTTCACCTGGGCGAAGGCTTTGCCGATACCGCTCAAGGTTGTGGTCGAGAACGAGACATTCACGCCCGTCGACGGTGCAACCTACCTAAAAGCGTTCACGCTGCCGGGCGATACCACGAGCAACACGCTCGCCGGCGATCACAAGCTCTTCACCGGTGTGTTTCAGGTCAGCATCGTGACACCAGCGGGCAAGTATCGCGGCGCGGCCGGGGCGTTGGCTGACCAGATCGCCGCGCTTTTTCCGCTGTACGAGCGAAACACGAAGAATGCACTGACCGTGGTGACCATGACACCGGTTGACCAAGGGCCAGGTATTCCTGACGACACGACTTACACCGTTCCGGTTTCGTTCGCGTACCGCGCCGACACCAACTAATTCGCCCATTGGGCAAACCCAGAACCCGCCATTGAGCGGGTTTTGTCATTTCTGAAGAGAGGAAAAGCCCATGGCCGGCATTCAAATGCCCAACGGCGCAACGTTCGAAATTGCTTCCGCCTACGGCGCTGCAATCCCATTCACTGCCCTGACCAATGCCAACCCGGCAGTGGCCACCGCAGCGGCGCATGGGCTGGCAGAGGGCGACATCATCGCCGTCAGCTCTGGCTGGACCCGCTTGGACGGCCGCGCCGTGCAAGTCGGCGAGATTGCCAGCGGCACCTTTGCGCTCGATGGCGTCAACACCACGAACATTCAGCAGTATCCGGCCGGCTCGGGCGTCGGTACCGCTCGCGAGGTGACGACCTTCACCGAGATCTCGAAAATCACCGAGCTCGGGTCGAGCGGCGGCGACCAGCAGTTTCTGACGTTCGGCTTCCTGGCTGACGATGATGACCGACAGATGCCGACCACCAAGAACCCGATCACGCTGACCATCACGGTCGCCGACGATCCGTCGCAGCCCTATGTCGATCTTTGCGAGGAGGCTGACGACGACAAGCAGGCCCGCGTTCTACGCCTGAACCTGCCCGGCGGCAGCCGCATCATCTACAACGGTTACGTCTCAATCACTTCGACCCCGACCATGTCGCGCAACAACCTGATGACGCGCGTTATCAGCATCGCGCTGACCGGTCGCCCAACCCGTTACAGCGCCTCGGCGTAAGGAAGGCACATGGCAAAGTTCACACTCGCCCGGAATCCAACCTTCAACCACGTCGTCATGCTGCCAACGGTAGGTGGTGACCCGGTCAGCGTTGAGTTCGAGTTCAAATATCGCGATCGCACCGAACTGGCCGGGCTCTACGCGGAGTGGGGTGAGCGTCACAAGGCGCTCAAGGAGAAAGCGGATGAGGCCGGTATTGAGCAGTTCACGGCTTTGCTGATTGATCTGCAGGTCGAGCAGTTGAAGGCGATTGTCGCCGGCTGGGATATCGCCGAAGAGTTCACCGACGAAAACCTGCGCATCCTGGTCAAATCAATCGCCGCCACGCCGGGCGCGGTGCTGGCCGCTTATTCCGATGCCTTCAGTAACGCCCGCTTGGGAAACTCCTAAGCGTCTCCCGCAAGCTGTACGAGCCGGGGCCGTCAGCCGAATCGCTGGCGGCCTTCGGCCTTTCTCTTCGTGACATACCCGACGAAGTCTATGAGGTCTGGCCTGATGTCTGGCAAGCCTTCAAGGTCTTTGAGGCCATGGGCACCCAGTGGCGTACAGGCGCGTGCGGCGCTACCGGACTCGATTACACGTCAATTCGCCATGTCGCGGGCTTCCTCGGGCTTACCCGGTCGGAGGTCGCCGGCGTCTTTCCAGATATCCGCGTCATGGAAGCCGAAGCCCTGCGGGTGATGGCGGAACAGAGGGACAGTAAATGAGCACCACCTTCGCGTCCCTCGGCATCGAGGTGAACTCCTCGTCTGCATCCAAGGCGGCTGACGATCTCGACAAACTGGCCGATTCGGCGGCCGATGCCGAAAAAGCGATCGATGATCTCGGCAAGTCTGGCGAGGGGCTGGCCAATACCGGCAAGAAGATCAGCCAAGCTGAGAATGAGGCTGCTCAGGGAATCGACAAAACCACGGGCGCCAAAGAGCGCCAAGTCGATGCAAGTCGCAAGGCCGGTGCCAGTGCAGCCAGTGAAATCGCGATCATCAGTCAGCTCGACAAGGCGATGTCCGGCAACATCGGCAGCATGGAGCAACTGATCCAGGCTGAAGGTTTGCTGGAGCGTGCTCGCAAGGGCGGTCTTGTCACCATTGAACAGCAGGAGGCTTATCAGGACCGGCTCGCCAAGGCCTATGACAAGATCGAGAAAGCCGAAGCCAAGGAGATGGCACAGAAGCAGCGGCTGATCGACGCTGAAAACCGTCAGATTGAAGCGTTGAAGCGCACGGTCAACGGCATCGACCCGGTCACTGCGAAGTTGGCAAAGCTGGAGGCGCAGGAAAAAGCACTCAACGATCTGTACAAGGCCGGTCAGATTGACGCGACTCGCTACGGTGAGGCGCTGGCGAAGATCGGCAAAGACCGTGACGGCCTGACCTCGACAGAAACTGCATTCGACAAGCTGAAGCTCGGCACCCGCCAGGCTCAAGAAAACGTGATGCAGCTGACCAATGCCTTGCAGTCTGGGGATTGGGGTAGTGGTGCACGGGCGGTTGCTCAGCTCGGCGCCGGGGCAGGCGCTTCCGCCAAGAGTCTGGCAGCAGCGCTGATTCCCGCCGGCTTGCTGGCCGGTGTCCTCGGCGCGCTGGGCTATGCCTACTTCGACGCACAGAAGCAGGCCCGCGAGTTCAACGTCGCCATCAACGGCGGATCGAACGATGCCGGGCAGAGCATTGCCAGCCTCAAGGTTATGGCTGAGTCCGCTGGGGCGATCACTGAGAACTTTTCTGGCGCTCGCGAGGCGGTGATTGCGCTGGCTTCCGGTGCCGCTACCAGCGGCGTCCAAATGCAGAACCTGGCTCAGGCCGCCGCAGCAATAGGTGAGGTGACAGGCAAGGGTGCTGGAGACATCGCCAAATCGCTTGCGAATGCCGGAGACACCGCTACAGAAGCCGCCGAGAAGATCAGCGATCAGTATGGGCTGCTTACCTACGAGCAGTACCAGACGATCAAGGCGATTGATGATCAGGGAGACCATCAGCGAGCACTGGACGTCCTGAGTGAAGATCTCAATCAGTCGGCCTTGGAGCGTCTGAAGAACTACCGCGAATCCCTGTCCGATATCGAGCGTGACTGGGATCGGGTGAAAGTGGCCATCAAGGGTGCCTATGCTGAAGTTCGGTCTGAGATTTTTCCCGACTTGGCCAAGCAGATCGAAATCACCCAGCGCGTGCTGGATACCCGGAAGGGTGGTGGCGTTACCGGTGCGCTATCCAACGGGCTCAGCTGGCTGAACTCTTCGCTGGGGCTGGATGACGGGGAGAATGACGACTCGACGCCGGCTTTGGAAGCCAGGCTTGCAGGGCTGAAGGCGCGTTTGTCAGCAAGCGAAAGCAACGCTGCGGCCACCGGTGAGGAGACCCGAGCGAACAAGGAACTGATCGCTGTCCAGAAGGAACTGGACAAGCAAATGGACAACCTGAATCCGCTCGCGAAGCGTCGGGACGCGTACAAGAAACTCGATGACCAGTTCACCAAGCTCTATCAGAACGCGGAAAAAACAGGACAAAAATCGGCGCTGTTGGATGGTGTTCAGTTTGACGGGAAGAAGTTTTCCGGTGGTGCCTACGACCAGTTGCGCAAGGCAATCGACGAGCAGAAAAAGGACCCAAAAGCAGCCGCCGGTAGCGTCGATCTATCCGGTTTCAATGACTCGAAAAACGCGCTCAATATCGTGCTCGCCGAGTACAAAAACGCTCAAAAGGACTTAGAGGCTTCGCAAAAGGCCGGTCTGATCTCGCAGGCTGATTATTTGCAAGCGCGTGAAGCCATGATCGGCAACGAGCGCGACGAAGTTACTGCTGCGTATGAGGCTGAGATCGCCGCACTGGAAGCGGCGAAGAGCAAAGCCGGCACATCGGCCGCGCAGCGCATCCAGCTTGACCAGAAAATCGCCGACGCCCGTGCCGCCATGGTCAAGGTGCAGCAGGATGCTGACACCGAATTGAGCGTGCTGGCGAAGAACGAAGAGGGCCGGCTGAAGAAACAGACCGAGGCCGTCAACACCTATAGCAGCGCGCTGCAGCAACAAGTCAAAACTCTGCGCGAGCAGGGCCAGCGTGCAGCTGCGGGCATCGGTCTGGGAGATCGTCAGCGCGATCTGGTGAGCCAGCAGAACGGCATCGACGATCGCTTCAATCAGCAGAAGCTGGATCTGGCGAACCAGTACGGCGATGGCTCGCGCGGCATGAGCCTCGACGAGTACACGCAGAAGCTGGCGGCACTGAAGGCCACTCAGCAGGACCTGCACGATACGGTTCAAGCCAACTACGACGAGATGACAGCAGCCCAGGGCGACTGGAGTGCCGGAGCCTCGTCGGCGTGGCAGAACTATCTCGATTCCGCGCAGAACGCCGCGGGGCAGACGAAAAGCCTGCTCACCAATGCATTCAGTTCGGCAGAGGACGCAGTAGCCAGCTTCGCTATCAACGGCAAATTCTCGTTTTCTGACTTCACCAAGTCGGTGTTGGCGGATATGGCGAAGATCGCTACCCGGCAGGCAACTTCACAAGGGCTCAGCGCGCTGTTCGGTATTGCCGCATCAGCGGCAGGCTCCTACTTCGGTGGTGGCGGGAATGGCCTCGCGGCTGGTTCTGCCGGTGCTGTTTCGTCAGATGTTGGAGCTTCGCAGGCTGGATATTCCGGTATCGATTTTTCTGGATACCGAGCGGCTGGCGGACCTGTTGCGCCGAACTCCCTGTACGAAGTCAACGAACTGGGGCCGGAGCTCTATAACGAGGGCGGCCGATCGTTCCTGATGACCGGTGCCAACGGCGGTAGCGTCACGCCACTGACCACCGGTGGTGGGCCTGCACTGGCCTCAATGTCTGGTGGTGGGGGCAACACGTACAACTTTCCGGTAGCGGTCTCGGTGCAGACATCTGGGAGCGACGGGGCGGGTGTTTCGCAAGAGACAACCAACCAGCTTGGCAAGAGCATCCAGCAGGCTGCCAAAACCGAAGCGGAAACCGCGATCGCCAGAGCGTTGCAGCCGGGCGGTTCGATCTGGCGCCTGACAAATGGGAGGGGCTGATGGCCATCGAGAAATTTACCTGGCCAACCGAGCGAGGGGAAACACCCGATATCAACTATCGGGTGCGCACCTCGAAGTTCGGCAATGGCTACGCGCAAAACGTCGGAGACGGACCGAACAACAAGGAGGATTCGTACCCGGTTACCTGCGTGGGTCAAAAGGCCAAGGTGTTGGAGATCATGAAGTTCCTCGACCGGCATGCCGGAGCGAAGGCGTTTCTTTGGACAACACCGCTCGGAGAGCTCGGCCTGTTCACCTGCAAAAATCCCGCTCCCACTCCGGTGGGCGGCGGCGTCTTCAAACTCACCGCCACCTTCGAGCGGGCGTTCCAACCATAAGGAGCAATCATGCCGCTGATCAGTGACATCCAGGTACTTGAGCCTGGCAGCGAAGTGCTGCTCTTCGAATTGGACGGCACGGACTACGGTGCGGACGTGCTGCGCTTCCACGGGCACGCAATCCCGCACACGGCAGCCGAGTTGATCGCCGCTGGCGACAACGCGGACCAGCTGCCGGCGAAGGCGATCTACTGGCAGGGCAACGAGTACAGCGCCTGGCCGATGCAGATCGAAGGCATTGAGGCGAATGGCGACGGCACGGCTGTGCGGCCCACGCTGTCGGTCGGCAACGTCAATGGGCGCATCACCGCGCTCTGTCTGGCGTTCGAGGATCTGCTCGAGTTCAAGCTGACGATGCGGCACACGCTCGGAACCTACCTGGACGCGGTGAACTTCCCGGCCGGTAACCCAATGGCAGATCCGACGCAGGAGACGATCGAGGTCTGGTACATCGACCAGAAGACGAACGAAGACGGAGAGACGGTCAGCTGGGAGTTGGCCAGTCCGGGCGACGTCGGTAACGAGTCAGTAGGCCGGCAGGCCACGACGCTGTGCCACTGGTGCCTTACTGCCGGCTACCGTGGGCCGAACTGCGGCTACACCGGCCCGTACGTGACCAAGGACGGTGTCGTCACCGATAACCCCGAACTGGACGAGTGCGACGCCACACTGGGTAAGGGATGCATTCCACGCTTCGGCGAGGGTAACCCGCTACCGTTCGGTGGCTACCCGGCCGTATCGCTGATCGCACGGAGCTGACATGCGCAAACACATTTTGACCGCGATCCAAGTTCACGCGGCGGCCGAGTACCCGAAAGAGTGCTGCGGTCTGCTGTTGGCCGTGAGGCGCAAACAGCAGTACCACCCCTGCCGAAACGTCTCGACCGAGCCAAACGAAGAGTTCCGAATCGATCCGGAGGAATACGCTGCGGCCGAAGACGTAGGCGAGGTGATCGGCGTGGTGCATTCGCATCCGGACGCCACCAGCAGGCCGTCACCGCGCGACCAGGCCATGTGCGAGGCGACAGGCATGCCGTGGCACATCCTGAGCTGGCCCGAGGGCGATCTGCGAACCATCATGCCTTCCGGTGAGGTGCCGCTGCTCAAGCGCCCATTCGTGCACGGTGCCTGGGACTGCTGGCAAGTCTGTGCAGACTGGTACAAGCGCGAATGGGGGCTGGAGTTCGAAGCCTTCAAGCGCTCTGACGGCTGGTGGGAGAGCAAGGACAACACCAGTCTGTACGAGGCGAACTACGAGGCCGCCGGCTTCTACCGGGTCGACCAGCCGCAGCGCGGCGATATGATCGTGATGGAAGTGGGGCGCACGGTTTACCCGAACCATGCCGGGATCTTCCTCGGCGCCGATCCGGCTTTGCCCGGCGAGGATACCGCGACGTTCGGCCCTGGACCGTTCCTGTTGCACCACTTGTACGGCAGGCCATCCGAGGTAATCGTTTTCGGCGGTCCCTGGCTCGACCGAACACGCCTGATTCTCAGGCACAGAGGCGCAATAAAACCCACTTGACGCGGCACGGTCGCTGGAGATGCAGATGAGCGAAGTACAACCGAAAAACATGATCGCCGGCGACTTCCCTGGTAACGCTGACGCAGGCAAGTTATTACAATGGATCAGTCGTCAGATTTCTGCGACTCGACTGGGTGCGAACGTTTTGATGGGTGGCCAGCTAGCTTCCGGACATAATCTGAGTAATGATGGCATTTTGATTGTGAAAAAGGAGTTTCAGCTGTGGGTCTTACAATGCACGAGAAAGAGCGGATTGGTGTCGTAGCGCACCTCACTGGGCCCGAGTATCAGTGTGCCCTTATGACATGGAGTGTCGCTATCCGCGATACGCACGTCTGCTCACTCGAATCGTTGAGGTTGTATCAGTACGTGGCGTTTGTGGTGGATGGAATACCGAAGTCAATTGGGAAGATTGCACGGTGGAGTTTTGACGTCGGAGACGATGACAAGCGCGTTGCATTTTTCTCATTGCTTTCAAATGAAATCAGCGGCCTCTCTCAGGCGTTACCTTCCCCGGTCAACGACATTCTGTGGCTGACTCGAGACTACGCCCAACAGGCTCAATCGGCGTTGTCACAAAATGCCAGGGAAAAACCTACAGATGCAATTCCAACACTTGATATCGACGATGCCTCTAAGTCAGTTGCTCGGCGATTTGGCATTGATCCTTCGCGAGTCGAAATAATAATCCGCTCGAAAACTGCCACCGAATAGTCTGGCATGCCCGACCCAGCGCCGGGCTTTTTCATTTCCGCCCAACCCAGTGATATTGTGCGGCCTTTGCCACAGGAGTGACCTGCATGAAACTGATCGTAGGAGCGCTGGCGTTAGCGCTGTTGGCGGGGTGTGCATCGTCAGCCATTCCGGTTAGTCAGGCTGATCCGGTACCGCGTGATGAGCTGTACGCGTTTCAGACCAAGCCAGCCGGCGAAAGCGGCAAGGTAACGGTTGTCCGTGATTCGGGAATGGTTGGATCAGGTTGTGACATCGTCGTGTATGTCGATGGCCGGAAGGCTGCGAAAATCGGCACCGGTCAGCGTGCCTCCTTTTACCTGCCACCGGGCAATCCAAGTATCGGAGCGGGCCTTGCGGGCTCTGGGCTGTGTGGCGGGGCAGCCATTCGTACGATTTCTGCCAATGTGCAAAGCGGCAAAGAAACCCTCTACCGAATCAGTGGAGATATGAGCGGCTTCTTTCTCGGACCGTACGTCGATTATCAGTAAATGAATTCGCAATCAGCCGCCTTCGGGCGGTTTTTTTATGTCTGGAGAAAGTCATGCAATCGAGCGTTGCTCACTATCAGCCGATGACTACGATCAGGCTGTCCGGGTCTCTTGCGGCCAAGTTTGGCAGGGTTCATCGTCGAGTGCTGGATTCTGGCCAGGCTTGGGAGGCGTTCCGAGCATTGAAGGCGACACTTGAGGGATTCAAAGAGGAGATTCAACGCCTCGATCGACTTGGCATGCGCTTCGCCGTGTTCCGCAATCGAAAGAACGTTGGCGAAGCGGAGTTTGGCTTGGGTGGCGCAACCGATATCCGTATTGTGCCGGTCATCCATGGAAGCAAGAAGGCTGGGTTGATTCAAACCATTGTCGGTGCTGTTCTGATCGTTGCCGGTACGTTTCTTTCGACCACGCCCTTTGGTGCGCCACTGATTGGCGCCGGTATCGGCCTTGTCGCCGGCGGCGTCATCCAGATGCTCAGCCCTCAAGCCTCAGGCCTGAAGCAAAGCGCTTCCCCGGAAAACGCACCGTCCTACGCCTTCGGCAGCGCCAAGAACACCACGGCCAGCGGCAACCCAGTTCCGATTTGTATCGGCGAACGGCGGTGGGGCGGGATGATCATCTCAGCCTCGATCCTGGCTGAAGATAAGGCCTGAGCAAAAACCCTCACTATGGCTAGGAAGGATTTCCCTTCCTTTTCAAAGGAGGTCTTCGCTCATGAAAACGTGGTTACCGGTAGTGGCTCAAGTCGCTTCTAACATGGTTTTCGTTGCCTATTACAGCTTCAAACTTTACGCGAGCCTTCACGGGTCGTGAGCAAGCCGCCGTTGAGGCGGTTTTTTTATGCCTGGAGGAAAGCATGGGCGCAGCGGAACAGATCGAGATCTACGGCGAGAAGGGCGGCAGCAGCAAGCCGAAGTCGCCGGTCGAAGCCAGCGACAGCCTGCGCTCGACCAACCTGGCAAAGCTGCTGATCGCCGTGGGCGAGGGCGAGTTTGACGGCGTACCGACTGAATACGACATCTACCTGGACAACACGCCAATCCGCGATGCCAGCGGCAACTACAATTTCCCAGGCGTGAAGTGGGACTGGCGCCCGGGCTCCGTGGATCAGACCTACATTCCGGGCATTCCGTCTGTTGAAAACGAGACGTCGCTCAACATCGAGCTGCGCAGTGATGCGCCATGGGTGCGCTCGATCACCAACACCCAGTTGTCGGCCGTGCGCATGCGGCTGGCATGGCCTGCTTTGCAACGGGCTGACGACGAAGGCAACGTGGGCGGCTACCGCATCGAATACGCCATTGATGTGGCCACCGATGGCGGCGCCTATCAGCAGGTGCTGGTGGACGCGGTCGACGGCAAAACCACCACGCGCTACGAGCGTTCGCGCCGAATCGACCTGCCGGACGCCACCACGGGCTGGCAGATCCGCGTGCGCCGCCTGACGTTGAACCAGAACAGCAACAAGATCGCCGACACCATGCTGGTGGCCGGTTACACCGAAGTCATCGACGCGAAGCTGCGATACCCGAACACCGCGCTGCTCTACATCGAGTTCGACGCCGAGCAGTTCACCAGCATCCCGGCCGTGACGGTGAAGTGCAAGGCCCGGCGCTGGATGGTGCCGAGCAACTACGACCCGATCCTGCGCACCTATACCGGGACGTGGGACGGCTCGATGAAGTCGGCCTGGACTAACAATCCGGCGTGGATCACTTACGGCATCTGCACCGAAGAACGTTTCGGCCTGGGCAAGCGCATCAAGCCGTTCATGGTCGACAAGTGGGAGCTGTACCGGATCGCTCAATATTGCGACCAATTGGTTCCGGATGGGCTTGGCGCTCAGGAGCCGCGATTTCTCTGCGACATGAACCTGCAGGGAAAAGCCGATGCATGGTCGCTGCTGCGCGATATCTCCGCGATCTATCGGGGCATGACCTACTGGGCTGAAGGCCAGTTGGTGATGCAGGCCGATATGCCGCGCGCGCAAGATATCGACTACGTTTTCACCCGTGCCAATGTTATCGACGGGAAGTTCTCGTACGGTAGCGCGTCTGCAAAGACCCGTTACACCCGTGCGCTGGTCAGCTATGACAACCCGGCGAACAACTACGACACTGACGTCATTCCATTCGCCGACTTGGATCTGCAGCGGCGCTACGGCGACAGGCCGACCGAGCTGAGTGCCATCGGCTGCACCAGACCATCCGAGGCGCAGCGCCGTGGCAAGTGGGCGATTCTCAGCAATAACCAGGACCGCACCGTGTCGTTCAAGACCGGTATGGAGGGTTCGGTTGCTCTGCCTGGATTCATTATTCCGGTGGCTGATTCGCTGTTGGCTGGGCGGGAAGTTGGTGGGCGGATCTCGTCGGCGGCCGGCCGTGTAGTGACGCTCGACCGTGACACCCAAGCCAAGGCGGGTGACCGGCTGATCATCAACCTGCCAGGCGGGCGAGCTGAGGGGCGCACCGTGCAAAGCGTCAGCGGCCGAGCTGTGACCGTTACCGTCGCCTATAGCGAACCACCGATTGCGCAATTGCAATGGGCGCTCGATGCCGATGATCTGGCTATTCCGCTTTACCGGGTGCTTCGCCGGAAGCGCACAACTGAAGGCGACTACGAATTCACTGCCCTGCAGTTCGAGCCGAGCAAGTTCGCGCACATCGACACCGGCGCACGCCTGGAAGAACGGCCGATCAGCGTGATTCCGATCACCGTGGTACCGGCGCCGGCCAGCGTGACCGTCGCGTCGACGTCCTCGGTGGTGCAGGGGCTTGCCGTGGCCACCATGACCATCAGTTGGCCTGCCGTGGATGGCGCAGTCGGCTATGACGTGGAGTGGCGCAAGGACAGCGGTAACTGGATCAAGCTGCAGCGTACCGGCATGACCAATGTGGACGTGGTCGGGATCTACGCCGGTGCCTACGTGGCCCGCGTTCGCGCGGTGAGTGCGTACGACATCACTTCGATCTGGCGCAATTCGATCCTGACCAACCTCAGTGGTAAGCAGGGGTTGCCGCCGGCGCTGAGTTATCTGACGGCCACGCCGCTGTTGTTCGGCATCTACCTCAAGTGGGGATTCCCGGCCGGCGCCGAGGACAGCCAGCGGACGGAGATCTGGTACGGCCCGACCACGGAACTGGACGCCGCTACCAAACTGACTGACCTCGCGTACCCGCAGAGTGATTTCTCGATGCTCGGTCTGCGCGCCGGCGTGACGTTCTATTTCTGGGGACGGATCGTCGACAAGATTGGCAACATCGGGCCGTGGTTCCCGATTGGCACGGGTGTTCAAGGTCAGTCGAGTGCAGACGCCGCTGCCATTCTGGAAATGATCGCCGGCGAGATTGGCCGCACGGAGCTGGGGCAGGACATCCTCGACGAAATCGACAAGATCCCGGGGTTGCAGGCACGGATCGATGCGCTGGATGGGCTGAAGACTTATAACCCGGACGACACCTACGATGAATACGACCTTGTAGTCGTCGGCAAGCGCATCTATCAAGCTACCGGCCCCGTACCTGTCGACACTCCACCGCCGAATCCTGCGTATTGGCTCGATGTGGGTCAAACCGTGGAAACGGCAAATGGCTTGGCTCAACAGGTAGCGACCAACACCGCCGATATCGTTGAGCTCGACGGGGCGGTCACCGCCCAGGCTACGGCATTTGAAGCGTTGCGGTCGGCCTATCGAGATGACGACGGAGAGGGCGAACTGGCGGACGCTTTGAAAGGTTGGACCAGCACCGCGAGTATTGCCGAAGAGAGTCGGGTCAGGGCTTCGGAAAACAAAGCTTCTGCCCGGAGAATCACTACCTTCGACGCCAAGATCGCTGAGAACTCGGCAAATATCACGCTGCTCGAAGAAGTGGTGGTCACCAACGAGCAGGCTACCGCCCAGCAGCTCACACAACTGAGCACGAAGGTCGGGCAGCAGCAGACCGCGATTGAGCAGAACAGCTCAATCATCAACGACGTGAACGGGAAGGTCACGGCGAGTTGGTCGGTGAAGATGCAGTACAACTCCGGGACGGGGCAGTACATCGCTGCAGGCATTGGGCTGGGGATTGAAAACAGCAGCGGCGTTCTTCAAAGCCAGTTTTTGGTCAGCGCCGATCGGTTCGCCATCGTCAACACAATCGCGGGCGGGGCCATTGCGGTTCCGTTCGCGGTTCAGGGTGGGCAGACGTTCCTGAACTCGGCGTTCATCGCCGACGGCACCATCACCAACGCCAAGATCGGCAACTACATCAGTTCCACTAACTACATCGCCGGCCTGCAGGGCTGGATCCTGAACAAGGACGGCACGTTGGAAATCAACGGCATCGTCCCAGGGCAGGGCCGGCTGGTGATCAACTCACTGAACGTTTCGGTCTACGACGCCAACAACGTGTTGCGCGTCCGTCTTGGTTATCTGGGGTAATAAATGGCTCTATTTGGCTTGCGTGTATTTGACGAGAGCGGCCGGCTCGCCATGGACACGAACAGCTTCACTTACCAGGTGCTATGGCAGGGTGTGATCGACTTCAGCGGCGCCGCCACCATTTACACCTTCAACATTCCTGGCTTCAACCCGGCGAACTGCGTGTTCATGATCATCCCGACCCGGATTCAGGATGTGCAGTCATCGGAAACGGATGGTTTAGGGAATAGCAAGTCATACCCCTATGTCACGCCATCGGCCGGTCAGGTTGTCGTCAGGAACAAGAATCCGTCCGCAAGTGCAACCACTGTTGCCAGTCGGATTGTCGCGAAGGCTTACGCCATCAGGTACGCCACATGAACTATGGCTTTCAAAGCATCAATGACAATTCATTTGTGCAAATCGATTCCGATGCGCCCAGGCTTTGCATGCTGACGAAGGGAGCTTACTCGGGGGTGGATACAGCGACGGCGGCCTTTGCCAGAGCAATTACGAGTCAGGACCCGCCGCTGGTCTTCATAAGGCCGGATCAATCTGGCGGCATTCAGGTACCGATATCAGTCTGGTTTGCAGGTGGCCCGGGAAACTGGACCGGATTCGCGATGAAGGCATCGAACGTAAACTCCACCTTAAGCGGGCAATATTTTGTTGCTGCCTGGGCCTCGATGGGAACGGCATCTTACGGGTTGCGCCTGTGGGACCAGAACGCAGCGCTTGTCTATGACAGCGGAGCGCCGGCAGTGGTGGTGACGTTCGCTGCTGGTAACTGGACTTATCTCGGTATGGAGCAGCTATCGGTAGGGCGGAGGTATTTTTGGGGCATCAACAAAAGTCTGGGGGCGGGTGAGTATGTGTCGTTGAACCCTTTCACGATGAACTGCCACAACGAAGGATCCGGTGGCGGTTGTGCTCTTGGGGTGGATTACGCAAACGGTCGGATCATGATGTACAGCCTCGCCTTCAATGCCTGGATTGACCAAGGTCACCGGCCGTTCCTCTGCGCCAAATTGCTGGCCTGACTCAAACACTTTCTGGAGAAAAATCGATGCCCTGGTACAAAACCGGGACGGTTTCTGTCGTCCAAAATTCCAATGTGGTAGCCGGGAACAGCACTGCATTCATTTCCAACAGCAGGACGGGCGATGCCTTTCGAGGGCCGGACGGGCGCTGGTACGAAGTCATCAACCTGGCCAGCGATACATCGATGTCGATTTATCCGAGCTATCAGGGAGTGACCGATCCCGCAGGCACCTATGCGTTGGCCCCCATGCAGGGCTACGTCAAAGCCTCAGCAGACGCGTTAAGGTCGCTCGTCAACCAGTATGGCGGGGTGATGGCCGTGCTCGGCACGGTCGCCACGCTGGCCGGTGTTCGGGACTCTCTCGATCTGACCGACACTGATGGCCTTCCGGAGGGCGCGACCAACAAATATCTCTCCAATGCCGGCGTATTGGCTGTGGTGCTCGATGGTTTCTCGATGCCCTCCGCCACAGCGGTTATAGCCACGGACTCGATCCTAGCTGCCTTTGGCAAGCTGCAGGCAAGCATGAATGCCCGGGCCAAAAAGGGCGCAAACGAAGACATTACGTCGTTGCTCGGCCTCACCACCGCATTATCTATCGCTCAGGGTGGTACAGGCGCTACTTCCGCCGGTGATGCGCGTACAGCGCTGGGGTTGAAGTACACCGCCACCGCAGACCTGGTGGGCACCGTCTCTCAGTCCGGTGGTCTTCCTACGGGATCGATCATTGAGCGCAAATCGAATGCTGGTGGCGAATGGGTGAAGTTTGCCGATGGCACGCTCATCTGTTGGAGCGGGGCGGCGTCCATCCCAACTGGTGTTATCGGTGCGAACAACGTGGGTACGGTGGTCACGCTCACGCTTCCAATCGCTTTTGCCAATGCTCAGTTCAACATCTCGGCAACCGCCGGCCCGAACAGCTCGAACGACCATTACGGCGTGACGAACGCGATTCCGAACGGCACCAATTCAATCAATGTCGTCATCCGTAACGGCGCGACGGCTCAGACGTTCAACATGCGATTTCTTGTTGTTGGGAGGTGGTTCTGATGGATATTTTGCTGATCCCGCAGCGGCGTGACGACTCGCTGCATGCGGAGCGTCGCGGCGACACCATGGTGCTGAACGGACAGTCGTTCGACTTTTCAGGCGTGGGCGAAGGCGACACGCTGCCGCGTGGGGCGATTGATTCCGAATGGATCGTCGGCGATGTCGAAAGGAAGGGCGGCCAACTCAGGCTGACTTTGTTGCTGCCGAACCCGAGCAATTACAGCCCGGAGCAGGCTTTCCCGGCGCCGCTGTTGAGCGTGCCGGACGGCGAGGTTGTTTTTCCCAGGCCCTTGCCGCTGGAACCCGATGAAGCAGGGCCAACGTCGGCTCCCCTTGAATGGCCCCAGCAGCAGGGAAGCGTCGATTGGTCGCAACTGGTCACGGCACAAATGAAGGCGGCAGCGCAGTCTGCTGCACATCTGGCTGAAATGAAATCCGAGCTCGCCGCACGCAACACCCGAGCAGCCGCGCAAATCGCAAGAATTCAGGACCGTGTCGACACTCTGGGGTATGGCATCGATGCAGGCGAGGCAACGGCGGCCGACGAGGCTGAGCAGGCTGCGCTGATCACTAGCCTCAAGGCGTGGAAGGGGTACAAGTTTTCCCTGGGCAAGGTTCCGGGACTGCCAACCTGGCCGACTTCACCAGCATGGCCGGCGGAACTGCCCATCCCGGTTATCGAGGCCGCGCCAATGTCGCGAGCCCCCGACGAGTTCTGAAAAAAGCATCAATCGAAAACCCGCCATCGAGCGGGTATTTTTTTGTCTGGAGAAAACTGATGACTGTTACCGAACGAGATCGGGAAATTCTTGCGCGAACGCTATGGGGCGAGGCGCGCGGCGAATCGCCGGCCGGCAAGATTGCCGTAGCCTGGACGATTCGCAACCGGGTGTTCGACGGCAAGACCAATTCGTGGTGGGGTGAGGGGTACGCAGGCGTGTGCCAGAAGCCGTACCAGTTCAGCTGCTGGAACAAGGGTGACCCGAACTATCCATTTCTGAGTGGCGCGCGGGAGATCCCGTTCCGCGAACTGGCGCAGTGTCGGATCGCTGCCGACCAGGTGATCGACGGCAAGGTGCCGGATCCTACCGGCGGCGCCACGCACTATTACGCGCTCAGCATGAAGGTCGCGCCCGGTTGGGCGGTGAAGGCGAAGCGCACGCTGTTGCTCGGCGGCCACGTCTTCTTCAAGGATGTCCCGTGATGGTTGTGCCGTGGCGTGCGATCGGTGCGGCCGCGCTGGTGCTGCTCGGCGCCGGCAGTGCCTGGCAGTTCCAGAACTGGCGCTACGGTGGGCAGTTGGCGGAGCAGGCGCGGCTGCACACCGAAACCCTCAACCAGCTGACCATGGCGGCGGCCACCGCGCAGCAGGCCGAGCAGGACAGGAGACTGGCACTCGAGCAGCGGCTGGCGACCAGCGACAAAACCCACACCGAGAAAATGACCAATGCACAAAAAGAACAGGCTCTGCTGCGCGATCGCCTTGCCACTTCTGATCTGCGGCTGTCAGTCCTCCTCGACGCGGGTTCAACCGGTGGCTGTTCAGTGCCTGCCACCGCCGGCGCCGGCGGCGTGGATCATGCAGCCGTACGCGCCCGACTTGACCCAGCGCATGCTCAACGAATTGTCGCCATCACCGCTGAAGGTGACAGGGGACTGATAGCGCTACAAGCCTGCCAAGTATACATCCGGATGATCAACCACTAATTAGCATCCGTGGACGTTACATTAATACGACTTTTTCTAAAAGCTATCCGCGGTTTATGGTGGCTGCTTGTGCCAACTTTCGTGAAATCTCACGTTGGCACAAGTACAACGAATTCGACGAAGAATGTTCCGAAATTTCATTGTTCATTCAAATTCGAATAATGAAAAACAACACGGATACTGTGCTTGCTTACCAGCTCATTGGGGTCCATTTTGTGTAGTTCGGCCTTGAGAAACTTTCGGGTTCTTTGTTGTAGTCTATCCTTTGCGACCTCCAATACTTTATTTGTAAGTGACTCAAATTTCTGTACGACTGCATTCAGAGGGGTTGCGAAGTCTAGGACGTGTTGGAAGCATTGAGGTCCGAATTTCATACTCGGATCAATGATATGAATGGTTTTTCCTCTCTCGAACTCATTGTGATTTCCGTGAGCAATCCAATTGTTTCTCATATCCCTAATTTTTTTATGCAATTGAAATAATTCTTCATCTAAATGTTGTTTCATTTGTTCATCATGAAGCTGTGGTGCATCACCATCAGCTTTGGTGAAATGTTTGGCGTAGGTTATAATGCTCGATCTATAGATGGCAGATAAGATTATGTGTTCGGGGTTTGCAGGGTCAAATTGGATGATTATATTTTGACTTGAATTCGTAGAGTTATAAGTTTGAGCTAGCTTTAGAGATGCTGAGACCAGTTCTAGGTCTTTAACTATTACCTGTAATCTGGCGCACTCTCGTGCTATCGGAGTATCAATTTCGCAAGCAAGCAGCTGTCTTCCGAGAATAGAGTAAGCGACAGATGTGGAGTTGTCGGAATTTATCGTTTTTGATATTTCCAATTTGCTCAAATCTATTGGCTTCATCGTGGGTTTTCCTGTGTGAGACTCCCTCAGCCTAGTATGTATTTATTGAATGAAGGGGTGGTAAAAAAGAGCGAATACAGCAGAGAAGAGAGGTGCTTTTGGCATGCGGTTAAAAACCACGAAAGGGGGGGGGCGACAGGGCCGATCGTATTGCAGGCGTGCCAGGCCTACATAGGCGCAGTGAGTGATGGCGCTGAGCTATTGTTGCGAGGTGAGCGCCGCTGAACCATCATTCAAACTTATATTGATGAATCGGTTCGAATGGATAAGCCGCTAGCTGGCTACTCAATTGTGTTGACGATCGTCTGGGTTTCAGCGGTTCTCGCCATCATGTATTGGATGGCTAACTGAAGGTAATGGGTGGTCGATGTGGAAGGCTTGGTGCTGGGCGAGAAGGCACGAAAAGAAGCGGATCGGCTGCTGGCGCAAATTGTCCGGGCAGATTCGATGATCATCGCTGTGAAGGCGGGGGCGCGGGCGGATGGCTTCGTGCTTGGGTTGGAAACCGGCGGAGCTTTGCGCGCCGGCGATGCTGAAAGGCTATACATCATTTTCGAAGCTGCTCTGGTCGAGCGTTTGAAAACCCTATCGCGAGGTTGATCAGTCGACTGGCTCGATCAGATGTGGTCCCTGATTGCGAACGTTGCCCACCGCCCGGTCAACCTTGAACCACTCGAACACCTCAGTCGTCTCACCTTGGTGCAGCACCATCTGCTCAGCTCGCTCTTTCGGTGTGGCCGGGTCCAGCCATTCTCTGGCCAGATCTGGCGGTAGGGCGACCGGCCTCCGGTCATGGATGTCGACCATGCCGCCGGCACTGTCGGCTGTGATGATGACAAAGCCATCATGCTCGCCCGGGTCATGTTCTCCGTTGGGATACTGGCCAATCGCGGCGCAGAGAATTGGCGACTGATCCCGATGCCTGATCAGGTACGGCTGCTTCTTCGGCCCGCCCTCGTCGACCCACTCAAACCAGTTGTTGATGGCGATGATCGCCCGATGCGGCCAGATTGCGCGGAAAAACGGGCCGTGGGCGACTTTCTCTACCCTGGCGTTGATCGGCGCGGCGCGATCCTTGGCCCAGTGCGGGCGCCATCCCCAGCGAACCATATCGGCGTGCAGGAACTGGCCCTCCTGATGGAAGAGTGCAAGCTGGGCGGTCGGTGCGGCGTTGTATCGCTCGAACTGTTGATCACCGGTCGAGTTGATCAAGGCATTCGGCATGCTGAGCGCTGCTACGAAGTCGTGGATGCCGCTGTACTGGGAGAGTCGTCCACACATTGTCAGATCCTCGCATGAGCTTTCAGCGTAGACCCGCTGGTGCCGGCTTTGTCACAAAACCTTTTCCGGCGCAGGTCTGGCAGTCATCGCGCGCGCCAAATCGATCCAGACACACAGGGCAGGTGCAGAACGCCGCTGATTCGATATGTGGCCGCACCTTTTCAAACGCATGCAGATCACGTTCCTCCTGCGCGACTTGAGCAGCATCTACCAGCGCACGGTACGTGTCAGGGTCATCGATGGGCCGGAAGTCGATGCCTCCGATTACCCGTTCTGTCTCGATCAATTGGTAGCGCTGGCCCCGCATTTCCAGAGTCAACCCTGAGATCGTTCCGACATTCCGGGAGATTCCCAGGTTCAGGTGTATTCCTTCCGGGCCTGAATAAACCTTTCCGTCATAAGTTCGGGATGCGCCGCGCGGCTTTTCGGTTGCGAAGTTGAAGATCGAGCGGCTGATCGTGCCCAGCAGCTTCCCGTTATCGAACTGCACGACGTCATAGGTCGAAGCTCCGCGGTAGTGGCCTGGTGAGTTCTGCAGCTCCTCGACGGCGTGCCAGTAGGCAGCGTCTGCCATCTCGTTCATGTCGAACTGTTCAAACTGGTCGATAAGCCCCTCTGTTTGCAGCGCCGCTGACATCTCATGAAGGGTTTCCCGGTGCCCCTCGGGGTTTTGCATGCGGAAATTTTGATCGTCGAGGGCTTCGCGCCATCGCTGGAGCCGTAGGGATTTGGCTTGGTCGAAATTCATGGAAGCGGATTCGCTGTACAAATGCTGTATGCATGTACAGTAATTGAGGCTCGCCAGTTAGGCGAGGGTGAAGCGACGAGCTGTCAATCAGGCGTCATCAACACGGCCAGGGTCATCTTGATGAATTCCTCATTCCGGTAGATTGCAGCCAATGAGCTGCGAACGTTCTCTCCGACATCCTCGGATCCTCGCTGCTCGACCCAGAGGGTAAGCTCCATGATGGCGGCTTCAAGGGCGTGCTGGTTTTCGTC
The DNA here is from genome assembly GCF_002112305.1 of Pseudomonas sp. R45(2017). NCBI lineage: Bacteria > Pseudomonadati > Pseudomonadota > Gammaproteobacteria > Pseudomonadales > Pseudomonadaceae > Pseudomonas > Pseudomonas sp. R45(2017). Next base: position 23,999 of record NZ_NEHH01000008.1, on the reverse strand, counting down.
AATTTTCATAAGCAGGGAAGGGAGCAGATCAGAGTTGGACATTAAGGTTTCCTCCGTGGACGAAACCAGCGTAGCACCGTGTTATATGAAGAGTGTTTTACGATCGGCAGGACGCCGGAGAAGGGAGTGAAAAACTGCTAGTTATGGAACACGTCCAGAATAGTTATGGAACGCTTCCTGATCGGTGCAGGACTTTCAGAACGTCAGAAACGACAAAGCCCTGAATAATCAGGGCTTTGTCGTATCAAATATGGCGGAGGCGATGGGATTCGAACTCATGGACCTGTTACAGTCGACGGTTTTCAAGACCGTTGCCTTAAACCACTCGGCCACACCTCCGTTGCGTTGCGGGCGCCATAATACCTGAATGAAACACACTGTCAAACTCTGTGCATGGCTTGTTACAGAGCGTCTGTTATGATCTTTGCGACTGAACGTTTCAAACCAACAGGAGTGTCGCCATGCGCGAACAGGATTACGCAGTTCACAACAGCGTGCAGGCTGAGCAGCTAGAGGTTAGCCGCGTCCTGCGCAACACTTACGGTCTACTGGCGCTCACCCTCGCATTCAGCGGTGTGATGGCGTTCGTGGCCCAGCAGATGCGGGTCGGCTACCCGAATATTTTCGTGGTGCTGATCGGTTTCTACGGGCTGTTCTTCCTCACCAACAAGCTTCGTGATTCCGCCTGGGGCCTGGTGTCGGCGTTTGCCCTGACCGGTTTCATGGGTTTCCTGCTCGGCCCGATCCTCAACCGTTACCTGGGCATGCAGGGCGGCGCTGAAGTGGTCAGCTCCGCGTTCGCGATGACCGCACTGGTGTTCGGTGGTCTGTCGGCTTACGTGCTGATCACCCGCAAGGACATGAGCTTCCTCGGTGGCTTCATCACCGCCGGTTTCTTCGTCCTGCTTGGCGCGACGCTGGCAAGCATGTTCTTCCAGATCAGCGGCCTGCAACTGGCGATCAGCGCAGGTTTCGTGCTGTTCTCCTCGGTTTGCATCCTGTTCCAGACCAGCGCCATCATCCACGGCGGCGAGCGCAACTACATCATGGCGACCATCAGCCTGTATGTATCGATCTACAACCTGTTCGTCAGCCTGTTGCAGATCTTCGGCATCATGAGCCGCGACGACTGATCGCTGCACTGCAATAAACAGAAAACCCGCGAAAGCGGGTTTTTTGTTGCCTGCGAAAAAGAGAGCAGCGATCAATTGATCACGATGCTGCCATCGGCCTGTTGCTTGTAGATCGTGTAGGGCAGCAGCAACGTATCGAGCACTCCCGACACGGCCGCGTCCACCAGCAGACCCGGCGTCGCGTTCTTGTAGTTGAACGCATCGACGTCATCCGGCTTTTCGGCGTGCAGCATGCAGAAGTCGTACGTCACGCCGCTGTAGATGCGCGGTACAGCGCCGCAGTAGGATTTGTTCGCTTTCAACTGATCGGTGGAATGCTTGTCACTGAATGCTACGGTCTGCACCGTCCCGCACCCGGACAGCATCAACACCGCCAGCATCATTGCCTGAATTTTCATGCCGCCAATCCTTCGCCGGAAAAACTCAATCTACGCCGCTCACGCCATCGGCGGCAATCGACGTTTTACCGGGGTCTTCTTGACGATCGCTGTATTGGTTTCTGCCAAGGTATTCAACCGGTCGAGCAAGGTGTCCAGCTGTTCCATCGAGCGCACATGCAGGCGGGCGATAAAGCAGTCCTCGCCGGTGACCTTGTCGCACTCGGTGAACTCGGGAATCGACATGATCTGCCGCTCCACTTCCTGCAATTGCCCCGGCAATGGCCGCACCCGGACAATCGCCTGCAACTGATAACCGAAGCATTTGGGATCGATCTCTACGGTGTACCCCTTGAGCACACCGCGTTCTTCCAAGCGGCGCAAACGCTCGGCCACGCTCGGCGAAGACAACCCGCTGATCTGCGCCAGCGCCTTGAGCGAGCGCCGTGAATCCTCCATCAAGGCCCCGATCAGGATCTGGTCGATATCGTCGGTCATACAAAAACTCCCGCATTAGGCGAATGATGCAAACCACCCTCGATAAAAAAGGCAGAAATCGAGTTTAGCCTGCTTTTTACGCTGGAGAAGCCCCGGTCACGCTTGGCATACTTTTGCCACACATTAAGGAGATTGATGATGGACAAAACAATCCGTCGCGGCTCATTTGAAATGACCGCCGCCATGCTGATATCCGGGACGATTGGCTGGTTCGTGCTGGTGTCCGGGCAACCGGTGCTGGACGTGGTGTTCTGGCGCTGCGTGTTCGGCGCCGGGACCTTGCTGCTGATCTGCGCCGCTTTCGGCTTCCTGCGCCCGGGCATCCTGACCCGCACCACGTTTCTGCTCGCGGTGCTCAGCGGTGTAGCGATTGTGGGCAACTGGGTGCTGCTGTTCGCCTCCTATTCACGGGCCTCGATTGCCATCGGCACGGCGGTGTACAACGTGCAGCCGTTCATGTTGGTGGGATTGGCGGCGCTGTTTCTGAGCGAGAGGATCACCTTGCAGAAGCTGTTCTGGCTGGCGATTTCTTTCATGGGGATGCTGGCCATCGTCAGTGCCCACGGCGGGCAGGGCGAGGGCGGCAGTGACTACTTGATGGGGATCGCGCTGGCGCTGGGGGCGGCGTTTCTGTACGCCATAGCTGCGTTGATCATCAAGCGCCTGACCGGCACGCCGCCGCATCTGATTGCGCTGATCCAGGTCTGCACCGGCGTGCTGTTGCTCGCGCCATTAGCGCATTTTTCAGCAATGCCCGAGGCGCCAAGTGCCTGGGCCAGTCTGGTGACGCTGGGCATCGTCCACACCGGTCTGATGTACGTGCTGCTTTACGGTGCGATCCAGAAACTGCCGACTGCATTGACCGGCGCTCTGTCGTTTATCTACCCGATTGCGGCGATTTTCGTCGACTGGTTTGCCTTCGGTCATCAACTGCAAACCCTGCAATGGATCGGCGTGGCAGCGATCCTGTTGGCCGCTGCCGGCATGCAACAGGGTTGGGGCTTCAAGGCGCGGCGCCTGGCCGTGCAGTAAATCTCAGATGTTCCAGCGCGGCGCAGTCTTCGCCAGGCGCTGGCGCATTTCGCCGATGTTGGCCGCCAGTTGCCGGGTCAGCAAACGGTAGCCGTCCAGCGGGCTGTAGACCTGCGTGTCGAGGCTGGCGTCCGGCAATTCCACCGGGCGTCCCAATCGACCGGACGCACCGGTTTTCAACGCTCGGGCCATGCCGATCAACTGCACGCGAATGTGCCGGTGTTCGGCCTTGAGCGCCGCTTGCAGGTGCGTCATGGCGTCGGGGTCGTTGGCGTCCGGGCGGATGTTGCCGAGGATTTCCAGGGTGCTGATGCACATGCGCAGGTTGCGCTGGATGGCGTCCAGTTCGGTCATCGACACTTTGACCTCCTTGGACACCGACGGCATCAGCGAGCGCAGTTGCACCATCACCGCGTTCAGCCGATTCATCAACTTCAAGTGTTCGTCGGCGGTCACCGGTTGGCCGCCGATGATCCGTCCGTACACCGTCGCGCAATCGCGCAGCGCATCGGCCAGGTTGTACCGCCACGAGTACACCGCGTACAGCGGCAAAGCGAAGGAAAAGGCCAGCGCCAAAGCGATACCGATCAGGATATCGACCCCGCGCCACAGCCCGTCGGTGATCGGGTTGTCGCCATGGCCGGCGACGATGAACACGGTGATGGCCGAGAGCAGGGCGGTGTAGCCGCCCTTGCCGATGGCGTGATACGAGAAGAATCCGCACACCACCGCCATCGCAAAATAGGTCAGCCACGGCATGCCCAGCCACGCCTGTTGCGCCACTATCAACAAACCGACGCCGGCACCGATCAAGGTGCCGGTGGCACGCTCGGCGGCTTTCTTGCCGATGTTGCCGTGATGCTGCAGGCCGCCAATCACCACCAGCATGGTCACCGACGCCCATTCGCCGTGGGGCAGATTGATGCCGGTGGTCAGCAGGATCGTTGCCAGCAACCCCAACGCCACCCGCACCGCGTGAATCGTTCGTGCATGGCGATAACGTCGATACGGGTCGAGCAACGGCCGCAGGATCCGCCGCAACAGCGGCGGCCAGCGGTGGGGGCTGAAAGTGCTCAGCGCTGATTCCTCCTCAGAAGATGTAGTCGGTGGCGATGAAGTTCGAATCGCGGCCGCGAATGATTTCGCTGATCAGATCCTTGTTGGGTTCCTGGAACTTGGTGGCCACCAGCGTACGGATCGAAAACACCCGCAGCGCATCGTGTACCGACAGCGTGCCCTCGGCGGAGTTCTTGCGACCATTGAATGGGTAGGTGTCCGGGCCGCGCTGGCACTGGGCGTTGAGGTTGATCCGCCCGACCTGGTTGGCGAAGGTGTCGACCAGGCGGCCGACCGCCACCGGGTTGGTGCCGAAGATGCTCAGTTGCTGGCCGAAATCCGATTCCAGCACGTAGTCGATCACGGTATCGAGGTGACGGTACGGCACAATCGGCACCACCGGGCCGAACTGCTCTTCCTGATACACGCGCATCTGCGGCGTCACCGGGTACAGCACCGCCGGGTAGAAGAACGAAGCCCGCGCTTCGCCGCCATTCGGGTTGACCACTTGCGCGCCTTTGCTCTGCGCGTCAGCCACCAGCCCATGCAGATAATCGACCTTGCCCGACTCCGGCAGCGGCGTCAGCGAAACCCCGCTGTCCCACGGCATGCCTGGTTTGAGGCTGGCCAGTTTGGCGTTGAATTTCTCGATGAAGCTGTCCACCACATCTTCATGCACGAACAGAATCTTCAACGCAGTGCAGCGCTGGCCGTTGAACGACAGGGAGCCGGTGACCGCTTCGCTGACCGCGTTATCCAGATCGACTTCCGGCAGGACGATGCCGGGGTTCTTCGCATCCAGCCCCAGCGCGGCGCGCAAGCGGTGTGGTTTCGGGTGCAGCTTCTTCAGGTCGCTGGCGGCCTTGTTGGTGCCGATGAAGGCGAAAATGTCGATCTTGCCGCTGGCCATCAGCGCGCTGACGGTCTCGCGGCCGCTGCCGTAGATCACGTTGATCACGCCGGTCGGGAAGCTGTCGCGGAAAGCTTCAAGCAAAGGACGGATCAGCAGCACGCCGAGCTTGGCTGGCTTGAACACCACGGTGTTGCCCATGATCAGCGCCGGAATCAGCGTGGTGAACGTCTCGTTCAGCGGATAGTTGTAAGGGCCCATGCACAGCGCCACGCCGAGCGGGACGCGGCGGATCTGGCCGAGGGTGTCCTGTTCCAGCTCGAAACGGCTGGAGCGGCGGTCGAGTTCTTTCAGCGCATTGATGGTGTCGACGATGTAGTCGCAGGTGCGGTCGAACTCTTTTTCTGAGTCCTTGAGGTTCTTGCCGATTTCCCACATCAGTAGCTTCACCACGGCGTCGCGCTGCTGGCGCATGCGCCCGAGGAAGGCCTCGACGTGCTGGATGCGTTCGGCCACGCGCATGGTCGGCCACAGGCCCTGGCCCCGGTCGTAGGCGCGGACGGCGGCGTCGAGGGCGGTGAGGGCGGTGTCGGCGTCCAGCAGCGGTGTGCTGCCGAGGATCACTTGTTCGTCGCCATTATCGCCGTGCAGATAGACCGGGCTGCGTACGGTGGCGAGCGGGCCGTCCCAGCGGCGCAACTCGCCATCGACCAGGTATTCGCGTTGCTCGACCTGACCGTCGAGGCGGTATTTTTCCGGGATGTCGCTGACAGAAGGGAACAGGTTGCCAAGGATGTTTGCTGTGGTCATGTCGCTACCCCGTGTTGATGTCCGCATGCAGATCAAAAAGTCTCAACAGGTTATACGCCTGAATGCGCGGAAATTTAAACCCGCAAATGTCACGCGAATGTCACGCGAAACCGCACAGCAGAGCGGGCATCCACACATGATCGTTCCCACGCTCTGCGTGGAAATGCCTCAAGGGACGCTCCGCGTTCCAAGCGGACGCAGAGCGTCCAGGGCTGCATTCCCACGCGGAGCGTGGGAACGATCGTCTTCAGGTAATGGGCTGGCCCCGTTTGCCCCCCTCAATGTCCCGCAATGCCCTCAACCCGCCGACCCGCCTGCCTTAAGGTGTGACCACAACAATAAGCGAGGCCGTTATGCGGGCAATCCGACTCACATTATTACTGGCGTTGGCCATGACGCTGCCTGGCTGCGGCGAAGACCCCAACCCCCCGGCCAGCACCAACAACACCATTCCCAAAGACCCGGCGCTGGCGCAGATCTACGCCAACAGCTGCCAGCTCTGCCACGCCAACCCCGCCGCGAATGCGCCGCTGACCGGTGACCGCAAGGCCTGGGAACCGCGCATCCAGCAGGGCGCCGACACGCTGCTCGACCACGCAATCAATGGGTATAACGGCATGCCGCCGATGGGTCAGTGCGTCGAGTGCTCGGAAGAACAATTTCTTCAGTTGATCGGCTTCATGGCCGATCAGCCGCTCCCTCAATAAGGATCCTGGCATGCCGATAGATCTGACACGCCGGCAGTTGTTGCAACGGGCAAGCATCGTCGGCGCGTTCAGCGCGCTGGCCTGCAATCCGGCGCTGGGCCAGTTGATGCGCGCGCCGCGACTGATTCCCTGGCGCAACTGGTCGGGCGGGCAGAGTTGCCTTCCGGCGGCGCGGGTGGCGCCGAAGAATCTGGACGAATTGACGGCGGTGATTCAGCAGGCACCGGGCAAGATTCGCCCGGTCGGCTCGGCGCATTCCTTCAGCGCGCTGGTGCCCACCGACGGCACGTTACTGTCGCTGAGCTACTTCAACGGCCTGCTCGACCACGACCCGAAAACCCTGCAAGCCGAATTCGCCGCCGGCACGCCGATGTCGCGCATGGGCACGCCGCTCAAGGACATCGGCCAGGCCCTGCAAAACATGGCCGACATCGATTACCAGACCCTCGCCGGGGCCATTTCCACCTCGACCCACGGCACCGGCAAAACCTTCCAGTCCTATTCCGCACACGTCTGCGGGATGCAACTGGTGACTGCCAGTGGCGAGGTGCTGGACTGCGACAGCCAGCGTCATCCCGAAGTGTTCAACGCCGCCCGGGTGTCCCTCGGCGCGCTGGGTGTGGCCACCAAAATCCGCCTGCAAAACCGCCCGGCCTATCGCCTGCGGGAAACCCAGTGGATCGCCAAAACCGAAGAACTGCTCGAAGACCTGGATAAGAACACGAGCGAAAACCAGCACTGGGAAATGCTCGTCGTCACCCATTCCGACTACGCCTTGTCGATTGCCCTTAACGAAACCACCGACCCGCCCACGCCACCGATTCCGCCTGAAGAGGAGGGTGGCAACGAGTTCGTGACCCTGATCGAGAAGATCGACAAGTACGGCAGCGATTTCCCGAACTTGCGCAGTTCGCTGCTCAACAGTCTGCGGCATCTGGCGAGTTTCGATGACCGGGTTGGCGACTCGTTCGACATCTACGCCAACGTGCGCACCGTGCGTTTCAACGAGATGGAATATTCGGTGCCCGCCGAACACGGCCCCGCCTGCCTGCGCGAGATTCTCAAGCTGATCCGCGACAAGGACCTGCGCACCTGGTTTCCCATCGAGTACCGTTACGTGAAGGCCGACGACATTCCGCTGAGCATGTTCGAAGGTCGCGACAGCTGTTCGATCTCGGTCCACCAGCATTACCAGATGGACCACCACAACTTCTTCGCCGCCGTCGAGCCGATCTTCTGGAAGTACAACGGCCGCCCGCACTGGGGCAAGTTGCACACGCTCAATGCCCGCACGTTGCAAACGCTCTATCCGCGCTGGCAGGAATTCATTCAGGTACGCGAGGCGCTGGACCCGAGCGGCAAGTTTCTCAACGGGCATCTGTCGTCGATTCTGGGGGTGAGCTGATGGCGGTCAATCGACGTAATTTCGTGCTCGGGACTTTGGGTGTTGGCGCTTTGCTGGTGGGCGTGGGTGCGTTGTTAAGGCCGGGGGATCGCGGCGGGCCTTACAGTGACTATTTCCGGGCGCTGAACAATGAGCTCAAGACCAAAGGCCCGATGCGCCCGGTGTTGCTGATCGATCTGGATCGACTCGACCACAACATCGACGTAGTGATGCGCTCGGTCAAACGCGCGGGCAAGCAGTTGCGGCTGGTGGAGAAGTCATTGCCATCGCCGGGCCTGCTCAGCTACATCGGCCAAAGGGCAGGGACGCAGCGGCTGATGTCGTTTCATCAGCCGTTCCTCAATCACGATGCGGTGAAGTTTCCGCAGTCCGACATTCTGCTAGGCAAGCCGTTGCCGGTGCGCTCGGCAGAGCTGTTCTATCAAACCCACAAAGGCCCGTTCGACCCGACGAAGCAACTGCAATGGCTGATCGACAACCCCGAACGCTTGCAGCAATACCTCGCGCTGGCCCAGGGCTTGGGCACGCGGATGCGGATCAACATCGAGCTGGACGTCGGCCTGCACCGAGGCGGCGTCAGTGACGTGAACGTGCTCGGGCCGATGCTCGCGCTGATCGCCGCCAACCCACAGCACCTGGAGTTTGCCGGGTTCATGGGCTACGACCCGTTCGTGGGCATGGGCGTGCCGGGGATTCTCGGTTCGCCCGAGGAACTGTTCGCCAAGGTGATGGCGATTTATCAGCGCTGCGTCGACTTCACCCGGCAGCAATATCCGGCGCTGTGGCATGACGGCTTGTGCCTGAATACGGCCGGCAGCCCGAGTTATCGCATGCATGAAAACGAAAGCCTGAGCAGTGAAGTGTCGGTGGGGACGGCGATGCTCAAGCCGACGCATTACGACCTGCCGTCGCTGGTCGAGCACGAACCTGCCGCGTACATCGCCACGCCGGTGTTGAAAAGCACCGGTGCGGTGAACATCCCGGCGCTGGATGACAAATCGAAGCTGTTTTCGTGGTGGGACACCAACCAGCGGCAGACCTTTTTCATCTACGGCGGTAACTGGATGGCCGAGTTCGAATCACCGCCCGGATTGCAGAGCAATAGTGTTTACGGGCGCAGTTCGAATCAGGAAATGGTCAATGGTTCGAATGCCGTTGGGCTGACGGTGGAGGATCAGGTGTTCTTGCGCCCGACCCAGACCGAAGCCGTCCTCCTGCAATTCGGCGACTTGCTGGCGGTGCGTGGCGGCAAGATCGTCGACATTTGGCCCGTCTACACCTGACGGAATGTTTTTCTGAAAACACCCCATAACCCTGTGGGAGCTGGCTTGCCAGCGATGACGGTGTGTCAGCCAAGTAAATGTTGCTGACCTGACCCCATCGCTGGCAAGCCAGCTCCCACAGTATTTGTGCTGTCTGCAATTCCCCGATCAATTTCTGTAATGAAGCTTTTATGACAAAAGTTCGGTAGCACATCGCCAGTCCGGTCATGCCTATGTAACGCGCTTGAGGGGCCCTTTGGGCGCTTTTCACAAGCCGAGGCGGGACGCCGGGAGTGAGGCAATGGGGACTATGGAACGCTACTCGAAAGTGGGCATGCAGGAACTCGATCAACGCCTGTCGAAGATCGTCGAAGCCGCGCGCAAGAAGCCGGTTTCGGTGTATCGCTACGGCGCGCCGTGGGTCTGGATTGTGTCGCAGGATGACTGGCAGGGCGCCTTGAAAGAGGTCTCCAGCTACATTCCGCCGGGGCATTCGCTGGTGCTGCTGCGCCCGCAGATCGATGACTTGCTCGATGCCCACCGCGATCTCCTGCACGACCTCAATGCCCGGCCCGGCATGCTGATCGCCCCGCAGACGGTCATGCACATCCTGCTGCTGCAACTGCTGTATTCGGTGCCCAGCGAGCAGCAGCTCTACGAACAGCTCAATTACAACCTGCTGTTCCGCTGGTTCGTCGGCTTGGGCCTGAACCAGAAAGTCTGGAGCTTCAACGTCCTCAGTCGCGACATCGCCACGCTGCTCAACGAGCCGCGTGCGGTGCAGCTCATCCAGAAAATCATCGGTGAAGTGTTCTGCGGCGCGCTGCTGCAAATGCCCGAGTTCTCGCTGAACTTCGCGCTGCTGCACACCTGGCTGGGCAAGCACACCGGGGCCAGCACTTCAGCAATCAAGAACGCCAGTAACTGACGCACACGCAAGGCGCATGAGCGCCAACAGGTCATCGCGAAATTCAGGGGGTAGTGTGGAGCAGATTTTCACGTCACGGCTGGCGCTGTGGGGCTGGCTGCTGGTGACGGCCGGCGCGCAGCCGGCGTTCGCCGATGAGGCCGGGAACGCAGCGGCGCAGCGTCTGGTGGACGTCAACGAATACTTCGTGCGCGGCAACACCGTGCTCGATGCGCGGGCGATCGAAGAAGCGGTGTACCCGTTCCTCGGCCCGCAAAAAGCCTTGAGCGATATCGAAGGCGCGCGGGATGCCCTGCAGAAGGCCTATCAGGAACGCGGCTATCAATCGGTGTTCGTCGAACTGCCGGAGCAAGCCGTGGCCGACGGCATCGTCTACCTGCAAGTCAGCGAAACCAAGGTCGGCCGGGTCCGCGTGGTCGGCGCCAAACACTATTCGCCGCTGGATATCCGCGACAACGTCCCGGCGCTGAAAGAAGGCGAGGTGCCGGACTTCGCCAAGGTCCAGGGCGAACTGGCGCAACTCAACAAGACCCCGGGCCGGCAGGTGATGCCGCTGGTGCGCGAAGGCCAGCGCCCCGGCACCATGGACGTGGACCTGCAGGTCGAAGACCAGAACCCGTGGACCGCCAGCGTTGGGCTGAACAACGACTACAGCGCCGACACCGAAAAGCTGCGAACCGTCACCAGCCTCGGCTACAACAACCTCTGGCAGTTGGGGCACAGCGTCAACCTGACGTTCTTCACCGCACCCCAGGAAACCGACAACGCCAAGGTCTGGTCCGGTTCCTACACCGCGCCGCTGACCGAGCGCTGGAGTGTGCAGTTCTCCGGTTACCAGTCCGACAGTAACGTCGCCACCATCGGCGGCAGCAACGTGCTCGGCAAGGGCCATTCCTACGGCGTAGCGGCGATCTACACGATCCCGTCGAGCGGCAACTGGTCGAACTCGCTGTCGGCCGGCATTGATTTCAAGGACTTCGACGAACGCCTGACCCTGTCCGGCCAGAGCGACAAGGTGCCGCTGAAATACGCGCCGTTCACCTTCGCCTACAACGGCTATCGCTACAGCGAAAAGAGCCAGCTCGGCCTCGGCCTGAGCCTGGTCGCGGCCACTCGCAGCATCTTCGGCTACGGCAGTTCCGACGAAGACTTCGACTACAAGCGCTACCGCGCCAACCCGAGTTTCGCCGTGCTCAAGGGCGATACCAACTTCACCTGGACCTTCGACAGCGACTGGCAGAGCGCAAGCAAAGCCGCGTTCCAGCTGGCGTCGGGGCCACTGGTTTCCAACGAACAATTCTCTGCCGGTGGCGCGACCTCGGTACGCGGTTATCTGGCCGCCGAACGCACCGCCGATGACGGCTTCCTGTTGAGCGAAGAGCTGCGCACACCGTCGCTGGCCAAATACGTCGGCGGCTGGATGCAGGACTGGCGCTTCTATGCCTTCGCCGAAGGCGCGCAACTCTACCTGCGCGACGAACTGCCGGACCAGGACGCCAATTACGCCCTGGCCAGCGTCGGCCTCGGCACCCGCGCCAGCCTGAGCAAATGGCTGTCCGGCAGCCTCGACTGGGGCTATCCGCTACTCGAAGGGCCGAACACCTCGAAACAGGAATCGCGCCTGCACTTCAACCTTCAGGCCACTTTCTAACAAGGAGCACTTTTCATGCAGCGCCTATTCCTTTCGTTGTTGATCTGCCTGGGCTTCGTGCTCCCGGCCACGGCTCAGGCCTGGTGGCAGGACGACTGGCATTACCGCAAACAGATCGCCGTCGACACCACGCCACAAGGCGCCGCGATCAATCAGGCCCTGGGCCGCACCGCGCTGCTGGTGCGCCTGCACACCGGCAATTTCACCTTCGACGGCGTGAAAGAGGACGGCTCGGACCTGCGCTTCGTCGCCGCCGATGACAAGACCGTGCTCAACCACCAGATCGAAAGCTTCGACGCGCTGATGGGCATGGCGCTGATCTGGGTCGATGTGCCGAATGTCGAGGGCGGTCAGCGTCAGGACATCTGGATGTACTACGGCAACCAGAAGGCTCCGGCCACCGGCAATGGCCAACTGACGTTCGATCCGAATTACACCGCGCTCTATCACTTCGACGGCGCTACTGGCACCCCGGCGAAAGACACCACCGCTTACGGCAACACCGCGCAGAGCGCGACCGGCGCCGCCATCGACGGCGTAGTAGGGCGTGCCTTGCAGTTCAGCGGCCAGCCGCTGCTGTTTCCGGCCAGCCCGTCGCTGCAGCACAACGCTGGCAGCGCTTTCACCTTCAGTGCCTGGCTGCGTCTGGATCAGGCCAATGGCGAGCAACTGATCCTGGCCCGCCGCGAAGGCGCCAACAGCCTGCTGGTTGGTGTGAACCAAGGCGTGCCATTTGTGGAAATCGACGGCCAGCGCGCCATCGCCACGCAACCGCTGAATCCGGGCCAATGGCAGCACGTCGCACTGACCGCTGAAGGCGCCAAAGTGACGCTGTACATCAACGGTCGCGAAGGCGCGGCACTGGCTCAGGCGATGCCGGCGTTCAATTCGGTCATGGCCATCGGCGCCGATCTTCATGAAGGTCCTTTCCAGCCGTTCGTAGGCGCCATTGACGAGTTGCGGCTGTCGAAAGTCGCCCGCCCGGCGCCGCTGCTTTTGGCCGACGCCACTTCCCAGGGTGCCGAGTCGAAACTGGTCGCCTATGGCGTCGATGAAGAACAGTCCGGCTTCGGTTTCGGCAGCCTCGGCTTCCTGCTCAACGCGGTGCCGGTGGATGCTTGGGTCATCATCGCGGTGCTGGTGCTGATGATGTTCCAGTCGTGGATCATCATGCTGCGTAAGAACAGCACCCTGAGCCGCGTCACTGCCGCCAACGAAGACTTCCGCGTGCAGTTCGCCAAGGTCGGCACTCGCCTGGAAATGTTCGCCGACGACACCCAACTTGCCCAGCGTTTGCAGCACTCGTCGCTGTGGCGCCTGTATCTGGTGGCGGTGAAAGAGATCCGCACCCGCCGCGAGCAGGGCGCCGATACCTCGTCCGTTTCCGCCGCAACCATCGAAGCCATCCGCTGCTCGATGGACGGCGTGCGCACCCGTGAAAACCAGCAGCTCAGCTCGAAACTTTCGACCCTGTCCAACGCCATCGCCGGCGGCCCGTACATCGGCCTGCTCGGCACGGTGCTGGGGATCATGGTGGTGTTCCTCGGTACGGCCATGGCCGGCGACGTCAACATCAACGCCATCGCGCCGGGTATGGCGGCAGCCCTGCTGGCCACGGCCATGGGCCTGTTCGTCGCGATCCCGGCGCTGTTTGGCTACAACCGCCTGATCACCCGCAACAAGGAAGTCAGCGCCGACATGCGCGTGTTCGTCGACGAGTTCATCACTCGTCTGGCGGAGATGCATGGCGAAGGCCAGTCCAGTGAAGCGGCGCATCAGCGCGGTCATCACGCCAACCACTCCGTACCGGCCTGAGGAGCACTGACATGGCGTCCGTAAATGCCTCCCACGACGATGACGAAGATGCCGCAGTGGACAGCATCAACATCACGCCACTGGTGGACGTGCTGATGGTGGTGCTGGTGATGTTCATCCTCACCGCTACTGCGCAGGTCTCCGGGATCCAGATCAACCTGCCCAAGGCCAGCGCCGCCGTGTCGCTGTCGGAGGCCAAGACCAAGGCGATTTCGGTCAACGACGGTGGCCAGGTGTTCCTTGACGCCTACCCGGTGACCTTGCCGGAGCTGGAAGAACGCCTGCGCATCGAGAAGGCGCAGAACCCGGACTTCCCGGTGATCGTGCGCGGCGACGCCACGGTGCAGTACCAGAAGGTCATCGAAGTGCTGGATCTGCTGCGCCGGCTCGAACTGTCCCAGGTCGGTCTCGTTACCGGCAAACCGACGCAGGGCTGAGTGATGACTGCACAACTGCCAATCGAGCCTTTGCCGGTGAAGAAGTCGCCACTGCGTTACGTGAAGTGGGGCGCCGGGCTGCTGTTGGGCGCCGTCGCGGCATTCCTGTTGTGGCAGTGGGCCAACGACATGAGCGGCATCCGCCGGGAAGCGCCGAAGGTGCCGACGATCATTCCGTTGCCGCCACCGCCACCTCCGCCGCCGGAAAAACCGCCGGAGCCGGAAACCCCGGTCGAGGAAAAAATCGTCGAGCCCGAGCCAGCGCCCGAGCCGCAAGAGGTCAAGCCCGAGGAAGAAGCACCGCCATCGCCGGCCGACGACCTGGCCAACCCGATGCAGATTGACGGTGACGCCCAGAGCGGCAGCGACGCCTTCAACATCGGCGCGGGCAAGGGCGGCGGCATGGCCGGTTCCGGCGGTGGGCGCCTTGGCAACGGCACCTACAGCCAGTTCCTCGCGTTCACCTTCCAGAAGCTGCTGCGCGAGAACCCCGACCTGCGCAACCTCGCGTTTTCGCTGCAGGCCGATGTGTGGCTGAGCAGCGTCGGGGAGATCACCCGGGTCGAGCTGATCAAGTCCAGCGGCAACCCCGAGATCGACAGTCAGGTGTTGGCCGCATTGCGTAACGCGCCGCATCTGAGCGAGCGACCACCGGCCTCCATCACCTTGCCTGTGCGCATGTCCCTGCAAGGGCGGCGTCCGGGTTAACCGAATTCATAAAGCTGTATGAAAAGGAGTTGTGTGCAGATGATTTCCAACGTGAATCGATTGTCCCTGGCGGTCGGCATGGTCATCGCGGCCCTGGTCGGTCAGGCCGCGGCAGCGCCTGCGCCTGCGCCTGCGCCCTCGGAGAACGCCACGATCAATCTGATCCGCTTGCTGGTCGAGCAGGGCATTCTGAAACAGGACAAGGCCGACGCACTGATCGCCCAGGCCCAGAACGAAGCGGCCCAGGCCAAGCAGGCTGCGGCGTCTACTGCCGTGGCGGCCGGGCCGGTCGCCGCACCGGGTGATGTGCGGGTGCAATACGTGCCGGCGGCGGTGCGCGACCAGATCCGCGATCAGGTCAAGGCCGAAGTCATGGCCACCGCCAAACAGGAAAACTGGGCCGCGCCCAACACCTTCCCGGACTGGGCGTCGCGCATCAGCTTCGACGGCGACATCCGTCTGCGTGACGAATCGCGCTACTACTCGGGCAGCAACAGCAACGAAATCGTCGACTTCGCCAAGCTCAACAACAATGGCCCGTACGACGTGAACCCCAACAGCAGCACCGCGTTGCCGCCGTTGCTCAACACCCGCGAAGACCGCGAAAACCTGTTCCGCCTGCGCGCCCGGCTGGGCATGAAAGCGGTGATCTCGCCGGAATGGACCGCCGGCATCCGCATCGGCACCGGCTCGGACAACAACCCGGTGTCGACCACCCAGAACCTCGGCGGCGGCTTCTCGAAAAAGGACATCTGGCTCGATCAGGGTTACCTGACCTGGAAGCCGTCGGATGAACTGACGCTGACCGGTGGCCGCTTCGCCAACCCGTTCATGTCCACTGACATGCTGTATTCCAACGACCTGAACTTCGACGGCGTGGCGGCGATTTTCGACCACAAGCTCAGCCGCGACTGGGGCGTGTTCGGCACCGTCGGCGCGTTCCCGGTGGATTACACCAACGACACCACCACCAGCAACGGCTTCGACAAGGAAGAAAGCGACAACAAATGGCTGTACGGTGCGCAGATCGGCGCCAAATGGGCGATCAACAGCAACAATCGCTTGAAAGGTGCGCTGGCCTACTACCGCTTCGACGACATCGAAGGCCAGCGCTCGAGCCCTTGCGAACCGTGGGCTGGCGCACCCGGCTGCGACAGTGACGGCACCCGCGCAGCGTTCATGCAGAAGGGCAACAGCGTGTTCCTGCTGCGTGACATCACGCCGAACCCGCTCAACCCGACCACCACGCCGCAACCGCAATTCGTTGGCCTGGCGTCCGAGTTCAACCTGCTGGACCTCAACGTGGTGTGGGACGCCGACCTGCCGGAAGACTTCAAACTGCGCAGCCAGGGCAACTACATCCACAACCTCGGCTACGACGAAGGCGACATGCGCAAGCGTTCGGCGGGGCAACTGGTCAACAACCTCGACAGCAACGGCAACATCGAAAGCGGTGCCAATGCGTGGATGGTCCAGTTCACCCTCGGCAACGCGCTGGAGCTGAAGAAGCAGGGCGACTGGAACCTGTTCGCCGGCTACAAGTACATCCAGCCGGACGCCTTGCCGGACGGCTTCAACGACTCGTCGTTCCACCTCGGCGGCACCAACGCCAAAGGCTATTTCCTGGGCGGCAACTACGGTCTGGCGAAGAACGTCTACGCCACCGGCCGCTGGTTGAGCTCGGAAGCGGTGTATGGCGCGCCGTTCGATATCGACGTCATGCAGCTTGAGATCAACACGCGCTTCTAAGCGCCGGGAGAGGGTTATGAAAATCCGCTTTTTATGGCTTGGGCTCGGCATGTTGATCGCCACCGGGGCAAGCGCCGAAGGCATGGAAGAACGCCTGCGCACCCAGTTGCGCAGCACCACCCAGCAGCTGCAAACCCTGCAAAGCCAGCAGGCCCAGGCCAGCGCCGCGCAACTGGCGGCGCAGAACGAAGCCAAGGCTGCGCAGGCGCAAATCAAGCAATTGACCGCCGAACTGGCCAAGGCCAAAGGCCTCGCCGAGCAACTGGCCGGGCAGCAGCAAAGCCTGCACAGCCAGGCCCAGGCGCAAGTCGCGGCCAGCAACGAGCAGACCGGCAAATTCAAGAAAGCCTATGACGAGTTGTTGGTCATGGCCCGTGCCAAAGAGGCAGAACGGTCTAAGCTTCAAGCGCAATTGGCTGAACGTGACACACAAGTGCAGCAATGTTCGGTCAAGAATCAGCAGATGTACGGCGTGGCCAAGCAGATTCTCACCGCCTACGAAAACATCGATGTGGCCGAGGTGATGAAGATCCGCCAGCCCTTCGCCGGCAGCGCCCGGGTCAAGTTCGATGAACTGGCTCAGGGCTTTGGCGACGAACTGTACAAGACTCAATTCGATGCGCCGCAAGCCGCGATCGCGCACTGATTAAAAGACTCATGGACAAGGAAGAAGTAATGACTCAATTGATCTCCCACGTATCCCCGCAATCCCTGACCGACGTACTGCAAGCCGCCGGTTACCGCGTCAACCAGACCGAACAGAACGGCATCGTCCAGTTGCTCAGCGCCAGCCAGGGCATCGGTTATGCCGTGCGTTTCGGCAACCCGGCGGTGGCGGAGCAGGGCAGCTACGTCGACTTCACCTTCAGCTGCGCCTTGCGCGTGCAGGGTGAATTGCCGGCCGGTGTGGCCGAGCAGTGGAACGCGACCCGCCGGTTTGCCCGGTTGTCGTTGCAGGGCGAGTTTCTGGTGATGGAAATGGACGTGGTGGTAGCGGCGGGCGTCAGCAATGACCACCTGCGCGGCAACCTGGAATTGTGGGATCGCCTGCTTCAGGAGTTCATCGTTTACCTGCGTGATTTCACCCAAAGCGCTGCCGTTGCCCAGGCACCAAAAGTTGAGCAAGAGGAAGTCGCGCTGTGACAAAACCTGCCATGGTAATCAGCGCCGCTGCGGTGGCGCTGTTGGTGGTCGCCGTGGCGCTGGTGGTGCGGCCGGGTAATGACCCGGTCGCCGCCCAGCAACCGGCGCCGGTGATTGCTGCAAACAATGAACCGGCAGTAGCCAGATTAGGCAATCAGCAGGTTTCGCCGGAGGAATTGCAGGCGTTGCTGGCGGCTGTTCCACCGCAAACCCGCGAGCAACTGCGCGGTAATCGTGAGGCGCTCGAGCGCTGGATTCGTTCACGTCTGGCCGAAAAAGCCGTGCTGGAACAGGCCGATGCCCAAGGCTGGGCGCAGCGCCCGGACGTGGTGCGGCAGACCCGCGCCGCCACCGAACAGATCGTGTTTCGCGACTATTTGCAGTCGGTGAGCCAGGTGCCGGCGGATTACCCGAGCGCTGCCGAGTTGCAGCAGGCGTATGACGCGGGCAAGGCCAATTGGCAGACGCCCGCGCTGTATCGGGTCAGCCAGATTTTCCTTGGGGTGAATGAGCCACAGAATCTTGAGGTGGTGCGCAAACAGGCGACGGAGTTGAGCAAGAAAGCCCAGTCGACCCCGGCGGACTTTGCAGCGCTGGCCAAGGAGTTTTCTCAGGATCGCCTCACGGCCGAACGCGGGGGCGACACCGGCCTGCAACCGTTGCAGCAACTGGTGCCGGAAGTGCGTGGTGCGGTGGCGCGACTCAAGGTTGGTGCGGTTTCTGATCCCGTTCAGAGCAGCGCCGGTTTCCACGTGATCAAACTCACCGAACAACAACCGGCCCGCACCGCAACACTCGAGGAGCTGCGCGATCAACTGACCCAGGCCTTGCGGGCACAGCGTCAGGAACAGATCGCCCAGGCCTATCTGGACGGCATGCTCAATACCGCGACGCTGAGTATCGACGGGGCCGAGCTCAATAAGGTGCTGGAGAGCAAACCTTAAGCGCTGCACACCAAAACAAAGATCGACAGGGAGTCATCGATGTCATTCACCGAACCCGCAGCACGACAGAGCAGCGCCGATTTCCGCTGGCCCCGGGACAAGGACGAACCCTGGCTGGCGCAAGCGGCGACCCTCGACGGCGACGTCGCGCAGTACTTTCTGGTAAGCGCCCGTTGCGGCTGCTTTATGCAGGCGGCTCGCAGCCTCAACGTGCGCTCGACCCTGCTGCGCAAACAACTGGCGCAACTCGAACAGCAACTGCAATGCGCGCTGTTCAGCTTTCAAGGCAGTGCGCTCAGCCTGACCCGCGAAGGCCAGCAATTGCAGGCGCAACTGGTCGCGCTGGCCCACGAACGTAAACTCCCGGTAATCGAGCAACCCTTGATCAGGCTGGCCGTCGCCGAATCGATCCTGCACGACATCCTCGGCCGCGACCTCATCGCACTGCTGCGCCGCAACGCCAGCGTGCGCCTCGAGATCATCGCCCTCGACAGCGAACTGGCCCTGCGCGCCGTCAGCGCCGACATCGTGCTGTGGCTGGCCCACGGCGACACCCCGCACCCCGGCCCGACCTTCGCCACCAGCGAACCGCAACGCCTTGCACAACTGGAATACCAGCCGCACATCGCCAAACGCTACTCCCGCGTGACTGCGCGGCCAGAAAGTCCGGATGACCTCGCCGATTTCATGCTGGTGCAATGGCAGCACGATCGGCAGATCGACAGCTTTCGGCCGTGGAATGAGCTGGTCGAACAGCGGTTGGCCGGGGTGGTGCAGATGCAGTCGTATGAGCTGATGCTGGAGATGATTCGCTGCAGTGCGTGCATTGGTTTGTTGCCGATGTACATGAGCCGGTTTGATCGCGGGTTGGTGGCGTTGCCGGGGTTGTTTGAGGAGGCGATGCGGTTGCAGGCTTGGTTGGCGGTTAATTCCTCATCGCGGGATGTGGCCGAAGTGCAGACGTTGGTTGAGTTGATTCGGCGAACGTTCAATGAGCGACAGGAGTGGTTTGAATAACCACGCAGGTTTATAGATCGTTCCCACGTCGAGGCGTCGAATCGTCCGCGTGGGAATGCCTCAAGGGACGCTCCGCGTTCCAGCTCCGGAAGGGACGCGGAGCGTCCCGGGCTGCATTCCCACGCGGAGCGTGGGAACGATCAGGCGATCAGGCTACAGCGGCGCCTCAGCCTCCAACTCCAGATTATCCAGCGCCCGATTCACCGCCAGTTCCCCTAGCATGATCAATTGCGCAATGCCCAGCTGCACATGCCGGTGCGAACCATCCACCAGCACGGCGAAGTCGGTGGCCATGGTTTTGGCCGAGGTCAGGGTCTGATAAATAAATGCGTCCCCTTTTGTTGTTATGTCTTGGTTATGAGGAAGACGTATATCGACTGAAATGTCGGATTATCTGCATGCAAATGATGCGCGCCATCCCATCTTCCAATCCAGTAGGCTGGCTGCCCCCCACTAGTGCCAGGTGTGGATGTCCATGTTCCATGGCCGAATGCAGAGTCCTGATACTTCGTGGGAGTGAAGCTTCGACTATGACTTTGAACCTCGGATAGAGTGAGAAGCCTTCCACCGCTGGCCACTGCAAATTGCGAGGCGTCTTTCCAGGTACTAAGTCCAGGAGTCCAGAATCGGAAAACCACCTGATGTGCGGTACCGGATGTAGTGATTTTATAACTCTTGCTTTGATTGGCAGCGTCAGTGGCGGTAACGATGGCTTCGCCATTTCCTCGAGCATAGGACCTGCCGTCTTGATTGACCGAGACGATGTTCGTATCGCTGGAAGCATAAATAATCGTACCAACCCCGCCTGTGGCTTTACGATCGATGTAACTTGCGCTTTTCGGGTCGGATGGAAAGAAATACTCGGGAAATTGGGGGGGGAATTGATCAGCGTAGTATCGCTCAGCTGACAAATGCACCGGGCTGACATCCATCTCCAACTCAGGTAACCCGGCCCCTACCACCCGTGCTTCCGCCGTTTTGGAAACACCAACAATTTTCCCTCCCCTGGTCTGCTTGAATGTCACCTGCACCGTACTGCCGGGAATGACCTTGGCGTTGGGAATATCCACTGACAATTGTCCCGGTACCTGAATGACTGGCACCTTCACTTGATGGGTAGCCGTCACGACCCCGTTCACCAAAGCCTCGAAAGTCAGATCGCATTCATCCCCTGCCTGCCAAATCGTATTGATCAAGTGAATAAGCGCCCACAATGGCCCGCCATTCATTTTGCCCAGATCGACTTCTTTCGGATCGTCACCGTTTTCTCCGAGGATTTCCTGAAGGATGGCCTCGAGCAGTTCTGCCCAATCCAGATGCACATCGATCAGACAAGGAATCGACCAATGATCCTGTGCATTGAATTGGCCCAACTGTGTTGTTCCTGAGTAATTGTTTGTCTGGCTGATCACGTTGTACTTGATCGGGAACTGCGGATTGTTCGGATCCTTGGCAAAGTGCGGTGTAGTCAGAGTGAGTGTGATTGGCTGGGTCAGGTCGGGGTTGGGGTTGGTCGGCGTTGGTTCGATTCGATGTTTGGTCTCTACTCCGCCGCTATCAACAGTGATCAGGTCATAGAGATGTTTGTGCGGATAATCCAGCGTTAGCAGTACGCCTTGTGCAGCTTGTGAGGCGTCCACGCTGGTGGGGGTGGCGTTGATGGCGAGTGCCGAATGTCCGCCCCCCGGTACCTGTTCATCGCCACCTGGAGCAAAAGCATCGTAAAGCACCGTCAATGAGGGAGACGTGTCGCCGTTGCCTGAAAGACGCTCAACCGTACAGTGCAAACTGTTGATGTCCTCCAGCAGCAAACCGGCAGGCAGGCGTAACAGCACCGGGTCGCTGATGCTGAATACGATTTCACTGCTGATCGGCTTTGGGTTGTTGTTCAGGTGCAAGTGAACGGTTTCATACAGATCCTGACCTTGCCAAGGCCCGAACAGCACTGCCATCCCCAAAGGGTCTTTGTAGTGATTGACGATCGAGACCCCGATATGCGCACCAATCACCGGGTCAGTCTTGAGGAGGACTTGTGGAGGCGTGAGAGCAAAAATGGCGATGGGGGGCGACGTGGTGGCGTTCATGGCATCTGCTCGCGGGGCAATTGAGATGAGCTTCATCAAAGCACCATGCAGTTGCATCGACCACTGTCAGATCTGACAGGTGAAGGCTGTTTATAGATGAACGGTCGAGTGCCGAAGAGATCTCCAAGGATTTGAACAGGCAGAAAAACGGCCCCGTAAAGGGGCCGTTTTGGTTTCACCACTTAAACGCGCGTCTCAGCCGCCACCTCCAGATTGTCCAGCATCCGGTTCACGGCCAGCTCCCCCAGCATGATCAATTGCGCAATGCCCAACAGCACATGCCGATGCGAGCCGTCCACCAGCCCGGCGAAGTCGGTGGCCATGGTTTTGGCCGAAGTCAGGGTTTCGCAGGCTTCGGCCAGCAGTTCTTCACTGTCGACGCCGGGGGCGATGAGATAGCGGGTGTTGGGTTTGAGCAGCGGTTTTCTGGGGAGTAGGGGATTGAAGTAGTGATCGAGGGCGCGTTCGGCGGCTTCGTGGAAGGTCTTTGAATCCACCGATTCGTAAGGCGAGGTGGAGTCGGTTTCGGGCGGGTTTGGCGTTGGTTTGATCATGGTGAAGCTCCTTGAGAAATGGAGCCGTCATCCATCGCTGCTAAACGAATGAGGTGGCGGCTGTACGCGGGTTAGCAGACCAGGCTCAAGGATCCCGGCGCACCGAAGTGCCCCACGCAAGCCGCCATAAAACAGAAATGGCGAAACCAGCGTGCCTTGAGAATTGCCGAGCTGCTAAACCCGATCGCTGATTCATCAGCGACCCGGAAACGATAGAGCCGGCCCTCAAGGCACACAAGCCGGCGGATTCTGGCGGATGCGTAGGCAATGGCGCAAGGCGTTGTGGCTTGCCGGACGTTTCGGTCAACGGCTTTAAACAGTCGTGGCGAATCCGTGAAGAAGCGGTTTAAGGTAACCGGCTACGCACTGATACGCGGTTCGTAAATAAATGCGTCCCCTTTTTGTTTTGAAATATTTCCGTCTCCTTTTGTTATTAGCTTTTGCCATCAAGTCGGAATGCAAGTGAATGCCCTGATCCTCTTACTGTCCCCATAAAGCAACCCCAAACCACCAATGATTGAACCATTCCAGCATAGAAAATTAACCTGTGTTGCGACGTACTGGTAAATTCGTGATCCGAGGGGGTCAGGGTAAATTCGGTTTTCGTAAAGATCACGAACGGGGTTGACCAAAGATGGCGTTACATATTGGATTATGTTGTAGCTATTTACACCTCCAACGCTTTGTATCCATGTTTTCCCCTCATCTGCCGTCAGTAGGGCGTTGTTAACGAGAAGCTGGTAGACATTCAAGACTTTAGCGGAATACGAAACGCTCTGGTTTGCAGCATCGGTGACCGTAATCTTCGTGATGCCGTTTTTCAATCCCGTTACTTTGCCACTGCTCGAAACTTGTGCAACCAGTGTGTTCGCTGACATGTAGGAGTACGGAGGCACCCCCCCTGTCGCAGTACGCGTAGCCGTGTTCCCTGCCATTTCGTTGGTAGGCCAGCCATAGGGGTTAACTATCATGACGCCGTCCAATTCCATTTCGGTCGTATCAATAGCCAGATCGGGGGGCCGAATGCTCAATTCCGCACTTACCGTGGTCTCGCTGCTGGACGCAGTAATTGAAAACACTCCTTGCACTGAACCCGCTGTTGCCCCGTTAATCGTTACCTTTCCGTCAACTCCTGTCGTGAAGTCCTTGGTGCTCGTCCCATCGGCAAACCTTGTTCCCTGTGGCAACGTCACCTTGATGATTCCCACAATCGGCTGCCCGTTCTGCGTCAAACTCAACTCGATGCCTCCCAACTGATCACCCGCCGTGGCGGTGTAAGGCCCATTGAGAAACGCCACCACCACATACGCCACCACTTTCAAATTACGCACATTCGAATAGGTATTAGTCGGGTGATAGAGCGATTTTGCATACAGGCGCCGTGCGCCCGACGGTACTGTGATCGTCAGTACCCATGTTCCTGTCGTCGGGTCAGCCGTTACCTTGCCCTTCGGCACTGCGCTTGGGCCGCTGCCGTCATAGATTTCGACCTGCCGCCCAGCACTTGCCTCGCCGTGGAGTGTCAGCGAGGTGCTGCTCGTTGTATTCCCTTCTGGAACATCGTTGCCGGTTGCGTCAAGAACGGAAATGAGCTTCGGAACGATAAGCGGCTGGTTGGCACTGATGAGGATGGAGGTCGTAGGCGAAACTCTGAGGTTGCTCAGTTGATCTTTTATGGTGGCGCTCACTGTACGAGTACCGTCACCGATCTGCTGGAGGTCAAGGGTCGTCAGGTTGTAGGTGACCGGGTTGGCAGGATGGACATAGGGAATGGTTTTACTCCATGAGCCTATGGTCAGTTCCATTTCGTCAAATTGGCGCGGGTCGCTCCGGGTTAAA